>DATFCZ010000037.1:0-44849 GCA_035252605.1 Steroidobacteraceae bacterium
GTAGCACCTCTGACCTTGCGACTCGATTTCTTTTTCATGCGACCCCACAGCCTCCTGATTGCTCGTGAACCTCAGCGCCCATAAACCTCAGCGCCCATAAAAAAGGGCGGCCCGGGGCCGCCCTTCATCGGTGGGGAGGCGTTGCCTTAGGCGACCACCCTCTTGCCCGCGGCTTCGGTCTTGGCCTGCGCTCCGCGCGAGGCCCTGGGCGCTGCGCGCAGGACCAAGGGCGCTCCGGCGCGCAACATGAGCACCTTCGATGCGGTGCAGGAGGTAGCGCGCCCGAGCGCGGGTGGCGCCGCCCGCGCGATGCCTGAGCTGAGCGCAGCGCAGCGCGCGATGCAGCTGCGGCTCGCCACACTCACCGGAGGGCTCGCGGCGGACGATTATCTGCAGGCCTGGCTCGCCTGGTGCGCCGCCATTGCCGCTCGCTCCGACAAGCAGGCCGAGCTCGTGCGAAGCGCGCTCGGCGGGGCAATCGACACGTGGAGGTTCGCGCTGCGAGCGGCAACGGGAACCCCCCTGCCGCCGCCGGACGGCGCCCCGGGTTTCGCCGATCCGGCCTGGCGGCTCTGGCCCTTCAATGCCGTGGCGCACGCCTACGCGAATTGGGCCGGTTGGATCCAACATGCGCTCGCACTCGGCGCGCAGTCGGACGGGACCGCCGCGCCGGCAATCGCGACAAGCGCAACCACCGCGGGCTCGGCGGAGTCCGAACGCAAGCTCGCCCGTCTTCGCTTCGCCACCCAGCTGCTCCTCGATGCCGCCTCCCCCGCCAACTTTCTCCACATGAATCCTGAGCTCCTGCGCAAGACCGTGGCGGAGTCCGGCCAGAACCTCGTGCGCGGCCTGAAGCACTGGGTCGAGGATGCGACCGCCATGGTAAGCGGCGCGCGCCCGCGCGGTGTGGAGCGCTTCAAGGTCGGCCGCGATGTCGCGGTCAGTCCCGGCAAGGTCGTCTTCCGCAACCGCCTGATCGAGCTGCTGCAGTACTCGCCGCAGACGCCCAGCGTGCACGCGGAGCCCATTCTCGTGACGCCCGCCTGGATCATGAAGTACTACATCCTCGACCTCTCACCGCACAACTCGATGGTGCGGTACCTGGTCGAGAAGGGACACACGGTATTCGTGATCTCCTGGAAGAATCCGACCCGCGAGGACCGCGAGCTCGGCCTCGACGACTATCTGCGACTCGGATTCGAGGAAGCGCTCGACACCGTCAATCGGATCGTGCCCAGGCGCAAGGTGCACGCGGTGGGTTACTGCATCGGCGGCACGCTGCTCGCGATCGCCGCTGCGCTTCTCGGCGGACGAGGCGATGACCGACTCGCCTCGATGACGCTGCTCGCGGCGCTCACCGACTTCAGCGAGCCGGGGGAGCTCTCGGTGTTCATCAGCCCCGCCCAGCTCGCGATGCTGGAGGCTCTCATGCACAAGGCCGGCGTGCTCGAGAGTGAGCGCATGGGCGGCGCCTTCGCCATGCTGCGCTCGCGCGAGCTGCTGTGGAAGCCCGCCGTCGACACCTATCTTCGCGGTGAGCGCCCGCAGCCCAACGATCTCATGGCCTGGAATGCCGATGGCACACGCATGCCCTGGCGCATGCACAGCGAGTATCTCTACCGCCTGTATCTGAAGAACGAGCTGGCGCAGGGTCAATTCACCGTCGGCGGCCGCAGGATCAGCCTCGGCGACATCCGCGTGCCCCTGTTCGTCGTCGGCACAGAGACCGATCATGTCGCGCCCTGGCGCGCCGTCTTCCGCGCCGGAGCGCTCGCGCGCTCATCCGATTACTCCTTCCTCCTCACGAGCGGCGGTCACAACGCCGGGATCGTGAGCGGCCCCGCGCATCCGAAGCGCCGCTACCGGGTGCTCGCCTCGGCGCAGGCGACGCACACGCTCTCGGCGGATGAGTGGCTGAAGTCAGCGGCAGAGCAAGCAGGCTCCTGGTGGCCCGAATGGCAGCGATGGCTCGAGCAGCGCTCCGGTGGGCGCGAGCCCGCGCGGGCGGTCACGGGCGTGCCGGGGACGGCGCCCGCCTCGCTCGAGGATGCGCCCGGCACTTATGTGCACGGCTGAGTTGCAATCCGCTTCATTCGTATGACTTACGCGATGCGCGCCTAGACGACCAACACCGGAAGGAGTAAACAGCCCACCTCCCCGACACCAACACCCGACGGAGGCGCTATGGCGGAGGCTACGCGGCGGATTGCTTACATAACAGGCGGCATGGGAGGGCTCGGCAGCGCGATCTGCCGGCGCCTCTGCCGCGCAGGTCACGCCGTGGTGGCCGGCTGCCGCCCGGGCTCGCCGCGCCGGGAACGTTGGCTGAGGCAGATGGCCGATGAAGGCTTGAGCGTCATCGCATCCGAGGCCGACGTTTGCGATTGGGAATCGAGCCGCAGGGCGCTCGAGAGCGTTCGCCGCGAGATCGGGCCGGTCGACATCCTGGTCAACAATGCGGGAATCACCCGCGATGCGCTCTTCCGTCAGATGGCGCCGGAGGAGTGGCGCTCGGTGCTCGATACCAACCTGAGCTCGCTCTTCAACGTCACTCGACACGTGCTCGACGGCATGCTGGAGCGCGGCTGGGGGCGCATCGTCAACATCTCGTCCGTGAACGGGCAGCGCGGCCAGTTCGGCCAGACCAACTACTCGAGCGCCAAGGCGGGCATCCACGGCTTCACGATGGCCCTCGCGCAGGAGGTCGCCGCGCGCGGCGTGACGGTCAACACCGTCTCGCCCGGCTACCTCGCCACCGAGATGGTGAAGGCGGTCAGGCCCGATCGCCTGGAGAAGATCGTGAGCACCATCCCGGTGAGGCGTCTCGGCGAGCCCGCCGAGATCGCCTCACTCGTGGCTTGGCTGGTGTCGGAGGAGTCCGCCTACGCGACCGGCGCGGATTTCTCCATGAACGGCGGCATGTACATGGCGTGAAGCTATTGAGGCGGCCGGCCGTTGCCTGCCCGCAGCAGCGCATCAACCTCGGCTTCCGCGAGCAGCCAGTCCTCGACCTCGCCTCCCGGGGCAAAGCCGCGCCGCTCGGCGCGCAGATACGCCGCCTGCTCGACCATCGCCCGGCGGGTGCTCTCCGATAGGGAGACCGCGCCGCTGGTCACGGCGGCCGTCGGAGTGCTGGCGCCCGAGACGGCGTCGGGCTTGATGGGCGCCGCGCGGCGGCGCTGCGGGGCTTTGTCGGTGTCCCGCGCGGATTCTGCGGTACGAGCGGATTCCGTGGTGCGACGAGTGGGCATTAAAAGAACCTCCCGGTCTTAGTGCGCAATGCATCGCCCGCTGGACCTGCGGGCCGCAAGTCCGGTCCCATGGCGTGCGACGCTCCAGAACTCAGCTTGCAGGCTGAGCGCATGCCATGCAAGCCGAGCCCAAAGCGCAGCCGAGCACACCCGAGCGTGCTCGGCAGCCCGTTCCGCAACGGCTGCTCGCGATCGTGTCCGCGCGAGTGTCCGCTGTCCGGCGGGCGGACGCCGTGCGAGCGGCGTGCGCAGCAGGCACATCGGAAAAATCAACTGAGTTTCAGTGTCTTGCGCGGCGGTCGCTCCATTGGTACGGCTCGTGCACTGGTGCTGGGTGAGAGACTGTCATGGGCATCGTCGACCTCAAGCCAACCATCAAGCCAAGCGCCGGACCCGCTCCTATCCGGGGAACGTCCGCGCAGGATGTGACCCGCGATGCGACAGCCCACCCCTGGTACCGGCGCCGGCCGGTGCAGCTCGGCGCCGCCGGCGCGCTCGTGCTGGCTTTCACCCTCTTCTGGCTCCTGAGGGGATGGCTCGACTCGGGCGATGTGGCCTCGCTGCAGAACCTCGAGCTCGCCACCGTGACGCGCGGGGACTTCGTGGACGATGTCGCCGCGCGGGGCACGGTGATCGCCGCAGTGAGTCCCACGGTCTACTCCACTGCCCCGGGAACGGTCGGCTACCTGGTGCATGCCGGGGATCGGGTCTCGAAGGGACAGGTGCTGGCGAAGCTCTCGAGTCCCGAGCTCGAGAACGAATACGAGCGCGAGCGCGCCACTCTCGAGAGCATGGACGCGGCGCTGGCGCAGCAGCGGGTCCAGCTCCGCCAGGAGCTCCTGCAGAACCGCCAGCGGGCGGACCTCGCCGCCGTCACCATGAGCCAGAAGCTTCGCGAGCTGCAGCGGCTGCAGTCGGCTTGGAAGCTGCGCCTCATCCCCGAGTATCAGTACGAGGCCGCCTATGACACCTACTCCATCGCGCGCCTCAATTTCGAGAATGCCAAGCAGAATGACCAGCTGGAGCGCGCCCGGATCATGCTCGATCTGCGTACGCGCGAGCTGGCGCGCAACTCGCAGGCGCTGCTCCTCGCCGGCTTGAAGCAGCGGCTCGATGAGCTGACGGTCCGCTCGCCGGTCAACGGCATGGTTGCCGAGCTCGGGCAAACCGACCAGACCCACGTGGCAAGAAGCGCCCCACTCGTCACGGTGGTGGATCTTTCCGCGCTCGCCATTCAGTTCCAGGTGGCAGAGTCCTTGGCCAACGGCATCAAGCCGGGGCTACCCGCGGACATCACTCTCGACGGTCAGACGGTCAAAGGAGTGGTCACGGCCGTCTCTCCCGATGTGCAGGACGGCTGGGTCACGGGCCGAGCGAGATTCGACGGCTCGCAGCCGGTCGGGCTTCGTCAGAACGAGCAGGCCGCGGTGCGCATCGTCCTCGGGCAGCACGATGATGTGCTCAAGGTCGAGCGCGGCGCGTTCCTCAGCCCGCAGACGCGCTATGTCTACGTGCTGCGCGCCGGCGAGGCGTTGCGCGAGCCGGTCGAGCTCGGCGCGGCTTCCATCTCGGAAATACAGGTTCTGCGCGGGCTCGCAGCCGGCGATCGGGTCGTGATCTCGGACACCTCGGGATTCAACGACGCAGCCGCTGTGAAAATCGCGCGCTGAGAAACAAGAGGTCCTCCAATGCTCAAGATGCATGACGTCAGCAAGATCTACCGCACCGATCTCATCGAGACGCACGCGCTGCGCAATTTCTCCCTCGAGGTCGGAGCGGGCCAGTTCGTGGCGGTGAGCGGACCTTCGGGCTCGGGCAAGACGACTTTCCTCAACGTCGCAGGTCTGCTGGAGACCTTCGACACCGGCACTTACGAGCTCGACGGCAAGGACGTGAGCCGTCTCTCCGACGATGCGCGCTCGAGGATCCGCAACGAGAAGATCGGCTTCATCTTCCAGAGCTTCAATCTGATTCCGGACCTCGACATCTACGACAACGTGGACGTGCCGCTGCGTTATAGGCGGATGAAGGGCCCGGAGCGGCACCAGCGCATCAGCCGCGCGCTCGAGCTCGTCGGACTCGCCTCGCGCATGAAGCACATGCCCTCGCAGCTCTCCGGCGGCCAGCAGCAGCGCGCCGCCATTGCGCGTGCTATCGCCGGCGACCCGGCGCTCATCCTCGCCGACGAGCCGACCGGCAACCTGGATTCGCTCATGGCGCGTCAGGTCATGGATCTACTGGAGAAGATCAACGACATGGGCACCACCGTCGTGCTCGTGACCCACGATCCGGAGCTCGCGCGCCGTGCCCAGCGCAACATCCACATCGTCGACGGCCTCGTCATCGACTCGCCGCCCTATGAGCGGCGCAGCTCCTCCGAGCCTATCAATCTTGGCGCCTAGCCGCCCGCCGACAGCCGACAGCCGAGGAGAGCAGCGTGATTGGTTATTATTGCAGGCTCGCGTTGAAAAGCTTGCGGCGCACCCCCGGGCTGACCGCACTCATGGTGTGCGCGATCGCGCTCGGCATCGGCACCTGCATCGTGACGCTCACCGTCTATCATGCGATGTCCGGAAATCCGATCTGGTGGAAGAACAATGTTCTTTACGCCGTGACCATGGACTCATGGGATCCCCTCCATCCCTTCGACTCGGACCATCCGCAGCTCCCGCCGCCGCAGCTCGCCTACAAGGATGCGACCTATCTCATGCAGTCGAGCATCCCGAAGCGCAAGGCGGTGATGACCAAGCTCCTCGGCATGCTGACCGGCGCTCCCGGTCAAACGCTGCCCCTGCGGGTGTGGACACGGGCGACGAGCGGTGACTTCTTCTCGATGTTCGACGTACCCTTCGAGTACGGCGGCGGCTGGAGTTCCGCTGCCGACCAGGGGCCGCAACCGGTGATCGTGCTCAGCAAGGAAGTGAACGACAAGCTCTTCGGCGGAGCCGACAGTGTCGGCCGGACCGTGCTCTGGGACGGTCATCAGTTTCGCGTGGTAGGTGTCATGAATGCGTGGCATCCCCTGCCCCTTTTCTACGACTTGATCGACGGTGCGTTCAATGCGCCCGAAGATGCGTTCGTTCCGTTCGGCTGGGTTCGCGCCCTGCAACAGCTTCCTTCGGGCAACATGAGCTTTTGGGGGCCCAGCCGGATCGTCACCTTTCAGGACCTGCTCGCCTCCGGCGCCGTCTGGACCGAGATGTGGGTCGAGCTGCCCGATGCCGCGAGCCGGCAGCGCTTCCAGGCCTACATGGATGCCTATTGGGCGGCGCAGCGACGGGTCGGTCGATTCCAGCGCCCGCTCAACAACCATCTGACTCGCGTGAGCCGCTGGCTGAAAATCAACGGTGTCGTGAGCAGCGACAGCCGCATCCTCGTTCGCATCGCTTTCGCCTTTCTGGCGGTGTGCCTCATCAACACGATCGGCATCCTGCTCACGAAGTTCCTGCGGGGTGCCCCGATCACCGGCGTGCGGCGCGCACTCGGCGCGAGCCGTAATCAGGTCTTTCTGCAGCACATCGTCGAAGTGGCCGTGGTGTCCCTGGCCGGCGCTCTCATCGGCTTGGCACTCGGCGCCGCGGGCCTCGGTGCGGTACGCGCTCTTTACACCGGCGACGCTTCCTACAGCCTGCTCGCCCACTTCGATCCGGTAGGGGTGGTGTGGGCGCTGGCGCTCGCGGCGCTCTCGACTCTGGCCGCGGGACTCTATCCCGCCTGGGCCGTCGGCCGGCTGCCGCCCGCCGTATACCTCAAGACCCGCTAGCGAGACCATCATGCAGCTCAACGTACGCCCCGTCCTCTCGGCGCTCGCACGCAATCGCACCGGCGCGATCCTTGTGGCGCTCGAGATCGCGATCGCGCTCGCGGTGATGGTCAATGCCACCTGGATGGTCGCTCAGCGCCTCCATGATATCCGCCAGCCGACCGGCATCGATCAGCGCGACATCTTCGAGTTTGCCGTTGCGGGATTCTCCACCCAGTTCGATTACGGCAGCTCGCAGCGCGAGGACCTCGCGTATCTGCGCAGCCTCCCGGGAGTGATCGCCGCCACGGCGACCTCGGCGATACCCCTGACTGCTTTTGGACAGGGCGATGGGATCCGCCGCCGCCCAAGCGAGCTCAGTCATCAGTTCTGGGTGCGGTCGATGCAAATCGACGCGGAGGGACTGAAGACACTCGGAGTGCACATCGTCGCCGGTCGCAATTTCACTGCGACCGAGGTGCAGCCATTTTCACCCCACTTCTCTCACCTCGCCTCGGAGGTGCTGGTGACACAGTCGTTCGCCCGCAAGCTCTTTCCGCACGGCAATGCGCTCGGCAAGAGTATCTATGGCAGCACCGACAAACCCATGACGATCATCGGCATCACCAGCAACTTCTTCGGCTCCGTGATCGATACTCCGAGCTACGACGGGCTGCTCTATCCGCAGGAGCCGGGCGGCTATGGCGATTACATCTGTCTCGTGCGGACGCAACCCGGCAAGGCCGCCGCGCTCATGCGCACGGCCGAGCGTCATCTGGCCACTGCCAATCCGAACCGGGTCATCTTCGACGCACATGTCCTCGAGTACTACAAGGGGCAACTCGATGCCCAGAACCGCAACATGGTGATTTTCCTGAGCACCGTCACCGCGCTCATTCTGGCCGTTACCTGTCTCGGCATCTTCGGCCTTACCGCATTCAACGTGAGCACCCGCACCAAGCAGATCGGCACGATGCGCGCGGTCGGGGCTCGCAGGCGCGATGTCGTCAGCTATTTCCTGACCGAGAACGCATTCGTTCTCTTCGCCGGAATCCTGCTCGGCTGCATCCTCGCCCTCGGCGTGGGCTCCTGGCTCTCGAGCGCGTACGCCCTGCCCCGTCTCGACCCGATGTATCTCGCCCTTGGCATGGTGATCCTGGCCGCGATCGGCCAGCTCGCCGCATGGCATCCGGCCCGCCGCGCCGCCGCGGTGCCACCCTCGGTGGCAACCCAGACCGTCTGAGGACTCGCACGGGAAGGGGGCTCGCGAATGCTCGGCTATTATCTTCGCCTCGCCTTCAAGAGCTTCCGCCGCACACCCGGCCTCACCGCCCTCATGGTCGGGGCCATTGCCTTCGGCATCGCCGCCTGCATCGTCACGCTGACCGTCTATCACACCATGTCGGGCAATCCGATCTGGTGGAAGAACGACGTGCTCTATGCGGTGACCATGGATTCTTGGGGTCCGCGGACCCCTTGGAGCGCCGAGCATCCGACACTGCCGCCGGACCAGTTGACCTATCAGGATGCAGCCTATCTCTATGGCTCGAACATTCCCCGCCGCAAGGCTCTTCTTGTGCTCATGAGCGGCGCACTGAGCGGCGCACCCGGGCAACCCATTCCCCGTTCGGTGCTCACCCAGGCCACGACGGCGGACTTCTTCCACATGTTCGAGGTGCCATTCGAATATGGAGGACCCTGGAGCGCCGCCGCCGACCGGGGGCCGGAACCGGTCATCGTGCTGAGCCGAAGGGAGAACGACAAGCTCTTCGGGGGCGCGGACAGCGTCGGACGCACGATCCTGTGGAACAACCTGAGCTTCCGCATCGTCGGGGTTCTGGATCACTGGCATCCACAACCCAAGTTCTACAACCTCACCGGCGGAGGAGATGGAAATTTCGGCAAGCCCGAGGCGCCTTTCGTGCCCTTCCGCTGGGATGAGGTCCTGCATCGCTGGCCGGCAGGCAGTTATGACTGCTGGGGCTCTGGACAGGTCGACACCTACCAGGAGCTGATCGGCTCCGAGTGCGTATGGATCACGCTGTGGGTGGAGCTGTCCGGGACGGCCCAACGCGACCGATTTCTGGACTTCATGAACGCCTATTGGGCCCAGCAGCGCACACAGGGCAGGTTTCAGCGGCCGCGCAACAATCACCTCTGGAAGGTGAGCCAGTGGCTGAAAATCCATGACGTCATCGACAGCGACAGCACGCTGCTGATGCGCCTCGCCTTCGCCTTTCTCGCCGTCTGTCTCATCAACACCGTCGGACTCCTGCTCGCCAAGTTCCTGCGCGGCGCCCCCGTCACCGGCGTCCGGCGCGCGCTCGGCGCGAGCCGCCGCCAGATCTTTGCGCAGCACCTGGTGGAAGTCGCGCTCTTGGCCCTCGTGGGTTCCGCCCTCGGTCTGGCGCTCGCGGTGCTGGGACTGAAGGGCGTACAGGCGATGTACGCCGCAAGCGGCGGCGACTACGGCGCGGCGGCCCATTTCGACCCACGCGGGGTGCTCTGGGCGCTGGCACTCGCCGGCGTGTCCACTCTCATCGCAGGCCTCTACCCGGCCTGGCGCATCGGCCGCCTGTCTCCCGCGGTGTATCTGAAGAGCCAGTGAAGGCCGTCGGTACGGGCGAAACCATGAGTTTGAATATCCGGCCCCTGCTCTCGGCGTTGCGGCGCAGTCCCGCCGGCGCGATTCTGGTCACCCTGCAGGTGGCGATCACCCTTGCCGTGCTGGTGAATGCGACCTGGATAGTCCAGCAGCGCATCGAGCAGATCGAGGCACCGACGGGCTTCGATACGCAGGACACCTTCGCCATCGACATCGGCAGCTTGTCGAGTCGATTCAACGTGGCGCAGGCCGAGAGCGAGGATCTCACCTATCTGCGCAGCCTCCCCGGTGTGGCGGCGGCGACAGCGACTTTCGGGATTCCGTTGACCGGTTACGGCTCATTCGGGACGCATTTCTGGGCGCAACCCGGGCGGGGCGGGAGGACCGCACATACCAACATACTGGCCGCGGACGAGCAGACCCTGGGAACGTTGGGCGTCTCCCTGGTTGCGGGCCGGAATTTCAGGCCCGCCGAGTTCCAGGCTTACGTGCCGGGCAAGCATATTCAGCCCGCGGAAATCATCTTGACCGAATCGCTCGCGCACGCCCTGTTTCCCCGAGGCAGCGCCTTGGGCAAGACGATTTACAACGGATCGAGCGCCCCCCTGACCGTCATCGGAATCACGCGGGATTTCATCGGCGCGGTCGGCTCCAGCGCCACCCCCTATTACACGGCCCTGGTGCCGGTCGCGCCGGGAGAAGGCGGCTTCTATGCTCTGCTGGTCCGCACCCGCCCGGGCAGGCGTGATGCGATCCTGAGCGCCGCGGAGCAGCACATCGGTGCTTCTCATCGCGAAGGCGTGATCAACACGACCATGACCCTCGCCGCCGCCAAGGAGGCGTTCGAGACCAACAACCGCAACATGGTGATCTTCCTTTCGGTCGTCACCGCCCTCATGTTGGCCGTGTGCTGCCTGGGGATCTTCGGGCTCACGACCTTCAACGTGGGGAGCCGCACCCGCCACATCGGCACCCGGCGGGCGGTGGGCGCGCGCAGGAGCGACATCGTGATGCATTTCATGGTGGAGAATGCCCTCATCCTGAGCGCAGGTGCGCTGCTCGGCAGCATGCTGGCGTTGGCCATCGGCGCCTGGCTCACCGCTCGCTACAGTCTGCCGCGGCTCGATCTCGCCTACCTGCTCGCGGGCGTCACCGTGCTGTGGGTCATCGGCCAGTTGGCTGCCTGGCAGCCGGCGCGGCGAGCCGCGCGCGTCCCGCCGTCGGTGGCGACCCGCACCGTCTGACCCGGTTCGGATACCCTATCCCATCATGAGCAGCTCCGGCCCCACCCACCCGCGAAACACTCTGCCTCCCGGCCGGGTGCTGGTCATCGATGACAGCGAGGCGGTTCGAACGGCTCTCGACGTGCTGCTCTCGCTCCACGGCGCCCGGGTGGCGGGCTCTGCCTCGCCGACCGAGGGGCTGGATGCGCTCGAGCGCGAGCCGGTGGATCTCGTGATCCAGGACATGAACTTTCACCGCGAGGCGACCAGCGGCGAGGAGGGAGTGCAGCTCTTTCACGAGATTCGCCGGCGCCACCCCGATCTGCCCATCATTCTCCTCACCGCCTGGACTCATCTCGAGAGCGCGGTCGAGCTCGTCAAGGCGGGCGCCGCCGATTACATCTCCAAGCCCTGGGACGACGCGCGGCTCCTCACCACGGTGCGCAACCTCCTCGATCTGCGGCGCGCGCGGGCGGAGTCGGCGAGGCTGCAGGCGCAGTGGCGCGAGGCGCGCGCGTCGCTTGCGGAGCGCTTCGATCTTCGCGGGGCGATATACGAAAGCGAAGCGATGCACACCCTGGTCGCCATGGCGACTCAGGTCGCGCATGCGGATGTGCCGGTGCTCATCACCGGGCCCAACGGATCCGGCAAGGAAGTGCTCGCCGACATCATTCAGGCGAACTCCGCCGTCCGCTCGGGACCCTATCTCAAAGTCAACCTGGGCGCGCTCCCCGGGGAGCTCATCGAGGCGGAGCTGTTCGGCACGGAGGCGGGCGCCTTCACCGGCGCGCGCGCCCGGGTCGGCCGGTTCGAAGCGGCGAACGGCGGCACGCTGTTCCTCGATGAGCTCGGCAATCTCGCGCCCGCGGGACAGGCGAAGCTGCTGCGCGTGTTGCAAACCGGCGAGCTGGAGCGTTTGGGCTCCAACGTCACTCGCCACACGCGGGTCCGGATGATCGCGGCCACCAACACCGACCTGCGGGCCGCGATACGCGAGGGGCGTTTCAGGGAAGATCTCTACTACCGGTTGAACGTGATCGAGCTCGAGGTGCCGCCGCTCTCGCGCCGCCGCGAGGACATTCTGCCGCTCGCCCGTCATTTCCTCGGCGGCGCTCGCGAGCTCTCCCCGGAGGCGGAGCGGGCCTTGGTGAGGCACCCCTGGCCGGGCAATGTGCGCGAGCTGCAGAACGTCATCCGCCGCGCCTCGCTCCTCTCGAGCACCCCTGCCATCGGCCCCGAGGCGCTCGGACTGCCCGCGGCGGAGCAGGCGGACCTCGGTGGCGAATCCACCCTCGATCGCCCGACTCTGGAGCGGGCGCTGGAGCGGGCCGGAGGGGTGGTGGCGCGCGCCGCGCGTGACCTCGGCCTCTCCCGTCAGGCACTCTATCGGCGGATGGAAAAGCTCGGCATCAAGCTGGATTGAATGCGCCCCAGGTCTCTCCTCTGGCAGGTCGCCGCGACGCTGTTGCTCGCGGCAGCGGTGGCCGCCGCCCTCGGAGCTCTGGCGGCCCATTGGCTGCGATCCGTGCCGCTCGCCATTGTGACCGGGCTGGTGTTGACGGTACCTTGGGTCGGCTGGCTGGCGCGGCGCCTCACCCTCCGCTGGAGGCGCGTGCTTGATGCGGTCTCGAGCGGCATCGGCAGCCTCAAGGACCGGGATTTCAGCGTCAACATCACACCGGGCGGCAGCCGTGAGCTCGTCGAGCTCATCCGCGCCTACAACTCGCTCGGCGATCTTCTGCGGCGCGAAAGGCTCGACATCTACCAGCGCGAGCTCCTTCTCGATACGGTGTTGCAGACGACGCCGCTCGCTCTCACTCTGACCAACTCCGGCGGCCGAATCGTCTACGGCAACATCGCCGCCCGCCAGCTCCTGCGCGGCGGCCGCAAGCTCGAGGGGCTCGCTCTCACGGCGCTCCTCGAGGAAGCGCCGAGCGCATTGCGCGAGGCACTGAAGGGCGAGGGCGACAAGCTATTCACCATGGAGATCGGCGGCGAGCCCGAGGTCTACCATCTGTCGCGGCGCGGCTTCGTCCTCAACGGCCAGCCTCACGAGCTGCTGCTCCTGAAGCAGCTCACGCGCGAGCTCGCCGCCCAGGAAGTGATTGTCTGGAAGAAGGTCATTCGGGTGATCGCGCACGAGCTCAACAACTCGCTCGCGCCGATCAGCTCTCTTGCCCACTCCGGAAGCCTGCTCGCCTCGGGCGCGCAGAGCAGCGAGCTCGCGAGGGTGTTCGCCACCATCGGCGAGCGCGCATCGCATCTCGCCACGTTCATCGAAGGCTATGCGAAGTTCGCCAAGCTCCCCAAGCCCCGGCCGTCCCCGGTAGCGTGGCCTTCCTTTCTCGCGCGAATCGCCGCCACGCAGCCGTTCACGATCGAGAGCCCGCTGCCGCAGCGCGAGGCGAGCTTCGATGTCGGTCAGCTCGAGCAGGTGATGATCAATCTGTTGAAAAACGCCGCCGAATCGGGCTCCGCGCCGAAGGACATCACCGTGAGCGTCCATCCCCGCGCCCAAGGCTTCCAGATCGAGGTCGCCGACCGTGGCTCAGGACTCTCGGAGCAGGTCCTGCGCGATGCGCTGCTGCCCTTCTTCTCCACCAAGGCGAGCGGCACCGGCCTGGGACTCACGCTCTGCCGCGAGATCATCGAGGCCCACGGCGGCCGGCTCACGCTCGCCAACCGCGCAGGCGGCGGAGCCGTGGTGTCGATCTACCTGCCATGATGCGGGCATAGACTACTCGGGGACCTATGTCAGCGAGAAGCATGGGGGCGAGAGCCCTGGCGCTCCTCATCCAAACCAAGCGCGCCGAAGTGCCGTGGCGGGTATTGCTGCGCAACACCACTGCCGTCATCGTGCCACTCGCGCTCGGGATCGCGACCGGCCAGGTCGCGATCGGTCTCGGGATCGCGGTCGGCGCCATCGTCACCATGTATTCCGATCAGCCCGGACCTTATCGGCAGCGACTGGCGCGCCTGCTCGCAGTCTCGACGGCGGGTGCTCTGGCGGCCTTCGTCGGCCTGGTCGTGGGCGGTCGACTGGCACTGCTCCTGCCGGCGACGCTGATCGTCGGCTTCCTGGGCGCGCTGCTCGTCGTCTTCGGCGATGCGAGCGCGCGCGTCGGCATGGCCGCCATGATTCTTCTTGCCATCACCGCCGCCCACCCGGCAAGCAGCGTGGCAGCCGCTCTGCAATCATCGGCGCTGCTTGCCTGCGGCGGACTCCTCCTCACTGCCTTCTCCATCGTTGCCTGGCCGCTGCAGCGCTACGGCCCGGAGCGGGAAGCGCTCGCCGCGGTCTATCACGGCCTGGCCGCTCTCGCCCGCCAGCGCCACTTCGATGCCGGCGCCGCGCCCGAGCTCAGCGCAGGGATGAGCGCGCTACAACATACCCTCCTCGGTCCGCACCGTGCGCGGGGCGCGGTCATGGAGAGCTTCGTCGTGCTGCTCGAGCTCGCCGAGCGCATCCGCCTGGAGTTGACCGCCCTCGCGAGCGGGGATTCGGCCGAGAGCACGGATCGGCTCGTCCGCCAGGAAGCCGCCGCGCTGTTGGATGAGATCGGCAACTCCATTGCGGCCGCCGCTGCCGGCGGCGATCGTGACATCGCCCGCTCGGCGCAGGCGCTACGGGCCGCCGAGCGCGGCCTGGCACCAAGCGGTGACGGGCCTGAGGCCGCGCACGCGCGTCACATTCACGCGCTCTGCGGTCAGCTCGCGGCCGCTGCGCGCAATGCCGAGCGCGCGAGCACGGGGGGAGCCCTGCGCGCCGAGCAGGAAGACCTGCAGCTGCCCAGCGTCGTGCGTCCGCAGTCGCCGTTCGCCACCCTGCTGGCGAGCCTCACTCCGCGATCATCCGCCTTCCGACACGCCGTGAGGACCGCATTCTGCCTGGTCGCCGCGGCCTGGGTCGGTCGGCTGCTCGCCTTATCGCACGGTTACTGGATACCGATGACCGTCGCGATCGTGTTGCGGGCCGACTACGGCGCGACTTTCTCCTACGGTCTGCTGCGCATCGCCGGCACGGTCATGGGGCTCCTGTTGACGACCGCGCTGTTGCATTTCCTGCCTGCCGATCCCTGGGTGCGGCTTGCGGTGCTGGCGATGCTCTGCGCCGCCTTTCGTTATTTCGGCCCCGTTCATTACGGCATCGCAGTCACGGCGCTCACCGGCATGGTGGTGCTGCTATTGGCGCTGGCGGGCGAGCCGGCGGAGACGACGATGGCGAACCGGCTGATCGCCACGACCATCGGCAGCGCGATGGCGCTTGCCGCCTTCGGATTGTGGCCCACGAGGGAGCGCGAGCAGATCCAGCCCGCGCTCAAGCGGCTCATGGTTGCCTACGCCTCCTATGTCGCGAGCCTCGGCGCCGCCGCCACGGCGCCGCAGCGGCGCGAGGCGCGCAACGTGGTGCGTGTCGCCCGCGCGAACGCGGAGGCGGCACTCGCTCGTCTACAGGGCGAGCCCGATACGCCGTCGACACTCCTCGGGCGGGTGCAGTCTCTGCTCGCCAACAGCAATCGCCTGGCGCGTACCACCATGACGCTCGAGGCCGTGCTGAGTGCGCCCGATCGGATGCCGCAGCGGCGGCGGCTGCAGCGCCTCATCGACGAGAGCAGCGCGGCACTCGGGCAAATCGCGGATGCGGTGGGAAGCGAGGACCGGGCAGCCGGTCTCTCGCTGCGCCTGCGCGGCTCGCAGCGTGATCTCGCGCGGGAGTCGGACGCAGCCGGCGATGGCGCAATTGGCGCCGAGCTTGCGGCGCTGAGTGACCGGCTGGTCGATAACATCGACACCCTCGCGCACGTCGTTCAAAGCGCGCGCGCGGGCTCGAGTGAGGGGCCGCGCTAAAGCGGCGCGCCTCGCCCCGCTTTGCGGCGCCCGGCGGACCCATTGCCTCGCCCGGAGCCTTGCACCTGCCCTTCCTTGGCGGCCCGCCCCTGGGTCTCGCGGCCGCTGCCGCTTCCGTTGCCGGAGAGCGGACGGCGGCTCGCACGAGCGCGTCCATTCGCATTCGCATTCGCCTGGCTCGCCCGCGCCTCGTCTTCCCTGAACTCCGCCGCATTGACGTCGAGTCCGTTCAAGTAGCGGCGAAAGTCCTTGCCCAGCGCGGGATGGCCGAGCGCGTATTCCACGGTGGCCTGCAGGTACCCGAGCTTGCTGCCGCAGTCATAACGCTTGCCGCTGAAGCGGTAGGCGTACACCGCCTCCTCCTTCATCAGGGCGGCAATGCCGTCGGTCAGCTGGATTTCGCCCCCCGCGCCCTGCCCGATCCGCTCCAGGTGCTCGAAGATCGCCGGGGCCAGCACGTACCGTCCCACCACTGCGAGGTTGGAGGGAGCGACGGCGGGCTTTGGCTTCTCGATGATGCTCCGCACCCGGCTCGTGTTGGATTTGTCGGCTTCCACCGCGACGATGCCGTACTTGTCGGTGTCCTGGCGCGGCACCACCTGCACCCCGAGAATGCTCGCGCGTTTCGCCTCATACACATCGGCCATTTGCGCGAGGCAGGCCACTTCGCTCTTGATCAGGTCGTCCGCGAGGTGCACGAAAAAAGGCTCCGCCCCCACCGCCGGCTGCGCGCACAGCACCGCATGCCCGAGCCCGAGCGGCGCCGGCTGGCGGATGTAGATGCAGGAGGCATAGGAGGGAAGGACGCTGCGCAGCTGGTTGAGAAGGTCGCTCTTGCCCTGACGCTCGAGCATGTGCTCGAGCTCCTGGTCGGAATCGAAGTGATCCTCGATGGCGCGCTTGGAGGCGCCGGTGATGAACACCAGGCGGGTGGCGCCCGCGGCCAGCGCCTCCTCCACCGCGTACTGGATGAGCGGCTTGTCGACGACCGGCAGCATCTCCTTGGGGCTCGCCTTGGTGGCGGGCAGGAAGCGAGTGCCGCGTCCGGCCACCGGAAAGACGGCGGTACGGATCACGGACTTCGGTGTCATCCTCATCGGATCTCTCCCGGTAAATACCTGGCTGTGAGCAAGTGTACTTCGCAAACGGCATGCCGGGCGTCACGGAAATGCCTTTTCTTCGCTCTTTTCCGCCCACTTGAACACCGACGGTCGCATGCTGTCCCAGGAGCGGCATTTCGGGCAGCGCCAGTACCACCCGACGCTGAGCAGGCCGCAGTCATCACACTGGTAGCGCCCGCCCGAGTCGCCAATTCGCGTCAGCAGGGTTCCGAGCGAGCGGGCGTCGGCGGCCGATCCGGTTCCGGAGCCCGGCTCGCCCGCGATGTCGGGGAGGCGGCGCACCTCCTGCGGCGGCAGCGCCGTCGCAAGCAGCCACGCGAGCTGCCGCGAGCTGATGGAGCCGCTGCGGCGCAGTCTCGCCGTGATCTCCTCGAGCATGTCCGGACCGCCAACACCCCAGAGGCCGAGCACCCGCGGAATGATCTCGAGCGCGAGTCCGGGCGACTCCTCCATCGCCTTGAGATAAAGCGCGAGCGCGCCTGCCGAGTCTCCCGCGAGCTCGGTGATGCGCGCCGTCAGCACATCCGCGCGCGGCAGATCCTCCTGATGGGTGCGCGCCTGCTTGAGGAGCGTCCGCGCCCGCTCCGCATCGCCCTGCACCAACGCCTGCTCCGCGAGCTCGCACAGGTAGTGCGCCGCCACCCGCCGGCGCTCGAGCTGCACTGCCTGCGGCAGCGCATTGAAGATCTTCAGCGCGTTGGCCCAGTCTCCCTGCGCCTCGTAGATGCGCACCAGGTGATCGAGCGCGACGCGTCGGTACTCGCGCGATGCCGACAGCTCCTCGAGCAGCCGTTCCGCCCGATCCATCAGACCCGCGCTGAGATAGTCCAGCGCGAGCGCGAATGCCGCCTTGTCATGGAGTGAGGCTCCTCCCTGCTCCCGCAGCCGCGAATGAATCGCGATCGCCCGATCGACCTCGCCGCGCCGGCGAAAGAGACTCCCCAGCGCGAATTGAATCTCTGCCGCATCCCCGTCCGCCTCCGCCATGCGCGCGAAGATCTCCACCGCGTGATCGAAACGGTCGTTGATGAGGTGGTCCAGGCCGACGTAGTAGTCGCGCGGCAATCGCACCGTGCGGCCGGGACTCGCGCGCCGCCCGAGAAACCAGGCCGCGAGGCCAACGGCGACAAAGGCGAGCGCGAGCAGCAGGGCGGGTAGCTCGATCACACCTTATTATGCGCTGCCCGCGAGCCTGACTGGCCGCCTTTGGCGCACCCGAGCTGTGTGCGGCCACCAGGCACGGGGATCCAGCACTAATCCCGAATAGGATTGTCGGCGCCGTCGTTGACCCGCTCGCGCAGATCCTTCCCGGGCTTGAAATGCGGCACGTACTTACCCGAGAGCGCCACCGCCTCGCCGGTCTTCGGATTGCGTCCCTGTCGCGGCGGCCTGAAGTGCAGGCAAAAGCTGCCGAAGCCGCGGATCTCGATCCGATCCCCCTGCGAGAGCGAATCGCTCATGATCTCCAGGATCTGTTTCAGCGCGAGCTCGACATCCTTCGAGGGCAGATGTTTCTGCTTCGCCGTGATGATCTCGATGAGCTCTGACTTCGTCATGACTCGATGTTATGTTGTCGTGCCACTGGCCGTCCATGGCCGCAAGCCCCCAGCCGGCACTCTATCAGTTGCGATCCCCGATGTGCTCCTTCAGCAGGTCGCCCAGGCTCGTGCCCGTCGGCGCCGCGTCGGAGGAGCGATAGCTCTGCACCGCCTCGGCCTCCTCGTGCGCCTCTTTCGCCTTGATCGAGAGCGAGATGGTGCGCGACTTGCGGTCGACGCCCGTGAACTTCGCCTCGACCTCATCGCCCACCTTCAGCACCGTGCGCGCATCCTCCACGCGATCCCGGCCGAGCTCCGAGGCGCGTAGCTGCCCCTCGACGCCGTTGCCGAGATCGATGACGGCACCGCGCGCATCCACTTCCCGGACCACGCCCTTGACAATAGTGCCCTTCGGGTACTCCGCGATGTAGCTCGAGAACGGATCCTTGGCGAGCTGCTTGATACCCAAGCTGATGCGCTCGCGCTCCGGATCGATGGTGAGCACCATCGCCTCGACCTGCTGGCCCTTCTGGTAATTGCGCACCGCCTCCTCGCCGGGAACGTCCCAGGAGATGTCGGAGAGATGTACCAGCCCGTCGATGTTGCCCGCAAGCCCGATGAAGATGCCGAAATCGGTGATCGACTTGATTTGACCGGTCACCTTGTCGCCGCGGTTGTAGTTCTCGGCGAACTCCTTCCACGGGTTGGCCTTGCACTGTTTGAGGCCGAGGGAAATGCGGCGGCGGTCCTCGTCGACATCGAGCACCATCACCTCGACTTCCTGGCCGGTGTGCACGACCTTCGCCGGGTTGACGTTCTTGTTGGTCCAGTCCATCTCGGATACGTGCACCAGGCCCTCGACGCCGTCCTCGATCTCGACGAACGCGCCGTAGTCGGCGATGTTGGTGACCTTGCCGAAGACACGCGTGTGCGGCGGATAGCGGCGCGCGATGTTCTCCCACGGGTCGGCGCCCAACTGCTTCAGACCCAAGCTCACCCGCGAGCGCTCGCGGTCGAACTTCAGGATGCGCACGTCGATCTCATCGCCGACCTTGACGACCTCGGAGGGGTGCTTGACGCGCTTCCAGGCCATGTCGGTGATGTGCAGCAGGCCGTCGATGCCGCCGAGATCGACGAACGCGCCGTAGTCGGTGAGGTTCTTCACCGTGCCGTGCACGACCGAGCCTTCCTGCAGGTTCTCGAGCAGCGCGCTGCGCTCGGCGGAGAACTCCTGCTCGACCACCGCGCGGCGCGATACCACCACGTTGTTGCGCTTCTGGTCCAGCTTGATGACTTTGAACTCGAGCGGCTTGCCCTCGAGATACGAGGTATCGCGCACCGGTCGCACATCGACCAGCGAGCCGGGCAGAAACGCCCGGACGTTGTCGATCTCCACCGTGAAGCCGCCCTTGACGCGGCCGGTGATGATGCCGGTGACGATCTCGGACTTGTTGAATGCCTCTTCGAGCCGCGTCCAGGTGCGGGCGCGCTTCGCCTTCTCCCGCGAGAGGCGTGTCTCGCCGGTGCCGTCCTCGACCGAATCGAGGGCGACCTCCACCTGGTCACCCGACCTGACTTCGATCTCCCCGCGCTCGTTCTTGAACTGCTCGACGGGGATGACGGCCTCTGATTTCAGGCCCACGTTGACGACGACGACGTCGGGGGTGACGTCGACCACCAGTCCGGTGAGGATCATCCCCGGACGGATGCGTTGATTGGCGAGACTCTGCTCGAAAAGCTGCGCGAAACTTTCTGTCATACCTTCAGTCATAGTTACTGGTGCCTCGGATCCCTCCGGCCCAGGCAGATGCAAAACACGGCGCGCGCTTCATATCGCGCGCCGACCCAGGAAAACTTTCCGCTCAGAGATCAGGCCCGCGGTGACCACAAGTGTCGTCGGGCTCCGAGCTCCAGCACCCGGCCGACGACCTCCTCGATCGAAAGGCCCGTCGAGTCGATCACCTCCGCGTCGGGGGCGGGGATCAGGGGCGCCACCGCCCGGCTGGAGTCCCGCGCATCCCGCTCGGTGATCTCGCGCGAAAGGGCGGAAAGGCTAACACCGGACCCCTTGTCTTTCAACTGCTTATAGCGCCTCTGAGCCCGCTCGGCGGCGCTCGCCGTGAGGTAGATCTTCAACCGGGCCCCCGGGAAGACCACCGTCCCCATGTCCCTGCCGTCGGCCACGAGCCCCGGGGGGCGGGCGAAGGCCCGCTGGCGCGCCAGGAGCGCCGTACGGACCGCTGGCCAGGCCGCCACCCGGGAAGCCCCCTGGCCGGCCGCCTCGGTACGGATAGCCTGGGTCACGTCCCGGCCTTCGAGGCGAACGCATTCGCCCCCGTCGGCACCCACGCCGAAATCCACCTGCATGGCGCCCGCCAGGCGGGCATGTCCCTCGATGTCCCCCGGGTCAAGGCCGTGGCCGACACCGGCATGGGCCACCAGCCGATAGAGCGCGCCGCTATCGAGGAGGTGCCAGCCCGCGTATTGGGCGACCGCGCGGCTGATCGTTCCCTTGCCGGAGCCGCTCGGCCCGTCGACCGTGACGACCGGAGCGGCCTCGCTCATGCGGACTCGATCTGCAGCCCGGCTGAGCGCGCGAGCTCGAGGAATCCGGGGAAGGAGGTCGCGACATTGGCGACGTCGCGGATCTCAATGGCGCTCTTAGCCGCGAGCCCGGCCACGGCGAAGGCCATGGCAACGCGGTGATCGCCGTGGCTCTCGATGGTGCCGCCGCCCAAGCCCGCTCCCCCACGGACCCAAAGCCCATCGTCGAGCAGCTGGTTCTCCACTCCGAGCGCCGTAAGACCCTCGGCCATGGCGGCCAGGCGGTCGCTCTCCTTGACGCGCAGCTCCAGCGCCCCGCGCACGAGTGTTTCCCCTTCCGCCACGGCTGCCGCGATGAAGAACACCGGAAACTCATCGATGGAGAGCGGCACCAGCGATTCCGGGACCCGGATGCCTTTGAGCCGGCTCTTGCGCACTTCGATATCGGCGACCGGCTCGCCGCCCGCGGGGACATCCTGGCGGTGCGCATGCACGTGGATCTGCGCGCCCATGAGCCGCAGCAGCTCGAGGAGGCCTGTGCGCGTCGGATTCACGCCGACGTTGCGCAAAAGCAGGCCCTGCTCCGCCGCGAGACATCCGGCCACCAGGAAAAAAGCGGCAGAAGAGAAATCTGCAGGTACCGCGATGGACGTACCTTTGAGCCGCTGGCCGCCCTCGAGCGCGACGGTCGCGCCTTCGTGCAGCACCTCGACGCCAAAGGCGCTCAGCATGCGCTCGGTGTGATCGCGCGCCGGAGCCGGTTCGGTGACCCGCGTGCGGCCGTATGCGCTCAGGCCCGCGAGCAACACGGCCGACTTCACTTGCGCGCTCGCGACCGGCAGGAGGTAGTCGATCGCGTGCAGCCGCGGGGTGCCGCGAATCTCGACCGGCGGCCGGCCCTCGTGCGTGCGGATGTTCGCGCCCATGAGACGAAGCGGCGCGGCGACGCGCTCCATCGGCCGGCGCATCAGCGACTCGTCGCCGATCAGCGTCGAGTCGAAGGTCTGCGGCGCGAGCAGTCCCATGAAAAGCCGCATCGCGGTACCGGCGTTGCCCATATCGAGCGGCGCCGCGGCGGCGGTGAGCCCTTCGACGCCCTGTCCGCTGACCAGCACGCGTTGCGGCTGCGGACGCTCGATGTGCACCCCGAGCGCCTGCAGCGCGCGCAGTGTCGCGAGACAGTCCTCGCCCGCGAGAAAGCCCGTGATCTCCGTGTCGCCCTCGGCGAGACCGCCGAGCATCAGCGCGCGGTGAGAGATCGACTTGTCACCGGGAACCGTGAGCTCGCCCGCCACCTCGCCGCCAGGCTCGACCCGATAGCGCGCACCTTCACCGCCAGCCGTCATGGCGGCACTTTACAACACTGCGCGCGGATAGGAGCCGAGCACGCGAAAAAGCGACGAGCGGCGCTTCAGCGCCGCTAGCGCCCGGGCCACGTGCGGCTCCTCGGCATGGCCGTCGATGTCGATGAAGAAGACGTAGTCCCATTTGCGCCGGTGCGAGGGACGGGACTCGATGCGCGTCATGGAGACGCGGTGGCGCGCGAGGGGCTCGAGCAGCCGATGGAGCGCCCCCGGCGAATCGGTGTGCGACACCGAGACGAGGAGCGTCGTGCGGTCCTGGCCGCTCGGCGCGAGGAGCTTGCGGCCGAGCACGAGGAAGCGCGTGGTGTTGTCGGCCCGGTCCTCGATCTGCGCCGCCAGCACCTTGAGACCGTAGACTTCCGCCGCGGTCTCGCCCGCAATGGCGGCGGTGCCCCGCTCATCGCGCGCCCGGCGCGCCGCCTCGCCGTTGCTCGATGCGCCGACGAGCTCGACGTTCGGCAGATGCTCCTGCAGCCAGCCGCGGCACTGCGCGAGCGACTGCGGGTGCGAGGCGATGCGCGCGATGCGTCCCAGCGTGCTCATGGTGCCCATGAGGTAATGATGGATGCGCAGCTCCACCTCGCCGCAGATCCGAAGCGGCGAGCCGACCAGACGGTCGAGGGTGTGATTGATGGTGCCCTCGGTGGAATTCTCGATCGGCACGACGCCGAAGTCCGCCGCGGCCGATTCCACCTCGTGGAAGACCTCGTCGATGGAGCCGAGCGGCAAGGCGCGCACCGAGTGTCCGAAGTGCGTGAGCACCGCCGTCTGGCTGAAGGTCGCCTCCGGGCCCAGGTAGGCCACCTTGAGCGGCTCCTGCTGGGCGAGGCAGGCGGACATGATCTCGCGGAAGAGGCGCACGATCTCCTCGTCCTTGAGCGGACCGCGGTTGCGCTCGCGCGCCTTGCGCAGCACCTGCGCCTCGCGCTCCGGACGGTAGAAATCGACCGTGTGGCCGTCGCGGCTCTTGGAGATGCCGACGAGCTGCGCGAGCTTCGCCCGCTCGTTGATGAGGCGATGGATCTGCTCATCGACACCGTCGATGCGCGCGCGCACGGACTCGAGCCTGGCCGAGTCGGGCAGGCCGGCGCGTACGGGCTTTGGCGTGGCGCGCTTCTTTGCCATCGCCAGGCTCAGATGAGCCGCGCCGAAAGCACGCCCTCGATGGCGCGGATCTTCGCGAGCGGCTCCTCGCCGACGGCGCCATCGACATCGATGAGCGTGTAGGCGTACTCGCCCCGCGACTTGTTGAGAAGATCCGCGATGTTGATCCTGGCGTCCGCGAGACAGGTCGAGATCTGCCCGACCATGTTCGGAATGTTGCTGTTCGCTATGGCGAGACGCGTGGTGCCGGGCACGCGCGACAGCACCGCCTCCGGGTAGTTGACGCTGTTGCGGATGTTGCCGTTCTCGAGGAAATCCCGCACCTGATCGGCCACCATGACGGCGCAGTTCTCCTCGGCCTCGCCGGTCGAGGCGCCGAGGTGCGGCAGGGTGATCACCTTCGGATGATCCTTGAGGAGATTGGTCGGAAAGTCGCAGACGTAGCCGTGCAGCCGCCCGGCATCGAGCGCGGCGACCACCGCCTCATCATCGACGATGCCGGCACGAGCGAAATTGAGCAGGACACCGCCCTTTCTCATCAGCCGCAGGCGCGACTCGTTGACCAGGCGGCGGGTCTGATCGTTGAGCGGCACGTGCACGGTCACCGCATCGGAGCGGGCGAAGAGGTCATCGAGCGAGAGCGCCTGCGCGACGCTCGAGGAAAGCTGCCAGGCGCGCTGCACGGTGATCTGCGGGTCGTAGCCGAGCACGCTCATGCCGAGCGCCTCGGCGGAGTTGGCCACCTCGACGCCGATCGCCCCGAGACCCACCACTCCGAGCGTGCGCCCGGGGAGCTCGAAGCCGACGAAGCGCTTCTTGCCTTTCTCCACCGCCTCCTCGATCGCCTGATCATCCCCGTCCGCCGAGCGCGCGAAGGCCCAGGCCTGACAGATGTTGCGCGCCGCGATGAGAAGACTCGCGAGCACGAGCTCCTTGACCGCATTGGCGTTGGCGCCCGGGGAGTTGAACACCGCAATGCCGCGGCGGCTCAACTCCGCGACCGGGATGTTGTTGACGCCGGCGCCGGCGCGGCCGACGGCGCGCACGGTCTCGGGAAGGCTCAAGCCGTGCATGTCCGCGGAGCGCACCAGGATGGCATCCGGACGCTCGAGGTCCGATGCGACCTCGTACCTATCGCGCGGCAGGCGCTCGAGCCCGCGCGCGCTGATGTTGTTGAGTGTGAGGATGCGGTACTTCATGGACCGATATCGGACAATGTCAGCCGTGCAATGTCAGCCGTGGCGGCGGACGAAATCCCTCATGAAGGCGGCGAGCGCCTGCACGCCCTCGAGCGGCATGGCGTTGTAGATGCTCGCCCGCATGCCGCCGACCGAGCGGTGTCCCTCGAGGCTAGCGAGCCCCGCGGCTCGCGCTTCGGCGAGAAAGGTCTGATCGAGCTCCGGCCGCGCGAGCACGAAAGGCACGTTCATCCACGAGCGGCAGCTCTTGGCGACCGGATTGCGGTAGAAGCCCGATTCATCGATGGTGCGGTAGAGCAGCTCGGCCTTGGCGCGATTGGCTTTCGCCATCGCCTCGAGGCCGCCCTGCGCCTGCACCCACTTGAGCACGAGACCGGCGATGTACCAGCCGAAGGTCGGCGGAGTGTTGAGCATCGAGCCTGCCGCGGCCATTTCCTGATAGTCCCAGACGGAAGGGGTGCCGGCCCGGGCCCGACCGAGCAGATCCTCGCGTACGATCACGAGGCAAAGACCCGAGGGGCCGATGTTCTTCTGCGCGCCGGCATAAATGAGTCCGAAGCGAGATACCTCGATCGGCCGCGACAGGATGGTGGAGGACATGTCGGCGACGAGCGGGATGGTGCCCGTGCGGGGCACGTACGGAAACTCCACGCCGCCGATGGTCTCATTCGGCGTGTAGTGCACGTACGCGGCATCGGGCGTGAGCTGCAGGGCGCGCTCCTCCGGCACTGTGGTGTAGCCCGATGCGGCCTCGTCGCCGGCGACGTTGACCTTCACCTGCAGCCGCTTGGCCTCGCCGATCGCCTTCTTCGACCACGCGCCGGTGTTGATGTAGTCGGCCGTGGCGCCCGGCGCGGTGAGGTTCATGGCGATGGCGGCGAACTGGCCGGTAGCGCCGCCCTGGAGGAAGAGCACCTTGTACCCGGGCGGTACCGCAAGGAGCGAGCGCACCAGGCTCTCCGATTCCTCCGCCACGGCGAGGAACGGCTTGCTGCGATGGCTCACTTCCATCACCGACATGCCGCTCCCGCGCCAGTCGGTGAGCTCATCGCGAGCCTGCTCGAGAACTTCCAGCGGCAGCGCCGCAGGTCCTGCGGCGAAATTGAATACGCGCACGGGTGCCCTTCCGGGTCAGGTGAAAATCAGGGAATTACGGATACTACCAAGGCCCCCGGGGCCCTTCAGAACTTTTGGCAATATCAACCGCTGCGCGGATGCGGCTCGGTGGCTTCCGGCCCCGCTCCTTCGCCGGCCCCCTCGCCACTCTCGACCGCGGACTCCCCTTCCAGGCTCTCGATGCGCTCGATGCCGACCAGGCGCTCGCCCTCGGACAGACGGATGAGCCGCACGCCCTGCGTATTGCGCCCGAGCTCGGAGACCTCATCGACGCCGGTGCGCACGAGCGTCCCGGTCGAGCTGATCAGCATGATTTCCTGGCCGGGCAGCACCTGCAGCGCCGCCACCGCGGTGCCGTTACGATCCGAGGTCTGGATGGCGATGACCCCCTGTCCGCCGCGGCCATGCACCGGGAAATCCTCGACGGGGGTGCGCTTGCCGTAGCCGGAGGCGGAGGCCGTGAGCACCGAGCCCTTGCCCCCGTCCTGGCCGACCACGATGAGAGCGATGACTTCCTGTCCCGCTGCGAGCTTGATGCCGCGGACACCGGCCGCTTCCCGCCCCATCGGCCGCACCTCGCTTTCGTGAAAGCGGATGGCCTTGCCGCCGCTCGAAACCAACATGATCTCGCGCTCGCCGTCGGTGATCGCGACGCCGACCAGCCGGTCATCATCGTGCAGATCGACCGCGATGATGCCGCTCGGACGCGGGCGCGAGAAGGAAGTGAGCGGCGTCTTCTTCACCGTGCCCTGGCTGGTGGCCATGAAGATGTAGTGCTGCTCGTCGTATTGCTTCACCGGCAGCAGCGCGTTGATCTTCTCTCCCGGCCCCAACGGCAGCAGATTCACCATGGGCTTGCCGAGGGAGCTGCGGCCCGCTTGCGGCAGCTCGTAGACCTTGAGCCAGTACACCTTGCCGCGGCTCGAGAAGCAGAGCACGGTGTCGTGAGTGTGCGCGACGAAGAGCTTCTCGACGAAGTCCTCGTCCTTGACGGCGGTGGCGGCCTTGCCGCGCCCGCCGCGGCGCTGGGTCTGATACTCCGAGAGCGGTTGGGACTTCGCGTAGCCGGCGTGCGAGATCGTCACGACCACATCCTGCGGCTCGATGAGATCCTCGGTGCTGAGGTCGAGGTGCTCGCGGTTGATCTCGGTGCGCCGGGCGTCGCCGTAGGCGTCGCGGATCTCCATGAGCTCGCCGCGCACGACCTGGGTGAGTCGCTCCGGGCGCGCCAGAATGTCGCCGAGATCGGAGATGCGCGTGAGCAGTTCGCGGTACTCGGCGATGATCTTGTCCTGCTCGAGCCCGGTGAGGCGGTTCAGGCGCATGTCGAGGATCGCCTGCGCCTGCGCCTCGGACAGCCGGTATCGCCCATTCGGCCCCTGCTCGAGTCCCGTGCACGCCGCGAGTCCGTTCGGCCGCGTCGAGATCTCGCCCGCGCGCTCGAGGAGCTCGGTGACCACGCCCGGCAGCCAGCCGCGAGCCATGAGGGCCGCGCGCGCCTCCGCGGGCGCGGGAGCCGCCTTGATGAGCGCGATCACCTCGTCGATGTTGGCGAGGGCCACCGCGAGACCCTCGAGGATGTGGGCCCGCTCGCGCGCCTTGGCGAGATCGAAGATGGTGCGCCGCGTGACCACCTCGCGCCGATGGCGGATGAAGGCATCCAGCATCTCCTTCAGCGACATCAGCTTCGGCTGCCCGTCCTGCAGCGCCACCATGTTGATGCCGAACACCGTCTCCATCGGCGTCTGCGCATAGAGGTTGTTGAGGACGATCTCGCTCACCTCGCCGCGCTTGAGCTCGATGACGACGCGCATGCCGTCCTTGTCCGACTCATCGCGCAGGCCGTCGCCGGCGATGCCCTCGATCTGCTTCTCGCGCACGAGCTGCGCGATGCGCTCGATGAGCCGCGCCTTGTTGACCTGATAGGGAAGCTCGGTGATGACGATCGCCTGGCGATCCGCCTTGCCCACCTCCTCGATGCTGACCCGCGCGCGCACCGACAGCCGGCCGCGGCCGGTGCGGTAGGCGGTTGCGATCTCCTGCGCGCCGTTGATGATGCCGCCGGTCGGGAAGTCGGGTCCGGGCACGTGTTGCATGATCGCTGCGAGCGGCAGCGCCGGATCATCGAGGAGCGCCAGGCAGGCGTTGACGATCTCGGTCAGGTTGTGCGGCGGGATGTTGGTCGCCATGCCGACGGCGATTCCGGTCTGCCCGTTGACGAGCAGGTGCGGGATCCGCGTCGGCAGCACCGAGGGCTCGAGCTCCGACTCGTCGTAGTTCGGCGTGAAATCCACCGTCTCCTTGTCGATGTCGGCGAGCAGCTCGTGCGCGATGCGCGACATGCGTACTTCGGTGTAGCGCATGGCCGCAGGCATGTCCCCGTCCACCGAGCCGAAATTGCCCTGGCCGTCGACCAGCAGGTAGCGCATCGAGAAAGGCTGCGCCATGCGCACGATGGTGTCGTACACCGCCGTATCGCCATGCGGGTGGTACTTGCCGATCACATCGCCGACCACGCGCGCGGACTTCTTGTACGGCTTGTTCCAGTCGTTGCCGAGCTCCCGCATGGCGTAGAGCACCCGCCGGTGCACGGGCTTCAGGCCATCGCGCACGTCGGGCAGCGCGCGCCCGACGATGACGCTCATGGCATAGTCGAGGTAGGACTGCCGCATCTCATCTTCGAGGCTGACCGGCAGGATTTCTCGGGCGATCTCGGACATCCGGGAATGTTAGCATATGGGGGTCATGCGCATGCTTCCCGAGCCACCCAATGCCGATCGCGGCGAGCTGTCGAAATTCGACGCGCTGGCCGCTCGTTTCTGGGACCCGCGCGGGGAGTTCCGGCCGCTACACCTGCTGAACCCCGTGCGGCTCGGATTCCTCGCCGAGCACGCGCGCCTCGGCGGCGCCCGCGCGCTCGATGTCGGCTGCGGCGGCGGACTTCTCAGCGAGGCTCTCGCGCGCGAGGGCGCCAGCGTCACCGCCATCGATCTCGCTCCGGGGATGGTCGAAGTCGCGCGGCTGCATGCGGCCGAGCAAGGGCTCGAGATCGATTACCGCGTCGCGGCCGCGGAGGAGCTGGCCGCTGCGCGCGCCGACAGCTTCGATGTCGTCACCTGCATGGAGATGCTGGAGCACGTGCCGCAGCCGGCGCGCATGCTGGCGACGCTCGCCTCGCTGGCGCGTCCCGGCGGCTCGGTGTTCGTCTCGACGCTCAACCGCAATCTCAAGTCCTTCATGCTGGCGATCGTCGGCGCCGAGTACGTGCTGAAGCTTCTGCCGCGCGGCACGCACGAATACGAGCGCCTCATCCGGCCCTCGGAGCTGGCGCGCTGGGCGCGGGGCGCGGGCCTGGTGCCGCAAGCCATTGCCGGCATCGAGCTCAATCCCTACACGGAGAGCTGCCGCCTGACGCAGGATCCGTCGGTCAACTACCTGATGCACCTCACGCGGGCGCAGAGCTAGCGCGCGATGCTGCTCGTACTCACCGCGTTAGCCTCGCTCGTGCTCGGCGCGGCGCTCGGCTTTCTCCTCGGGCAGCGGCGCTCGGAGCAGAGCGAGGCGCGCCTTCGGGCTTCGTTCGACTCACTCGCCGGGGAAACGCTGCGCGCCAACAGCGAGCTTTTCCTGCGCCTCGCGCGTGAGGCGCTCGGGCGCGATCAGGCGCTCGCGCAGAGCAGCCTCAAGGAGCGCGAGACCGCGATCGCACAGCTCGTCGAGCCGCTCAGGGCGGCGATCGAGCGCACCGAGCAGCAGGCGCACGCGCTCGAGCGCGAGCGACGCGAGACCTATAGCGCGCTGCGCACGCAGATTGAGTCGCTCGCGAGCGGTCAGAACCAACTGCAGCGCGAGACGCGCAACCTCGTCACCGCGCTTCGCCGCCCCGAAGTGCGCGGACGCTGGGGCGAGCTCACGCTCCGCCGCCTGGTCGAGCTCGCGGGCCTGAGCGAGCATTGCGATTTCACCGAGCAGCTGCACCTCTTCGGTCAGGAGGGCGCGCTGCGTCCCGACCTCGTCGTGCACATGCCGGATGCTCGCGACCTCGTGGTCGATGTGAAGACGCCGCTCGATGCGTATCTCGAGGCGCTGGAGGCGCCGAGCGAGGAGACGAGGCAACAGGCGCTGAAGAAGCACGCGCAGCAGGTGGAGACCCGTGTGCGCCAGCTCGCCTCCAAGGCCTACTGGGCGCAATTCGAGCACAGCCCCGAGTTCGCGGTGCTGTTTCTGCCGGGCGATCAATTTCTCTCGGCGGCCCTCGCCGAGCGGCCGGAGCTGCTCGAGGGAGCGCTCAAGCAGGGAGTGATCATCGCCACACCCTCCACGCTCATCGCGCTCTTGAAGACTGTCGCCTACGGCTGGCGCCAGTCGGTGGTGGCGGAGAACGCCGCCGTGGTGCGCGAGCTCGGGCAGGAGCTCTATCGGCGCCTGAGCGCCTTCACCGGCCATCTCGAGCGGCTCGGGGCGCGGCTCGGAGCCGCGGTGGACGCCTATAACGCCGCCGTGGGATCGCTCGAGCGCCAGGTGTTGCCGCAGGCGCGTCGCTTCCCCGAGCTCGGCGTCACCGCCGATGCGGCGCTGCCGCAGCTTGAGGGCGTGGAGCAGCCCCTGCGTCCGATCGCGGCCGCCGAGCCCCGCATCACGGCCGAGCTCAGCGATGCCCCAGGCGATGCCGCACGCGATGCCCCACACCATGCCAGAGAAGCCTGAGGCGCAGACTCCCCGCTTCTTCGCCTGGCTCTACTCGACGCCCTCCCAACAGCCGCTGCTCGCGACGCTCTGCGCCATCGAGCGCGAGATCGGCGCGAGTCTTCGGCCCGGCATCGATCATCACGTGGCGCACGCGCGCCTCGAGTGGTGGCGTGAGGAGTGCGGCCGCTGCGCCGCCGGCAATCCCGTTCACCCGCTCACCCGCGAGCTTCGAGCGCAGTTGGAGCGGCGGATCGACCCGGCGGCGCTCGCCGGGCTTGCGGGACTCGTGGACACCGCCCGCTTCGATCTCGCGCGCGCCACCTTCGAGCGGCGCGAGGAGCTGACGGCGTATTGCCGGCGCTGGGCGGAGGCGATGATCACGCCAGCTTGCTACGGGGATGCGGCAGTTGACTCGAGTGGCCTCGGCGCCGCCTTGCGCGAGATCGAGCTCCTCGGTGAGCTCGCGCGCGAGGCGCGCTCGGGGCGGCTCCGTCTCCCCCTCGAGGAGCTCGCGCAGGCGAGGACGGCGCCCGAGGCCATCGCCACACCCCCCTGGTCCGAATCACTTTCGGCATGGATCGCCCAGCGCCACGAAGCGCTGCGCCGGCAGCTCTCGGCCGCCATTGCGAGCGTTCCGCCCGAATCCCAACAGCGCCTGCGCGGGCTTCTCGTCTGGTCGGCGCTCTCCTGGCATCTCTCGCTGCGCGCGCAGCGCGCGCTGCCCTTCCCGCCGGCCGCTTCACTCGCGAGCGCGGCGGCGGCGAGCTGGCACGCCTGGCGAGCCGCGCGAGCGGCGGCCGCGGGGCGATTGCGCTTGGCTTGCTAAGGTTTCGCGCTCGCGGGTCTCGGAGGCGAGGGACGAAAGAAGCGCGTCGAGCTCTTCGCGTGTGAGCTCACGAAATTGCCCGCGCGCGAGTGACCGCTCGAGCGCGAGCGATCCGAGCCGCGTGCGCAGCACCCGGCTGACGATCACGCCCTGACGCTCGAAGAGCTGCCGTACCTCCTTGCCGCTCGCGCCACGCACCGACACGGCATACCAGCGGTTGGCGCCCTCGCCGCCCGCCGGCTCGCAGCTCTGCACCGCGATCCGCTCGCCGCTGTCGAGCACGCCGCCGAGGACACCCTCGAGCTGCTGCGCGTTGAGCTCGCCTCGCGAGCGCACGCTGAGCTCACTCGTCAGCGCGCGCACCGAGCGCTGCAGGCGCGCGGCGAGCTCGCCGTCGCCGCAGACGAGCTCGAGGCCCCCGTCGATCCGCGGCATGGGGCTCACCACCGTGAATCGCCGGCCCGCGCGCTTCGGCAGTCGGCTCAGCAGGGCGCCCGCGCTCGCCGGAGAGGGTCTCAGGCTCTCACCCGGCGAGCGGTGATAGAGATAGGCTCGGCCGCCCGCCGCCGGGGCGCGTTGGCGGATCACGCGCCCATCGAGCCGCAGTTCATCCTCGGGGCTTACCCGCACGCCGAGCGCGGCGGGTCGACCATTGACGGTCAGGCGGCCGGCCCTGATCCAGTCCTCCGCCTCGCGGCGGGAAGCGAGCCCGGCGCGAGCGAGGACCTTCTGCAGCCGCTCGGGCTCGCCGCGCGGGGCGCGCATGGATCAGTCGTCGTCGTCGGGCGGCGCCGCGACGAGCTCGTGCGTCTCGCCGCCTTCGGCGGAGAGCTCATCGCCCTCCTCGCGGTCCTCGTCCTCGGGCGCGCCGGCCTCGGAGAGCTCCGGTGCGCTCGCCTCGGATGAAAGAGCCGCGGCGGCCGCATCGGGCTGCAGAGCGAGCTGCAGATGGATCTCGCCGCTCGCCTTGAGCTCGGCGAGCGGTGGCAGCTCATCGAGGCTTTTCAAGCCGAAGTAATCGAGAAAATCGCGCGTCGTGCCGAGGAGCTCGGGGCGCCCGGGGACGTCGCGATGGCCGACCACGCGCACCCAATTGCGCTCGAGCAGGGTGCGCACGATGTTGGGATTGACGGCGACGCCGCGCACCGCCTCGATCTCACCGCGGGTGATGGGCTGGCGGTAGGCGATGAGCGCCAGGGTCTCGAGCAGCGCCCGCGAGTAGCGCGGCGGGCGCTCCGGCCAGAGGCGCGAGACCTCGCTCGCGAGCTCGCGGCGCACCTGGATGCGGATGCCTCCCGCCGTCTCCTTCAGCTCGATGCCGCGCCCGGCGTACTCGGCGGTGAGCGTGTCGATGGCGGCGCGCACCTGCTCGATCGTCGGGCGCAGGTTTTCATCGAACAGCTGCACCAGCTCTGCAGCCTGCACCGGCCGCCCGGCGGCGAGCAGCGCCGCCTCGATGACGTTGCGAAGATAGTGCTCGTTCATCAGGTTGTCCCTTCCTCACTCTCGGCCTCATTGTCGCCAACCACTCGAAGCCTGCGCGCCGGTTCCGCGGCGCGCACGTGCAGCGGAGCGTAGGGCTCCGATTGCACGATGTCGATCAGTCCTTCGCGCATGAGCTCGAGAATCGCCACGAAGGTGACCGTCACCCCCATCCGACCCTCCTGTGGCCGGAAAAGACGCACGAACTCGACGAAGCTCGCCTGTTCGAGCATCGAGAGAATATCTCCCATGCGCTCGCGCACGGAGAGCCGCTCGCGCTGAATGTGATGATGCGCGAACATCTCGGCGCGCACCACGACTTCCTGGAAGGCGACCAGCATCTCCTGCAGCGTGATCTGCGGCAGCACGCGGACGACCTGCCGATGCTTCAGATCCGCGGAGGCCGCCCAGACGTCGCGCTCGAGCCGGGGCAACGCATCGATGCCCTCGGCGGCACGCTTGAAGCGCTCGTACTCCTGCAGCCGGCGCACCAGCTCCGCCCGCGGGTCCTCCTCCACGCCATCGGCCGAGGTCTTCGGCCGCGGCAGCAGCATGCGCGATTTGATCTCCGCGAGCGTCGCCGCCATCACCAGATACTCGCCCGCGAGCTCGAGCTGCAGATCCTGCATGAGCTCGATGTACTTCATGTACTGGCGGGTGATCTCGGCGAGGGGGATATCGAGAATGTCGAGATTCTGCCGACGGATGAGATAGAGCAGCAGATCGAGCGGCCCCTCGAAGGCTTCGAGGAACACCTCGAGGGCCTGCGGCGGGATGTAAAGATCCCGCGGCAGCTCGGTCACCGGCTCGCCGTTGACGACGGCGAAAGGCATTTCCACCTGCTCCGGCGGCGGCTCGCCGCGCACGGCATCCGGCGGCGGGGTGTTGGATACGACGACGGTCAGTTCGGGTTTTGCCATGGCTCTCTACTTCAGTCCGCCCGCAGGTGCATCGCCCGGCGCACTTCCTCGAGCGTCTCGCGGGCCGCCTCGCGCGCCTTCTCCGAGCCCTCGGCCACGATGTCGCGCAGCAGCTCCGGATTCTCGACGTACTCCTGGGCGCGGCGGCGCATTTCGGTCACTTCGGCGACGATCTTCTCGATGACCGGCTGCTTGCAGTCGAGGCAGCCGATGCCGGCCGAGCGACAGCCTTCCGCGGCCCATTTGCGCGTGGTGTCGTCGGAGTAGATCTTGTGCAGGTCCCATACCGGGCATTTGTCCGGATCGCCGGGATCGGTGCGGCGCACGCGGGCCGGATCGGTCTGCATGGCGCGCAGCTTCTTCGTCACCGACTCCGGCTCCTCGCGGATCTCGATGGTGTTGCCGTAGGACTTCGACATCTTGCGGCCATCGAGCCCGGGGACCTTCGGCGTCTCGGTGAGCAGCACCTGAGGCTCCGGCAGAATGGTGACCCCGGTACCCTCGAGGAATCCGAGCAGCCGCTCGCGATCGGCCACCGTGATGCGGTTGTTGCTCTGCACGATCGCCCGGGCGCGCTCGAGCGCCTCACGCTCGCCGGTTTCCTGAAACTTCCGCCGCAGCTGCCGGTAGAGGGTCGTGTTGCGACCGCCCAGGCTCTTGACGGCCCGCTCCGCCTTCTCCTCGAAGTCCGGCTCCCGACCGAAGAGATGGTTGAAGCGGCGCGCGGTCTCGCGCGTCAGCTCGACGTGCGCGACCTGGTCCTCACCCACGGGAACGTGCGCCGCGCGATAGACGAGGATGTCCGCGCTCTGCAGCAGCGGGTAGCCGAGAAAGCCGTAGGTGGCGAGATCCTTCTCCTGCAGCTGCTCCTGCTGATCCTTGTAGCTCGGGACGCGCTCGAGCCAGCCGAGCGGCGTGATCATGGAGAGCAGCAGATGCAGCTCCGCGTGCTCGGGCACGTGCGACTGGATGAAGAGCGTCGCGACACCGGGATTGAGGCCCGCAGCCAGCCAGTCGATCAACACCTCGCGCACGAACTCCGGCAGTCGCGCGGTGTCCTCGTAGCCGGTGGTGAGCATGTGCCAGTCGGCGATGAAAAAGAAGCACTCGTAGCGGTACTGAAGCTGTACCCAGTTGCGCAGCGCCCCGTGGTAGTTGCCGAGGTGCAGCCGGCCGGTCGGACGCATGCCCGAGAGCACCCGCCCCCCCGAAGCCGTGGCGCTCACCGCCAGGTTGGAATCGATCGACACTTTGGCTCGGCCATCCTCAAATAATCAGTATACCGCGGCCCGAGTGGGCTGCCCCAGGAGCGGCGCGAGCGGACCCTTGCCCTCGCGCAGGACCGCGGGCGGGTCCACGGACAGGTCGACGACGGTGGTCGGCACCGTGCCGCAATCTCCGCCGTCGAGTACCGCATCGATCTCCTGCCCGAGGCGCCCCTGGATCTCGCGCCCCGAGGTCATCGGCTCCGGCTCATCCGGCAGCAGCAGAGTCGAGCTCATGAGCGGCTCCTCGAGCTCGCGCAGCAGCAGCTGCGGCACCGGGTGATCGGGGATGCGCACGCCGATGGTACGCCGCTTCTCGTGCTGCAGGCGCCGCGGGGTGTGGCGGGAGGCCTTGAGCAGGAAGGTATAAGGGCCCGGCAGGCAGGCCTTGAGCAGCCGGAACTGCCAGGTGTCGAGCCGCGCGAACCGTCCGACCTCGGCGAGGTCGGCGCACACCAGCGTGAAATGATGGTGACGGTCGGCGTGGCGGATGCGCCGGACCCGCTCGAGCGCGGTCTTGTCGCCAATGTGCCACCCGAGGGCGTAGCACGAATCGGTGGGATAGGCAATGACGCCACCCGCGCGCACCAGCTCCGCCGCCTGGCGGATGAGGCGCGCCTGGGGCGTTACGGGGTGGAGCTCGAAGTACTGGCTCAGGGAGGAGCACCGGCACGCATTTGAGATATCATACGCGACCTTTTTAGTATGGAACCTCCCACCCGCAAACCCACCGCCGGCGAAATTCGCGCCGCTCTCGAGCGAACGCTCGCGCCGCTATCCATCGAGGTGGTCGATGACAGCGCCCGGCATGCGGGCCACGCGGGCGCGCGGGAGGGCGGCCATTACCGAGTAACTCTGGTGTCGTCCGCTTTCGCGGGCCGGCCGCAACTCGAGCGCCACCGGATGGTCTATGCAGCGGTCGCACCGCTGATCGGCCGTGGCATCCACGCACTCAGCATCCTCGCACAAGCACCTAACGAGTAGACCCATGAAGCATCTTCGGATCCTCTGCCTCACTGCCGCCCTGGTGGCGCTCGCCGCCTGCCAGCCGAAATCGCCCGCGGGCGCCGCGAGCACGAGCAGCCCCTCTTCCCCCACCGTCGCGACCGTCGATGGCAAGCCGATCAGCCGTGATTTCTACGAGTTCTACATCAAGGGAATCACCGGCAAGACCTCCAGCGACCTCACACCGCAGCAGCGCACGCAGGCGCTCGACAACCTGATTCGCGCCGAGCTGCTCGGGCAGCAGGCCGTCAAGGAGGGACTCAACAAGCAGCCGGAGACGGCGCAGCTCATCAAGCTCGAGCGCCTCAACATCCTCGAGCAGGCGTTGTCGCAGAAGGTCCTCGGGAACCAGCAGCCGACGGACGATGAGCTCAAGGCCGAATACGAGACCGAAGTGGCGAAGCTGCCGAAGACGGAGTACCACGCCAGGCACATTCTCGTGGCGACCGAGCCCTTCGCGGACAAGATCATCCAACGGCTGAAGACCGGAGAGAAGTTCTCCGACCTCGCCAAGGCGGAGTCGATGGACTCCTCGAAGACCAACGGGGGAGACCTCGGCTGGTTCACGCTGGATCACATGGTGAAGCCGTTCGCGGACGCAGTGAGCAATCTGAAGATCGGCGCGTACACCGAGCAGCCCGTGCAGACGCAGTACGGCTGGCACGTGATCCAGCTGCTCGGCACGCGGCCCCTGACCCCGCCGCCTTTCGAGCAGGTGAAGCAGCGTCTGGTGCAGGTGGTGCAGGCAAAGAAATTCCGCGCCTACTCGGATGATCTGATGAGCAAGGCGAAGGTCGAAACCTTCCTCGACGCCCAGACCAACACCGAGACGAGCGGCAAGAGCGGCGCGCCGGCTGCGGCAGCCCCTGCGACGGCAGCCCCTGCGACGGCGACCCCGGCGACCTCGTCCGCGCCGGCTCCCAACTCCGGCAGCGGTGGCTGATCTCGCTATTTGACGAGATCGAGGAACGCCGCCTCGTCGAGCACCTGAACGCCGAGCTCCTGCGCCTTCTTGAGCTTCGAGCCGGCTTCGGGGCCCGCGATCACCAGGTCGGTTTTCTTCGATACGCTGCCGCTCACGGAGGCGCCGAGCCGCTCGGCGAGCGCCTTCGCTTCATCGCGGGTCATGCGCTCGAGGCGGCCGGTGAAGACGACGGTCTTGCCGGCGATGGGAGAGTCGGTCGCGGGACGCTCGGCCTCGAGGATCCGCACCTCCTTCGCCAGCCGGTCGACCATGCCGGTGTTGTGCGGCTCGGAGAAGTAGGACGAGAGGCTATCGATGACGGTATCGCCGATCTGGTCCATGGCGTCGAGCTCCTGGCGGGTCTCCGGATCGCCATCGGCGAGCCGGCGGCAGGCTTGGCGGAACGCCGGGAAATTTCCGTAGCCGCGCGCGAGCGCGCGCGCCGTGGTCTCACCGACATGGCGGATGCCGAGCGCGTAGATGAAGCGCTCGAGCGGAACGGTCCGGCGGGCCTCGATCGCCTCGAAGAGATTTCGCACCGAGACCTCGCCGAACCCCTCGTGCTGCTCGAGGCGGATGCCCGCGTTGCGCCGCGCGAGGGTGAAGAGGTCGGCGGGCTCGGCGATCCAACCCTGCTCGAAAAAGAGATTGATCTGCTTCTCGCCGAGCCCCTCGATGTCGAAGGCGCGACGGGAGACGAAGTGTCGCAGGTGCTCGATGCGCTGGTGGGGACAGGCGAGCTCGCCCGAGCAGCGGGAGATCGCGCCCTGCTTGCCGCTCGCGGTCAGCTCGCGCACCACCGGCGTCGCGAGCGGGCAGGGACAGGTCTTGGGGAAGTGAAAGGGCCGCGTGTGGGCGGGCCTGCGCTCGAGGAGCACGCCGAGAACCTGCGGGATCACATCGCCCGCCCGCTGCACGGTCACGCTATCGCCGAGCCGCACGTCGAGCTCGCGAATGTAGTCTTCGTTGTGCAGGGTGGCGTTGGAGACGACCACGCCGCCCACGGTGACGGGGGCGAGCTTGGCGACCGGCGTCAGGGCGCCGGTCCTGCCGACCTGCAGCTCGATTGAGTTGACCACCGTGGTGGCTTTCTGGGCGGCGAACTTGTGGGCGAGCGCCCAGCGGGGATCGCGGCCGACGAAACCGAGGCGCCGCTGCCAGTCGAGACGGTTCACCTTGTAGACGACGCCGTCGATGTCGTAATCGAGTCCGGCGCGCTCGAGCTCGATCTCATGGTGGAAGGTGAGCAGCTCCTCGAGCGAACGGCAGAGCCGGCTCAGCGGGTTGGTCGGGAAGCCACGCGTCTTGAGCCATCGGAGCATCTCCCACTGGGTATCGGCGGCCATCTCGCTCATCTCGCCCCACGCATAGGCGAGGAAGCGCAGCGGACGCGAGGCGGTGACTTCGGGATCGAGCTGGCGAAGCGAGCCCGCCGCGGAGTTGCGCGGATTGGCAAACACGGTTCGGCCGGCGGCGGATTGCTCCTCGTTCAGCCTGAGAAAAGCCGAGCGCATCATGTAGACCTCGCCCCGGACCTCGCACACGGCGGGCGCGCGGCCGCGCAGCTTGGCGGGGATGTCGGCGACGCGCCGGACATTCGCAGTGACGTCCTCCCCTTCCGTCCCATCGCCGCGCGTCGCGCCGCGCACCAGCACGCCGCGCTCGTAGCGCAGTGACAGCGACAGCCCGTCGATCTTGGGTTCCGCGGTGAGCTCGATCGGCTCGGCCGCATCGAGCTTGAGGAAGCGCCGCACGCGATCGACGAAGCCCGCGACGTCCTCGGGCGCGAAGGCGTTGGCGAGCGAGAGCATCGGCACCGCGTGGCGCACCTTGGGAAATTTTCCCGAGGGCGCGCCACCCACGCGCTGCGTGGGCGAATCCGCAGTGATGAGCTCCGGGTGCGCGCGCTCGAGCGCGCGCAGCTCGTCCATCAACGCATCGTAATCGGCGTCGGAGACTTCCGGCCGGTCGAGCTCGTAGTAGAGGCGGTTGTGGTGCGCGATCTGCGCGCGCAGCTCCGCTACGCGCGCCGCCGCGTCGTGCTTCATTCGGCGCTCGCGGCCACCACGGTGGCCGCTTCGGCTCTCAGGCTCTCGCGCAGGCTCGCGAGGCGTAGCGCGGTGAGCGGGCTGCCGCGCTCATCCTGCAGCGCGCCGGCCAAGCGCTCGTTGAGGTTGCGCGCCGCCGCGAGCAGCTCCTCGAACGCCTGTGCCGGGCTCTTCGGCCCCGGCAGCACGACGAAGAGAGTCAGGCCGCCATAGCGCTGCGAATCCATGGTCTCGAGATCGAAGGCTCCAGGCCGCGAGAGCGAGGCGGCGCTCAGCACCGCGCGATTCATCTCATCGGGCTTGTGGAAGATGGAGAACTTGCCGAGGAGGAACCCTTCCGCGGCGAGCGCGAGCCGCAAAGCGCGGCCGGGGAAGCGCTCCGCAGGCGGGGCGACGACCCGCAGCGCCAGGATCCGCCGCGATTCTTCGGGTGGCCACTCCACGATCGGCGAGTCGCTGACCGGCGCGGCTGCGATTTCCGGCTCGGCGGCGGGCGGCGGCAGGGGCCCGGGCTGCGGCTCCGGCTCCGGCGCCGGGACGCTCGGCTCGAGAAGATCGACGGTGCTCTCCGGATCGATCAGTTTTGGCTCCGGCGGCGCGTCATTCCAGGCGGCCTCGAGCGCCAGCTGCTCGTCGGGATCGGAAATGACGAGTGTCGGCAGCTCATCGCCCGTCTCGCGCACATTCGCGAGCGCCACCTCGCCTGAGGCCAATTCGGATAGCGTGGACTCCCCTATCCAGGGCTCCCCCGGCGGCGCCACATCGGGGATCGCGGCGCGGCGGGGCTCGTGATGCGACGAGCTTGCTGCGCGCAGCCGCGGCGCGAAAGCCTGTCGCGGCCGGCGCCGCTCCCACCAGGTGAGCGCGGCGATGAATACCACTCCGAGGATGAGCAGCGTCCAGCGTAGTTCCGACATGGGCGACATCAGCATGCTCAGACGGCCGCGAGGCGCACGGCCTCATCGACGTCCACGGCCACGAGCCGCGAGACCCCGGGCTCTTGCATGGTCACGCCGAGCAGCTGCGAGGCGAGCTCCATGGTGGTCTTGTTGTGGGTGATGAAGATGAACTGCACGCGCGAGGCCATCTCGCGCACGATGTTGCAGAAGCGGCCGACGTTCTCCTCGTCGAGCGGCGCATCGACCTCATCGAGCAGACAGAAGGGAGCCGGATTGAGGTCGAAAATCGAGAACACCAGGGCGATGGCGGTGAGCGCCTTCTCTCCGCCCGAGAGCAGGTGGATGCTGCTGTTCTTCTTCCCGGGCGGCCGCGCCATCACGGCTATGCCGGCATTGAGCAGATCCTCGCCGACGAGCTCGAGATACGCATGTCCGCCGCCAAAGAGCCGCGGGAATCTCTCCTTGAGACCGGAGTTGATGCGCTCGAAGGTCTCCTCGAAACGCGTGCGCGTCTCCTTGTCGATGCGGCGCATCGCCTCCTCGAGGGTCTCGAGCGCGGAAGTCAGATCGGTGAATTGCCGATCCAGGTACTCCTTGCGCTCGGTCTGCTCCTTGAGCTCATCGATCGCGGCGAGGTTGACCTGACCCAGTTTCTCGATGCCCGCGCGGGTCTCGGTGAGCCTCTCCTCCCAGGCAGGGATGGAGGCATCCTCGGGGAGGCTTTGCTGCACCTCGGTGAGCTCGAAGCGCGTCTCGGCGAATTGCTCGGCGAGCCCCTCGCGTCTCACGCGGTTCTCCTGCGCCGCAAGCCGCGCCGCCTCCATCGCCTCGCGCGCCTCGCCGACCCGCCGCTCCGCGAGCACCCGCGCCTCATCGAGCGCGCGTAACGCGCTATCGGATTCCTCCAACGCGCGACGTGCATCCGCAAGCTCCGCCTCGACTTCCAGCCGCCGGGCGAGGGACTCGTTGAGCCTTCCGGCGAGCTCGACGATCGGCGCATCGCCGCCCGCGAGCTCCGTCTCGAGTGACTCGCGGTGCTTCTCGAGCTGCACGCGCTGCTCGGTCATGCGCCCGAGACTGACTCTCACCGAAGCTTCGGTCGAGCGGCGTGACTCGATGCGGATGAGAAGGTCGCGCGCGAGGACCTGCGCCGCCTGAGCGCGCGCGCGCGCGCTGGCGAGCGCCTCGCGGCGCATCTCCCGCTCGCCCTCGAGCTGCTCGCGGCGCACGTTGAGATCCGATCCGACGGCAAGCCCGTGCTCGAGCGTCTCACCGGCGCGGCCGAGACCTTCCTCGGTGGCGGTGATCTCGCGCGCATGCTCGGTCATCTCCGCGTCGATCCGCTGGCGCCGCAACCCGGTTTCCTTGGCGCGGGCGCGCGCGGCCTCGAGTTGACCGGTGATGTCGGCGTGGCGGCGGTGCGCTGCCTGAATGCCGGCCTGAGCGGCATCGCGCTCGGTCTCCGCCCGCCTCAGGCTATCGCGCACGCCGGCCAGGCGGTCCTCGGCGTGACGCACGTGCGCCTCCGCCGCCGCGACGGCAGCGCGCAAGCCCTTGAGACGGTGCTCGCGCTCGATGACGCCGAGATGGTGATCGACTCCGCGGCTGACACGCAACCAATCGCGGCCGAGCCACTCGCCGCCGCGGGTGATGACGGACTGACCTGCCGTCAGTGTCCCGCGGCGCTGCAGCGCTTCGGAGAGCGATTCGGCGGTGAGCACACCCGCAAGCTGCGCGAGCACGGCCGCGGGCCCGGACACCTTGGCGCCCAAGGCGCCCTCCCCCATTCCCGCTCGCGACCCCTCGCCGGCCCCGGCGCCTTCGATCAACGCCACGCGCCCGCGCGCGAGCCGCTGCAGCGGCGCCGCGAGCTCATCGAGGCTGTCGATGCAGACGGCTTCCAGGTAATCGCCGAGCGCGGTCTCGACGGCAAGCTCCCAGCCCGACTCCACCTCCAACATCTGCGCGATGCGGGTGCGGCCGGCAAGCCCGGTCTCGCCCAGCCACTCCGTCGCCTGGCCGGCGCTCGCCGTCAGCGCGGCCTTCTGCACCGCCTCGAGCGAAGTGCATTCCGCCCGCGAGCGCTCGCGCTCGCCGCGCGCCCTCTCGAGCTCCTCCTCCGCCGCGAGTTGGGCGGAGCGCGCGCTCTGCACCCGCTCGAGCGCGCCTTGCAGCGCATTCGCGAGCGCCTCGCCCGCACCGCGCGAGACGGACTCCTGCTCGGTGAGCTCGGCGAGGAGCTCGCCCGATTCCTGCGCCTCGAGCGCCTCGCGCTCGAGCGTCAGACGCTCGACCTGTGCTTGCAGGCGCCGCAGCTGGTTCTCGAGCTGCTCGATCCGGGCGCGCTCGACCTGAGTGGTGCGGTCGGCGGCGCCGAGCGCCTGATTCAACTGCTCCCAACTTTCCTGCCAGGCGGCGAGCTCCCGCTCGGCGCTCTCGAGCGCCTCGGCGCAGGCCTTCTCGGCGCTCTGCGCATGCTCGAGCTCGGGCGCCGAGCGCGCGATCTCCAGAGCGACCTCCGCGAGCTGCCGCTCGTCGCGCTCCACGTGCGCCCCGAGCTCGGCGAGCGTCGCGCGCGTCTTGGCGAGATCGGCGCGCTGGCGCTCCCGCAGCTCGCGGGTATGCTGGATCGTCTGCTCTAGACGCGAGATCTCCGCGCCGATCTCGTAGTAGCGAGCCTGGATGGCCGAGACCCGCTCGCTGGCTTCGCCATGATGAGCGCGTTGCGTCTCGATCGACGCCTCGGCGGCGCGCTGATCCGCAAGCGCCGCCTGCATCTCGATCTCGCGCGCGCGCGTGGCGCTGTCGTGGACCTGCGCGCCGCTGTCGAGCTCCTTCAACCGCAGCGCCAGCAGCTCCGCGGTCAGACGCCGCTCCTCTTCCTTCGCCGCCTGGTAGCGGCGGGCGGTAGCGGCCTGACGCTGCAGATGGCGGATCTGCTTCTCGATCTCATCGCGCACGTCCTGCAGCCGCTCGAGATTCTCACGCGTCTCGCCGATGCGGCTCTCGGTCTCCTTGCGCCGCTCCTTGTAACGGGAGATGCCGGCCGCTTCCTCCACGAAGGCGCGCATGTCCTCGGCCTTGGCTTCGATGATCCGCGAGATGGTGCCCTGCTCGATGATGGCATAGCTGCGTGAGCCGAGGCCGGTGCCGAGAAAGAGCTGGGTGATGTCCTTGCGGCGGCAGCGCGCGCCGTTGATGTAGTACCAGGAGGAGCCGTCGCGGGACACCTGGCGCTTCAGTGACACCTCGTTATAGCTCGCGTAGGGGCCCGCGATCTTGCCGTCGGAGTTGTCGAACACCAGCTCCACGGAAGCCGCGCCCACCGGCTTTCGCGCCGTCGAGCCGTTGAAGATCACATCCACCATGTTGTCGCCGCGCAGGTGCTTGGCCGACAGCTCTCCCATCACCCAACGCACCGCGTCGATGACGTTGGATTTGCCGCAGCCGTTCGGGCCGACGACACCGGTGAGATTGCTGGGAAAGCTGACTTGCGTGGGATCGACGAAGGATTTAAAGCCGGCGAGCTTGATCTTGGTCAGCCGCATCTATGCTGTCTTCCACTTCTCATGACCGCCCCCCGGAGGCCAAAATCGAAATCGATACTAGTGTAGAGTAAATTCCAATGCCCTCACAGCCATGCGCCGATCTCGAGACCTTCGCCAATCCGCGGCCCGAGCACGATTACACGATACGCATGCGGATTCCGGAGTTCACCTGTCTCTGCCCGAAGACGGGGCAGCCGGACTTTGCGACGCTCGAGCTCGAGTACGTGCCCGACCGCACCTGCGTGGAGCTCAAATCGCTCAAGCTCTACATCTGGTCCTTTCGCGACCGAGGGGCCTTTCACGAGGCGGTGACCAACGAGATTGCCGACCACCTCGCCCGGACGCTGTCGCCGCGCTTCCTGCGTCTCGAGTCGCGCTTCAAGGTGCGCGGCGGCATCTACACCCGCGTCATGGTGGAGCGGCGGCAGGACGGGTGGACGCCTGCGCCCTTGGTCACGCTTCCCTGAGTGCCTCCCTGAGCTGCTTCCTTGGGCCCTTCCCGGGCCCCCTGTACAGGCCAGCCTTGGCCGGTATAATCGCGCGTCCTTCACGAGGCACATGCTTTTGAGGAGTGACTGATGCCGGCCAAGAAACCCGCGCCAAAGGCCGCGAAGGGTAAGAAGGCGGCAGCCTCCAGACCCGCGGCAAAGAAGTCCGCGGCAGCTCGCAGACCCGAGCGCGCCAAAGTGGCCGCGGCTCACGTCCACAAGACCGCGGCTGCGCCCGCGCGGGCGTCGACACCGAGCGCGGCAGCGCCCACCACCCCTTTGACTACGGAAGCAACGATCGAGATGCGCAAGGCCGCCCATTCGACATCCCATCCGACACCCCAACCCGTAAAGCCGGCCGGAAAACCGCCGGCCTCCCATGCGCGCGAGGACATTCACGTGTCCCCGGCCGTAACCCCCGTCCCCGCAGCCGTCGATGTCGATGAGGCCGAAGGCGCGGAGCCCGGAAGCCTGCTCGCCGGTCCGCGCAACGTACAGCCCTATATCGTCAAGCGCGGCGAGCAGTACATGAGCAAGGAGCAGCTCGATCACTTTCGCCAGATCCTCAACAGCTGGAAGCGCGATCTGATGGTCGAGGTCGACCGCACGGTCTCGCACATGAAGGACGAAGCCGCCAATTTCCCCGATCCGAACGACCGGGCGACTCAGGAAGAGGAGTTCAGCCTGGAGCTGCGAACGCGGGATCGTGAGCGCAAGCTCATTCGCAAGATCGATGAGGCGCTGAAGCGGATCGAGGACGGCAGTTACGGCTACTGCCTGGAAACCGGTGAGGAGATCGGCATCAAGCGCCTGGAGGCGCGGCCGGTCGCAACGCTGAGCCTCGAGGCGCAGGAGCGCCGCGAGCGGCGTGAGCGGCAGTACGGCGACCGCGATGACCGGTACAGGTAGGTCAACAGCAAGTCATTGAGCGGCCCAGGGCCGCTCCCTGGGCCGCGAGCCCGAACATGGTCATAGGGCCGCGCTCGCCCGAAGCGCCGGCAGGCGACTTCGGGCCAATCTACATAGGCAGGTTCGCTCCTTCCCCCACGGGGTCATTACA
>DATFCZ010000038.1:0-27041 GCA_035252605.1 Steroidobacteraceae bacterium
GCGAGCCGTTCACCGACCGGGCGAAGTTCGATTGGCAGGAATATCGCGAAGTGGTGAAGGTCTTCACGCGCATGCTCGATAACGTCGTCGAGATCAATGGCTTGCCGCTCGAGAAGCAGCGCGACGAGATCATGCGCAAGCGCCGCCACGGCATGGGATACCTCGGGCTCGGCAGCACCATGACTCTGCTGCGGATGAAGTACGGCTCACCGGAGTCGATCCAATTCACGGAGGAGATCTCGCGTGAGATGGCGCTCGCCGGCTGGGAAGCCGGGCTCGAGCTCGCGCGGGAGAAGGGGCCGGCCCCGATCATGCGCGAGGGATTCACGGTCACGAAGGAGATGCTGAGGAAGCGTCCCGAAATGGCGCGAGATGGCTGGAAACCCGGCGACAAGATCCCGGGCCGCATTCTGCACGCGAAATACAGCCGCTACATGCAGCGGGTGGCGGAGATCGCGCCGAAGCTGGTGGAGGAGCTCGCGGAAACCGGCTGCCGGTTCACTCATCACACTTCCATCGCACCGACTGGAACGATCTCGCTGTCGCTCGCCAACAATGCCTCGAACGGCATCGAACCGTCCTTCGCGCACTATTATTTCCGCAATGTGATCCGGGACGGCAAAAAGACCAAGGAGAAGATCGACGTCTATTCCTTCGAGCTGCTGGCGTATCGTGAGCTCGTCAATCCGAAGGCGAAGCCCGGCTCGACCACGGAAGGTGAGAAGCTCCCGGAGTACTTCATCGCTTCCGAGGACATCACGCCGAAGGAGCACGTGGAAGTGCAGGCTGCCGCGCAGAAGTGGGTAGACTCGTCGATCTCGAAGACCGCGAATGTGCCAACGGACTTCCCCTACGAGAAGTTCAAGGACATTTATCTCTACGCCCATGAGAAGGGTCTCAAGGGGTGCACGACTTTCCGCTTCAATCCCGAAGCGTTCCAGGGTGTGTTGGTTAAAGAGCAGGATCTGAAGAACACGGTGTATAAATTCACGCTGGATGACGGCACCGTTATAGAAGCCCGTGGGGACGAGGAGATCGAGTACGACGGCGAGAAGCATACGGCAGCGAACCTGTTTGACGCACTCAAGGACGGGTTTTACGGCCGCTACTGAGGACGTTGCAAGACACGCCCGCGACCCCATATGACGGAACTCGCATCATGACCATCAAGATCGACCGCAAAATAGTCAAGCACCATGTGCAGAAGCCGGAGGAGAAGTCCGCTGCAACGTCGGAGTCTCCGAAGAGTGCCGCGGCGCCCACCGAGGAACTCGTTCGCGACAAGAACGGCCACACCGCCAAGGTCATCCGGATGCACGAGAAACTCGAGCGTCCGGAAGTCCTGGTCGGCTCGACCTACAAGATCAAGACGCCGATCTCCGATCATGCGATGTACGTGACCATCAACGACATCGTGCTGAACGAGGGCACCGAGTACGAGCAGCGCCGGCCGTTCGAGATCTTCATCAACTCGAAGAATCTCGATCACTTCCAGTGGATCGTGGCGCTGACGCGGATCATCTCGGCCGTGTTTCGCAAGGGAGGCGATGTCACCTTCCTCGTCGATGAGCTGAAGGCGGTGTTCGATCCGCGCGGCGGCTACTGGCAGCCGGGCGGCAAGTTCATGCCTTCGATCATCGCCGAGCTCGGCTACGTGATCGAGCGGCACCTGCAGACCATCGGCCTGCTGCGCAAGCCCCAGCTCGATGAGCACCAGCAGAAGCTGGTCGACGAGAAGCGGGCGGAATTCGAGGCGCGCGCCAGGCAGGCCGATGCGTTCGCGAAGACCCACTTTCCCGAAGGCGCGCAGCTTTGCGGCAAGTGCAGCACCGCCGCGGTCGTCATGATGGACGGCTGCATGACCTGTCTCAATTGCGGCGACTCGAAGTGCGGCTAGCCGCAGAGACGGGCACAAGCAGGCAGATTTTTGACCTGAGCTGACAGGCCATTCACGGCGAAGGCGTAAGTGCCTTCGCCGTTTTTGTTTCGGGTGCCGCTGGGTTGAGAGTAGCGATCGCCGGCCCCCATGAGGGCATGGCCTGACTGGGCGCTGTCAGGGACGCGGCATGGCGACAAACGGCGCGATCGCGGTGATTGCGCCAAACACGGCCAGCAAGGCGCCGGTCAGCGCGTAAAGGCCGCGCGCGCGGGCGAAGCGCGAGATCTGCCCCGAGATCAGGCCGCCGCCCAACACCGCGGGCCAGGTGCCGAGGCCGAAAGCCGCCAGAGTAGCGGCGCCCTGCGCGGCGCCGCCGGCGAGCGCCGCGAAGGCGAGCATCGAGTAGATCATGCCGCAAGGCATCCAACCCCAGATCACGCCGAGCAGCAGGGCGCCGCCGGGACGATCGACCTGTCCGCCCGCGACGAGCGGTGCCAGGCGCCGCCAGAAGCGCGCGCCGAAGCGCTCGATGCCGTTGAAGCCACGGTGGCGCAACGCGATCTGCAGGGCGAGCGCGATCAGCAGCAGTCCCGCCGCCACGCGCAGCGCGCGCGCCACGCCCGCAAGATCGATGAGATCGGCGAGCGCGCCACCGAAGGCGCCGCAAAGCGCGCCGGCGAGGGCATAACTGCCGGTGCGTCCGATCTGATACCCGAGCCCCTGAGTGAGAGCTCGGGCCGGGCGAACGCCTCGCTGCCGGGCGCGCATCCCGAGCGCGCCCGAGATGCCGCCGCACATCAGCATGCAGTGAGCGCTCGATGCGATGCCGGCGACGAAAGCGGCCGCAATCGAGATCGGCATGGCAGCCGAGGACATGCCGGACATCGATCCCATCAGCATCGAAGCTCATCCCCACGAGCGGACCGGTCTCCGCCACCGACGCCGGGGCCCTCGGCCGGCTCGTCCTCAGCGAGAATCTCCCAGGCCGGGCCATCGAGCTCCTCGAACTGGCCATTGCCGACCGCCCAGAAGAATGCCCAACACGCGAATCCAAGCAGCACCAGGCTGATCGGTATCAGGACGTAGATGATGCCCATCAGCCTGCGCTCCGCGAGCGCGCCACCCGCAACGAGTTGAGTACTACGAGAATCGAGCTCGAGGACATGCCCACCGCAGCGAGCCACGGCGGTACCCAGCCGAGCGCCGCGATCGGCATCGCGGCCAGGTTATAGACGACCGCCCAGAGGAGGTTCTGGCGGATGATCGCCTTCGCGCGGCGCGCAACGAGCAGCGCCTGCGGGAGCGAGCGCAGTGAGTCGCCCACCAGGATCAGAGCGGCGCTCGCCTGTGCGAGCGCCGATCCGCGGCCCATGGCGATCGAAACTCCGGAGCCGCCGAGCACGGGCGCATCGTTCACGCCGTCGCCGACCATGGCGACGAACTCCCCTTGGGCCGTGAGCGCGCGGATGCGCTCGAGCTTGGCTTCGGGCGTCTGCCGCGACGCGTAGCGATCGATACCACAATCGTGCGCGAGCCGGCGCACCGCGGCCGCCGAATCGCCGCTTGCGATCTCGACTTCATAGCCGGCTTCACGCAGTTGCGTCACGACCTCGCGGCTTTCGGGCCGCGCCGTCTCGGCGAGCTCGAACGCGCCGAGCACGCCCTGCCGATCGCCGAGCAGGATGGCCTGATCGCGCGCGGCATCGGCTGTCTCCGCGCTCGCGGGACCGCCCACGGCGAGCGCGCCGCGTACGAACGCCCGCGTGCCGATGCGATAGCGTTCGCCGTCGATCGTCCCCTCGATGCCCCGTCCGGCTTCGCTACGCACCTCGGCGGCGAGTGGCGCCGGACCGCCTGCCTGCACGAACGCTCGCCCGATCGGATGCTCCGATGCTGCCTCGAGCGCCGCGGCAATGCGCAGGGCGCTTCGCGCCTCGCCGCGGCCGCTCGGGGAGAACCCCACGACCGCGACGCGCCCATCGGTCAGCGTTCCGGTCTTGTCGAAGACGATTCGCGTGACCTTCGCCAGACTCTCGATCGCGTCCGCTCGGGCAACCAGGACGCCGCGGCGCGCGAGCGCCGCGCTTGCCGTGGCGACCACGACCAGCGTCGCGAGCGACAGCGCGCAGGGGCAGGCTGCGACCAGCACGGCAAGGGTCGCCGGAAACGCGCGCGCGGGGTTGAGGAGGAGCCACGCGGCTGCAACCAGCGCCGCCCCCGCCAGCACCGCGATGAGGAACCGACCGGCGAAGGCGTCCGCGGCGCGCATGATGCGCGGCCGCTCGGCCTGGGCGCGCGTGAGCAGCGTGACCATTCCCGCAAGCGTGGTTTGCGCGCCGACCGCGCTCACCCGCAGCCTCATCGGCGCAGCGAGATTGATCGTGCCTGCGGCGATCGCGTCGCCTTCGATGCGCGCGACCGGCACCGATTCGCCCGTCAGCATCGATTCGTCGATGCGCGCGCCACCGTCCTCGACCTCGCCGTCGGCCGGCACGACTTCGCCCGCCCGCACCAGGACCCGATCACCCACCTCGAGCTGCGCGGCACTGACATCTTCGACCTGATCGCCCTGATCCGTGCGACGCAGACGGTGCGCGATCGCCGGCAGCAGCCGGCTCAGCGCGTCGCTGATGCCGGTGCTGCGGTGCCGCGCAGCCATTTCCACGTAGCGCGCGACGCTCAGAAAGAACACGAACATCACCACCGAATCGAAGTAGACCGCGCCGCTTCCGCGCAGCGTGTTCCAGACGCTCGCCGAATACGCGAGCAGCAGCCCGAGGCTGACCGGAACGTCCATGGTCACGCCGCGGGCGATGAGCGCGCGGTACGCGCCCTTAAGGAACGGCCAGCCGGAATAAAAGAGCACCGGGGTCGCGACCAGCATGCTGACGATCTGCAGGTAGGACCGGACCGCCTCGCCCATGCCGTTGGCATCGCCGGAGTAGAGCGGGACTGCGAAGCTCATGACTTGCATCATGCCGAGGCCGGCGATGCCGAGGCGCTTCAAGTGTGCGCGGCGCTCGCTGCGCGCGCGCTCCTCGAGACCACCGCCGGTGACCACGTGCGGCCGGTAGCCGAGCGCAGCAATGGTCGCGAGTACCCGCGCGAGGTCGATGCGCGCCTCATCCCAGACGATCAGCGCGCGTCCCGTGGCGGCATTCACGCTCGCGCGCAGCACGCCGGGCTTCTGCTGCAGCGCGCGGGTGATGAGCCAGTTGCAAGCCGCGCAAGTCAAACCGTCGATCAGCACGATCGCCGCGCGGCCGTCCGCCTCCCGGCGGGTCAACGACTCCTCGAGACGCGGATCGGCGTAAGCCGCCCACTCGTCCGAGTTATCCGCCGGCCGGGTGCCCGGCGCGGTTCGGAAGCGGTAATAGTCGGCAAGGCCCAGCTGATCGATCAGCTCGGCCGCCGCGCGACAGCCCGGGCAGCAGACCGGCACCTCCTCGCCGCGCACGCGCGCCCAGGTGAGCGAACGTCCCGCCAGGGGCTCGCTGCAGTGGAAGCACTGCCTCACCGCGACGGGCACGACGCCTCAGCTCTCGGGTGGCTGGATCGAGTTCGTCGCGTGATGCGCCGGCGAGGACGATGACACCGGCGCATGCGGCACGACGGGATCGGGGTGCTGAAGCAGCAGAACATACGTCACGACGCAGGCGATCACGACGGACATCGGCAGGCCGACCACGAGCCACATGATCGGGTATCGATACCACGGAGCGCCTGGGGCAGGAGTGTTCATGGATTCGACCTGTGTCTTCATGGATTCGGCCTGTCAGGGCTCGGAGAAGAAGCGAGCGCGGCTGGATGCTTCGACTTTGGGCGCATCGATCGCCTGCACCCTCATGGTGAAGTCGTGCCCGCCGTGCACCAGATCCTCGGGTGCCCGCACTCGCACCACCACCGACCTGATGTCCTCCGCGGCGACCAGGTGCGTGGGCGCATCGCCGTTGACGGTCGCATCGGGAAGGCCGAGCGCGCTGATCCTGAAGTCGTGGGGCTGCCGATCCTTGTTGATGATCCTGATGGTGAACACGTTCTCGACACGGCCGTCGCCGAGCTCACGATAGAGTGTGTTGCGGTCGCGCAGAACGTCGATGTTGACCGGCACGCGATGCAACACCGCGTAGGCGAAGCCGCCGACGAGCAGCGCGAGGCCGATGCCATAAAGCGCTGTGCGCGGGCGCAGGATCCTCGCCTTGCCGCCTTCCATCTCCGCCTGAGTCGAGTAGCGGATCAACCCGCGCGGCGAGCCGACCTTGTCCATGACTGCATTGCAGACGTCGATGCAGGCGGCGCAGGCGATGCACTCGTACTGAAGTCCCTTGCGGATGTCGATTCCGGTCGGACACACCTGCACGCACATCGTGCAATCGATGCAGTCGCCCTGGCCTTTGCGGCGCGTCGCCGCGCCGTGTCCCCGCGGCTCACCGCGCGCGGCGTCGTAGGAAATGATGAGCGTGCTGCGGTCGAACATCGCGCTCTGGAAGCGCGCGTACGGGCACATGTACTTGCAGACCTGCTCGCGCATGTAGCCTGCGTTGCCGTAGGTCGCAAAGCTGTAGAACACGATCCAGAACCAATTCCAGCCGCTCAACGACAGCGTGACGATGCCGTGAAGCAGATCGCCGATCGGCACGAAGAACGCGACGAACGTGAGTCCGGTGAAGCCCGAGAACGACAGCCAGAGGATCTGCTTGAGCGTCTTGCGCAGGATCTTCTCACGCGACCAGGGTCCCCGGTCGAGCTTCATCCGGCGCGCGCGATTGCCTTCGGCGAGCCGCTCCATCCACAGGTACGCCTCGGTCCACACGGTTTGCGGGCAGGCGAATCCGCACCAGAGCCGCCCGGCCAGCGCCGTGAAGAAAAAGAGCGACAGCGCCGCGATGACCAGCAACCAAGTCAGCAGGAAGAGGTCCTGCGGGAAGAAGGTGAAGCCGAACAGGTAGAACTTGCGTCCGGGCAGGTCGCAGAGAATCGCCGGACGTCCGTCCCAGCGTACCCAGGGCATGAGGTAGTAGAGCCCGAGGAGCGCCAGCACGGAGAGGACGCGCAGCCGCGCGAACAAGCCGGTGACGTCGCGCGGATAGATCTTGCGATGCGCGGCGTAAAGAGGCTGTTCGCCTTGCTCTAAGAGTATGTCCTGCCCCACCGGCCGTCCCTACTGCGCGGGCGCCGCGCCGTTGTGCGACAGCCCGTAGACATAGGCGGCGAGCAACCGCACCTGATCCTCCCCGAGCCGCTCCAGATGAGCGGGCATGCGGTTGGTGCGCCCGTCGGTGATGGTCTCCGTGATGTCGCGCCGCGAGCCGCCCCAGAGCCAAGTCCTGTCGGTGAGATTCGGCGCGCCGATCACCTGGTTGCCCTTGCCGTCCGGTCCGTGGCAGGCCACGCAATACATCATGAAGCGCTTCTGTCCCGCCTGCGAGGCGGCCGACGGCGCCTTGCGCCCGCTCAACGTGAGCACGTAGTCGACCACCTCCTGCACGCCCTGGGACCCAAGCACCGGGCCCCAGGTGGGCATCGTGCCGACCCGCCCGGAGGCGATCGACTGGTAGATCGCATCGGGGGTGCCGCCGTGCAGCCAATCATTGTCGGTGAGGTTCGGGAATCCCTTGGCGCCGCGCGCATCCGATCCGTGGCAGGAGGAACAGTTGAGCGCGAACAGGTCCTTCGCCATCGCCATCGCCCGCGGGTTCTGCGAGAGCGCGGCGATGGTGAGGCCCTTGTAAGGCGCGACCAGCTGTTCGAACTGGGCGCGCGACTGAGCTTCCTCGGCCTGCCACTGCGCGCCCGAGCTCCAGTGGAGCAGGCCTCGATAGTTTCCGAGCCCCGGATAGAGGGCCAGGTACACGAGCGCGAATGCGATCGTGAGCACGAACATCCACAACCACCAGCGCGGCAGGGGATTGTTGTACTCGGTGAGGTCCTCGTCCCAGACGTGCGTGGTCTCCTTCGCAGCCTGCTGGCGCGTACCGCGCGTGACGCTCCAGATGAGCCACAACGCGGCGGCGATGTTACCGAGGACGATGAGCGTGACGAAAATGCTGGTCCAGGCACTCACGGCTGCGGACCCTCGCTGTTGCTGATGTCGTCCTCCTCGAGCGGCAAGCGGGACATCGCATCGAATATCTTCTTCGGCGCGCTGCTCCACGCCCACATCGCGTACGCGATGAAAAGAACGAACAGGATGAGCGTGATCACTCCCCGCAGGATGTTCATCACTTGTCCCCCCGGTTGTCCGCCTTGTTGTCGCCCTCGGGTCCGTGGTATCTCAAGCTCTGCAGATAGGCGATGACCGCATCCAATTCGGTATGCCCCGCCACCTCGGCCGGAGCTGCCGCGATCTGCGCGTCCGTATAGGGCACACCGAGCTCCCGCAGGACCACCATCTTGCGCTTGATGTCCTTGCCATCGAGCTCGTTCCTGCCGAGCCACGAGAACGCGGGCATGTTGGACTCCGGCACCACATCGCGCGGATTCGTGAGGTGGATGCGATGCCATTCGTCGGTATATCTGCCGCCGACGCGCGCGAGATCCGGGCCGATGCGCTTGGAGCCGAAGAGGAAAGGATGGTCGTAGACCGACTCTCCGGCGATCGAATAATGCCCGTAACGCTCGGTCTCGGACTGCAGCGGCCGCACCATCTGCGTGTGGCACAGGTAGCAGCCCTCGCGCACGTAGATGTCGCGCCCTTCGAGCTCAAGCGGCGTGTAGGGCATGACACCGGGTGCCGGCGTGATCACCGAGCTCTGGAAATAGAGCGGCACGATCTCCGCCAGACCCCCGGCGCTGATCACGATGGCGATCAGCGTGCCGAGCAGCCAGGCATTCTTCTCGATGACCTCATGCTTCATCTTCATGTCTCCGCGAGTCAGACCGCGGCCGTTGCCGGCACCGGTATCGGCGCGGGCTCCGGGACCGGCGGGGGCACTGCTATCTGGACCGGCCGCGCGTCCGGCGCCATGACGGTCCTGATGAGGTTGTAGGCCATGAGGAACATGCCGGCGAGGAACAACAAGCCGCCCACGAGCCGCACTTCATAGAATGGATAGCTCGCCTTGAGCGCCTCGACGAAGGTGTAGGTCAGCGTTCCGTCGGGGTTCTTCGCGCGCCACATCAGGCCCTGCATCACGCCGGCGATCCACATGGAGCTGATGTAGAGAACGACGCCGATGGTGCCGATCCAGAAGTGAACGTCGATCAGGCGGATGCTCCACATCTCCTTGCGACCGAAGAGCTTGGGGATCAGCGCGTACATCGAGCCGATGGTGACGAAGGCGACCCAGCCGAGCGCGCCGGAATGCACGTGGCCGATGATCCAGTCCGTATCGTGGGCGAGGGCGTTGACCGTCTTGATCGACAGCATCGGCCCTTCGAAAGTCGACATGCCGTAGAACGACAGCGAAACGATGAGGAACTTCAGGATCGGGTCGGTGCGCAGTTTGTGCCATGCTCCGGAGAGGGTCATGATGCCGTTGATCATTCCACCCCAGGACGGCGCAAGGAGGATCAGCGAGAACACCATGCCGATCGATTGCACCCAGTCGGGGAGCGAGGAGTACTCGAGATGATGCGGGCCCGCCCACATGTACACCGAGATCAGCGCCCAGAAGTGCACGATCGAGAGGCGGTACGAATAAATCGGCCGGCCCGCCTGCTTCGGCACGAAGTAATACATCATTCCGAGAAAGGCCGCGGTGAGGAAGAAGCCTACTGCGTTGTGGCCGTACCACCACTGCACCATCGCATCGACCACGCCCGAGTAGATGTCGTAGGACTTCCACATCGAAACCGGAATCGCCAGGTTGTTGATGATGTGCAGTACGGCGATGGTGATGATGTATGCGGCGAAGAACCAATTCGCGACGTAGATATGCTTCACCTTGCGGGTCACGAGCGTACCGAAGAAGACGATCCCATATGCGACCCAGACGATGGTGATCAGGATGTCGATCGGCCACTCGAGCTCGGCGTACTCCTTGCTCTGCGTGAGGCCGAGCGGCAGCGTGATGGCGGCGAGGACGATGACCAGCTGCCAGCCCCAGAAGGTGAAGCTCGCCAGCCGGTCGGAGAAGAGGCGCACGTGGCAGGTGCGCTGCACGATGTAGTAGGAGGAGGCGAAAAGACCGCAGCCGCCGAAGGCGAAGATCGCCGCGTTCGTATGCAGGGGACGCAGGCGGCTGAAGATCAGCCACGGAACCCCGAAATTGAGTGTGGGCCAGATGAGCTCGGCGGCGATGAATGCGCCGACGAGCATGGCGACGATCCCCCAAACGACCGTCATGATCGCGAAGCGGCGCACGACCACGTCATTGTAGAAGCGACGGGTCTCCGCCGCCGATACCTGCGCTGTGTGCATTGCGGGTGCCTCGGAGGTGTTCGATTGCTCCTCTCCTAACATGCTAAGCGGGGATCTTTGCGCCACTCCATACGTATCTTCCCCGACGGGATGCCCCGCTGCCCGCAGAGCAGGCCGATGCGTCGCGAAGACGACGGCGATTCGTGATCGGACCGGCTGCGGAATTGAAGAAGTCGCGCGGCCGCGCTCACTGATATCCTCCGGGGTCGATATGAGCGAAACCCGCGGTTCTTCCTCGCCCCCGACGCCTGCGCGCATCGCCGTGACCCGCAAGGTGAGCTCCGCGATGGCGCGCTGCGAGCTGACTCATCTGGCGCGGGCCCCCATCGACGTCGCCCTCGCCCGAGAGCAACACCAGGCGTACGAGCAGACCTTGCGCGGTCTCGGCTGGCACATCGAGAGCCTGCCGGAGGAGCCCGAGCTCGCCGATTCCGTGTTCGTGGAAGACACCGCCGTCGTTCTCGATGAAGTGGCGGTCATCACCCGTCCCGGTGCGCCCTCACGCCGGCCGGAAACGAGCTCGGTTGCGGCCGTCCTCGGCAAATACCGGGAGCTCGTCCGCATCGAGAGCCCCGGCATCCTCGACGGGGGCGACGTGCTGCGCATCGCCCGTACGCTCTACGTCGGAGCCTCGAGCCGCAGCAGCGCGCGCGGCATCGAGCAGCTGCGCGAGCGGGTGCTACCCTTTGGCTATCGCGTGCAGCCTGTGGCGGTTCGAGGGTGCCTGCATCTCAAGTCCGCCGTCACACAGGTGACCGACGATCATCTCCTGATCAATTCCCGCCAGGTGCAGCGGGTAGACTTTCCCGGGATGCGTTTCATCGAAGTGGACGAATCGGAGCCGTCGGCTGCCAACGCCCTCAGGCTCGGGGCCGATGTGATCCACTCCCGCTCGTATCCCCGAACCGCAGAGGCATTGCGACGGCACGGGATCCGAGTGCACACGGTGGAGATGTCGGAGACGGAAAAGGCCGAGGGCGGCGTGACCTGCTGCAGTCTGCTGCTCTCAGCATGAGGATCGCCCCGCGGCGGCGCAGGCCAAGCTGAAGGGGTTCGGCGACCCGCTCGCGCGCGGGAGCACGTTTCCTCAGCGGCTTTGCGCCGGCAAAAAAAACCCCGCTGGAGGCGCGGGGTTGGTCTATCGGTCGCTTGCTTGTGTGGAGGAGTGTCGTTCTTCTTGTATTCGAGGGACACGGTGCTGGAATTGCGCGATCCCGCGTTGGCCGGCCCGTGCTTTCTTCGTAGATCCGCTAGCTGCTTCCTTCCGGGCCGCCTATCGGCCCTCGATGATGTGATACAAGCAACGCGCGTGCCAGAGAGTCCATGGCTCGTTCTGATGTGACATGTTGTATCTGCGACGGGGTTCAATTGTGACGCAGTGCGCGTTGTGAGAAGTTATCGCGCGTCCGAAAGGGTGCCCGCCGCGACTCGATCACCGCCCTCGAGAGGGCGCAGAGGGCCCGAGTGTCAAGTTGCTCGACACCCGATGCTGCGGGCGGGAGGCCGATCCGAATGGCTATGTGCGTAACCAGCTGATTAACAAAGCAATCTTGCTGACAGGTGAAGTGTAAATGAACTCGACACGGGGGGCGGCCACTTCGCCGCGAGCCATGCGCTGGCTATGGGCGATCCTGCTGCTGCCGCTCGCCATCGCGCGCGCGCCGGCCGCCGATCCGGCGCTGCCCTATCCGCCGCAGCTCGAGCGGGATGTCAATTTCTGGGTGAAGGTGTACACCCAGATCGATACCAACTCGGGCTACCTGCACGACCAATACAATCTGGCCGTCATCTACGACACGCTGCATTTCGCGCCCGACAGCCCACCACGGGTGCGCCAGCGCATCGTGAACCGCGCTCGCGACCACTACGTCGCGGAGCTGCGCAGGATCGCCTCGGGAAGCGGGCCGCTGTCGCCTGAAGATGAGCGCATCAAGGCGCTGTGGGGGGCTGAGGCCACTCCTGACCGGTTGCTCGAGGCCACGCAAGACATCCGCTTTCAGCTCGGTCAGGCCAACCGCTTCAAAGCGGGGCTCATCCGCTCCGGCGCCTGGCAGCAGGACATCGCCAGAGTTCTGAAGCAGGAGGGGCTGCCTCCCGAGCTTGCGGCCCTGCCGCTCGTCGAGTCCTCCTACAACCCGCGCGCCTACTCCAAGGTGGGCGCCGCGGGCCTCTGGCAGTTCATGCGCTCGACCGGGCGGCGCTTCATGCGCATCGATCGGGCGGTGGACGATCGCATGGATCCATTCCGCGCGACCGACGCGGCCGCGCAGCTGCTCGCGTACAACCATCGGATTCTCGGCACCTGGCCGCTCGCCCTCACGGCGTACAACCACGGCGTAGCGGGCATGCGGCGCGCGGTGGACAAGCTCGGCACGACGAACATCGTGACCATCGTGCGCGATTATTCGAGCCGTACGTTCGGCTTCGCCTCGCGCAATTTCTACGTCTCCTTTCTCGCCGCCCTGAGGATCGAGCAGGACCCGCAGAGGTATTTCGGCGCCCTGGTGCCGATGAAGGAGGAGCGCTTCCGCGAGGTGAGGGTGCCCGGATACGTCGCGATCCGGCCGCTTGAGCACGTGCTCGATGTCGATCCCGAAACGCTGCGTGAGCTCAATCCTGCGCTGCGGCCGGCGGTCTGGCGCGGCTGGCTCGCGGTACCGAGGGGTTATGAGCTGCGCCTGCCGGCGGCGGGGCCCACTCTCACCACGGCGATGCTCGCCCAGAGGCTGGGACCTGCGACGCTGCTCGCCAGCGCTGCGCCGCCGCGTAGACTCCAGAGCCCGCGCGCGCATCTCGTGGCGGCAGTGGCGAGGTCCGCTCCTGCGGGCAGCGCTCCGACGGTCGCGGCCGTGCCCCTGGCCGTCGATGGCGGCGCCGCCGGCAGCCCGGATGGCGCAGCCGCGCGCTCTGCGCTGCATGACTCGCCCGCCGCTTCCTACTATTCGCGAGTGAGGTTTGCCGCCTCCGCGGCCTCGACGACCACGCTTCCCGCCAGCAGTCCCGAGGGCGATGCGCTGCCGCAGCTCGCGCCGAGGTTCGGCCTGGCGAGCCAACGCCTGCTCGATTTCAACGGCATCGAGGGCACATCGCCCGTGTCGCGCGATGTGGGCGCCTCCGAGAGCGATCTCTACGGGAAATCGGCCGGCGATCTGCCGAGCTCGCCGGAGTCGACCGATGAGGAGAGCGCCGAATCCGAGAACGCGCAGCCGGTATCCGCGAGCCAGGCGGATGCGCTCGGGCCCTCTCTCGGGCCCGCGGACGGCGCCGACCAGAACGCCGATCCCACGGACTATTCCGTCGCTCGCAATGACACCATCCGCGTTGCCTCCGATGAGACCCTGGGACACTACGCAGAATGGCTCGGCGTCAGCGCCCAGGATCTGCGGCGGAAGAATCACCTGAGGTTCCGCCAGGCGGTCATGATCGGCCATCGCATCCACCTCGACTTCCGGCGCGTGCCACCGGGGGAGTTCGAGGCGCGCCGCCGCGAATATCACCAGGAGCTCGACTCGGCCTACTTTGCCGCCCACCGCATCGTCGGGACCGAGCAGTACATCGTCCAGAGCGGCGACTCGCTGTGGACTTTGACGCAGCATTTCTCGCAGCTGCCAACTTGGCTGCTGCGGCAATACAACCCGGACACCGATTTCGCGGACCTGCGTCCCGGAACGCAATTGGTGGTGCCGCGCATCGAGGACGTGTCTGCGGGCGGCGACTGAACTGCCTAGCTTAGTGCCCAAGTTTGACCTCTCGCGCAGTGCGCGAGGAATTCCCGTGACGAGAGCACGTCGCCCGCTTCGGCGCCAGCGCCTATAATTCAGCTATGTATTTGTCGAGAGCGCTCATCACCGGCATCGTGCTCGGCTGCGCGGTGACGGCGGCAGGCGCCAGCAGCCCGGTCATGCCGGTCCTCACGACGAGTCCGGCCACGATCAGCCCGTCGCCGGCCATGCTGCCGCGGCCCGAGCCGGCGCCGCGGGTCACGCTGCTGCCTTCGCCGAGCCTTCCCTACGTCGATCACCTGGTGGTGAGGAAAGCCGAGCGGCGCCTCTATCTCATGGATGGCGACAAGGTCGTGCGCTCGTACAAGATCGCCCTCGGGCTCGAGCCTATCGGGCCGAAAGAGCGCGATGGTGATTTCCGCACGCCGGAAGGCTGGTACCGGCTCGATCGCCGCAACCCCCGCAGCGAGTTCTTCCTCTCGATTCAGATCTCCTATCCCAATCCCGCGGATTTGCAGCGCGCGCATCTGCACGGCTGGCAGCCCGGCGGCTCGATCATGATCCACGGCCTGCCGAATCACCTGAAGAACTCCCCCTGGTATTACCGCCACAACGACTGGACGGACGGCTGCATTGCAGTCTCCGACGCCGACATGGTGGAGATCTGGCTCCTGACTCGCGACGGCATGCCGATCGACATCCGCCCGTAGCCATGGAGAGCAGCGTCGTCGTTCCGGAGTTCATCGACGCGCGGGTCGGTCCGCGCGGCAGCCTCGAGAACCTCTCCCAGGCCGAAATCGACAAGCTCCTGGACTCGGGGCAGGGCGGCCTCTACGCGCTCTTTCGCAAGTGCGCGCTCGCCGTGCTCAACAGCGGGGCCGGGACCGATGATGCCCGGGAGATCTTCGACCGCTACCGCGACTTCGACATCCGGATAGTGCCTCATGCCTGGGGCATCAAGCTCGAGGTGCACAACGCCCCGGCCTCGGCGTTCGTCGACGGGCAGATGATCCGCGGCATCAAGGAGCATCTATTCGCCGTGCTGCGCGATGTGGTGTTCATCGCCAACGAGATCCTGGCGAGCGGCCGCTTCGACCTCGGCAACTCCGCAGCCATCACCAACGCGGTATTCCACGTGCTGCGCAACTCGCGCCTGCTCGACTACAAGGCGCGGCCGAACCTGGTGGTCTGCTGGGGCGGACACTCGATCGGCAGCGAGGAATACAAGTACAGCAAACGCGTCGGCTACGAGATCGGCCTTCGCGGCCTCGATGTCTGCACGGGCTGCGGACCGGGCGCCATGAAGGGACCGATGAAGGGGGCGACCATCGGTCACTCCAAGCAGCGCATCGAGCACGGCCGCTACATCGGCATCACCGAGCCCGGAATCATCGCCGCCGAGCCGCCGAATCCGATCGTCAATCAGCTGGTCATCATGCCGGACATCGAGAAGCGCCTCGAGGCGTTCGTGCGCTTCGCCCACGGCATCGTGATCTTTCCCGGCGGTGCCGGCACTGCCGAGGAGATTCTCTATCTGCTCGGTATTCTGCTCGATCCGGCGAACCAGGATCAGCCCCTGCCGGTGGTGCTCACCGGCCCGCGGGAGAGCGCCGCGTATTTCGAGCACGTCGGCCGCTTCATCGGCGGCACGCTCGGTGAGGCCGCGGCCAGGCGCCTCACCATCATCATCGACGATCCCGCCGAGGTCGGCCGCCGCATGGTGCGCGGTATCGAGGCCGTGCGGGAGTTCCGCCGTCAGCGCAGCGATTCCTACAACTTCAACTGGCTGCTCTCGATCCAGCCGGAGTTCCAGCGGCCGTTCGAGGTCACGCACGAGTCGATGCGCGCGCTTGCGCTCGATCGCGGCCAGCCGGCGCACCAGCTCGCCGCCAATCTGCGCCGCGCCTTCTCGGGCATCGTCACCGGCAACGTGAAGGAGCACGGCATCAAGGCGATCGAGCGCCTCGGCCCGTACGAGCTCGCAGGCGACCGCGGCATCATGCAGCTGCTCGATGAGCTGCTGGCCGCATTCGTCGCGCAGCGGCGCATGAAGCTGCCGGGCACGCAGTACCGGCCCGTCTATCGTCTGGTCGCCTAATAAGTTAACCGCGGCGGACATAACGTGTGCGCCGCGAAAACTGTAGGCAACGGGCGACATTGCTTGTGAACCAGTTCCTGCGTGTCAGCGCCAAAAAGCCTACCCTTCTGAAAAGCCAAAGGTGCTTCCATGAGCTCAACCGACAGGGGGCGAGGCAGCGCGCCCGGCAAGCAGAAGGAGCCGCTCTCCAGCGGGCCGGCGGCCGCGGATCCGGCCGAGCCCTATCCGGACTGGATGGACCGCATGCAGCGCGCGCGGGCGCGCCACGCCGCCATCACCCGCAATCTCAACACCTGGTCGAATTACAAGAGCTGGGCCGATCGCATGCGCGAGTCCTGGGACGAGGATGAGCGGCAGCCGCAAGTGAACGGCAACGGCGCCAGCAAGTCTCCGAGCCGATAACCGCTGGTCGGGCCGCGCTCCCGACCCGCCACCGGCGACTTCGGGCCGATGGATCAGGGCACGGCGACGGCGGGCGACGGGCTCCCCAACTGCGCAGCCGGCGGACTCGCTTCCGAGGGCTCCAGCCACTCGATGAGCGGCCGCCATTCGTTGATGTCGTCGCTGACGATATAGCTTTTCATCTCGTGCACACCCACGCCGAGCTCGGCGGCCCGCAGGTAATTCTGCGAGTCGCGCAGCGTCGCGACGATCGGGATCCCGAGCGTCTGCAGGAAGCGGATCAGCGATTGATAGGTGAGGGTGTTGCGGCGGATGCGGTTGGCCACCACGCCGATGCGATTGTCCTCGCGACGGATCTTCGCGACGAGCAGCAGGTCGCGGATGCAGCGCGAGCAGGCGTGGATGTCGATGTCGGAAGGCAGCACCGGCACGATGATCTTGCGGGCATCGCGTGTCAGCTCCGGCAGCAGGCGCGGCTCGACCGCCGCGGGCGTATCCACGATCACGTGCGTGGTGCTTGCCGGCACGCGCAGCTGGAACGAGCGCGTGACCCGCGGATCCTTCTCGAACGCGGCGATGACATAAATCGGAGGCTGCGCCGGCTGTCGCTTGCGCGCCCAGCGCAGCGACGATCCTTGCGGATCGAAATCCATCAGGACTGGCTTTTGCTGATGCGAAGCGAAGTAGCTTGCGAGGTTCGTCGCGATGGTCGTCTTGCCCGATCCCCCCTTGGGGTTGAGGACGACGATGCGATTCATGGTGATGGCTGTGCTCTGTGAACGCGCACTGAACGGATCGGTCAAGCCTACGCACCCCTCTCGAGTCCCGCAAGCCGGTACGAGTGTGACATTCCGCACGACAACAGCAGGTCGTGACGAGTAGAGTTGGATCGGATGGAATTCTTCCTGCATTTTTGGGACGAGCTCGACGATGTCGCCGGAGTCTGTCGCCACCTCGCGACGACGACTCTGACCGAAGCCGCGGCGCTGTCGACTCCGCTCCTCGCCTGGAGCTCCGCGCTCGGCGTGTGGCTGCTCATGCCACAGCTTCGAGTCAATGCGGCGCTGCTCGCCGGCAGCGTCACCTTCTTCGATCTCTACCGCCGCCTGCTCCGTCTGCCGGGCTAGCGCGAAGCGCCGGATCCGGGCATCGTGCCCGGCGCGGCGGAGCGAAGCAGTGCTTCGCTGGAAGCACCGCCTCGCCCTGCGCGGCGGGGCGCCTCTCGCTGCTCCTCCCTGCTTCCCGAGAGCCCGGGGCGGACTCCCGTCCGCCCGCTCGCGGCTTTGCGATTCGCCCTCGTGCCCGCCGCGCGTTCGGGCTTGAAAAACCGGGTCATGCGCCCAAGATGTGCCCGCTCCGGCATCAGACATAAAATCAGGAGCGGAGCGCCGAGCATGTCGAGTCCCGATAACCTCGCGGCTGCCACAGCCGACCGCCAGACACACGGCTTTCAGGCGGAAGTCCGCGAGCTGCTGAAGCTCATGATCCACTCCCTGTACAGTCACAGGGAGATCTTCCTGCGCGAGCTCATCTCGAACGCTTCGGATGCCAATGACCGGCTGCGTTTCGCCGCCATCGGCGAGCCTGCGCTGCTTGCGAGCGAGCCCGAGCTCGGGATCCGAGTCGACGCGGACCCGGCGGCGGGGACGGTGAGCGTCACCGACAATGGAATCGGCATGACGCGGGAGGAGGCCGTGGCCAACCTCGGCACCATCGCTCGCTCCGGCACGGCGGAATTTTTCCGCGCGCTGTCCGGCGATCAGCAGAAGGACTCGCAGCTCATCGGTCAGTTCGGCGTTGGCTTCTACTCGGCTTTCATCGTGGCCGATCGGGTCGAGGTGCTCTCGCGCAAGGCAGGCCTTGCGCCCGACAGCGGCGTGCGCTGGGAGTCGAGCGCCGACGGCGAGTTCACGGTGGAGACGGTCAATCGCGCCCAGCGCGGCACGACGGTCACGCTGCACCTGAAGCCCGACGCCAAGGAGTTCGCCGATCCATTCAGGCTGCGCGCGCTGATCCGCCGCTATTCGGATCACATCGCCTTTCCGGTGCGCATGCGCAAGGAAGGCGAGGCATCGCTCGAGTACGAGGCCGTCAATCAGGCGAAGGCGCTCTGGACGCGGCCGCGCACCGACATCAGCGACGAGGAATACCGCGAGTTCTACCAGCACCTGGCGCACGATTTCACCGACCCGCTCGCCTGGAGCCACAATCGCGTCGAGGGCAAGCGCGAGTACACGAGCCTTCTCTATCTGCCCGGGCGCGCGCCGTTCGATCTCTGGCAGCGCGATGCGGCGCATGGCCTGAAGCTCTACGTGCGGCGCGTCTTCATCATGGACGATGCCGAGCAGTTCCTGCCGCTTTACCTGCGCTTCGTGAAGGGCGTGGTCGATTCGAGCGATCTGCCCCTCAATGTCTCGCGCGAGCTCCTGCAGCAGGAGCCGGAGGTCGAGGCCATCCGCAGCAGCCTCACCAAGCGCGTGCTCGACATGCTGGCGAAGCTCGCCAAGGACGAGCCGGAGAAATACGCCACCTTCTGGAAGGAATTCGGCGCCGTGCTGAAGGAAGGCGTGGCGCAGGATGCGGCCAATCGCTCCGCGCTCCTGCCGCTCCTCAGGTTCGCGAGCACCCACGAGGCGGGCGACGCGCCCACCGTGAGCCTTGCGCAGTACGCGCAGCGCATGAAGACGGGACAGGACCGGATCTACTACATCATCGCCGAGAGTGTCGCGGCGGCACGCGCCAGCCCCTATATCGAGCGGTTGACGCAGGCGGGCCTCGAGGTGCTCCTGCTCTCGGAGCGCATCGACGAGTGGGTGATGGGCCAGATCGATACCTACGAGGGCAAGCGCTTCAAGGACGCCGCGCGCGGCGACCTCGAGCTCGGAACGCTCGAGAGCGAGGCGGACCGCAAGCGCCGTGACGAGGAGCTGAAGGAAAGCAAGGGGCTGCTGAAGCGCGTGAAGGATGCGATCGGCGAGCGGATCCTCGAGGCGCGGGTGAGCACACGGCTTACCGATTCGCCGGCGTGTCTCGTGCTCGGCGAGCACGATCTCGGGGCGGGCATGCGCAAGATCCTCGCCGCCGCCGGCCAGAAGCTGCCGGAGTCCAAGCCCTCACTCGAGCTCAATGTCGGTCATCCGCTGGTGAAGCATCTCGATGGCCTCGCGGATGCGGGGCGATTCAAGGAGCTCTCGCTGCTCCTTTACGAGCAGGCGGAGCTCGCGGAAGGGGGCCAGCTCGCCAACCCGGCCGAGTTCGTCCAGCGCCTCAACCGGTTGCTCGTGGAGCTTGCCGGCGCGCACTCATCGTCATGAGGCATGCGTGAGGGCCCCGCGGACGGAGCGCGTGACCATCGCGGGTTCCGCCGGGGACATCGAGGCGATCGTGGAATCGCCGGCCGCTGAGCGGCCGGCAGAGGGCGCAGCGCCTCTCGCCGAGCACGCGCCGGTCACCCGATTCGGCATCGTCTGTCATCCGCATCCGCTCTACGGCGGCACGCTCGACAACAAGGTCGTCTACACGCTGGCTCGGGCCTTCGTCGAGCTCGGCGTTCCGACCATCCGCTTCAACTTCAGGGGCGTGGGCGCGAGCAGCGGCCGCTTTGACCAGGGCTTTGGTGAGACCGCGGACGTGTTGGACGTGATCGCGTACGGCCGCGAGCGCTGGCCGAGCGCCTCGCTCTGGCTGGCAGGTTTCTCTTTCGGAGGCGCGGTCGCGGTGCGCGCGGCCGCGCAGGCGCGGCCGGAGAGACTGGTGGTGGTCGCCCCGGGGATCACCCGAGTCGCGCTCGACGGCGTTGGCTCACCTCCCGGCCCGTGGCTCATCATCCAGGGCGATGCCGACGATGTGATCGAGCCGGCCGCGGTGCTCGAGTGGGCCCATCGTCAGACCGTGCCGCCCGCCGTGCGGCTGCTGCCGGGAGCCGGGCATTTCTTCCATGGCCGTCTGCACGAGCTGCGCGGAGTCGTGCTCGAGTATCTGAAAAAATAAAAAGCCCGGAAGGGCCGACGATGCGGCCGCTCCGGGCTCTTTTTAAAAATTTCTCCCGCTGCTCTTAGGAGTTCACCATCGCCTTCAGGCTCTTAAGCGGCATTACGCGCACCTTCTTGCTGGCTGGCTTGGCCTTGAACATCATCTTCTCGCCGGTGAAGGGGTTGATTCCTTCCCTGGCCTTCGTCGCGGGCTTCTTCACCACCTTCATCTTCAGCAGCCCGGGCATCGTGAAGAGACCGTTGCTCTTCAGGCTCTTCTTGATCACGCCGCTGAGCGAGTCGAAGACGCCGCCGATCTGCTTGCGCGACAGCCCCGTGTCTTTGGAGATCTGAGTCAGGACTTCCGACTTGGTCGGAGCACCACCCTTTTTCGCCATATTGCGCTACTCCTCGAATATTTAATGATTGTGAGCGCGCTGTGCTGCAGTCGCGCCTTGTGAATCGCCGCGGAAAATAGCACATGCGCACGCCTGCGCAATAGTTTTTTTCATCGCGGGTGGCGCTGAAATGCCTTTTTTTTAAGCGTTTGCGATCCTACCCGGCGACCGCGGATGCTGCGACTCTCGTTTCGGTCTCGCCGCTAAGCGCTTGGTTTCGAGGGAAGCGCGACCGCGCGCAGCGCGCTCACCAGGGCAAAAAAAGCGGCCGTGGAAGGAAATAGAGAATCACCTGGATCGCGATGCATGCCCACAGCGGCGACAGATCGATACCCGAGATTCCGGGAATGACACGCCGAAACGGCGCCAGAACCGGCTCGCACAGGCTCGCCAGCACCGATTGCAGCGGCGAATACCCGCCCGGTGCAACGAGACTGAGCAGCGCATAAACGATGATCGCCCAGAAGTAGATCCAGAGCACCGCATACACAAGGGTCAGCACGACTTGCTGCATCCAGATCAGGGCGTCATCGGGAAAGGGCAGGCGTAACAATGGAAAACCGACCGCGACCAGCACGGAGGCGATGATGACGACCGCTACGACCGTGGCGGTATCGATCTTGCGAACCGGCGGCAGGATGCGGCGCAACGGGATGATGAGCGGATTCGTGAGTCGAACCACCGCCTGGCAGATCGGATTGCGGAAGTCCGCCCGCGCAAGCTGCAGCAGCAGGCGCATCAGCACCACGAAGAGCGCGAGTGACAGCAGCTCGCCGACGATGAGGGCCAGCAGGCTCACGGCGATTTCCCGCCCGGCTGCTCGGCAAGCTCGCGGCTGCGGCGGGCAGCCGCCTCGACCGCACGCGCGATGAGCTCGTCGAACTCCGCCGCTTGCAACGTGCGCAGCGCCGCTTCGGTGGTGCCGCCCTTCGATGTCACTTCGGCTCGCTGCCGTGCAAGATCACCATCCCCGCCGTGCGCGAGCAGTCCCGCCCCGTACAGCGTGGCGATCGACAGCCGTCGCGCCGCCTGCGGCTCGAGGCCGAGGCGGGCTCCGGCCTTGGCCAGCGCTTCCGCGAGCAGGAAGTAGTAGGCAGGACCGCTGCCTGAAAGAGCGGTCACCGCATCGAGCGCATCCTCGGTGCCGACCCAGACGACCTCGCCGACCGACTGCATGATTTCCCCCGCCATTGCGCGGTGCGATTCCGCCACCTGCGCCGGCGCAAAGATGCCGGTCGCCCCGGCGCCGACCAGCGCCGGCCTGTTGGGCATCGCGCGGATCACCGGAACTTCCGGTCCGCACCAGTGCTGCAGCGTCTGGACTCTTATACCCGCGGCGATCGAGATCACGAGCGGACGGCGCTGCTGGAGCCGGGGCGCGAGCGGCTCGAGGACCGAGCGCACGTCCTGCGGCTTCACCGCGATCACGATGAGATCTGCCTTGCTGGTGGCGGCGAGGTTGTCCGCGGCCGCGCTGATGCCGAGCTCGCGGGCGAGCCGGCCGCGCGCCCCTTCCTGGCTTTCGCCGACGGCGATCTGCTCGGCGCGCATGCCGCGGCGCAGGAGGCCGCCGATGAGGGCGCGCCCCATGTTGCCGGCGCCCAGGACTGTCAGCTCGATATGGCTCATGGCGTCGGGATTGTACCGGGTGAAGGCGCGCACGGTAGTCCGTCGGACTCGCAATGCATCGGGATGGCGAGGCGTAGCCGGCAAAAGTCGCGCCTTTTGCCGCAAAAGCGCCGCAGGCGACTTTTGCCGGTCAAGTACCGCGCGGTCCGAAGAGCGCGGTGCCGATCCGCACGAGGGTTGCCCCTTCCTGGATCGCCGACTCGAAGTCACCGCTCATACCCATCGAAAGGGTATCGAGAGCGAGGCCGCCCGCATTGAGGGCCTGCTCGAGTACCCGCAGCTTGGCGAACCATTCGCGCTGTCGCTTGGGGTCGCTCTCCTCGGGGGGGATGCACATGAGCCCGCGCAGCTTAAGTCGGGGCAGGGCCGCCACTGCTGCCGCGAGGGCCGGCGTCTCCTCGGCGGTCACACCCCCCTTGCTCGCCTCTCCGGACAGGTTCACCTGGATACAAACGTTCAACGGCGGCGCATGGTAGGGGCGCTGGCCGGACAGGCGCTCGGCGATCTTCGCGCGGTCGAGGCCGTGCACCCAGGCGAAATGCTCCGCCACCTGGCGCGTTTTGTTGGCCTGGAGCCTGCCGATGAAGTGCCAGGTGAGCGGCAGGTCGGCGAGCGCCTCCATCTTCCCGAGCGCCTCGCCGACGTAGCTTTCCCCGATCTGCTCGACCCCCGCCGCCGCCGCCGCGCGGATGAGCGAGGCGGGCTGACCCTTGGAGACGGCAAGGAGTGTGACCGAGTCGGCATTTCGGCCGGCGCTCGTGGCGGCCGCGGCTATGCGGGCTCGCAGCGCATGGATGCGCTCCGGCAAATTCTGCGAGGACCTTAACATATGGGTGCCCAAAGCCCTCCGCTATACTGCCGCGGCTGTCGCACTAGGAAACCCCATGGCCGTCGACATCGCGCAACTCCTGGCGTTCGCCGTCAAGAACAAGGCATCGGACCTCCATCTCTCCTCCGGAGTGCCGCCGATGATCCGCGTCGACGGCGACATGAAGCGGATCAACATGCCGGCGCTGACCCACAAGGAAGTGCACAGCATGGTGTACGACATCATGAACGACAAGCAACGGAAGGCATTCGAGGAATTCTTCGAGACCGACTTTTCCTTCGAGATACCGAAGCTCGCGCGCTTTCGGGTCAACGCCTTCAACCAGAACCGCGGCGCCGGCGCGGTGTTCCGCAATATTCCCTCGGACATCATCTCGCTCGATGATCTGGCCGCGCCCAAGATCTTCCGCGACCTCTGCATGCTGCCGCGGGGGCTCGTGCTCGTGACCGGCCCGACGGGCTCGGGCAAGTCGACCACCCTCGCGGGCATGGTCAATCACTGCAACGACAACCGGCCCGACCATATCATCACCATCGAGGACCCGATCGAGTTCGTGCACGAGTCCAAGCGCTGCCTGGTGAACCAGCGCGAGGTGCACCGCGATACGCTCGGCTTCAGCGAAGCGCTGCGCTCGGCGCTGCGCGAGGATCCGGACATCATCCTGGTGGGTGAGATGCGCGATCTCGAGACCATCCGTCTCGCGCTGACCGCCGCCGAGACCGGCCACCTGGTCTTCGGCACCCTGCATACCAGCTCCGCCGCCAAGACCATCGACCGCGTGGTCGATGTGTTTCCCGCCGCGGAGAAGGAGATGGTGCGCTCGATGTTGTCCGAATCGCTGCGGGCGGTGATCTCGCAGACGCTGCTGAAGAAGAACGGCGGCGGCCGGGTCGCGGCCCACGAGATCATGATCGGCACCCCCGCGATCCGTAACCTCATTCGCGAGGGCAAGATCGCCCAGATGTACTCCGCCATCCAGACCGGCCAGGCGTCGGGTATGCAGACGCTCGACCAGTGCCTCACCGACCTCGTCTCGAAGGGCGTTGTCAGCAAGGAAGAGGCGCGGTACAAGGCCCAGAACAAAGATGCGCTGTAGCGCCTCGGGAGATCGCCGTGGATCGTGATCAAGCCATCAAGCTCATGCAGGATCTGCTGCGGCGAATGGCGGACAAGAAGGCCTCCGATCTTTTCATCACCGCGGGCTTCCCTCCGGCCATCAAGATCGATGGGGAGATCCGGCCGCAGAGCGAGCGGCAGCTGACCCCGGAGCAGTCCGCCATCCTGGTGCGCGCCATCATGAACGACCGCCAGTCGCGGGAGTTCGATGCCACCAAGGAGTGCAACTTCGCGATCGCACCGCCCGGGATCGGACGGTTTCGCGTGAGCGCCTTCGTGCAGCAGGGCGCCACCGGCTGCGTCATCCGCTTGATCAACGCCAAGATCCCGAGCTTCGAGGAGCTCGATCTGCCGCCGATCCTCAAGGAAGTGGTGCTGTCGAAGCGGGGCCTCGTGATCGTGGTGGGCGGCACCGGCTCGGGCAAGTCGACGACCCTGGCCGCGATGGTCGGTTTTCGCAACGAGAAGACGCGCGGCCACATCGTCACCATCGAGGATCCCCTCGAGTACGTGCATCAGCACAAGGGCTGCGTCATCACCCACCGCGAGATCGGGGTCGATACCGAGTCCTGGCATGCGGCGCTCAAGAACACCCTGCGTCAGGCGCCGGACGTCATCCTGATCGGCGAGATCCGCGACCGCGAGACCATGGAGTACGGCATCCAGTTCTCCGAGACCGGCCACCTCGTGCTCGCCACCCTGCACGCCAACAACGCCAACCAGGCATTGGACCGCATCGTCAACTTCTTCCCCGATGAGCGGCGGGCGCAGCTGCTCATGGACCTCTCGCTCAACATCCGCGCCTTCATCTCGCAGCGGCTGGTGCCGCGCGAGAGCGGCTCCGGGCGCATCGCCGCCATGGAGATCATGCTGAACTCGCCGCTCATCCAGGACCTCATCTTCAAGGGCGAGGTGGCGAAGATCAAAGACGTGATGGCGCGCTCCACGCGCCTCGGCATGAAGACCTTCGATCAGTCGCTCTTCGAGCTCTATGAGACGGGCTTCATCTCCTACGAGGATGCGATGCGCAACGCCGACTCGAAGAACGAGCTGCGACTGCGGATCAAGCTCGAGAGCAAGCGCGAGAACAAGGCCATCGATGACGGTGGCGCGCTGAAGATCGTCGAAGAGCAGGACGGCCGGCCCATATGAGCGCGCGCAAAGACGCAGCCGAGCCCCGGTCGAGCGCGACCGGACCGCAGAGCTCGATGGAAGCCACCGGAACCTTTGCGGTGCCCGCTGGCGCCACGAGCGCATCGACCGCGACGACCGGCACCTACCCGCAGCTCAACACCAAGCCGCTTTTCAAGCTGATGGTGGAGAAAAAGGCCTCCGACCTCTTCTTCACCTGCAACGCGCCCATCAAGATCAAGATCGAGGGACAGATCTTCCCGGTCAACAAGCAGGTGCTCTCGCCCGAGACGGTGCGCCAGACCGCGCTCGCCCTCATGAGCCCGGAGCAGCGCGAGCGGTTCGCGAGCGACTTCGAGATCGACTTCGCCATCTCGGAGCCGGGACTCGGGCGATTTCGCGTCAACGTCTTCCTGCAGCGCGGCTATCCCGCGATGGTGCTGCGCTACATCACGGCGGACATGCCGCGGCTCGATGCGCTCGGGCTGCCGGAGGTGATCGGGGATCTGGCGCTGCTCAAGCGCGGGCTCATCCTGGTGGTGGGCGCGACCGGCTCGGGCAAATCGACGACGCTCGCGGCGATGATCAACTTGCGCAACGAGACGTTTTCGGACCACATCATCACCATCGAGGACCCGATCGAGTTCCTGCACGCCAACAAGCGCTCGCTCGTGAACCAGCGGGAGGTGGGGCTCGATACCAAGTCCTATGCGCGCGCGCTGCGCGGGGCGATGCGGGCGGCGCCGGATGTCATTCTGATCGGCGAGGTGCGCGACCGGGAGAGCATGGAGGCGGCCATCAATCTGGCGGGCACGGGGCATCTGGTGCTCGCGACGCTCCATGCCAACAACTGCGCGGAGACCCTGGACCGGATCATCAACATGTTTCCGCGGGAGCAGCACACGCAGATCTTCCTCGACCTGTCGCAGTATCTGCGGGCGATCCTCGCGCAGCGGCTGGTCATGGGCAAGGACAACCACCGGGTCGCGGCCATGGAAGTGATGCTCACGACGCCGCACATCGCGGAGCTGGTGAAGAAGGGCGACGTGATCGGGATCAAGGAGGCGATCTCGGCGAGCGGCGAGCGCGGGATTCAGAGCTTCGATGTGGCGCTGCACGGCCTATATAAGGAAGGGCGAATCGAGATGGCGGAAGCGCTCGCCAATGCGGACTCGCGGGCGAACCTCGAGGCGAAGATCAACTTCGGCTAGCGCCGGCTGGTGCCCTCGGCCTCGGAGCGCATCCCTAAATGGCTCTTGCCCAGAACGCCGTGAATCCATCCGTGGAGGCTCGCGCCTCGGCTTCCTGCCTCGGAGCGCCCGGCCAAGAGGGATCTCGCGATGCGCTCGCAAGCCAAGCGAGCGAGAGGCTCGGGTCAGAACACCGTGAGCGCGTCGAACACCGGCCCGTCGACGCACACCCGCTTCATCGCCTCGCCCTCCGGCGTGCGCACGAGCACCGTGCACCCCGCGCAGCCACCCACCGCGCAGGCCATGAACTCCTC
>DATFCZ010000039.1:0-75768 GCA_035252605.1 Steroidobacteraceae bacterium
CCTCACGCACGTGGCGCGGGGTGATCGCCAGCCGCTCGAGCAGCACTCTTCCCGCCGCGCGGGTCTCACCCGCGAGCGCTTGCAGATGCGGCCACGGCGCCTCGGGATTGACGTGATCCGGGGTGACCGGGGACACACCGCCCCAGTCATTGACACCCGCGCGGATGAGCGCGCCGAGCACGCCGGCGCGCAGGTTGGGCGGCGCCTGGATCGACATTCCGGAACCTAACAGCAAGCGGGCGACGGCGATCGTCCACAGGTGCTCTTCGAGCGAGGGCTCGGGAGCCTGCGCCATGCGCGTGCCCGGCTTGGCGCGAAAGTTCTGGATGATGACTTCCTGGATGTGGCCGAAGCGGCGATGCAGCGAGCGGATCGCGAGCAGCGCATCGATGCGCTCGCGGCGGCTCTCCCCGATGCCGATCAAAAGCCCGGTGGTGAAGGGGACCGCTGCCTCGCCCGCGGCCTCGAGGGTCGCGAGCCGTACCGACGGCCGCTTGTCCGGGGAGCCCCAGTGCGGGCCGCCGCGCCCCGACAGCCGCTCGGAGGCGGTCTCGAGCATGAGGCCCATGGAGACGCTGACGCGCCGCAGCTGCTCGATCTCCTCCCGGCTCATGACACCGGGGTTCAAATGCGGCAGGAGCCCGGTCTGCGAGCTGACCTCGCGGGCGATGACCGCGAGGTAATCGAGGGTGCTCGCGTAGCCGCGCTCCTCGAGAAAGCGTCGGGCGGCGCCGTAGCGCAGTTCCGGCTTGTCACCCAGGGTGAAGAGCGCTTCCTGACAACCGGCGGCGGCGCCCGCGCGGGCGGTGGCGAGCGCCTGCTCCAGGGTGAGATAGGGCGAGGGCAGGGCGCGGGGCGCCTGCGCGAAGGTGCAGTAATGACAGACGTCGCGGCAGAGCTGAGTGAGCGGAATGAAGACCTTGCGGGAATACGTGACGGCGCGACCGAAGCCCGCCAGTGTCAGCTCTTCCGCCAGAGGCAAGAGAGCGGTGAGCTCGAGATGCTCCAGACGCTCGGTGTCCTCGTACACTCGCAGGTCTTCCAACTCATCGAGATCGAAGGCGAGTCCGGGAAGTCGGATCACCGCCGGCCTCATTCCGAGCGAGGCTGCCTGCTGCAGATGACGCGCGAAGCTGCCGCGGCCGAACGTAAGCTCGAGAGGCAGCGGCAGCGGCGCGCAGAGCGCGTTGGTACCGGTGCCGCGGTGATCCGGCGCAAGGGCGATGCCGCACGCCCTCGCGCCCTCGATGAGAGCCTGGATCTCTTCGCTGCGCAGCCGCGGCAGGTCGGCATGCACGATGAGCACGCGCGTCGCGCCGCGCGCGGCAGCGAGCCCGGCGGCGTGCGTCAGCGCGCCATTGAGTCCGCCGCCCGCATCCTCGAGCCGCGTGACCTGCGGCGGCAGGCGCGCAGGATCACCACCGACCACCGCCACCCGGTCGACTTCCGCTGTCGCGCTCAGCACATCGAGGACGTGCGCCAGCATGTTTTGCACGAGCTCGCCCCGCTCCTGCGGCGCGAGTCCCCGGGCGAGTCGCGACTTGCCCTCACCGCCAGGCTTGAGGGCGGTCAGCGACCAGCAGCTCATGGGACAGTGACCTCTTCGACTCGGGCGTAGAACCGACGATCATACCGGGAGTAAGTCTGCGAAACATCCGCGACCTCGGCGCGGCGATGGACTCTGCTCTGCAACAGAGCCGTAGCAGTGATGCGCTAGCTTGTGCCTCGCTTCGAAGGGAACCGCGTTCCCTTCCAAGCAAGCTGCACCCTTCTTCCCGAAAGCTCGAGAGGCATCCTATGTCGATCGTATCCATCTCCCGCACGGTTGCGGCGACCGTTGCCGCCTGCGCCGCAACCCTGGCGCTCGCCCAGGGCGCCGATTCCACTTGGAACCACGGCGTCGAGCATGACCTTCATAGCCGTCACGTGCTCTTGATCAGCATCGATGGCATGCACGCCGTGGATTTGAGCAACTGCATGGCCTCCGGCACCTGTCCCCACCTCGCCGCCCTCGCCTCGAGCGGGGTGACCTATACGAGCGCATCGACCTCCAAGCCCTCCGACTCCTTCCCCGGCCTCGTGGCGATCGTCACCGGCGCCTCGCCGAAGCTGGCCGGTGTCTATTACGATGTCGCCTACGACCGAGTGTTTGCCCCGCCTGCCGAGGACACCGGCAATGGCGTCCTGCATGGCAGCTGCGTTGCCGGTCAGCCGAACGGAACGCGCGCGGAGTACGAGGAAGGCGACGACTACGATCAGACGAAGCTCAACGGGATCAATGATGGCACGACGAGCTACGGCAGGTACGACGGCGGCGCGAACGCGATCGATCCGCAACGGCTGGTGCGTGATCCCTACAACGGCTGCAAGCCGGTGTACCCGTGGAATTTCCTGCGCGCGAACACGATCTTCGGTGTGATTCACGCCGCCGGCGGCTACACGGCCTGGTCCGACAAGCATCCCGTTTATGCCGCGGTTTCCGGTCCGACCGGCACCGGGACGCCGAGCAATCTGAACGATTTCTACGGCCCCGAGATCAACTCCAACCTGATCCCCCTGCCGGGCGTCAGGACGGCGACGGGCCTCGATTGTTCCAACATCCCGAACAACAACGGTGGCGACTGGACGGGCGACTTCGACAACATCAAATGCTACGACCAGCTCAAGGTGAATGCCGTTCGCAACTGGATCGCCGGCCGCACGCACATGGGGACGGCGAGTGCCAGGGTGCCGGAGGTATTCGGCATGAACTTCCAGTCGGTGAGCGTCGGACAGAAGCTGATCGAGACGATCGACGGGCAGCCCGTCAAGGGCGGCTATCTCGATGGCGCGGCGACGCCGAGCAATGAGCTCACGGGCGAGATCGAGTTCGTGGATGCGGCCATCGGAGAGTTCGTGGCGGACCTCAGGTCCCGCCATCTCTACGACTCGACGACGATCGTGATCACCGCCAAACACGGTCAGTCGCCGATCGACCCGAGCCGGTTCTATCCCATCCCGGGACACTCGGGCGCCAACGGCGCGCCTCCCTCGGGCGTGCTCGGGTCGGATTTCCTGCCGGACTCGGAGCTGAACCAGATCGGCCCGACGGAGGACGACGTATCGCTTCTTTGGCTGAAGCCCGGCGTGAGCACCACCGATGCGGTATCGCAGCTCGAGAGCAATGCCGCGGCGATCGGTCTCGGGCAGATCCTCTACGGACCGCAGCTCGCCATGATGTTCGGGCAGCCGGGGCTGCCCTCCGCGGGCGGTGATCCGCGTACGCCCGATATCATCGTGACGCCGAACGTCGGGGTCGTTTACACCGGCAGCGCCAAGAAGCAGGAGGAGCACGGCGGTTTCGCGCTCGACGATACGAACGTCATGCTGCTCGTTTCCAATCCTTTGCTGCACGCGCGGACGGTGACGAGCCCGGTGCAGACGGCGCAGGTGGCACCGACGATCCTGCGGACGCTGGGTTTGGACCCCCGCAGTCTCGATGCCGTCCGCAAGGAAGGCACGACGGTCTTGCCGGATCTCGATCTCGAGCGCTGAAGGGCAGACCTCGACCGCGCTGATCGGAACGGCCCCAGGGAACGGGGCCGTTCTCGCTTCTTTGGCCGCCGATGCGCGCGGCGCCAATCCGCGCTAAAGTCCGGCCGCCGGCACGGTGCCGCTCAAGTCTGCCCTGCTCAAATGCGCAACGACATTCCTCGAGCTGCTCGCGGGTTCCTGAGCGCGATGGCGCTGTCACTGCTTCTGCTCGCGGCCGCTCGCCCCAGCTTGGCCGAGGAGCTTCATACCGGCGCGCTGCCGCCGATCCGTCACGTCTTTCTCATCGTGCTCGAGAACAAATCCTTCAGCGAGGCCTTTGGAGCGGAGGGCGCCGCCCCTTATCTCGCGCGGACGTTGCCGGCGCAAGGGGCACTCCTCGAGGACTACTACGCCGTCGGCCACTGGAGTCTCGACAACTACATTGCCATGGTGAGCGGGCAGGCGCCGAATCCCGCAACGCAGCGCGACTGTCCGCGGGCGACCGCGTTCGAGCCAAGCGGCCCCGGCCTCGATGGCGACGGCGAGCTTTCCGGTAGCGGATGCGTGTATCCGGCGAGCGTGCGGACGCTGGCAGATCAGCTCGAGAAGGCGCATCTGACCTGGAAAGGCTACATGGAGGATCTGGATGTCGATGAGGCCCGCGACCGGCCGGCCAGCTGCAGCGTGGCGCGGATCGGGCACGCGGACCTCACCGAGCTAGCGAGCGGCGATGACGAGTACGCTTCCAAGCACGACCCGTTCGTCTATTTTCATACCATCCTCGATGACCCGATGCGCTGCGCCTCGCACGTGGTGAATCTCGAAGTGCTGGCCACCGATCTGCGCAGCATCCAGACCACGCCCAACTACTCCTTCATCACACCCAATCTCTGCCATGACGGGCACGATCCGCGCTGCACCGACGGTGCGCCCGGGGGCCTCGAGGGCATCGACCGTTTTCTGAGAACCTGGGTGCCGCGCATCACCCGCTCGAGCGCCTTTCGCAAGGATGGGCTGCTCGTAATCACTTTCGATGAGTCGGATGGCTCGCCGCCGGATGGCTTCGATGCCTGCTGCGGGGAGAAGCCCCTGCCGGGGGCGCCGGAGGCGCCGGGATTTCAGGGACCCGGAGGCGGCAGAGTGGGGGCGGTGGCGCTCTCGCCCTTCATCCGGCCCGGAACCGTCTCGAGGGTGCCCTACAACCACTACGCTCTGCTGCGCAGCATCGAGGATCTGTTCGACCTCGGGCACTTAGGCTATGCGGGGGAGCCGGATCTGCGCGCGTTCGGGTCGGACGTGTTCACCCGTTATCGGATGCGGCCCAGCCGCAGGAAGTTCACCAGGGCGACTACGATCACGGCGCCGAGCAGGGAGACCGCAACTGCAGTCACGCTGAAGTAGTCCCGACCCGGCGATCCGGCAATGAGTGGCCCGAGCAGCCACCCCGCGAGCAGTGCGCCCAGAATGCCCGCCGCGGTGCTCGATACCGCCCCGCGGTCTGCGTCGGGTCGCATGATGAGGCTCCCGAGGTAGCCGATGACCACACCCAGGGTCAGCCAGACGAATAAGCTCATTGAGGGCCTCGAAGCGAACTTCCGCCGGAATATCCGGGTCTAGGGCTACGCTGAGCACCGAGCATGCCCGGTCAGGCTGACGCCCCAGTCCGGCCCCCTGCGCCGCAAATTTGAGGCAAACTGGCGTCCCAAAGGAGACCCAGGTCTGGCCATATGTGCGGAATTGTCGGCGCCATCGCAGAGCGCAATATCGTCCCCATCCTCATGGAAGGCCTGCGCCGCCTCGAGTACCGAGGCTATGACTCTGCAGGTATCGCCGTTCTCAATGGCAGCGGCCACCTCGCCCGGCTGCGTACCGTCGGCAAGGTGCGGATGCTCGAGGATGCGCTGAAGCGCGATCCGACGAGCGGCAATCTCGGCATCGCCCACACGCGTTGGGCGACCCACGGTGTGCCGAGCGAGCGCAATGCGCATCCGCATGTCTCCCTCGATGGCCTTGCGATCGTGCACAACGGCATCATCGAGAACCACGAGGAGCTGCACGCGGACCTCGAGCGTCGGGGGTACAAGTTCGCCTCGGAGACCGATACCGAGGTGGTAGCGCACCGGATTCATTACCACCTCGAGACCCTGGGCGATCTCTTCAAGGCGGTCCGCGCCACCGTGGCGGAGCTGGAAGGCGCCTACGCCCTGGCGGTGGTCAGCGAGAAAGACCCGCAACGCATCGTGGTCGCGCGTCAGGGCTGCCCGGTCGTGATTGGGCTCGGCGTCGAGGAGAACTTCGTCGCCTCCGACGTTGCGGCTCTCCTGCCGGTGACGCGCCGCTTCATGTTCCTCGAGGAAGGCGATGTCGCCGAGATCCACCGCACGTCGGTGCGCATCATGGACGGCAATGGCAACACCGTCGAGCGGCCCGTGCGCGAGAGCGAGCTCAACGCCGATGCGGCCGAGAAGGGACCCTATCGGCACTTCATGTTGAAGGAGATCCACGAGCAGCCGCGCGCCATCGCCGATACGCTGCAGGAGCGGGTTGCCAACGGCCGGCTGCTCGAGGCTGCCTTCGGCCCGGCGGCCACCGAGGTATTCAAGCGCACCGCCGGTGTGCACATCGTGGCGTGCGGCACCAGCTTCCATGCGGCCGCGACCGTGCGCTACTTCATCGAGCAGATCTGCCGCATCCCGTGCGCGGTGGATATCGCGAGCGAGTACCGCTATCGCAATCCGCTCGTGCCACCCAACTCACTTTTCGTGACCATTTCCCAGTCCGGAGAGACCGCCGACACGCTGGCGGCGCTGCGTCTTGCGAAGGAATCCGGCTACCTCTCGACCCTAGCCATCTGCAACGTACCGGAAAGCTCCCTGGTGCGCGAGTCGGAGCTCGTCATGCTCACTCGCGCCGGCCCCGAGATTGGCGTTGCCTCCACCAAGGCGTTCACGACGCAGCTCGCGGCGCTCGCCATGCTGGTCATTGCGCTCGCCCGGCATCACGGCGCGGATGCGGAGCGCGAGCGGGGGCTGGTAACGCGGTTGGTGGAGCTGCCGTCGATCATCGAGAAGACGCTCGCGCTCGATCCCGTCATCCACAAGCTCGCCGAGCGGTTCGCCGACAAGCACCACACGCTCTTCCTCGGTCGCGGCGCTCTCTACCCCATCGCCATGGAGGGGGCGCTGAAGCTGAAGGAAATCTCCTACATTCACGCCGAGAGCTACCCCGCCGGGGAGCTCAAGCACGGCCCGCTCGCGCTGGTCGATGCCGACATGCCGGTCATCGCCGTCGCTCCCAACAACGATCTGCTCGAGAAGCTGAAATCCAACCTCATGGAAGTGCGCGCGCGCGGCGGCGAGCTCATCGTCTTCGCCGATCCCGAGTCGGGGTTCCAGCCGAGCGATGGCGTCACCGTCATCGAGATGCCGAAGCACGTGACCTATTTCCAGGCGCCGGCCGTCTACACCGTGCCGCTGCAGCTCCTCGCATACCACGTGGCCATCCTCAAAGGCACGGACGTCGATCAGCCGCGCAATCTAGCGAAGAGCGTCACGGTGGAGTAGCGGCCTGCTGCAAAGAAGACCGCCCACGGCTCTCCAACCGGCGCCGGACTCGCCCGGTGCTACCGCGGCTGCCGGCTGTCCTATCTCAGGAATGGGTTCTCGATGGTGACGGCACCAAATTCCCGGCCGTGCTGCAGATCCTCGCTTAGGACCAATCGACACCCCGCATCAGCGGCCGCCGCAACAATGAGGGCGTCATAGAAAGAGAGCCTGTTGTCGCGCGCCAATACGACAGCTTCGGCGTGAATTGCGGCAGTCAACGGGCGGGCCGGGCCGAGTAGGTCCTCGATGACGCCAAGGGCGGACTCGACCTGCTTCCAGTCCCAGGTCAGCTTGCGCCGGGCGACGTTCGTAAACTCATTGAGGACTTGCACACCGATCACACCACCGTCCGCCATCAACGCTTCGGCTTGAGCGCTCCGCGGTTCGTTAGCCGCGAAAGCGCAGATTAAGATGTTGGTGTCGAAAAACCGCTCAGCGGGCATTCGCCTCCTCCCGCTCGAATCGGAATCCCTTCGGCAGCGGCTTCTTCAGCGCACGCAATCGCTCGAGAGCCCGTTCGCGCCTGCGGTCGCGTCCGATCTCAAATTGCCTCGCTCCGGTCACAAGAATCTCGATCTCGTCGCCTGTCTTGAGCCCGAGCGCCTTCACCACGGCGTCCGGCAGCCGCACCGCGAGACTATTTCCCCATATGGAATTGTCGCCAGCTCAGGCAGCCGGAGTGGCTCGGAAAAACCGGCTGGCGTCCGCACGGAATAGACACCAGGTGATGAAGACCAACAGCAGGCCATGAACGGCGAGCTGGCGCAGGACACCCAGGCTTATCACGACATGAAAGGCCATCCATGCGATGGCAAGCCAGCGAGCCCAATTCCGGGCACGCAACAGGAAAACACCGCACACGATCGCGAGAATTTCGATGATCGCTACCCAGATCCCATCGGGCGCGCGGAGGTCCTCGAAGTGCACGATGGAACCGCCGATGCCTGCAACCATGTAGAGGCACGCGATCACGATTACGGTGGCCGGAATTCTTGTACGGTCGCTAGGCTGGATCTCTTCGACGGGATGTTCGCTCATAAGTGACGGCTGTGGTGTCGGTACCGGCGGAAGCGAATACGTGGCTACCGGGCGTAGTGATCAGCCCCCATGAAGTGCAGTGACACGTACGGTTCGCGCCCGAGCACCCAGGAATCGTGAGGCTCCGGTGGGATATGGAAGAGGTCTCCCGCACGCATTTCAACGACACTACCGTTCGAGAATGCCGCGGTGGCTGCGCCCGCCATGACGAGGCCGACATGCTCGACGTGACATCTCTCTTGCCCGAGTTTTCGACCGACATGCTCGGACCAGCGCCAGCCGGGCTGATAGGTTGCGCGACCGATAGTCATGCCACCGATCCGAACCAGCTCGAATTTTCCAAGCCCCATCTCCCGAAGCTCGTCCGGTTGCTCGAAGCGCTTCAGGAGCATTGCCATCTTCCGGGCGTCCACCGGCAGCGGGTCCTGCGCACATCCTGCAGGCCGGTACACACGCTTGGTCGACGGCGGATGATCGGCCAGCTTGTCCGCAGGACGACGCGGACGGGGCAACAACTCACCGCCACAATTCGAACACCTGCCGCCAAGTACCTTCTCAGCGCAAGACGAGCAGAATGTACACTCGAAGGAGCATATTCTCGCTTCCTGCGAGCTCGGAGGAAGCTCCTTGTCACAGCACTCGCAACTCGGCCTGAGTTCCAGCATTCGGTTTCACCTCCGCGGGATGCCAGGAGAGAGCATACTCTCTCGGGCGGTATGACCGGGCCTCGCCTCTGCGCAACACGTCGGCGGACTCCGGGCTTTCGCTCCGGCAGGCGTTCCACGCGACGACAGGCGTATGATTGGCCGCAAGTGCATGGGGTTTCCGCACCGAGCGAGGAGAGGGGCCGTGACCCAGTCGGATCCGATCAAGGTTGGACAGCTCGAAATACGCTATCTCATCGACGGCTCCGCCCATGCCGGGATGGGCCTGTTCGAATTGACCGTTCCGGCGGGATCGAATGTTCCGCCGCCACACAGTCATACGTTCAACGAAGAATGCGTGTACGTTCTGGATGGCACGCTGCGTTATTCGGTCGACAAAGACATTCGCGACTTGAGGCCGGGCGACTGGATGCGCACGCCGCGAGGCGCGGTCCACGGCTTCAGCAACCCTCACGATGCAACCGCTCGTGCCCTGATCGTCCTGACGCCGGATATCGGCGCGCAGTATTTCCGTGACGTCGCCGCCGTCGTCAATGCCGGCGGACCTCCGGACCGCACGCGGCTCCTGGCGGTGATGACTCGATATGGTCTCGTTCTCGGGTCCCCGAGCCCGGCTCGCAGCTCCTGACCACGATGACGCCGCGAAGCGCCGTTATGCCATCACGTAGGCATTGAGCTTGTTGCCGTCGAGGTCGCGAAAATAGGCCGCGTAGAAACCTTCGAATCGCTGTCCCGGTGGACCTTCGTCGGTACCGCCCAAGGAAAGCGCCAGCTGGTAGATGCGATCGACCTGCTCCTTGTCCTTCGCCTCAAGCGCCACCATGACGCCGTTACCGACGGTGGCCGGCTTGCCGTCGAAGGGCAGCGCCAGACCGAGCCCTGCTGCGCCGCCCGGCGTACCCCAAGCGATGAAGCGGTCGGATTCCCCCATGCGGCCTACCCCGAGCTCCTTGGCGATGGCGTCGTAGAATTTCGCGCCGCGCGCCAGGTCGCGCGTTCCAAGGGTGACGTAACCAATCATGGCGAGCGCCCTTCGTCCGGAACTGTGGAGCTCCATGATGCCTGATGGTTGAAAGTCTCGGCCACCTCAAGATGCCGGGTGGTCTGGTCCGAGCCAGAGCGCCATCAGCGCCACATCCTGATACCTGTCGCGCCATTTACGGCCGCGTGCCTTCAGTCCCTCCCGCTGAAAGCCGGCGGATTCGTACAGCCGGATCGCGGCCGTATTGTCGGCAAACACTTGCAGCTCGATCCTTTCGAGTCCTCCTTCCTTGGCGAGCGAAAGACATGCCGTCAGCAGTTGCTTTCCGATTCCCTGTCCTCGCCATTCCCTGCGGACGAACATGCCGAGCCTGCCGACGTGCGTAAAGCCCTTCGATTCCAGAGGCCTGATGTCGCAGGCCCCCACGACCTTCGGGCCATCGACTGCAACCACCTGGTGCGCCGCGCCCGAGACGACGGTTTGCAGATACGCCCGGGTCTGATCGAGAGTGAAGCCATCGACGCTCGCCAGGTACCACTCCTCGGCGGCCACCGAGGTGACCGCTTCGCTGAAGGAAGCGGCGTCCTCGAGTCGGCTTCTCCGGATAGTTACAGTCATGCAGTCATGAGGACACGCGTGACGCGGGGGCCTCAATACTCACCGTAGCGGCCGCGCACCGATCGTAGCAGCGCCGTCGGGTCGTAGCCGACGCCGTCCTTGAACACGAGCTCCACGTTCTGGACGTCGGTGATGGTATGGGAGGGATCGCCCTTGACGACCACCAGGTCGGCGTCCTTGCCCGGCGCGATCGATCCGACACGGTCCTGCAGCCCCTCATAGATCGCCCCATTCAGAGTGGCTATGCGCACCGCCTGCTCCGGCGTGAAACCGGCTTCGACCAAAAGCTCGATTTCGCGCAGATCCCCGAACCCGGGAATGACACCGCCGTTACCGGTCGGATCGGGACCGGCGAGCAGCAGACCCCCGGCGGCGACGAAGGCGCGCTCCATGACGAGGTCATGCTCGAAAGCCCGCGCGCGCGCCGCGCGCACTTGCGGGGGCGCGTTGAAGGCGAGATTTCGCAGGTAGAGATACGCCTCGCGGGCTTCGGGCGTAAGCGCCGCCATCGCTTGCGGCCAGAGCGGCGCGTGACCCGCCACCCCCTGCTCGAAGACCGGCAGCGTGGAGGTTACGGCGACGTGATGACTCACGAGGTCGGCGATCAGCGACTTCGCCGCGGCCCCGTTCGGATCCATCGAAGCCAGCGTGTCCTCACCGTCGCTTTTGGTGCAGACGTCGGGCTCCTTGCCGGGATCGGACTCGGTGTTGACGAAGAACCCGTGCTCGAGGTCATCGATCCCGAGCGCTGCCGCTTCGCGATAGGTGACGGCGCAGAGATGCCCGGTGATCTTGAGTCCGCGGCGATGAGCCTCGTCGATCGCCGCTTTGAGCTCGGCGGGCGTGATGTACATGTACGCTTTGAACGAGGTAACGCCCTGGTCAGCCCAGAAGTCGACCGTGCGTCGGGCGTCCTGCGCGTCCTTGAGCATGTGCATCTGAATGAATGGCGAGCCCTGGCCTTCCAGATAAGGCCCGGTGACATCCAGGTGTGGACCCGGGATCGTTCCGGCGTCGATCTGCTGCTTGAGATTGAGATCCGTATAGGGCTCGACGCTGCCGGTCGTTCGAAGAGTCGTGACGCCGTTCGCGAGATAGAGCCGGGGCGCCGTGAAGGCCATCTCCGGCACCATGAGCGGCGGCTCGCTCTTACCGGCGGCATCGAGATCGGGTCGGGCGATGTAGAAGAGATGATCGTGCATGCCGACGATGCCCGGTAGCACCGTGTGGCCGGAGAGATCGAGCACGCGTGCCCCGGCCGGCAGGGGCGCCGTTGCCGACGAAATGGTCTCGATCGTGCCGCCCGAGATGACGATCGTGCGCTCCGCCTGCGCGGGTTGCCCGGTGCCATCGATGATGCGCACGTGCGTGAGCGCGATCAGCCCGGAGGAGACCTTGACATAGGGCAGCACGGCCGGACCCGGCGCGGACGGGGGCGGCAGGATGCGGGATTCCAGCGGTGAGCGCGCCTTCGACGCGGCGGCGGCCGCGCTCAGCAGCAGTGCGGCGCAGACGACAACGCAATTCAGCCTCGACATGCGTGAGTCTCCCCTTGCGGCACGCGACCTCCCCAGAATGGCAGCCGGTTCGCGGCAAAAAAGTGTAGCGCGTATGTGGCCGTTGCGGGTGCCAGCAGATGCCTCGGGCCCTATCGCCCGGCTGGTGCGGCCCCGGCTGGCTGCGGTTACTATGAGAGCCACCCGACCGGATCAGAGAAACGTCATGACCTTTTCGCTCTATGCCGCCACGGTCCCATCCTATCGGCAGATTCTCGGAGCGGTTGCCGGCCTGCTGCGCACCGCACACACCTACTGCGCGGAGAAGAATGTCGCGCCGGCGGACCTGTTACAGGCACGCCTCGCACCCGATATGTTCCCATTCACCCAGCAGGTGATGATGACCGTCGGTCATTCGATCGGCGCCATCGAGGGAATACGGAAAGGCGTCTTTACTCCGGATACCTCGCCGCCGCCTGATTCCCTCGACGAGCTGGCGCAGAGAGTGGACGGCGCACTCGAAGCGCTCGCGAGGATCGAGCCGGCCGAAATCGATGCTTTCCTCGGACGCGACATGTTGTTCGCCTTCCGCGACCGCAAGCTCCCCTTCACCGCCGAGGATTACCTGCTGTCCTTCGCGCAGCCGAATTTCTATTTCCACGCCACCACCGCCTACGACATCCTGCGCTGGAAGGGCCTGCCCATCGGCAAGCGCGACTACATCGGCAGGCTGCGTCTGAAATCATAGTGCGCAATCGCGGGGTCAGCGGGGCCGTGATGAAGAAAGTGACGCTGAGCGAAGCGCTGCGAGCCGTAGCGGCTGAAGAGGGCATGTATGCGCGTCTGCTCATCGAGCCCTGCGGAGATCTGGGCTTCTACCGTCCAAGGCCGACCGATACCCAAGGTCCGCATCTGCGGGATGAGCTCTACCTCATCGCGAGCGGCCGAGGCACATTCATCTGCGGCGGCGAGCGTACGTCGTTCGAGCCTGGCGACGTGCTTTTCGTCCCGCGGGCGACCGAGCATCGCTTCGAGGATTTCAGCGACGAGTTCGCCGCATGGGTGGTGTTCTTCGGTCCCGCGTCCGAGGGAAGTGACGATTGAAGGTCTAACTCCCATGACCCCCCCAACCCGACTTCTTCTTGTTTTCCCACTATACACGTCGCGCTGGTGCAAACTCCATCCATGTCGCGTCGCATCATCCTTGCGACCTTTGGCTCATTGGGAGACCTGCACCCCTTCATCGCCATTGCCTTGCAGCTCAAGGCGCACGGCCACGAGCCGATCGTCGCGACCAGCCCGAATTTCCGCGAGAACGTCACCGCCGCCGGTCTGGCGTTTCAGCCGATAAGACCGGATCCCGAAGCCATTCTGCGCGATCTCGACATGGACCTTGCCCGATACGGGCGTGCGGTCATGCGGGACACGATGTTCATCCTCGAGAGCGCGGTTTTTCCCTACCTGCAGTCGACGTATGACGATCTGTTGCCCGTCATCGAGGGTGCGGCACTCGTGCTTTCCAGCTCGTTGCTGTTCGCCGCGCGCTTCGCCGCCGAGCGGCTCCGTGTACCACAGATGACGGTTGCCTTGCAGCCGATGGTGTTCGTCTCGGCCTATGACCCGCCCCCCGTGGATCCCGCTCGTTGGCTTGCTCCCATTCTCGCGAGGCTGGGTCCGCGAACGACGCGCGCGGTGTATGGTCGGGCGAAGGCGCTCGCAAGCCGGCGAGCGGGCGCCTTGCATGCGTTTCGTCGACGGCTCGGTCTGCCCGAGTCAGGCATGAACCCGCTGTTCGAAGGGCAGTTCTCTCTACAGGGTACGTTCGCCGTCTATTCGAGCTTGCTCGCTGCCGTACAGCCGGACTATCCGCCGAACACGCTCGTAAGCGGATTCGCGTTTTACGACGGTAAGGTCGCGCCGGCGCTCGAGCCTGCCCTGGACGAGTTTCTCGCCTCCGGTCCACCGCCCCTGGTATTCACCCTGGGCAGCTTCGCGGTCGAGTTCGCGGACGATTTCTTTCGCACGGGCCTCGAGGTGGCGCGCCGCCTGCTGCTGCGTGCCGTCGTCCTCGCCGGGCCGGGGCACAGCGAGCGCTATCTGACCTACCGCTCATCGGACATCTACATCGGCGCCTACGCGCCGTACTCGCTGCTCTTCCCTCGGGCCCTGGCGCTCATTCACCACGGCGGCATCGGCACCCTCGGCCAGGCGCTGCGCGCCGGCAGACCGCAGCTGATCGTCCCGCTCCTCAGCGATCAATTCGATAATGCCGCCCGCGCCGTGCGACTCGGTGTCGCGAGAACGGTAAGTCGCAGGCGCTATGGCGCGCGCCGCCTGCGGACCGAGATCCGGCGGCTCATCGAAGAGCCTTCGTTTGCCAGGCGAGCCGCTGAGATCGGCGGCATCGTCGCCGCCGATCGGGGCGCCGAGCGGGTGGCGCAGGCCGTCGACGGATTCCTGCTCAAAGGTGTGCGGTGAGGAACCCTCGGCCTTGGCCGCCGATCAGAACGCGTAGCCGAACCGCACGCCGATCTCGCGTGGGGGGTTGACCAGGAAATCATTGGTGAGATTCCCGAGCTCGTTGGGCTGCGAGGGCGGGGCGAGAATTTCCTGCTTGTCGAACAGGTTCGTGACGTAGAGTGCCGCGTGCCATTCGTCATGATCGAGCGTGGCGCTGACGTTGACGATCTGAAAGCTGGAGGTGTGTTGGACGGTCGTGGTGCCGACACTCGGCGCTACCTGCAGTGCCTCGGCGCTTCGGTAGACGCCGTTGAGCGCCAATGAGAGCGTCGACTCGCGCGCCACGGGCACCGTGTAGATGAGCGCGGCGCTCAAGCTGTTCCTGGGACTTCCCGGGAGCTGCTCGCCCTTGGTGCCGTGCAGGAGGCCCGGGACGATGTTGCCGGTGCCGAGGCCGTCGTTCGCCGGCAGCGAAAAATCGCTGCTCAGCGTGGCATCCACGTACGCATAACCGACCGAGTAGCTGAGCCGGGGAAGGAAGAGCGGTCCGCTCGATTCGGCCTCGAAGCCGCGCGATTCGGCCGTGTTGGCATTGTAAACGGCGAGATTGCCGGAGGGCAGGCTGGAGGAGATCTGCGGCCTGTCCCATTTGACGTCGAAAATCGTGAACGCATACGAGAGTCCATCGGCGAAGCGCCCCTTGATCCCGGCCTCGTAGTTATTGGTCTTGTCCGGCTGGTAGTAGCGCAGCAACGGGCTTTCGCGGAACGGGCCGCTGTCCGGCACGGAGTTCGCGCCGCCGCGCCGGAAGCCCTGAGACCAGAGCGCGTAAACATACTGGCGGTCCGCGAATGCATAGGAGACGTCGACTTTTCCCACCGTCTTCGAGGCCGGAGCGGCGTGCGGAGTGGGCGGCACCAGGCTCGCGAAGGTGAAGTCCTGATACAGCTGCGAGTCGGTGAAGGATTGCTGGAAATGCCGCGCTCCGAAAGTGACCTGGGCATGCGTCATGAAATGCCAGGTCAGCTCGCCGAACTCGGACTTGTCCTCGAAATTCTGCGTATCGAGCTGCTGGAAGGTGAGGTCACTCGGGCCCACCACCACCAGGCAATTCGGGAAGCCCGAATACGTGCCCGCGGCTCCGTCGTAGAAGACAGGGCCGGTGCACCCCTGAGCGATGGAGCGCTCCGGCGAGCCCGGAGTGGTCACCAGCCAGTTACCGTGCCGGGTCTGGTTCTGGTAGTAGACGCCGATCACGTAGTCGAAGGCGTGATTCGCGCCGGTCCTCGACACGAGTCGCAGCTCCTGGCTGAAGCTGTGGGCCGCGTCGGTAAAGAGGAACGGGTAGATCCAGCGCGGGTTGGTGGGAATGCCCGCGTAGTAAGGCACGTAGTAACCCCCCGCATAGCCGCCGTAGTCGAAGCTCGAGTCCTGAATGAGCGACCCGCGGGTCGTCTGGTACGAAGTCGTCGAGGAAAGGGTGGCAAACCCCGCGTCGTAGCTCGCATCGAGGCTCGTCAGGTTGGTATAGCGGCTGAACGGCTCATCGACCAGGGCAAATTCCTTGTACGGACCTCCGGCGGGAAAGATCGCATTCGGATCGAACGGCGACACACCGCCTGCGTAGGTCGGATTCACCTGCGGGCCGCCGTCACCGCGCACATCCGAGTGCAGCAGCGCCAGCTCGAAGCTGAGCGCGCTCGTCGGCTTGATGAGCAGACTCGCGCGGCCGCTGAAGGTTCGCTGCCAATTCCAATCGTTGCGTTGGGTGTAGATCGGTGAGCTGTTGATCGGATCGGCGGGATTGGCGAGCAGCGGGGTGCCGAACACGGTGTCGTTGGTGCGCTTTTCCGGGCCGTAGACGCTGATCCAGCCCGGCTCGTACTCGTATTTCCCGGCCACGCGAAACGCGGCGATACTCCCGAGCGGCGCGTTCAGCATCGCTTTCATGGAATAGCCGTTTCCGTCGGAATGGGCGATCCGTGCGCCGCTTGCTTCGACGGAACCCGCCCAGCTGTTCAGTACCGGCGAGTTCGGTATCAGTCGCAGCGCGCCGCCGAGCGCGCCCGCGCCGTAGAGCGTGCCCTGAGGCCCGCGCAGGACTTCCACCCGCGCGAGGTCATCGAGCTGGAAATATCCATCGATGGGGGAGTTGCCGATGTAGGTGCCGACCGGGGCCTGCTCGAAGGTGCGAAAGCCTCGCGCCGGGCTGCCTGTGGCGTTGATGCCTCGAATGATCGGCGTGACCGCTCCGGCGAAGCGCGCGCCGTAGTCGTACATGCTGACGCCCGGCACCTGAACGGCGAGGGAGGCAATGTCGTTGGCGCCACTCGCCTCCATCTGCTCGGGCGTGACGACCGAGATGCTGTAGGGCACCGCTTCGATCGACTGTTGACGCCGATTGGCCGTAACGATCACTTCCTGTAGCGAGCCGCCGGAGCTGTCGCCGTCCTGGTCGGCAGCCTGCACGCCAGCCGGCAAGCCGCCGTAGAGAGCGACGAATACCGCGGCAGCGACGCTCGTCCTGGCCGATACGAGCCGATTGCGGTGCGTGACACCGGCGAGCGTTGAGGGCCTGCGAGACATTGCGACATCCCCCTTTTACGGCACCAGAGCTCAGGGCTTCCACCAGTAGACCGCGCCGGGAAACGGTGCTTTCCACTGATCGAACGCTCCGGTGATGAATACCGATCCGTGAGGACCGAAAGCGATGTTGGTCACGTTCGGCGTCGGCACTTTGATGATCCGCACGAGCTTGCGCGCCTGGCTCACGACCAGCACACGGCCGGAGCCATTCTGGGCAATATAGTAGTTTCCGTCGGGTCCGAGCTTGAGGCCGTCCGGGCCGTTGTAGGCGTCCTCGTGGGGAGTGGGCGGTGCGAGATCCTGTAGTCGCGCCCACACCGTCCGCAGTCCGAGCGTACTGCCGGCCCCGATCGGGAATGAGAGGATCCGCCCCGCGAGCATTTCGGTGACCAGCAGGTGCTTGCCGTCAGCCGCGAGCGTGAGCCCGTTGGAATAGTCGATCGTGTTGGCGACTTCGGTGATCATCCCGTCGGCACCAATGTGCAACACCGCGCCGGTGATCGGCGCCTTGATGTCGTACACGCCGGAGGCGGAGAAGTAGATCCCGCCTCGGCCGTCCGCCGCGAAGTCATTCGGTCCCGCGAAACGCCTGCCGCTGCTGTCCGCGCGGATGGTGCGTACCTCGTGGCCGCCGGCATCGAGCTCTACCAGCGTGTTGGCGTCGTAGCAGGCGACGAGCAGATGCCCGCGGAAAGCAATGAGGGAATTGGCCCCACAGTGGTCCTGGTGCCACCACACCGCGGTTCGCTTTCCGTCCCAGCGCTTGATGTTGCTCGCCGCGTACTCGACGTAAAAGAGCGCGCCCTGCCGCCACAGCGGACCTTCGGGATAGCGCGCGTGAGGGTCGATCGTGATGAGCTGGGCGGCAAGGGCAGGAAAGGTCGTGAAAATGAGCAGGCCGGCCGCGAATCCCATGGACCGCCAGCGCCGTGCGACCGCCTGCGTCCCCCGGAGGCTCATTGGCGGGTGTATAACATGCCCCTCATGGCCCAGCTATCCAATTTTTAGAATGCGTCATGCGTTTTCTCGCGCGCGCAGGCGCCTTGCCGCGCCGCCGAGAGCGGGGCGATGATGCCGCGATCCCTGGAGGATTTGACTTGAGCTTGCCCGCTCCCGCACTCGCCGGCGAGACCGAACGTCTCATGCAGAGCGGTCGGCTCGAGCAGGCATTGGATTTCGCCCGGCGGGCGACGCGAGGGGCGCGAATCTGCCGGCCGGAGCACGGACTGCTCGCATCGATTCTCCTGCGCCTGGGCCGCATCGATGAGGCGGCGTCGGTGGTCGCAGAGGCGCAGTCGCTCGCCACCGGCAGCGCTGATGCTTATGACGGACTGGCGTGGGTGAGCATGGCGCTCGGGGAGCACGACCACTCAAACGCGCTCTATCGGCGCGCCACGGAGGTGGCGCCGCAGGATCCGCGCTTCTGGTACAACTTCGCCTGCAGCGAGCGCAGCCTCGGACGGCTCATCGAGGCCGAAGCCGCCTGCGACCGGGCAATCGCCCTGGACGCGGAGCAATACCCGACATATCTCCTGCGCTCCGAGCTGCGCGTGCAGTCGGAGGTCGCGAATCACCTCGATGAGCTGCGCTCTCGGTTGGCAGCAGCGCCTGAGGATTATCGCGCGCGGCTCTTTCTCGGCTACGCGCTCGCCAAGGAATTGGACGACATCGGGCGGTTCGCCGAGGCCTTCCACTGGTTCGAGCGCGCGGCGCGGACGCGCCGCGATCGACTCTCGTACGATGTCGGCACCGACATCGGCAAGCTCGCGCGCATCGCGCAGGTGTACTCGCGGGAGCTGATGCAGCCGTCGGCGCGCGCCGCCGGGGCCGGTGACTCGTCGCGATTCCTTTTCGTGGTGGGCTTGCCCCGATCGGGTACGACGCTGGTCGAGCGGATCCTCACCGGACTCGGCGGGGTGCGCTCGAACGGCGAGACCGATTACTTTTCCCGCGCGCTGCTCGCGGCCGCGCGCGGTGAGGGTGATGTGTTCCAGCGCGCCGCGGCGGCGGATCCGCGCGCCGTGGCGGAGGGCTTCGCGGCGCTCGCCGAGCCCGGCCTGCGGGCGCCCCATATCCTCGAGAAGCTGCCGCTCAACTATCTCTATGTCGGCGCCATCAGGCGCGCCCTGCCCGAGGCGAAAATCCTGCTCGTGTCCCGATCGCCGATCGACAGCTGCTTCGCGATGTATCGGACGCTCTTTGCAGCCGGGTATCCCTTCAGCTACGACCTCGTCGAGCTCGGCCGTTATTACGCCGCGTACGCACGCCTCATGGATCATTGGCGCGCGGCGCTCGGTCCTCACCTTCACGAGATCGTCTACGAGGAGCTCGTTTCAGAGCCGCATCGCGTCGGCGCGCAGCTCGCGGCGGCGTGCGGTCTCGCCTGGAGCGATGCGGCGCTCGAGGTGCAGAACAACAGGTCCGTGTCACTGACCGCGAGCGCCGCACAGGTGCGTCGGCCGATCTACGGCAGCTCCTCCGGGCGTTGGCGGCACTACCGCGAGCACCTTCAGCCGCTCATCGACACGCTCGCGGGCGAAGGGATCGCATGCGACGAGTCGATGGGGGTATGAGTTTTTGCGATCGGGGCGGTGGCTGCGCGGGAGGCCATCGGTCTGTATAGTTGACTGCGTGGGCGGCACGGCAATGGTCCTCGACGGCAAGGCCGTCGCTGCAAAGGTGCGAGGCGCCGTCGCGGCGCGGGCAGCGGATCTTGCCGCAAGGCTCGGCCGCCGGCCGGGGCTTGCCGTCGTGCAGGTCGGTGAGGACCCCGCCTCCCGGGTCTATGTGCGCAACAAGCGCCGGGCCGCCGCCGAAGTCGGCATCGAATCCTTGGCCTACGACCTGCCGGCCACCACGAGCGAGGCGGAGCTGCTCGCGCTGGTCGGGCGACTCAACCGCGACGAGCGTGTGGACGGCATCCTGGTGCAGTTGCCGCTGCCTCAAGGCCTCACCGCCAGTCACGTGATGGATGCGGTCGATCCGGCCAAGGACGTCGACGGCTTTCACCCGGTCAACACGGGGCTCCTCGCGCAGAAACGGCCGGCGCTACGCCCCTGCACGCCGTACGGCGTCATCCGCCTGGCCGAGGAATACGGCATCAAGTTGCGCGGTCTGAAGGCTGCGGTGGTCGGTGCCTCGAACATCGTCGGCCGCCCGATGGCGCTCGAGCTCATGCTCGCCGGAGCCACCGTAACGGTCTGTCATACCGGCACGCGCGATGTGCGCGCCGAGGTCGAGCGGGCGGAGCTGCTCGTGGCAGCGGTGGGCAAGCCGCACTTCGTCCCCGGCGAGTGGATCAGGCCCGGCGCGGCGGTGTTCGACGTCGGCATCAATCACGACGCTTCCGGGAAGCTCGTGGGAGATGTCGAGTACGAGCCGGCCGCGGAGCGCGCCGGCTGGATCACTCCCGTGCCCGGGGGGCTCGGTCCCATGACGATCGCGATGCTGTTGTCGAACACCGTCGAGGCCGCTTCGCGCAGGCTGGAATCCCGCAACCGATCACACGGCTGAGCGCAGGAGAGAGGCGTGCCTCACAAACTCAAAAACGTGCTCGCGCAGGTGCCGAGTGACCTTGCGATCGCGCAGAGCGCGCAGCCGCTGCCCATCCTCGACATCGCCGCGGAGGCGGGCATCCTGCCCGAGGAGCTCGAGCCCTACGGCCGGTACAAGGCGAAAGTGCACCTGTCCGTACGCGATCGGCTCAAGGATGCACCGAACGGCAAGTATGTCGTCGTCACCGCGATCACTCCGACGCCGCTTGGTGAGGGAAAAACCACGACCACGGTGGGATTGACGCAGGCACTCGGCGCGCATCTCGGCAAGCGAGTGTTCACCTGCATTCGCCAGCCGAGCCAGGGACCGACCTTCGGCATCAAGGGCGGCGCGGCCGGCGGCGGCTACAGCCAGATCATCCCCATGGAGGATTTCAATCTCCATCTCACCGGCGACATCCATGCGATCACCGCGGCGAACAATCTGCTCGCGGCGGCGATCGATGCGCGGATGCTGCACGAGGCCGGACAGGACGATCAATCGCTGTTCGACCGCCTGTGCCCGCCGGCGAGGGACGGCAGCCGCCGGTTCTCCCCGGTGATGCTGCGGCGGCTGCGCAAGCTCGGCATCTCCAAGACCGACCCCAATGAGCTGACACCTGCGGAGCGTGGTCGTTTCGCGCGTCTCGACATCGATCCGGATACGATCACCTGGCGGCGCGTGACCGATACCAACGATCGCATGCTGCGCCAGATCACGATAGGCCAGGGGCCGAGCGAGAACGGATTCACGCGTGTCACCGGATTCGACATCACGGTCGCGAGCGAGGTGATGGCGATCCTCGCGCTGACGACGAGTCTCAGCGACATGCGCGAGCGTCTGGGCCGCATGGTGATCGGCACCAACCGCGCCGGAGAGGCGATCAGCGCCGATGACGTGGGCGTGGGAGGCGCGCTGGCGGTGCTGATGAAGGACACCATCATGCCGAACCTCATGCAGACGCTCGAGGGGACGCCGGCGTTCGTGCATGCGGGGCCGTTCGCCAACATCGCGCACGGGAACTCCTCGATTGTCGCGGATCAGATCGCTCTGAAGCTCGTGGGGCCGCAGGGCTACGTGGTGACGGAATCCGGCTTCGGCGCCGACATGGGCATGGAAAAGTTCTGCAACATCAAATGCCGCTCGAGCGGTCTCGTGCCGAGCTGCGTGGTGCTGGTGGCGACCATTCGCGCGCTGAAGATGCACGGCGGCGGGCCGAAGGTGGTAGCCGGCCAGCCGCTGCATCACGACTATACGGAAGAGCACCTGGGGCTGGTGGAGAAAGGCTGCGCGAATCTGGTCAAGATGATACGCAACGCGCGACTTTTCGGGCTGCCCGTGGTCGTCGCGGTTAACCGCTTCAAACACGACAGTCCGGCGGAGATCGAGCTCGTGCAGAGGATCGCGGTCGAGGCCGGCGCGAGCGATGCGGTCACATCGAATCATTGGGCAGAGGGCGGTGCCGGTGCGGTCGAGCTCGGCAAGGCCGTGATCCGCGCGTGCGAGATGCGGGGGCAGTTCAGGTTTCTCTATCCGCTCGACATCCCCATCAAACGCAAGATCGAGACCATCGTCCGCGAGATCTACGGCGGTGCGGGCGTCGAATACCTGCCGGAAGCCGAGAAGAAGATCGAGCGTTACACCCGCCTGGGATTCGACCAGATGCCGATCTGCATGGCCAAGACGCACCTGAGCTTGAGCCACGATGCCAATCTCAAGGGCGCCCCGACCGGCTTCATCGTTCCGATACGGGATATCCGGGCGAGCGTCGGCGCGGGTTTTCTTTACCCGCTGCTCGGGACGATGAGCACCATGCCGGGGCTCTCGACGCGCCCGGGCTACTACGACGTCGATCTGGACCCGGAGACCGGACGAGTCATCGGTCTTTCGTGAGGTCGAGTGGTCACGGCTCCCGGCTCGACCCGCCGACCGCGAGTGCCGCCGTGATGCGATCGAGCACGTCCTGCGCCTGACGCAACGTCCGCTGGTAGCGATCGGCTTCCTTGGCGAGCAGCTCGCCGTACGAGGAGCCTTCCGGCGCCAGCTGTCTCACGTTCGATTCCGCGCAGAGGAGGAACCCGCGCAGCGCGCCTGCAAGGAGAGTAACCGCGGAGCCGAGGTCGGCGAGGACCACGCGGTGCGTCATGGCGAGAGCCTCGGAGCACAGCTGCAGCCCCGCGGCGGCCGAGCGCGCCGCAGCCAGCGGCAAATCGATGGCCTGGCGCAGCGCCGAGTCCAGAGCTTGCCGGCGCTCGAGGCGCTCCCGCTCCGTGGCGCGCGGCATGCGCGTTCCGGCCAGGTACGCGTCGAAGGCTGCGACGTCATCGGTGGCGAGTTGCAACATGCGGCTCGATTCTGCGCGCGCCGCGGCGGTAAGCGGCTCGAGCTTGCCCGTATGGATCGCCTGCGCGTCTCTTCGGCCGCTCACGGCGAGCGCTTTGGCGAGCAGGCCGAAGGCAAAACTCGCTGACACCGCCGCCACGGCAACTCCCGCCGGTGTCGGATGCGCACTCGCGGCGGCCTCGCGAAAGCGCTCGAGCGTCGAGCCGGAAATCGGGCCCGTCAGTGCGTCGGCCGGCTTGGGCATGCCCTCAACGATACGAGTCCGGCATGCGCGCTTCAAGTGACTGCCGGCACTTCCCCTCTCGGGAGCGGGACAGCACGGCGGCGGTAGGCCGCGCCGCGCAGTGCCGGCGCGCGGCTTCCTGCTATTTCGTGTGTATGGTTCCGTCCTTGTCGATATCGAAATTCACTTGCTGACCGTCGTTGTTGACCGCGGAACCGACCCAGTCGGTGCCGTTCTTGTGCAGCCCGGTGACATCCGTGTATCCCTGCTCGTTCAGCAGCCGCGTCACCTGGTCCTGGTTCAGGGCAGCAGGACCAACGTAGTCCGAGTGGACGCGCTCGCCGCCGAACATCGAGCATGCACTGAGCGCACCCGCCAGCGTAAGCGTAACTACCATGATCTTGAGCATGCGCGCACCGTTAAGTCACTCCAGCCTGATCAGCCTGCGCGCAAGGAGCAATTGACGTGCCTCGCGCCAACTGCGGCTGCACGATCTAACGTGGCAGCGTCCAGATGTCCAGCACTCCGCTCGTGGCGCGACGATTGGCATCGCCCTCCGGCAGAACGACCTTGCCGTCGACGACGATGGGGCTGTTCCAATGACCACGGCCGCAGGCCAGCCTCGCGATGCGCTTGCCGGAAGACGCCTCATACACGTTGAGCGCGCCCTCCGGCGCGTACACGAAGAGCAAACCGTCGGCCTCGAAGGGACTCGTTCCGGCGGCATCGTTCCTCCACTTTTCGTGCAGCCTGCCATTGAGTACCTGCCAGGCCGCGGTGCCGCCGTTATCGGCAGCAAACATCCACGTTTGACCGGCGTGCCGCCACACTGCGGGTTGGGTGAAAAGATCCGTGCCGCTCGGGGTCGAGACGATCTGCAGCTCGTGATCCTTGTGGGGCGCCGTGCCGGCGATCTCCTCGCGGCTGAGCAGCCGGATCTTGCCGTCCTTGCCGCCTTGGGCGAGCAAGTCCCTGCCGAGCAGTACGGGCGAGGTGGAACCCAGGTCGAGATCGCTGTCCTCGAGCTCGCCGGTATCGGCAGGCGTGTAGTTGCCTACAATCTCGGTGGCCGCGGCATTGAGCTCTACGAGCGAATCGCCCCAGTCGGTGGTGCCGTTCCAGTCGCCATTACCGGTGGCAACGAAGATATGGCCATCGCTCGGGTCGATCACCGCGCCCGCACGGCCCCAGATGGCCAAGAGGCTGTGCGGGCAGGAGCTTGGCTTCAGCAAGCCGGGACGGCGGCTACAGAGGGAGTTCCATACCTGTAGGAGCTTTCCGGAATCGCCGTCGAGCACGGCGACGTGGCCCTGGTAAGGTGGCCGATCGCCGATATATCCCCCGGTCACGGCGATCACGCGGCCGCGGAAGAATTTCAGCGGGGAGGCCATCTTCTCCCGCAGCGGCAGCTCCGTTATCGCGGTACGCCAAACGAGCTGCCCATTGCTGACTGCCAGCTTCTGCACGTAGCCGTCGGGTGAAGCGGCGTAGATGGATCGCGCATCGGGATCGGCGACAGGAGTGGAGTTGGTGAACTGGCGTGTGCCCGCCAGCTCTCGATAGCTCGGGGGCGTGTATTCCCACAGGACGGCGCCGGTGTCGGCATCGAGCGCCAGGGTTCTGCCGTAGCTGGTAGTGACGAAGATGGCGTCGTGCCGAGCGCCGCCAATGGCGGCGCCGTGCAGGTAGATGGCGCTGGCATCGACCACGCCGTCGAGCTCTATCCGGCGGCGCCTGAGCTGGCCGACGTTGGCGGCCGTGATCCCGGTCGGCTGAAGATTGGCGCTCGTGCTTTGCACGTCACCGCCAAAGGTAGGCCAGCTCTGTGCCGGCGCGCTCTGGGCGGCCGCTGCAGCGGCTCCGCTCAGCCCCAGGAGCAGGGCGATCGCAACGTGAGGTCTCATGCGCGCATTATGCGCCGACGTGCGGAAAGCCCGTATGTACTTCGCGAGCGGAGGGACTAGGGTCATTGACCCAGAGCATGGCAATGGTCGGAGGTGACTCGTGACCCCAGCACTTCGCAACCGGATACTCACCCTGCTCGATCAGCATCGCACCATGAGCCTCGCCACCCTGCGCCCTGACGGGTGGCCGCAGGCGACGACGGTCGGTTTCGCGCACGACGGCCTCACTCTCTATTTTCTCTGCGGACCCGACAGTCAGAAAGCGTCCAATCTGGCGCTCAATGACCGGGTGTCGCTGACGATCGATCGCGACAGCCCACAGGTGATGGACATCACCGGTCTTTCGATGGCGGCGCACGCCGAGCGAGTCGTCGATCGTGCCGAAGCGGAAAAGGCACTGGGGCTACTTCTGCAACGCTATCCCGAACAGCATTCGCTTCCGCTGCCGATGCCGAAGCCGGAAGACATCGCCATATTTCGCGTAAAGCCCGACGTCATCTCGGTGCTCGACTATTCCAAGGGCTTCGGACATACGGACCTGGTGGCTTGCTGACACGTCCGCTCGGGCTGCAGCTGCAACTTCGGGCGGCCGACCGTGTTCTTGAGGCGAAACGGCAGGCCGTCCGGAGACATGAAGACATTGCCCGCGTCCGCTCCCCTGTGGGAAACGCCTGTTCGCTCAGCCGGATATGTCGTCGCCTATCTCCTCCTTTGGACGGCGTCTTTTCTGCTTCTTCGAGCGCTCTACGGGTTCGAAGCGAGCGAAGCCATCCCGGCACTGCTGGTTCTGGGGCTCCTATTGCCGGGCATCAGCCTTCTCAGCACGCGCGGCGTTCCGGCGCTGCCATCCGTCGTCCTCCGCCCTGCGCTCGAGTCCGCGGCGCTCGCCGCGTATCTGCCGGTTGTTGTGGTCGTGCTGGTGTGGGGATTCGGCGGCGTTGCGCGCGTAACGGCGGAACCGTTGCACTCGCTCGTCCTCTTGGGCGTGAAGCTCGCGACGTTCGTCGTCCTCCCGGGCGCCTTATGTGTGGCCTCGGGTTATGCGATCAGGCGGCTCGCTCCCGTGTCCTTCGAGTGGCCGGCGCTGCGGCCGGCGCTCTGGATGTCCTTGGCTGTCCTTCTCGTGCAGTCGTTTCTCGGCCGCGGACTGCATGACATTCTTACGGCGCACCTCCCGGCCCGGATAGCGGTGCTCGCCGCCCCGCTCAGCTTCGCTTGGTTGCTGGTGGAAGTGGGTGTCGTCGAGGAGTTCTTCTTTCGCGTGCTGCTGCAGGAGCGTCTCGCAGCGTTGCTGCGCTCCGCCTGGGGCGGCCTCGTCGTAGCTGCCCTGCTCTTCGGGTTGGTGCATGCGCCCGGCTTTTACCTGCGGACGGCGGCGACCCAGGAATCTCTCGGCGCGCATCCCTCGTTACTGATGGCGGTCGGATACTCAATCGTGATGACTTCGTTGGCCGGCCTGTTTCTTGGCGTCTTGTGGATGCGCACGCGCAACTTCGCCGTCATCGTCATCGTGCACGCCGCCGCCGATTTCCTGCCCAACCTGGTTCCGTGGGCCAAGGCATTCCATATGATCCGGTAGCGGTGCCAGGAGTGCGCGCCGAGCGAATCGGTTATGCTTGGCGAGGTTCGCATCGACCGTGAAGATGCGGGAGGGCGCGCATGGCGACCGCGGCGTTGATAGTCGAAGGATTGTGCAAACGCTTCAGCCGGCCGGCCGTCGATCACCTGCACCTCGTGCTTCCGCCCGGCGAGTTGTATGCACTCCTCGGACCTAACGGGGCCGGCAAGACAACCACGTTGCGCATGATCGTCGGGCTCCTCACGCCCGACCGCGGTGTCATACAGGTATTCGGCACCGACGCGCTGTCGGACCCGATCGGCGCCAAACGGCTGATCGCCTGGCTTCCGGACGAGCCGATGCTCTATGACAAGCTCACGCCGCTGGAGTATCTGGAATTCGTCGCCGGGCTGTGGGGAGTGAATGGGGCCACCGCTGCGGCGCGCGCCGATGAGCTGCTGCGCTGGCTCGAGCTCTGGGATCAACGCGACCAGCGCTGCGAGGAGTTCTCGCGCGGCATGAAGCAGAAGGTGGCCCTCGCCGGCGCTCTGATCCACGATCCGAAGCTGCTGATTCTCGATGAGCCTTTATCGGGGCTCGATGCGGCGATGGCGCGGCAGGTAAAGGATCTGCTGCTCGAGCGGGTCAAACAGGGCACAACGGTCATCCTGACCACGCATATTCTCGAAGTTGCCGAACGGCTGGCGGAACGGATCGGCATCATCCACAAGGGACGGCTGCTCGCGGAAGGAACCTTGGAGGAGCTGCGCCGGCAGTCGGGGTTGGCCGGATCGACTCTCGAGGACGTGTTTCTACAGCTCACGGCGCCGGTGCGCGCATGAGGCGTCCGACTCCCGGGTCGGTGCCGTGGCTGATGCGGCACGAGTTGCGCCTCATCCTACGAACGTCGGCGCAGTTCTCCTGGCGTCTCGCCGCGGCCCTCGGCATCGTCCTGGTCGGATTGGTCGCCTACGGTGGCGCACCGCTTGCGGCGGCGGCGGCTGACCGGCATCTGATGGCGAGTCCGGCGGCGGCTCTGGCAGCCGACCTGACGCTCGCCGTCTTGTTCTCTCTCATGCTCTCGCAGGCGCTGTCGATGACCGTGCAGGCTTTTTACGAGCGCGGCGACCTGGATCTGCTGCTCTCGAGCCCCGTGTCCCCGCGGCGAGTGCTGTTCGTTCGATGCGCCAGCATTGCTTTCAGCACGGTCGCCGTGTACTTGTTCATCGTAACCCTGCTGCTCGCGGCAGTCGTGGTACGTGGCCAGTGGCGAATGCTGGCGACCTATCCGCTGCTCCTTTCGATGGGGCTCGCCGCCACGGGAGTCGGGTTGCTGTTCGCGCTGGGGTTGTTCGCGACACTGGGGCCTCGCAGAACCCGGACTTTCGGGCAACTGCTCGCCGCCTTCACCGGCGCCTTCATCGTCCTGGCATTCCAGATTCCGCAGTTTCTGCCGCACCATCAGGCGATCATCGCCCAGTGGCTCGCGGAGGTGTTGCGCCGCGGCTGGTTCGCGCAGAGCTCTCCTCTCGCCTGGCCGCTGCGCGCCGCGTTCGGCGCGCCCGGCCCGCTGCTCGGCCTCGCGGGACTGTCGATCGCATTTTTCGTCGGCGCCGTCCAGGTTGCCGGCCGGCGATTCGGGGCACTAGCGTCCGCGGCGGCAGGCGCGCAGACCCGTCGCGTCCGCAGTCGGCCACCACGTCCGTTCCGCACAGGGTTGCGCTCGGTATTGATCCATAAGGAATTGCGGCTGATCGCGCGCGATCCGTTGCTGTTGTCGCGGGTGCTGCTGCCGGTCTTGTATCTCATTCCCGCGATGCTCGTGAGCTTCAGTCGCGGTCCGTTCGCCAGCATGGCGGCAGCGATCGGCGCGTCGTTGCTGACTCTCATAGCCGGTCAGGTCGCGGGCAATCTCGCGTGGATCACGATATCGGCCGAGGATGCGCCGGATCTGCTGCGCTGCGCACCGGTGACACGCTCCCTGACTCGACGCGCCAAGCTGACGGCTGCTGTCATTCCGTTGGGCGTCCTTGCAATCCCAATCGGCGTGCTGGCGCAGCTGCATCCTTGGGCGGCTGTCGCGGCGGCGCTCGGCGTTGCCGCGAGCGCGCTCTCCAACGCCTGCATCCAGCTTTGGTACGAGAAACCCATGCCACGCAGTGCATTTCGGCGGCGCCCGCCCGGCGCGGTGCTGCCGACTCTCGGAGGCTTGCTGGTGGCTCTCGGCTGGGCTGCCGCGGCGGCCATGGCCAGCGTGGGCACGCGCAACATGGTCGCGATCGCGGCGGCGGTTGCACTGATCCCCGGGATGTTGCTGCTGTTGCTGTGGCTCGGACGGAACCGCGACGAGCGCCCCGCCTACAGTCGGCAACTGATCGATCCTCCGCTGGCGCCGCCTTAAGCGCTGTTGGCGCGCGGGTCACGGGGCCGGTCGGCACAGGCCGCGCGGCTCGCCATCGAGCCAGGTCCGGCCGGTAGGCGTTGAGTTTTGCTTCGCGCTTCCCGCGGCGGCGCGTTCGAACAGGTGGCCGTTCGGTGCCGGCAGCTGCCCTATGACGCAGCCGAACATTCCCAGGGTGACGATGCAATGATTGCCCAGCCGAAGGTAGGGCAGCCAATGATCGATCAGGCCCACCCGTTTCGGCTCCGGATCCCAGGCGAATTGCGGTTGCGGCTCGCAGTCCTCGTAGGGCGTGGGTGGGTGCTCGCCCGAGCCGGGATGCACCTTCGTCCCGTGTTTGCTCGTCAACGAGCGCGCCACCTCGTCGGCGGCTTGCTGCCAATCGATTGCCGGGCCGTAGGGAACCGAGATGGTGGGCGCTGGCGGTGGCCTCACCCGGACAGGCGCAGGGACGATGCGGCTGCCGGAATTCCCTCGGCCGCGGCGCGTTAGCTCCCGCACGACTCCCGGCGCTCGCGGGCCTAACCGAGGGAGTGTAAGCAGGTAGAGGATCCTCACGTGCACCCCTTCTTGAGGATGAGTGCTTTCCGCCCCGCGGTCGGCGCGCAGAAAGATCAGTATGAGCAGCCCGTGGAGGATCAGCACCACAGTGGCCACGGCGAAGCGCCCGGACGGCCGATTTGCAGCTGCTCCCAAGACCCGCCCCAAGTCCGATCACGTCCTTTCTCGGACACGCGACGGCGCGCCGCGTTCCCCCGGGCTCAAGCAGCGACAGGCGTCGGATCAGCGGTGCTGCAGACGCAGGCTCTGCCACGAGCCATCGGCCGTCCAACCGCCGTCCACGGCGATCGCCTGACCGTTGATGAAGCCGCTCGCAGCGGGATCCGCCAGAAAGCACACGGTGCTCGCGATGTCCTCGGGCGAAGCGAAGCGGCCCATGGGGACCCGGTCGGTGATGTCGGCATCCGTATAGCTGCCACCTGCCTGGTCGGCCGTGTCCATTTCCGTTTTCACCCAACCCGGACATACGGCGTTGCAACGCACGCCGCGCCCACCCCACTCGGCCGCCAGCGTGCGAGTCATGCCGATGAGCCCATGCTTGGAGGCGTTGTAGGCAACGCGGTCAGCGATGCCGACCAGACCCGCGATCGAGGCGATGTTGATGATGCTCCCGGAACGCTGCGCGAGCATGACCGAGCCCGCGGCCCGCGCGGCGATGAAGGCTCCGAGCAGATTGATGTCGAGGACGCGGCGGAACTGCTCTACGGAGGTGTCCTGTGCGCGGACGATGCAGCTCACCCCCGCGTTGTTCACGAGCACGTCCAACCGGCCCCACCGCGACACGATCCGTCCGACACCGGCCTCGATCACCCGCTCATCGGCGATATCTCCGACCATCTCGATGGCCTCGCATCCGGCGCCGCGCAGCGCTTTCAGCGTGTCGGTCGGAGCGCGAAGGTCATTCAAGGCGAGCGCATATCCGCGTGCGCCCAGAGTCTGCGCAATGCAACGCCCGATGCCCTGCGCCGCGCCGGTGACCAAGGCAACACGTCTGGCTTCCACCACCCCTCCGGATTCGTCTTGGGAGGTGGCGGAGTATACCTCTCGTGAGCCGACGGCCGAGTATCCGGCCGTCAGTCCTTGCGGTAGATCACCCCGCCTTTCATGACGAACCGCACGTGCTCGATCGCGCTGATGTCCTGCGTGGGGTCGCCCCGCACGGCAATGATGTCGGCATCGAGTCCGCTGCGCAGCTCACCGAACTGATCCTGCTGGCGCAGGATTTTCGCATCCACCGCGGTGGCGGCGAGCAGCGCCTGCGCGGGTGACATGCCGTCGCGCACCATCCATTCGAGCTCCTTGTAATTGGTGCCGTGCTTGTACACGCCGACATCGCTGCCGCAGCCGATGATGACCCCGCTCTGCATCGCCAGCTTGAACGCGTGCTGCGAGGCGCGCATCTCATCGGTCGGCGGATCGCCCGGTTTCCAGTGCTGAAAGTATTCGGCGTAGGCGACCACGGCCTCGAGAGTCGGCAGGTACGCGATGTGGCGCTTGGCCATCATCTCAAATACGTCGCGCGTGCCGTTGAACCCATGCTCGATCGTGTCCACGCCCGCGACGATGGCGCGGCGCATGCCTTGCGGCGTGGTCGAGTGCACCGACACCGGAAGGCCGAGCGAATGCGCAGCTTCCACACCTGCGTTCAATTCCTCCTGCGTGAAGGTGGGCACCGCGCCGTGACTCTTGCCGCAGTGATAGTCGGCATAGATCTTGATCCAGTCCGCGCCGTGGCCGGCCTGGTCGCGCACCGCCGCGATCATCTCGGGCACGCCCGCGACCGGAATGCCGCCCTGCGGCAGCGCGATATCCTCGCGGAAACCCATCGGGCCTGGGCCATAGCAATCCTTGGCGACAGTGGCCCGGGTGGCGACGAAGAGGTGGGGGCCTGGAATCAGTCCTTCATTGATCGCGCGCTGCACGTCCACGTCCGCATAGCCTGCGCCCTCGGTGCCGAGGTCACGCAACGCGGTGAAGCCGGCCATCAGCGTGTCGTGCACATGGTTGACCGCTTCGATGGTGCGATAGGGTAGCGGCTCCTTCAGCACCTGATCGTCCCAGAGAGTCTCGTTGTAGGGGTGCAGGAAGATGTGCGAATGCGCATCGATCAAGCCCGGCATGAGGGTGGTGCCGGGCAGGTCGATCACCTGCGTACCTGCGGACGCCTGGATCCGCTCGGCCGGCCCTACGGCGGCGATCTTCCCGCCTTGCACCAGCACCGCCCAACCCGAGTGTGTCCCGTCGCTGCGGGCGTCGAACACGCGATCGGCTTTGAGCAGGTAAGTCGCAACCAGCGGCGGTCCGTCGGCCGCGCCGGCGGCAAAGGGGACAAGGGCGGCAAAGGAAACGCAGATCACGAGCAGACATTTGCGCATCGACATGAGCATCCCCTACGATTTTTCGAGCACCACCGGTCAATCCAACCGCCGAACGCACAATGTCCGCACCGAGCTACTGGCCCAACTGCCAAGCGATGCCGATGGTACGCCCCCTGGTTGAGACTTTACATTGTCCAATGCACGCTCGAGCGGTGTCACACTTTCGCCGCCGCATGACAGCGAGCGGCAGCTCGAGCCTACACTGCTGCCGAGCGCGTGACCGGCGTCGTGCGGCCGCGGCCGCGCGAGTGCTAATGTGCGCACATGGTTCCCAAAACGCCCCTCCTGGCAACGTGCGCATTGGTACTGAGTGTTCACCTTTGGCACTCTCATCAGCACGCGCTGTTCGAGCGGCAGCTCGAGGCGATGGCCGACGTCAATGGTTTCGTGCCGGTGCAGGCCCCCATCGGTGCCCGACCCGACACGGTGGTGATCCTCGCGCCGCTCAACTGCCCGCGCGCCGGCGCACAACGGGCGGCGGCTCTGGCGAAATACCTCACCGCCCACGGCGTTCCCAACGTTAGATCGGCGCAGTACGCGGTGTCGGGCGCAGGCGCGGATGCAATGGCGATGAAGACGACGGCCGCGATCGCCACCGGCACACTGCCGGTGGTGCTCCTCAATGGCCGGGGTGAAGACAATCCAGCGCCGTGGCGGGTCGTCGACGAATACCGCGCATATCGGCGCTGACCGAAGGGACAAGGTTCGCTGGCGCGCGCTGGACGCGTTCAGGCTTCCGTATTGGCGCGCTCACTTCTGCCGGACGTTCGCCAGACGGTCGATGGCCCGGGCCATGCTGACCGTGATGCCGAAGATGCTGCGCCGTGCACGCGGGGAGAGTGCGCGCCAGTCATCGAGACATCCGACGCCCGCGGCCATCATTCGATCGAGCAGGTATTGCTCGGTGAATTCCGGCGGCGGTGCCTCGTCGATCTGCTGATTTCGCGCATGTCTGACCATGATGACGCCCTCACAGCCTGTTGGCGCGACCCTGACAGATCGCCTTGCGCGCGACAGTGACCGCCATCGCAGGTCGTTGTCGATTTCCGAGCTGCACTTGACTTAATCACAGCGCCAGGCGGTGGGACCCGGGATGCAGGCAGGGTGGAGTTGACTTAGCTGATATCAGCAGCTAATATCAGCTCATGGGACGAACGTTACGAAAACAGGTAGCCCTCTATCTCGATGACATCCACATCGAGATGCTCGACAAGCTGGCGAAGAAGACCCGGCGGACGAAACAGGATCTGTTGAGAGAAGCCGTCAACACGCTGCTGCTCGAGTACCGGATGTTTGATCTGCCCAAGCGCGTGTCCTGAAGGCGGGCTCGGGTGGCGCTCGAGTCTTGATCGGAGTGTCACTTTGTGATACAAAGTTACGCATGAGGGCCGACTCACGCGTGATGGCTGCCATCGAGTTGCTCTTCGTCGCTCCCGCGACTCTCTTTCTCGGCGCGCTTTTCCTGCGCGACGTTCAGCCGCTTTTGGGAACGGGTGGTCTGGTCGACTGGTTCGCGCAGCATGTGGTCCTCGGCCTTTACGTGTGCCTCGTTGCGCTGCCCTCGGCGGCGCTCGTCATGGGGCTCACGGTCATACTGCGCAGCTGGCGGCGCGATCGGGGGTTCAGAAGGCGCGCCATGCGGCTCCTCGGCGCCGTCCGCGGCAGCCTCGCGTACCTGCTCGTTACCGTCTCCACGCTCGTGGCCGGCGGCATTCTCGCCGTCGTTGCCCTGCACCTGATGAGCGAATAGCGCCGGACTGCCCGACACTGCCTGCGGGAAAGCCGCCGTTCAAGCGAATCCAGGCGGCCTCTCGTCCTCCACTCCCAGCGCCTGCTCCAGCGCGAGCCCGACGCGGCCGAGCGTCCCCTCATCAAACAGTCGTCCCACGAGGGTCACGCTCTGCGGCACGCGACGCGGAGGGTGGAAGCGAGGCGGCGGGTGCTGCGGATCTACGGCCCAGTCGCTGCGCGCCTGCGCGACCTGGATGAACCCTGCTCGCAACGTCAAGGACGGGTACCCGGTGAAATTGCCGATGGTCAACATCTCATCGCGCAGCGAAGGCACGAGCAGCAGGTCGACCTTCGAGAAGAGTGCGGTCATCTCCTGTGCCACGCGCCGCCGGAAGCGATCGGCCTGTACGAAATCGACCGCTGAAAGGAAGCGCGCCTGGCGGAATATGTTGGGCCATGCATCCGGCGTCTGCATCCGCAGCTGATCCAGACCGCCGCTCAGCGTGAGCTCCTCGAAAGCCGCGCCCGCTTCCGCGAACAGGATGGTGTTGAGCGAACCGTACGGCCAATCGGGCAGGTCCACCTCCACCGTCTTCAGACCGAGCAATCCGAGCTGCTGCAGCGCGTGACGGTCGACATCCGTCGCCTCGCTCTGCCAGCGCGGGAAATAGCCGACGCGCAGTCCCCTAACGCCGGCCCCGGCGTCGAAGTCGAGCGCGCTCGGCACGCTGGAGAGATCACCGCCATCGGGTCCTGAGATCGCCTGCAGGATCAGCAGCGTGTCCTCGACGCTGCGCGCGATCGGCCCGAGCTTATCGAGCGACCAGCACAACGTCATGGCTCCCGTGCGGGGCACTCGGCCGAAAGTAGGACGCAGGCCGCACACGCCGCAGCGGGTGCTCGGATCGACGATGCTGCCTTCGGTCTCGCTGCCGATGGCAAAGCCCACCAGAGCGGCCGCGGTTGCCGCGCCCGGGCCGGCGCTCGAGCCGCCCGATCCCTCCTCCAGCAGCCATGGATTCTTGGTCTGACCGCCAAACCACACGTCATTCAGCGCCAATGCACCCATGCTGAGCTTCGCGATCAGCACCGCCCCGGCCTCATCGAGGCGACGTACGACGGTCGCGTCCTTCGCCGGCACGCGGTCCCTGAAGGGCTCCGCGCCGTAGGTGGTCGGGATGCCGGCGGTGTCCAGGAGATCCTTGGCTCCCCAGGGGATGCCGTGCAGCGGACCCCGATACCGGCCGGCCGCGATCTCCTCATCCGCCTTTCTCGCCTGCGAGAGCGCGAGCTCCCGAGTCACGGTGATCACGCTCTTCAACCGCGGGTCCCGGGTCTGAATGCGTTGCAGATAGAGCTCGGTGAGCCTCTGCGATCGCAGTTGTCGCGACTCTACCCATCGGGCGAGTTTCCAAAGCGGCGCAAAGGCGATATCGGTCTCGCGGGCCGGCAGGGGACCGGCGTCCCGTCCGCTGCGCACGAAGGCATCCGGCTCCGCTGTTGGAGCGCCTCCGGAGAGCTCAGGATTCCAGCGCGAGTACGGGGCGAGGCCCGGCTCGAGGCGAACCCTGCGCGGCCCCGTACGCCGCTCGTAAAGGGGCGCCATGCTGTCGCGCCAGTTCTCTGCAGCTTCCGCCCGTTCCGCGGCGCTCATCCGCACCCGCATCAACTTTTCCGCCTCGGAAAAGGTGGTCGCCGTCACTTCCGGCCCGGCCGCGGTCGCGATTCCTGATTCCGGTGATGACGCGGGCGGCTCCTTGGCCGTCGCTCGCCGGCGCACGTCGGCAGCCGCCGAGCGCCTGGCGCTCGCTCCGACCAACGCAGCGGATGACAACAGAAACTCCCGCCGAGATTTCGACATGTCTTCACCTCATGACAAAGCTCGCGATTCTCTGCTACATTTTTGCCCGAATCCGGGCAAATAACGAGTCATCGGGGGTCGATGCCCGGCACGACTGAGTGCACGCCGCATGAATACATCCACGACACCGTCGCGCAGTTTGGGCTTCGTCGTACTGTTCCTGATCGAGATGTGGGAGCGGTTCGGCTACTACGGCATGATCGCCGTGGTGGTGCTGTTCATGGTGCAGAAGCTCGGCTACACCGACGGCCGCGCGAATCTGACTTTCGGCGCCTTCGCCGCCATGGCTTACGCGGTGCCCGCGGTCGGCGGGTGGATCGGCGATCGGGTGCTCGGTAGCCGGCGCACCGCTCTTCTGGGTGCCCTGCTGTTGGCGGCCGGTTATGCCATGCTCGCCATTCCCTCGTCCTCGCTCTTGTTTCTCGCGCTGAGCGTGGTGGCAGTGGGGGGCGGAATCTTCAAAGCCAATCCCGCCAACCTGATCTCCAAGCTTTACGAGGGCGACACGGCCAGAATAGACAGCGCCTTCACCATGTACTACATGGCGGTGAACGCCGGCTCGACCATGTCGCAGATCGCGACGCCCCTCATCGCCATCTACGTGGGTTGGCACGTCGCCTTCGCCGTGTGCGCAGCGGGTCTCGTGATCGGCATCGTGAACTACCTGGTGATGCGCCGCTATCTCGCGCACGTGGGGTCCGAGCCCGATTTCCAGCCGTTCCCCCTCAAGAGGCTGCTGTGGGTCGTGGTGGGCGCGCTGCTCGCGATCATCGCGGTCTCCGCGATCCTGCAGAATCTCGCCGTGGCGCGCGCCATCGTCTGGCTCGCGTTCATCGCACTGCTCGGGATCTTCGCGTATCTCATCGGCAAGGGCGGGCCTCGGGAACGGCGGGGCCTTTGGGCGATCATCATCCTCACCGCCGAGACGATGCTCTTCTTCATCTTCTATCAGCAGATGTCCACCTCGCTCACCCTCTTCGCGCTGCGCAACGTGGATCTTCATCTCGATGTTCTTGGCCTGCATTATTTGGTGCCCGCCGGTCAGGTACAGGCGCTCAATCCCATCTGGATCTTCATCCTCAGCCCGTTTCTCGCCTGGCTCTACAATCGATTGAGCCGCGGGCGGGGCGATTTTCATATCGCCTCGAAATTCGCCTTCGGGTTCGTCATATTGAGCCTCGGCTTCTTCACCTACGGAGTCAGCGGACACTTCGCCGTGAACGGCAAAGTGGGCTTCGGCTGGATGGTCGCAGGCTACGGCCTGCAGTCCTTCGGGGAGCTGCTCATCAGCGGCCTCGGCCTGGCGATGGTCTCGCGTTATGTGGGACCGCGCCTGCGAGGTTTCATCATGGGATCGTGGTTTCTCGCCGTAGGTATATCGCAGTACCTGGGTGGCTTCGTGGCCACCTATGCCGCGGTCCCGCAAACCGTCAGCGATCCGGTGAGAATCCTTCCCCTATACACCCGTCTTTTCGACGGATTGGGCGCGGTCGCGGTCGTGGGTGCCCTGTTGGCGACCGCGGTCGTGCCGCTCATGAAGCGCCTGTCTGCGAACGATACGGACGTCGCTCTCAGCGCTCCGACGGATCCCATCCCGCCTGCAGCGCCAACTCGGTGAGCTCGGCATCGCTCGGCTGCTGCTGCTCGAGAAGCGATCGCGCGCGCGCCAGAGAGGCCCGGGGTACGAGCACCTCCGTACCCTGCTCGAGCCCCGGAAAGGCGGCCAGGTTGTGCGCGACCGCCGGGATCGACTCCGACCTCAGAAATCCCACGAGTACATCCGCAGCGATGTAGTCGGGGCAGACATGAAGGACAACCATGTTGTCATCGCGCATAGGGCAGAGCAATTGTACACGCGATTCACTTTCGGCCGAACAGCGTCCGCAGCTCCCGCTTGGCCTCACCGAGAACCCGGCGTCGCTCCGGGCTGAGGCCCCTGCCGCCGCGATTGATGTGGAAGGTCAACATCGACATGGCCGAGCGGAAGGGATCGGATTTGCGGCGTCGGCTCGCTTCCGCAGAGCGCTTCAGTGACAGGGCGATGGCTCTCGGACTTTGCTTGGTGAATACGCCCGGCTCAAGATCGAGCGCGTCGCTGCTCTGCATCACGCCCTGTGACCAGCGGGAGCCGCTCTTGGCGCGCCCGTGCCGGGACTGCGCCGTGTGAGCCCTGCCGGACCGCGCTGCCCGCCGTGATTTCGCCGCTGCCATGGAGAAGGAAAGCCGGGCGACCGATGAGGTTCCGCAGGGCGCCGGTCCGTACCCTTCCTGCCTCAGGAGGAGGAAAGCACGAACTGGTTGCCATCCGGGTCCTTGAACATCGCAAATTCGCCCCAGGGCTGCTTCTGCGGCTCCTTGATGAACTCGACGCCGCGCTCCTTCAGCTGGCGATAGGTGGCGGCTACATCGTCACAGGAAAAGGAGCCGTTGAAGAAGCTCCCGATGCGGTCCTCCTGTCCGTCGGGCGTGAAGAGAACGACGCGGGTCGCCGAATTGCCGATCCGAAGCTCGATCCAGCGCTGCCGGTCGTTGAAGGGCTGATCGGTGGCAACCGCAAATCCCAGCTTCTCGGTATAGAAGCGCAGCGAGCGCTCCTGGTTCGCAGTCGGTATGCCGACGAACTTGAGCTGCGTGATCATGTTGTCTCCCGCCGGATGGCACCTGCGAAGCCGATCATAGCGGCTCACGACGCGGCCGCGTGCCGATGACTGCTATAGTATTGGCTGCTATGCAGAAGATCGCACTCGATGCCTACGTGATCGATGTCCTCATGCCGGATCTGGTCGGGCACGACCGGCGTCCGGCTGCCTTCCTCGTGTATCTTTTCCTGCTGCGCCGGGCGACGCGCATCCGTAGGGACAGTCTTTCGATCAGCCTGCAGACCATAGCGACGCATACGGGTCTCGCCAAATCGACCGTGCAAACGGCCATCCGCCACCTGCGGCGGCGAAGACTCCTCGACCCTCTGGTGACGCCAACCTCGACGCTGCCGCTGCGGGTGATCCTACGGCCCTGGCTACGCGCGTGATGCCCCTCGTAGCTTTTTGACGAGCGGCACGTTGAGATCCCGACCGCCATGATGCGTGGACCCGTCCGGCTCCGGTGAGCGTTCAGCTGTTGACGACGAACGGCGTAGAATCGGCGGCGGACACGTATGAAGAAGACCCTGTGGCATCTCGCGGCAGCGCTCGTTGCCGTGCTGCTCATGCCGGGCTCGCCGCGCCCGGCGATAGCCGCCGGCGCGCCGCCCGCGCCCGCCCTCGGCGCTGCGCAAACGCCCGCAAATGCGCTGACCGCCATCCTCCTCGTGGCTCAAGGGGCCGTGTCGGACCCCAATTTCGGCGGCTCGATCGTCGTCGTGATGAACAACCTCGCCCCGGCACCGGTCGGCATCATCATCAACAGACCCACGCCCATTCTCGTTTCGCGTCTCTTTCCGAAGCTCAAGCGCCTGGCGCAGGTGCGCGGGCGGGTGTACTTCGGCGGCCCGGTCGAGCTCGATACCGTGTGGTTTCTCCTGCGCGCCGATTCGGCGCCGAAGGGGGCCATCCGCGTGTGCGACGGCGTTTACGTGAGCTCGAGCCGCAAGCTGCTGCTCGAGCTCCTCGGCCGCAAAAAACCGATGCAGGGGCTGCGCATCTTTCTCGGGCACGCGGGCTGGGCCCCGGGCCAGCTGCAGGCCGAGATCGAGGGCGGTGCCTGGGCTCCCAGGCGCGCCGATGCCGACTCCATCTTCAACCCAGGGCCGCAGCTTCCCTGGCCCTCGCGTAAAGCTGCCAAGGGCGGGATCTGACGCCAACCTCAATCCGCAGGGGTTCCGGCAGAGCTGCCGCGGATGAACTGGGCGATGTTGTCGTGCAGTCGTGCCAGCGCCTGCGGCGCGACATAGATCATGTGGCCGGTGTCGTAGTACCGGTATTCGATGTTCTTCTGCAGCTTTGCCGCCATCGGCAGCTGCTGCATCTGATACTGCGCCGCGTAGTAGGGCGTTGCCAGGTCGAAGTAGCCGGCGTTCACCATCACCTTGAGGTCCGGGTTGATCGTCATCGCCGCGGCGAGGTCCGGCAGCACGTTGGTCGCCATGTAGGCCGGTGTGCTCTGTCCGGGCGGCGTGTGCAGCATGTTCCACTGGCCGTTGATGTCGAGCGAGAGAAACTCATAGTGATGCTCGCCGCCGAAATGTAACGTGCTTCGCATATAGTCGTTGAGCGCTGAGGTGTAGGCCGATCCGATGGCTGCGATCTCCGGGTCGTACTCGACGTACTCGGCCAAGGGATCGAGCGTGGGCCCGGAGAACCTGGCATCCAGCCGCCCCGTGCTCTCCTCACGAGAGAGCAACAGCTCGTGCTCGAATTGCGGTCCGGTGACCCGCAGGTCGGCCTTGAGGATGTAGCTCAGCGACAGGCCCGTGTACTTGGCCATTTGCGCCGCGATGCTTTCCTTCTGCGACTGCGGCAGAGTACCGCCTGCATTCAGGGCCTCGAGGTAAGGGCCCATCGCCCAGCTCTGCACCTCATCGAGCCACGGGTGCAGCGCCTGCGGAGGCTGCGGCAATACCTTGTGGTACCAGGCGACCGCCGCGTAGGTCGGTAGCGCCAGAGCGTAAGGCAGGTTGATGCCGGGGTTGAGGCTCGCTCCGTCGATGCTGGTATCGAAGTTGAGGATAGTCGAGAGGAGCACGATTCCGTTCAGGTCGATGCTGTCCTCCTGCTCCAGCACGTTGGCCACCGCGGCGGAGCGCGTCGTGCCGTAGCTTTCGCCTATCAGGTACTTCGGCGAGTTCCATCGTCCGTACTTCGACAGGAACTGACCGATGAACTGAGCAAACTCCTTGGCGTCCGGATCGACGCCGTAGAAGTCCTTCGGCGTGCCGATTCCGCCCGCGTCCTTGCCCAGAATGCGGCTGAATCCCGTGCCCATGGCATCCACGAACACCAGATCGCTGGCATCGAGCAGACTGTACGCGTTGTCGACGAGCCGGTAGGGCGCCGGAGCCGTGTGCGTGTGGCTATCCGTGACCACCCGCAGCGGCCCGAAGGCTCCGATGTGCAAAGGAGCGGACGAGCCGCCCGGTCCGCCGTTGTATAGAAATGCGATCGGTCGCCGCGACGCATCGCCGCCGCTTTTGAGATAAGCGACGTAGAACAACTCCCCGGTCGGCTTGCCGGTCTTGTCGTGCAGGATCAGCGTTGCCGCATCGGCGCGGTAGCGGATGTGTTGCCCGCCGACCGTCACCTCTCCCTGGGTCGTGACGCTGTGCGGCGTTGCCCAATAGCTCTCGGAGTTGCCTGCCGGCTTGGAAGCCGCCGTGCTCGAGGGGCTGTCCGCGCCGAGCGCGGTGCCCACGGGCATCAGGACGGCTGCGGCCAGCACCATGGACCAGGGCATACGAAAACCGGACATGCGAACCCCCCGTTAGCGGCAAATGAATGGAGTGCCGAAAGCGAAATCGTAGCATTGGAGCCTCAGCGCAGCCGGCGATCTTGACCGCCTCGGGCGGCGCTTCGCGCTGCGGCACGTAACCCGCTACAGCGTCTCTCGAAACGAGACCTCATGGGCAGCGGCACCGACATCATCGAATCGGCCAAGGATCGGATCGTCAGCGTGGCAGGCGGTCCGGCGCGGCTGCAGATCATTGCCGTGTTGGCTGCCATCCTCGCGCTCGAGGCCTCGGATCTCGGCACCGTGGCGGCGGTTTCCGGCGAGCTCAAGGGTGTTTTTCATCTGGGCAACACCGAGGTCGGGCTGCTGCTCGCCGTGGTGTCCTTCGTCGGTGCCGCGGCCACGCTGCCCATGGGCGCCCTGGTCGATCGCTTCAGCCGGCGAGTGCTCCTGATGATCGTCGTCGCCACCTGGGTCATCGCCGAGGGACTGAGCGGCTTCGCCACCTCGTTCACCTTCTTGCTGGTGACCCGCGCGGCGGTCGGCGCGGTCACCGCGGTGGCATGGCCTTGTGTCGCCTCCCTGACCGGTGATTTCTTCCCCGCTCGAGACCGCGCCGCCATCTACGGGCTCATCATCGCCGGCGAGCTCGTCGGCATGGGCATCGGCTTCTTCATCTCCGGCGAAGCTTCGACGCTTCTCAACTGGCACTGGTCGTTCTACGTCATGGCGGTGCCGGCCATTGCGCTCGTGTGGGTGATCTGGCGCTTCCTTCCCGAGCCCGAGCGCGGCGGCCAGCGCTGGATCTCGGAAGGGGAGGAGGATCCGAACGCCGCTTCCTCCGGGGATGCCGGACACCCCAGGCGCGCCCGTCAGGAAAAGCAGCGGACATCGTCGCAATCCGGGTCCGCATCGCCGCACGAGGAGGTGCGGCGCGCGCACGTGCGTCCGCGGGAGGAGCTCATCGTGCGTGAGGATCCGACCCATTGGAGCCTGTGGCGGGTGATGAGGTATCTGCTGCGACTGCCTACGTACAGCCTGCTGATCGTCGCCTCGGCTCTCGCCTACTATTTCCTCTCGGGCGCGCGCGCCTTCGCGATGCTCTACATCACGCATCACTACCACATCGCCCGCGGGATCGTGAGCTCGCTCGTGTTCGTGGTCGGCATCGGCACGCTCGCGGGTACCGTTGCGGGCGGTCGCATCTCCGAGCGCCTGCTGCGAAAGGGCAAGGCGGACGCGCGCATCGTGGTGGCGGCTGTGGCGCTCGCTCTCTCGGTGCCGATCCTGGGCTTCGCCATCTGGACGAGCAGCGCGATGCTCGGCATCGCTCTCCTGACGATCGGCGCCGGCGTCCTCTCGGCTGCGGTCGCGCCCATCGACGCCGCGCGGCTCGACATCGTGCTGCCGCGGATGTGGGGACGCGGCGAGGCGGGCCGCATGGCCTTGCGCTCGACCTTCGAAGGCGGCGCGCCGCTGTTATTCGGCGCGATGTCGGGTTGGATGGGCGGCGGTCAGCGCGGTCTGATGTGGACCTTCCTCATCATGCTCATTCCCATGTTGATCGCGAGCCTGCTCGGCGTCAGCGCCCGCAAGACCTACCTGCGCGACGTCGCCACCGCCGCGGCCTCGACCCGCGCGTTCAAGTCGTAGGTATCGCTCGAGGTGATCTCGACCTGCGCCCAGTCGCCCGGCCGCAGCCCCTGGGCGGCTGCTATCCGCACCACACCATCGATCTCCGGCGCTTCCGCCTCGCTGCGCGCGACGGCTCCCTCGACGCCCACCGAATCGACCAATACGCGCGCGCGGGTGCCGACTCGGCGCGCGAGCCGTCGCGCGCTGATTGCGGCCGCGCGCTCCATGAAGCGCTCGTACCGCTCGTCCTGAATCGCGGCGGGTACGTGCGCCCCGAGCGCATTCGCGGCGGCGCCCTCCACGGGCGAATACTTGAAGCATCCGACCCGGTCGAGCTCGGCCTCATCCAACCACGCGAGCAGCTCCTCGAACTCCGCTTCCGTCTCCCCCGGGAAGCCGACGATGAATGTGCTGCGCAGCGTCAGATCCGGACACTGCTCGCGCCAGGCGCCGATGCGCCGCAGCACGTTCTCGGCGTGCGCCGGGCGGCGCATGCGCTTCAGCACCGACGGGCTCCCGTGTTGGAAAGGGATGTCGAGGTAGGGCAGGATGCGCCGCTCCGCCATCAGCGGAATGACCTCATCGACGTGCGGGTACGGGTAGACGTAGTGCAGTCGGACCCAGACACCGAGCGAGCCCAAGCCGCGCGCCAGATCGATGAAGTTTGTCCGATAATCCTCGCCGCGCCAGGGTGCGGGCGCGTAGCGGATGTCCGCGCCGTAAGCGCTCGTGTCCTGGGAGATGACCAGGAGCTCCCTCACCCCGGCGGCAGTGAGCCGCTCCGCCTCGCGCAACACCTCGTCGATCCGACGGCTCGCGAGCTTGCCGCGCAGCGCGGGAATGATGCAGAAACTGCACTTGTTGTTGCATCCCTCGGCGACCTTGAGATACGCGTAGTGCCGCGGCGTCAGCCGCACGCCCTGAGGGGGCAGCAGATCGAGGAAGGGATCGTGCCTCGGCGGCAGGTGCTCGTGCACCGCCGCTATCACCTCGCCGTACGTCTGCGGGCCCGTCACCTTGAGCACGCGCGGATGCCGCTCGAGGATGCGCTGCGGCCGCGCCCCCAGGCAGCCGGTCACGATCACCTTACCGTTGCGATCGAGTGCCTCGCCGATGGTCTGCAGGGACTCATCGACCGCCGCATCGATGAAGCCGCAGGTATTGACGACCACGAGGTCCGCCTGCTCGTAGCTCGGGGAAACCTCGTATCCCTCCGCCCGCAGAGTCGTCAGGATACGCTCGGAATCGACCAGCGCCTTGGGACAGCCGAGGCTGACGAAGCCCACTTTCGGAATACGCTCGCGCGAAGGCGCGCGGCGCTGCGTTGCGGATCGGGGTGACATGCTGCGGGGCGCGAAGCCTACCGGGCCGGCCACCCCGCGGCAATAGGGGGCCGTTACCGCGCGTAGGTAGCCACGATCTCGGCCTCGGCGAGCGCCGCGGCGCGCACCTGCGCATCCACCTGCTCCGGCGTGGCGTTGGCGCCGAGCCCGAGCTTGGCTACCCGCAGCGCATACAGCATGAAGTGGTAGTGGTGCCGGCTGCCGGCGGGTGGACAGGGTCCTCCATAGCCCAGGAAGCCGAAGTCGTTCCGGGTCTGAACGGCGCTGCGGGGCGCCAGGTCCTTCGCCGGATCTCCAGCGCCGGCGCGCAGCGAGCTGACGCCGGCGGGGATGTCGAACACCGCCCAATGCCAGAAACCGCCTAGGGGAACGTCTGAATCGAACACCAGGAGCGCAAAGCTGCGCGTGCCGGCCGGTGCGTGGCTCCAGGACAAGGCTGGCGAGAGATTGCCGCCGCTGCAGCCCGAGTGATCGTAGACGTAGCGCGCTCCGATGCTGCCTCCGGGCGCGATATCCGGGCTGTGGAGCGTAAAGCCACTGGGTCCGCTCGGGGTAGGGCTGGCCGCCATTGCCGGCGCCAGCGCCGCGACGAGCATGCCTGCCGCCAGTGAAAGCCCGATGATTCTTCGCCGACGCCCCATGAACGCACTCCTCAAGCTGGCCAGGCGCGAGTGTGCAGCGGCGGGCGTCGGCCGTAAACTGCTTCCCATGAGCCCGACAGAGCGCCGAGTCGCCCTCGTCACCGGGTCCACGGACGGCTTGGGCCGCGCGCTCGCGCGTGCGCTCGCGGCCTCCGGGTTCCGGGTGTTGATTCACGGCCGTGATGCGGCGCGCGGGCAGCAGCTGGTAGCTGAGCTCGGCGCAGCCACGGCGCGCTTTTACCCCGCGGATCTCGCCTCGCTCGCCGCCGTGCGGCGCCTGGCCGATGCCATCCGGGCCGATCACGAGCGGCTCGAGCTCTTGATCAACAACGCGGGTGTTGGAGCCGGCGCCTCCGGCCGGCCCGCGCCCAGGGAGGTGAGCGCCGACGGCCATGAGCTGAGGTTCGCGGTCAACTACCTCGCGGGCTACCTTCTGACACGGCGACTACTGCCCCTGCTGCTGAGCAGCTCGCCCGCACGCATCGTCAACGTCGCTTCGGCGGCGCAGTACCCGCTCGATTTCGACAACCTCATGCTGATACGGGCCTACAGCGGGATGCGTGCTTACGCGCAAAGCAAGCTCGCGCAAGTCATGCTCACGCTCGATCTCGCGGAGGAGCTGCGCGACAGCGGAGTGACCGTCAACTGCCTGCATCCGGCGAGCTACATGGATACCGCCATGGTGCGTAGCGCCGGCATCGAGCCGGTAAGCCCGGTGGCGGAGGGCGTGGCTGCCGTGATGCGCCTGGCTGCCTCCCGTGAGCTCGATGGCTGCACCGGCGAGTACTTCGATGGCGTGCGGCTCGCGCGCGCCAACGCGCAGGCCTACGACCGGCAAGCCCGGCGGCGGCTCGCCGAGGTGAGTGCCCGGCTCACCGGTCTCGATCAACCCTCCGGCTCCATCTAGGGGTGTGGCGGTGTCCGCCGCCGAAGCTGGCGAGCTTCGACTAGAATCGCGGCACCTTTCCCCCGGGGGAGCCATGGGACTCGATGCGAGCGCGGCCTCGTTCGACCGCGAATACTACCAACGCTACTACTACGATCCGCGCACCGCCGTGACGACCCGACGGGAGATGCAGGCTCGCGCGCGTCTCATTGCGGCCTTCACCGAGCACCTCGGCCTGCCGGTGCGAAGACTCCTCGATGCGGGATGCGGCACGGGGCTGCTGCGCACCTCGCTCAAGCGTCTCTTGCCGAAAGCTCAATACGTCTCGCTGGAGACGAGTGCCTATCTCTGCAGCCGTTATGGCTGGGAGCAAGGTCGGATCGAGGAGTACCGCAGCGCCAGCGGCTTCGATCTCCTGATCTGCTACGACGTGCTTCAGTACCTGGACGACATCGCCGCCGCGCGGGCGCTCAGTAACTTCGGACGACTCTGCCGCGGAGTGCTGTACTTCAGCGCCCTGACGCGCCGCGATTGGGACTGGAATTGTGATCCGACGAGGACCGACTCCAACGTATACCTGCGTCCCGCCAGCTGGTACCGGCGCCGCCTGCAGCGCAACTTCCGCGAAGTCGGCGCCGGCTTCTGGCTGCGCCGCGGCGCTCCGCTTACGGTCTGGGAGCTCGAATCGCAGTTCTGAGCCCGAGCCCGCACATGACCGACCCCCTTTTCGCTCGGCCGCTCGCCGCGTGGCGCGGACCGGTGAGCTGCCGGCGCAGCCCGCACGCGCTCATTCTGACCGGGCTCACCGGCGAGCCGGAGGAGGCGGGCCTCATCCTCACTTTTCTCGCATCGGAGCTGCCGGAGGTGCCCGATTCCCTCACCGCTGCCGAGGTGCTCGTCCTCGATGAGCACCACTACCGGATCGTGACGGCCACGAGGAGCTGGGAGATCGAAGCGCGCTCGGTGCACGTCCACCGCGATATCGCCGCGGCGTTCTACCGCGCAATCCCGCCCCGGCAGGTTCCGCTCAGGAAGCGCCTTTTCTGGCGGGTCGTGTTGGCGCTCGCCGGCAGCCGTCTCGGTAAGCGCCTCCTCTTCGGAAGGAAGAGGGCCGTGGGCTCACGCTAGCGCCCTGCTCAGGAGCTCGTCTCCACGGCCTCGCGCCCCGGCACGCCGATGCGCTCTCTTCCGAGCAGCGCGGCGTAAGTCGCCATCTGTCCCTGAAATGCCCGATGCCAGGTGAATCTGCGCAACACCCGCGAGCGCGCGTTCGCTCCCAGCTCGCCAATGTCACGCTCGTAGAGCGCGGCAACGGCCTCCGCCATCCTCGGCCCGCTCCCGGGCTCCGCCAACACCCCGACGCGATCATCCACGAACTCAGGAATCGCGCCCGCTCGCGCCGCCACCACCGGCCGCCCGCAGGCCATCGCTTCCAGGGCGACGAGGCCGAACGTCTCCTTCGTCCCGGCATGCACCAGGGCATCCGCCGACGCCAGCCACTGCGCAAGCTCGATGCTGTCCCGCCGGAAGGGCAGCATGGTCACGTTGGCCGCGGGCCGCCCCTCCCGGTCACCCCCGAGGAGCAGCAGGTGATAGGGCGCGCCCAATCTCGCAAAAGCATCGAGCAGCACCGGCACGTTCTTCTCGCCGGCGAATCTTCCGGCGTACACCAGCACGCGCGCCGCCGGCGAAAGCCCGAGCCGCTGCCGCAGCCACTCGCCGCGGCGCTCCGGGCAGAACACTTCGGCGTCGACCCCGAGCGGCTGGTGCACCGCCTGTTGCACGCCGAGCCCGTTGAGGAGGTCGCACATCAGCCGGCTCGGCGCGAACACCACATCGAAGCGCGCGTAGAGCCAGCTCACGTAGCGCCCAAGCGCCCGCTCGCTCAGTGAGCCGCCTACGCGCCGGCTGATGATCTGCGGCAGATTTGAGTGATAGAACGCGGCGAGGGGAATCCCCCGGCGGCGAGCGACGTGCCATGCGGCCCATGCCGGATGGAAGGCATCGCCCGCCTCGATCAGATCCGGCTCCAGCGCATCGAGCAGCTGCAGCCAGCGGCGAGGATTGAGCGGCAGCCGATAGTTGAAACTGCCGGGTACCGGGTGACCGGCGAGCGTGCAAACGCCCCCGCGTTCGGTCCGATCAACCGCGCCGGGGACGACCAGGGTGTGCTGCCAGCGGCTGTGCGCCGCCAACCAGGCGTGCTTGGCGGTCAGGTAGCGTCTGACCCCGCCGCTCGTCGGCGAGAAGAAGAGGGTGGTGTCGACGAGGTGCGGGCAGTTGTTCAAGGCAGGAGTGACGCGCCTGTTCGGACCCTTGCTGCAGAGCTTGCCGGGATGCACTCAGCAATCGGCTTGCCCGCATTGCACCTTTCCGGGGCAGGCGTGTCAAGGCGTGGGCCCGTCAGCGGGCGGCGGGTATCTCAGGCTGCGGTCGGCTGGGGCTGCGGGAGCGCGCCGCGGCGCAGCGTTGCGGCGGCCTCGATCACTTCATCGGCTGTGTTGAAGCGATCCTCGCGCCGCTTGGCGAGCAGGCGTGAGAGGAGCGGCGCGTGGCGCGAGAGCGAGAGCGGCAGGCGGGGCGGCGGAGAGTTCACGTGCTGTTGCAACACCTCCATGGCGGAGCCGCCGGTGAAGGGCTTCTTGCCGGTCAACATCTCGTGATAGATGACACCGAGGCTGTAGATATCGGAGCGGGCATCGAGCTCCTCTCCCAGGGCCTGCTCCGGACTCATGTAGTAGGGCGATCCGCGCAGCACGCCGGTGCGGGTGCTGTGCGAGCCGCCCTCGAGCGTGCGCGCCAGCCCGAAGTCGATCAACGCGATGTCGTCGTTCTCGCGCAGCATGACGTTGGGAGGCTTGAGATCGCGGTGCAAGAGACCCGCGCCGTGCACGACCCGCAGCGCCGAGGCGATCAGCTCCAGGTATCGCACCGACTCCGCTTCGGTGACGCCGAAGTACATGCGCGCCTTGAGGTCGCCGCGCGGGAAGTACTCCATCGCGAGGTACTCGAGCCCGTTCTCCAGCCCGTAGTCGTGGATGCGTACGACGGCGGGATCGCGGACCGCGAGAATGGCCTTGTACTCGCGCTCGAGCACCTGGCGCTCTGCGGCGCCCTCGCGCGAGGTCCTGCTGACCTTCAACGCGACGTCGCTGCCGAGCGCCGCGCTGGTCGCGAGATAGACGATCGCCTTTTCCGACTCGCCGATCTTCTTCAGGATCGAATAGCCGGAGATCACCGGCGGTGGGCCGTCGGCTTCCGGTCCGCGCTCTTCGGCAGGGGGTTCGCCCGGGTGACTTTCGACTTCGCGCGGGGGCGATGGGGCATCGACAGCAACAGGTCCTTGCTCGTGCGCGAGCTCGGTCAGACGGCGGGCGACGCGCTGCTCGATGCGCCGCAGCGCCACGCGCACCGAGGTCTTCAGCCGCTCCGGCGTCAGCAGGCGCTTCGGCAGGTAATCCACCGCGCCGAGCTGCAGGGCTCGCACGGCGGTGAGCTCGTTACCGTCCTCGGCAAGGGCGATCACCGCCGCCGCCAGATTCCTCGCCCGGAGCTTGCGCAGCAGGTGAAGGCCCTGCGCCTGGGGGTCCTCCGGGCTCGTGCCGAAGTCCGCCGCCAGGATGAGCACGTCGCACTCGCGCCCGGTCATCATCGCGCTCCAGGGCTCGAATTCCGTAAGGTCGAGCGCCCCTACCGTCGCCTTCGGGCAGAGAATGCCCAGGTGCAGCCGTAGCCATTCGCGATACTTCGCATCGCGATCGACGACCAGCACGCGCGCCGCAGAGCCTGTCCGACTGGATTCCACCCTACTACCCGAGAACGCCGGTTCTCCTAGCAGAAAACGATGGACCAGCCGGCGCTCGGTGTCGCTACCCGCGGGGCGATTTTGTGAAATCCGTCATCCGGCGCGCCCCGAGGTGTGATCAAGAGCAAGTTATGTAACGCCGATTCCGGGCGCGCCGGCCGTCGGCCGTTCAGTTCCTGGGCAGCAGAAACCGGGTGCCGTGGTAGGAAAGCACCGCGCCGTCGGGCCGGATGGATTCGACCTGCACCCCGCTCGGCAGGGAGTCCCCTTCCTGCAGCCGGTGCATGTTGATCATGACGAAGCGATCCTGCGGGTGTTGCGCGAACACGTGTAGATCCAGGTGGAGCGAGGGCAGGCCGGCGCTGCCGACGATCTGTTGGTAGAGCGGCAAGTCATCCGTCGTGCCGGCCGCCGCCGCGGAGCGTGGTGCGCCTCCCGGCTCGACCGCGGGCGCGTAGTCACTCGGAGCGATGACCTCGGGCGAGTCTGCGGCGCTTTGCCCGGAGCGGCCCGCATCAGGGTGGCTCGCGAGAGATGTCGCCGCTGCGCTCGGAGCGGGGCTCACCGCTGTCGCAGGCGCCGAAGCTGACGTGGCGGTTGCGCCGCCCGGCGGCGGAATGCTCCGATCGGCGCTCATCGCGCCCGCCGCCAACGGCGCCGGCGCAGCTACCGCCGCACGTGCCGTTTCGGTTGCAGGTGCGGTTGCGGCGCCGGCCACGGCGGCTGCGGCCGGCGCCGGCTCGCTCGGATGTCGCAGCAACATCCAGGAGATGACGACGACGTTGATCGCCAGGAGCAGGGCAATCGCCACCGCCCAGATCGGCAGCCGGCGCCGGGGCGGAGCAACCTTCACCTCGAAGAGCGACGGCCCGCTTTGGCGCTGCCGGTCGCTCTCGGACTTCTTCAACGCATCCAGAATGAACGACATGGTGTTACTCGTGCGCCGCGGTCAGGAGAGGGGAGCCGGGAGTGGCCAGCGCGCCGGCGAGCGCCACCTGCGTTTTGAGGCCCGCAATGCCGTCCACCGTGAGCCGATGACTCAGCTGGAACTGACGTACCAGCTTCGTCAGGCTGGCGTCGTAGAGGTCGTTGGCGGGCCCGGGATCGGATACTCCCGTGAGCTTCTCCAGGCTGCGCCGCAGCCAGAGCACTTTCGCGCCGCGCATGCCGGCGGAGAGCGTCTGCACCGGTGCGGCTTCGGGCCGCCACAACATGACGTAGTCGCCCATCCAGTAATCGGACAGCTCGCCGTCGCCGACCTGATGAGTCGAGCGGCCGAGATCGACGCTCGCCCGCTCGCCGTCGAGCCGGGTCAACACCACTTCGTGGCTGCCGCCGGACGAATCGGTCAGCATCAGGATCGCCGGACGATTGTAGAGACGGAGCTGCCCGAGAGTGCCGCGCTCGCTGAGGCAGGCGAGCCCGTGTTGGGTTGCCTGAGTGCAGGGGTCGGTGCCGTCGACCGAGTAGTGAACGCCCCAGAGACCGAACAGGGTCGTGAAGGCGGCATCGGTCGTCGTATCGCTCGAGTACCTGGCGAGCAGTGCGGCAAGCGATTCCGGCGCCCGCGTGTCTGCGGCGGCGCCGGTCGCAGTCGGTTGCGAGGCGGCCGCAGTGGCGCGCTCCGCAGGCGACCGGGAGTGAAGCGCGGGAGCCGGCGAGGTCCGCGCGAGGGTCGGGTGGGACGCATGCACCCAGGTCCAGGGATGGATTCGCCAGAGCGCGAGACTTCCAACCGCAAGGGCGACGGCCACCGCCGCAGTGGCGACCCACGGCAGCCAGGGCGGCGAGAAGCGCTTGCCGAAGACCTCCGAGCCCGCGCTGCGCACGAGCGGCGCGGTGATACGGTGGCGATCGAGCGAGTACCCGCCGAGGAGCGCGCGGTCGCAGATCACATTGATGACCCGCGGCACGCCGCCGGAGAGGCGATAGATCTCCTCGAGGGCGAAGCGATTGAAGATGTCGGCCGTCGCGCCCGCGACCCGCAGCCGGTGGCGTACGTAGGCCGTGGTCTCCTCGGCGCTCAACGGGTTCAGGTGATATCGCCCGGTGATGCGCTGCGCGAGCTGGCGCAGCTCGTTGCGGGCCAGGAGCTCGCGCAGCTCCGGCTGGCCGATGAGGATGATCTGCAGCAGCTTCTGAGTGTTGGTTTCCAGATTGGTGAGCAGGCGCACCTGCTCGAGCACCTCGGGCGCGAGGTTCTGCGCCTCATCGACCACCAACACCACGCGCCGGCCGGCCGCGTGGGCCTTGAGCAGATAGTGATTGAGGATATCGACCAGGTCCTTCAGGCTCTGGGTCGCCGAGTCCGGCACACCGATGCCCAACTCCTCGCAGATGGTCAGCAGGAACTCCGGCGCCGTCATCCTCGGATTGAGAATGAGGGCGATCTCGGCATTCTTCGGCGCCTGCGCGAGCAGCGAGCGCACGATCGTCGTCTTGCCGGTCCCCACCTCGCCGGTGAGCTGCACGAAACCGCCGGCCTCGTTGATGCCGTAGAGCAGGTGCGCCATCGCCTCGGCGTGCCGCTCGCTCAGGTAGAGGTAGCGCGGGTCCGGAGTGATGGAGAACGGCTTTTCGTTCAGGCCAAAGAACGCGAGATACATGGGTGAATAACGCTACTCGATCGTGTTGCCGCGCCGCAGCGCGTCCGCGCCGAACCGCGCGCGCACCTCATCGAGCGCGGAGTCGAGGCGCGGATCGCGGGCACTCTCACCGCGCGAGGGCCGGCCGCCATCGAAAAGGCCGAGCTGCGAGGCTGGGCTCAGGTCGGTCAAGACCACCCCCAGGAGCCGAAGTTTCGCACCGGAGTGCTCCGCGAGCCAGCGGGAAAGCAGCTCCCGGGCGACGTTGCGCAGTGTACGTCCATCCTGGGTGGGCGGCGCAATCGCCCGTTGGCGCGTGAATGTCGCGAAATCCTGACGGCGGATCTTCACTCCGACCCGCCCGGCCATCAGACCCCGGCCCCGCAGCCGCTCACCGGCAAGCTCCGCCAGCCGACAAAGCTCGGCATCGAGCGTGCGCGGATCGGCGAGGTCCTGCGCAAAGGTATCCTCGGCGCTGAGGGACTTCTCCTCGAGGTCCGGTTGCACCGGGCGATCGTCGATGCCGGATGCCCGCTCGCGCATCCGCGGGGTGTCGCGGCCGAAAAGCGGCCAGAGGACGGCATCCGACGCCGCCCGCAGCTCCCCCAAGGTACGCAATCCCGCGGCTTCGACCCGCTCGCCGAGCTTGCGCCCGAGTCCCGGAAGCCGGCGCACCGACAGGGGATCGAGCACCTCGCGGACACGGCTTTCCGGCACCACCGTGAGGCCGTCGGGCTTGTCGAGATCCGAGGCAATCTTCGCCACCAGCTTGTTGGTGGCAGCGCCCACCGAAGCGGTGAGTCCCGTGCGCGCCCGAATGTCGTCCTTGATCCGGCGCGCAATGGCCGCGGGCGCTCCGAGCAGCGCCTGGCTGTCGGTCACGTCGAGGTACGCCTCATCGAGTGAGAGCCCCTGTACGAGCGGCGTGATCTCGTGAAAGACGCCGAACACCCGATCCGACACCTCACGATAGCGCTGCATCCGGGGTGGAATGCAGATGGCGTGGGGGCAGAGTCTGAGCGCCTGCCCCATCGGCATCGCCGAGCGCACGCCGAATTTGCGCACCTCGTAGCTGGCCGCCGCGACCACTCCCCGGCCGCCCGGCCATCCGACGATCACGGGCTTGCCGGCGAGCTCCGGCTTGTCGCGCTGCTCCACCGAGGCATAGAAGGCATCCATGTCGACGTGCAGGATGGCGCGGGTCATGAGCAGGTGGAGGCGTGCCCCGCTGACAGGCTCATAAGGTGAGAACGCTGTACAGCATGGTGGCCGCCGCGAGGAGGGAGCCCAGCACGACATACGCGCAGAAAAGCGCCCCGAGCTTGGTCGCGCTGAGGAGCCAGCCCTGCCGGTAGACGCGCAGCAGCGAGGCGTAGAAATACACCCAGATATATATCCACAGCACGGGGTGCAGGATCGAGCGCAGCCATGGCGGGCCGAAGCCGGTCAACAACGCGTAGATGCCGAGCACCAGGAAGAGAAACGCGTGGTTATGAAGGAGGAACAGCAGATGCTCCACGTAGTGCCGCTGCGGTCGACGATACAACACCTTCATGACGAGCGCGAGCAGCGGCAACAGGAGGAACAGCGCCCGGCCGGCGTTATGGAGGAAGTTGTTCCTGAGGTCTTCGCGGTTCGCACTCAGCGCTTTGGCGCAGTTGGCGTTGAACCGCCGTGCCAGCGGGCCGCTGTAGCCGAGCTTCGCGCAGATCTCCTGCGCGCGCGCGGCATCGACGGTTCCCACCCCGAACGGCGTCAAAGTGACCTCGGAGCCCTTCTGCACCACCACCGGTCGTTGAATCGTCGCGGCTTGCGGCGTCAGCGCCACGATCAGAAAGAAAAGCACGCTGAGGACCAGATACAGCCGCACCGGCGGGAGGTAGCGCACCCGGCGTCCGTCGAGGAACTCCCGCGTCAGGAATCCGGGCCGGAAGAGCAAGGCGATCAGGGTCTGCCAGAGGCGCGAGTCGGCGTGCGTGAGGTCCTCGAACGCCTCGCTCACGAAGTGCCAGAAGTGATGGACGGGAACCTCGTGATGGCGCTGACCGCACTGGCTGCAGTACTTGCCGGCGAGCGGCGCACCGCAGTTGGCGCACGTCACCGCCTGGGCGGTGGACGGCTGCGGCGGGCTCGAGACGCTTGCTCGCGCGGCGGCCGCGGCAGGGGGTGCCGCCGCCGTGAGGGACCCCGTGCGCGAGGACTCTGCCTGGCCGGGGCTGCTCATGCCGCGCTCACACGGCCCGGACGGTGGACCTGGTGTCGGTTTCCCGCGCCGTCCCCGGCTGCCGCGCCTCGGAGTCCGGATGAGCCTGTCTCTGAGCTCCGAGCTCGTGGGGCGCGAAGTCGTCCACGCGCACGAGAGCCATCACTTTGCGGTCATAGTCGCGCAGCGCCGCTGCATCCGCCGCGGAGATGATGCCCGCTGCCAGCGCCTGATCAATCTGGCCCGGCAGGTCGAGCGCGGTGATGCGCCCCGTTTTGACGCCCTCGACGCGAATTCTCTTCTCCAGGGGCTCGAGGGTCTCGGCGAGCCGCAGCGCCTCCTCGAGCAGCCCCAGCGGATTGCCGGGCTCGAGCGTCCAGTAGATGAATTGACACAGCCGCTCGCGCGAGTCGCCGGAGCGGGTCACGAGCTCCGCCACCCGGCGCCCGAGGCGATCGGACGGCGCGGAGTAGGCGCGGCCGCGCGGGAATACGATGGTGCGCATCACCCCCGCGAGCAGCCGGTTCGGGAAGTTGCGCAGGAAGCCATGCAACTGCTCCTGGGCGTGATAGAGGAGATTGCGACAGGCCCATTCGACGATCGGCAGGTCCTCTGCCGGCCGGCCCTGGTTGTCGTGGTGCTTCAGCACCATCGAGGCGAGATACATGGCCGAGAGCACATCGCCCAGCCGCGCCGACAGGCTCTCCTTCTTCTTCAGGTAGCCGCCGAGGGTGAGCATCGCCACATCGACGGTGAAGGCGAATGAGGCGCTGAAACGGACGATGTGCTGATAGTAGCGGGCCGTCGGGCCCGACACCGGGGCGCGGGTGAAGCGTGCATGGGTGAGCGCCATGACGAGCGAGCGCACGGCATTGGAGATGGTGAAGCCGACATGGGCGAACAGTGCCCGGTCGAACTCATCGACACCGCGCGCGCGGTCCGGATCGCGCGCAGCATTCATCTCCCGCAGCACGAACGGATGACAGCGCACCGCGCCCTGACCGAAGATGATGAGGTTGCGGGTGAGGAGGTTGGCGCCCTCGACCGTAATGGTGATCGGCACCGATTCGTAGCCGCGCCCCAGATAGTTGTTCGGACCCAGGCAGATGCCTTTGCCGCCGTGCACGTCCATCGCATCGTTCGCGACCTGCCGCGCCATCTCCGTGACGTGATACTTGAGCATCGCCGAAGGCACGGACGGCTTCTCGCCGCCGTCGATCGCTCCCGCCGTCACCGAGCGCGCCGCGTCCATGGTGTAGGTGAGCCCCACCATGCGGGCGAGCACGGCCTCGACACCTTCGAAGCGGCCGACCGGCATGTTGAATTGCCGCCGGATGCGCGCGTAAGCGCCGGTTGCCCACACGGCGCCCTTGGAGCCGCCGGTGGCATTCGATGGCAGGGAGATGCAGCGGCCGACCGAGAGCTGCTCGACGAGCATGCGCCAGCCGGCACCGGCCATGCGCGGCCCGCCGATGATGAAATCGAGCGGCACGAACACGTCGTGGCCCTCGATGGGTCCGTTCTGGAACGGAATGTTGATCGGGAAGTGGCGCCGGCCGATGGTGAGGCCCGGGGTATGGCGCGGGATGAGCGCGCAGGTGATGCCGATATCGGCGCTCCGCCCAAGCAGCCGCTCGGGATCGAACATCCGGAAGGCGAGCCCGATCACCGTCGCGACGGGCGCAAGCGTGATGTAGCGCTTGGTGAAGTTTAGCCGTATGCCGATGATCTCGCGGCCCTGCCAGATTCCACGGCAGACCACCCCGGTGTCCGGAATGGAGGCGGCGTCGGAGCCGGCCCGGGGACCGGTGAGCGCGAAGCAGGGGACTTCCTCGCCGCGCGCGAGGCGCGGAAGGTAGTGGTTCTTCTGCTCCTCGGTGCCGTAGTGATTGAGCAGCTCCGCGGGGCCGAGGGAATTGGGCACGGCAACCGTGGAGGAGCAAGTGGCGCTTCGGCTGGCGAGCTTGGCGAGCACGCAGGAGTGCGCGTAAGCGGAGAACTCGAGGCCGCCGTAGCGCTTCGGGATGATCATCGCGAAGAAGCCGCGTGACTTCAGGAACTCCCACACCTGCGGCGGCATGTCGCCGCGCTCGTGAGTGATGTCCCAGTCATCGAGCATGCGACAGAGCTCCTCGCACGGTCCGTCGAGGAACGCCTGCTCTTCGGCCGTCAGCTGCGGCGGCCGCGCCGACAAAAGCTTCGACCACCGGGGCGCGCCGGTGAAAAGCTCACCGTCCCACCAGACCGTTCCGGCCTCGAGCGCCTCGCGCTCCGTTTGCGACATCGGCGGGAGGAGCTTCAGGTACGCCCTCATGAACGGCCGGGTGATGATCGCCTTGCGCAGCGGCCGCAGATTGAGGAGCCACAATCCCGCGAGCAGCAGCCAGAGGAACCCCTTCCAGGTGCCGGCGGGCGTTCCCGAGGCGCCGAGCAGTGTGTAGGCGATGAGAAGCGCGGTGAAAGTCGCGGTGAACGCGAGCAGCGGCACGCGGCGGTATGCCAGATACAGCACCGCCACCACCAGAACCAGGGTGATGATTCCTCCTACCACCCCCCGAGTTTACCCCAGCCCCGTTGTAGCCAGGCACAGGATGTGCCCCGCCGCCGAAGGTGGCGGACGGTGAGCAAAAAACCGCGCTTTTTTGCTCAACGTGCGCTGGGCGGGGCCGGGACGCCCCGATCCAGCGCGTTCAAAGAAGCGTCTTCACCCCTTCCCGCTCTTCCTTCAGCTCCGCCAGAGTGGCATCCATCCGTCTGCGGCTGAACTCGTCGATGGCGAGTCCCTGCACGATCCGGTACTCGCCACCCTGGGTGGTGACCGGATACGAGTAGATCACCCCTTCCGGGATGCCATAGCTGCCATCGGAAGGGACTGCCATGCTCACCCAGTCTCCCTCGGCGGTGCCGTGCAACCAGGTGTGGACGTGATCGATGGCGGCGGAAGCCGCCGAGGCCGCGGACGATGCTCCGCGCGCCTTGATGATGGTCGCGCCGCGCTGCTGCACGGTTGGGATGAAGGTCTGCTCCACCCATGCCGCCTCGACCGCCTCGCGCGCGGGCTTCCCCCTGACGAGCGCATGGCTGATGTCCGGGTACTGGGTCGCGGAGTGATTGCCCCACACCGTCATGCGGCGGATGTCGGTGACGTGCGCGCCGGTTTTCTCGGCGAGCTGCGATATCGCCCGATTGTGATCCAGGCGCATCATGGCGGTGAAGTTGCGCGGGTTGAGGTCCTTGGCGTTCGCCCGCGCAATGAGCGCGTTGGTGTTGGCGGGATTGCCGACCACCAGCACCCTGACGTTGCGATCGGCCGCCTCGTTGAGGGCCTTGCCCTGGGCGGAGAAGATCTGCGCGTTGGCGAGCAGCAGATCCTTGCGCTCCATGCCGGGTCCGCGCGGGCGCGCGCCGACCAGCAGCGCCACGTGGCAATCGCGGAAGGCCACCTTGGCATCGTCCGTGGCCGTCACCTTGTTGAGCCGTGGGAAGGCGCAATCGGCGAGCTCCATGACGACGCCGTTCAGCGCCTGCAGCGCCGGGGTGATCTCGAGCAGCCGCAGGTTGACCGGCTGGTCCGCTCCGAGGAGCTGTCCGGAGGCGACGCGGAAGGCTAGGGCATAGCCGATCTGCCCGGCGGCCCCGGTGATCGCGACGTTCAAGGCTGGCTTCATGGCGTGTTTCGATCTGGCGAGAGGAAAAAGAGCTGAATTCTATCAAAGGGATGGCCGGCCGGAGCAAATGACCCCAGCGGCCTGAGGCCGTAATCAGGCGCCTTGCCAACCAAGGCACAAGCGGGGCGCGGGCGCGCTTATCATGCGCCCATGTTCGTGGAAGTGCGTCCGACCGAGCGTGGCCTCGCGCTCGAGCTGACAGGCGAGTGGCGGGCGCTTGCCTACCCGCAGATCGACACCGCGTTGATGGCCGTCGAGCTTTCGGGTGCTCGCCGCGTGGAGATCGCCACCGACAGGCTGGTCGCGCTCGATCTCACGGGTGCGTGGCGGCTGCGGGAGTTCGTGCACCGCGCGCGCCATGCGGGCGTCGAGGTCGCCTTTACCGGCACGCCGCCCGATCAGCTGCGCCTCATCGAGCAGACCGTGCGGCCGATGCGGCTGGAGGGAGCTGCTGCGCCCATCGCCGCGGCGTTGCCCGGTGTGCAGGTGGAAGTCGAAGTCGCGACGCTGACTTTCATCGGCCGCCATGCGGTCACTCTCTGGCGCGACATGGTGGGCGCGCTCGCCTTTCTCGGCCGGCTCAGCGGCACGGCACTCCACGCGCTGGCGCATCCCAAGGGCCTGCGCCCGATCTCGGTGGCGAGGCATGTCTATGAGACGGGCGTCACCGCCATCCCGATCGTCGCCCTGATTGCGTTCCTCATCAGCGTCATCGTGGCCTACATGAGCGCGCAACAGCTGCGCAACTTCGGCGCGGAGATCTTCGTGGTCGATCTGGTGACGATCGGCGTGCTGCGCGAGCTCGGAGTGCTCCTGACCGCGATCATCGTCGCCGGCCGTTCCGGCAGCGCTTTCGCGGCCGAGATCGGCTCCATGAAGCTCAACGAGGAGGTCGATGCGCTGCGGGCGACGGGCGTCGATCCGTTCGAGGCGCTGGTGCTGCCCCGGCTGCTTGGGCTGGTGATCTCCCTGCCGCTCCTCGCCATCATCGCCGATCTGATCGGACTTCTCGGCGGTGCGGTACTCTGTGCCTCGCTGCTGCACATGCCCCTCGATCAGTACGTCAACCGGGTGAGTCAGGCCATCTCCCCCAGCACCTTCTGGGTCGGCATCGTCAAAGCGCCCGTGTTCGCGGTGCTCATTGCCATGGCCGGGACCCACCGCGGCATGCAGGTGCGCGGCTCCTCGCGGGAGCTCGGGCGGCTCACCACCGTCGCAGTGGTCCAGGCCATTTTTCTCGTCATTCTGGCCGATGCGCTCTTCGCGGTGCTCTTCATGGAGATGGGCGTTTGAAGTATCCGCTGCTCGAGGTACGGGGCCTGGTGAACCGCTTCGGCCCCCAGCTGGTCCACGAGGGGCTCGACCTGGAGGTCCGCGAGGACGAGGTGTTCGGGATCGTCGGCGGCTCGGGCTCCGGCAAATCGGTGCTGCTGCGCAGCATCCTCGGGCTGCAGCGGCCGCAGGCCGGCACGATCCGCATCGAGGGGCATGACATTACGCAGCTCTCGGGAGCCGCACTGCGCTCGGCGAAGGCTCGCTATGGGGTCACCTTCCAGCAGGGCGCGTTGTATTCCTCTCTCGATGTGTTGCAGAACGTGCAGCTGCCCATGGTGGAGCACCTGGCGCTCGCCTCCGAAGCGCGCGATGAGCTGGCGATGCTCAAAATCCGCCTGGTGGGCCTTCCCGCCGACGCCGCGCGGAAATATCCTGCGGAGCTCTCGGGCGGCATGGTCAAGCGCGCCGCCCTGGCGAGGGCGCTCGCGCTCGACCCGCGGCTGCTCTTCCTCGATGAGCCGACCTCCGGGCTGGACCCCATCGGCGCGGCGGAGTTCGACGAGTTGATGTTGTACCTGCAGAAGCAATTGCGGCTGACCGTGGTGATGATCACGCACGATCTCGACTCCATCTTCCGTACCTGCAATCGGGTCGGCGTGATCGTCGACCGGCGCATGGAGGTGGACACGCTGGAGCGCATCGTCGACCATCCGCACCCTTGGATACGAGCCTACTTCCACGGGGAGCGCGGCAGGTTGCACCTGAAGGTGGCCCATGGAGCGTGAGGCCAATTACGCCGCCGTCGGCGCATTCGTGCTGGTCGTGGCGCTGGTCGCGGCGCTTTTCGTCTACTGGTATTCCGGCACCCGCGTGCACCGCACCTACGAGTATTACGAGATCTACTTCAACGGCAGCGTCAGCGGGCTCGAGCAGGGCGCGGCCGTGCGCTATCTCGGCGTACGCGTCGGACGTGTGGTGCAGATGCGCATCGATCCTCGCGATGCGGGCCGCGTCGAGGTGATCGCGGCGATCGACTCCACGGCCCCGATCTCCGACCGCACCCTCGCGGAGCTCAACCTGCAGGGCGTGACCGGCTTGCTCTACATCGACTTGCAGCAGTCCGCGCATCCGGCGCCGCCTTCGGTGCCGAGCCTGCGCTACCCGGTGATCCGCGCCGCGCCGTCGCAGTTCGATGTGTTCATGGCGCAGCTGCCGCGCCTTTCCGCCGCCGCCGGCGGGGTCATCGAGCGTTTGAACCGGCTGCTCAGCGATGACAACATCGATGCCGTCACGCGCGGCCTCGACAACATCTCGCAGGCGAGCAGCTCGCTGCCGCAGGCGGTGACAAACCTCGATGCCCTGCTGGTGCAGCTGCGCACCGCGACCACGGAGCTGGCGGCGACAGCCAAGAGCACGCGCAACGTGATGGACACGGCGGGACCGCAGGTGGTCACGACCGTGCGGCGCCTGCAGACCGTCGCCGACAACCTGTCGCAGGCCACGGACCAGCTCGACCGGATGATCGCGGAGAACCGCGCCGACGTGCGCTCCTTCACTCGCACCAGCCTGCCGGAAATCGAGGGTTTCGTGCGCGAGGGCCGGGCGGCCGCCAAGGACATCCGCGAGCTCTCCACGAGCCTGCGCCAGAACCCCTCGCAGCTCCTCTACCAACCGGCGCCGGCCGGCGTGACCATCCCGCGATGACGATCCCGACAGCCGTACGGCGGATCGCGACGGCGCTGGCGGCGCTCGCTCTCGCCGACTGCTCCGGCCTGCTGCACAGCGACGCGCCCGCCGTGCAGATCTACACGCTCAGGGCGGACTCGCTCTCCTCCGACAGCGGCGCCGCTGCTCATCCGGGCGTGAGCGCATCGCTGCGGGTGGCGCATCCGCTTGCCGGCCCCGGGCTCGGCACTTCGGACATTGTGCTGCTCGAGCCCGATCACCGCCTGAACGTCTATGCCTCGAGCGCCTGGGCCGCCGACGCGCCCGCGCTCATCGGCTCGCTGGCGACGCAGATTCTGCGCTCGAGCGGCAAGTGGAGCTCGGTGGAGGATGCCGAGAGTCCGTTTCCCTCGGACTACCTCCTGCAGATCTCGATCCGACGCTTCGATGCCGACTACTCCGCAGCGGGCGATTCGCCTCCCACGGTGCACGTGACCCTCGATTGCACGCTGGGTGCCGAGGACAGCCGCGCCATCGCCGCGAGCTTCGTCGCAGCCGGATCGGCGGCGGCGAGCGCCAACAAGTTGAGTGATGTCGTGGCCGCCTTCCAGCAGGCAACCGATGAGGCTCTGCGGTCGATGTCGCGACAGCTCTCCGAGGCCGTGCGCAGGACCGCCGCGAGCCGCTCGGCTGCCCCGAGCCCCTAGGCGCACGGTTGAAATACCGGCACGCTCACCACGCCGGCAACTTCGCCGACGTTCACAAGCACGTCACGCTGCTCGCGCTCCTCGCGGCCCTGAAGCGCAAGGACAAGGGCTTTCTCTATCTCGAGACTCACGCCGGACGCGGCGCCTATGAGCTCGCCGCATCCGGAGGCGAATCCGCAGCGGGCATCGGCCGATTCGAGACGTGGCTCGGCTCGCACTCCGCCGCCACGGCCGAGGAGCTGCGACATTACGGCGAGCGGGTGCTTCGCCTGCGTCGCGAGCGCGGTGAGCCGCGGCTGTACCCGGGATCGCCCCTGCTCGCGGTACGCGAGCTGCGTCCGCAGGATCGCGCGGTGCTGATCGAGCAGCTGCATCCCGAGGCGCGGGCGCTCGAGAAGGCGTTGCCCCATTCGGGTGCGCTCGCGCAGCGTCTGCGGGTCGAGAGTGGTGATGGGTTCGAGCGCCTGCGCGCCTGGTTGCCCCCCGCCGAGCGCCGCGGGCTCACCTTCATGGACCCGCCATACGAGGAGACCCGGGACTTCGTGCGGGTCCGGCAAGCAGCCGCAGAGGCGTTGCGACGCTTCGCCACGGGCGTGGTGGCGGTCTGGTATCCGATCAAGGACGCGCGCGATACGGCGGCCTGGCAGTCGGCGCTCCTCGTCGATCTGGCGGGCGAGCTCGAGGGGGAGCTGCTCGTCTCGGAGCTGTCTCTCTACCCGAGCGACTCGCGCGTAGCGCTCAACGGCTCGGGCATGCTCATCGTGAATCCTCCCTACCGGCTCGCCGAGCGGATGCAGGTGTGGCTGCCGCAGCTGTACGCATGTCTCGATTTGGGCCATGGCGGCGGTGCCGTCGTTCGCAGTTTGAGAGCCGGAGCCCAACCGGGGCCGTGACGGGGGCGCCGTGCGGGCGCAGAATCGGCCCATGAGCGGCACGGTCGATCAGTACGGGGTCGTGGGCCACCCCGTGGCTCACAGCCTCTCGCCCTTCATCCACGCCATGTTCGCGCGCCAGACCGGTCAGGCGATGAGCTATCGCCTCTTCGACTTCGCGCCGGAGACCTTCCAGGAGCGCGTCGCCGCCTTTTTCCAGCAAGGGGGGCAGGGACTCAACATCACCCTTCCCTACAAGGTCACCGCGGTGGCGCTCGCCAACGAGCTCACTTCCCGCGCCCAGCATGCCGGCGCCGTCAACACGCTGGCGCTGCGCAAGGACGGCTCGATTCTCGGCGACAACACCGATGGCGTCGGGCTCACTCAGGATCTGTGCGTCAACCAGCGCATCGTGCTCACGCGCCGGCGCGTGCTGATCATCGGCGCCGGAGGCGCCGCCCGCGGCGTGCTGGCGCCGCTCCTCGGGCTCGAGCCCGAGGTCGTCGTGATCGCCAATCGCACGGCGGACCGCGCCAAGGCGCTCGCGGCGGCGTTCGCGTCCATGGGCAACATACAGGGCGTCGGGTTTCGCTATATCGCGGCCGGGGCCTTCGACGTCATCATCAACGCCACCTCGGCGAGTCTCACCGGAGAGATCCCCGACGTCCCCGTGGGGGTCATCGGCCCCGACACGTTCTGCTACGACATGTCATACGGCAAGGGTGACACGCCCTTCGTGCGCTGGGCGATGGAGCTCGGCTGCCGCGCGGCCGTGCCGGGTTGGGGAATGCTGGTCGAGCAGGCGGCGGAATCCTTTCGGCTGTGGCGCGGCGTGAGACCGCTCACCGGGCCGGTGCTCGGTGCGCTTACCGCATCGTGACCAGCTCTTCGGCGCTCGTGGGATGGATGGCCACGGTGTCGTCGAAGTCCGCCTTGGTGGCTCCCATGCGCACCGCGACCGCGAAGCCCTGCATCATTTCGTCGGCGCCGGGCCCGACCACGTGCACCCCGACCACGCGCCGCTTGGGCCCCACCGTCACGAGCTTCATGTCGCAGTGAGGCTTGGCGGCGGTGAGCGCGTGATACATCGGAATGAAGCTCGACCGGAAGACGGTGACCGCCTCGTCACCGTAATCATCGCGCGCCGCCTGTTCCGTGAGGCCGACCGTGCCGATCGGAGGGTGGCCGAACACGACCGTGGGTATGTTGTGATAGTCAAGGTGCCGGTCGGCCTGGCCGCCGAAGAGCCGATCGCTCAGGCGCCGCCCGGCGGCGATGGCCACGGGGGTGAGGGGCGAGCGCCCGGTCACATCGCCGATGGCGTACACGCCGGCGGCGCTCGTGGTCTGATATTTATCGGTGACGATGAAGCCGTAGGCATCGAGCGCCACTCCCGCCCGCTCGAGTCCCAACTCCTCCACCGCCGGCGCGCGTCCGATCGCCCAAAGCACGCAGTCGAAGGGCTCGAGGCGGCGTCCGTCGCGCAAGGAGAGCGCCATGCAGCCGCGGGCGTCACTGTCGAGCGCCGAGGGCCAGGCCTGCGTGACCACCGTCACGCCCTCGGCGCGGAGGATCTTCAGCACGGACTCGCCGATCATGGAGTCGAAGTGCTTGAGCGCCGTCTCGCCGCGTAGCACGAGCGTGACCTTCGACCCGAGCGCGGTGAAGATGCCGGTCAGCTCGATTGCAATGTAGCCGCTGCCGACGACCGCGATGCGCTGCGGTCTGCGCGCCAGCTCGAAGAACCCGTCGGAGGTGATGCCGAGCTCGGCGCCGGGAATGGCGGGCAGCAGCGGCCGCCCTCCGGTCGCGATGATGATGTGCGGCGCGCTGAGCCGGGCTCCCGCAACCACCACGGTGCGCGCGTCGGCGAAATGCGCCCGGCCCCGGATGAGGCTCACGCCACGCTTGGCGAGGTTGGCTTCGTAGATCCCGTTCAGGCGCAGGATGTAGGCGTCGCGCTTCGCCTTGAGGAGCGGCCAGTCGTGGCTGCCCGCCGAGAGCTCGAAGCCATAGTCGGGCGCATCCCGCAGCCCCTCGGCGAGTTCGGCCGCGTTCCACATGACTTTCTTCGGCACGCAGCCGACGTTCACGCAGGTGCCGCCGAGGCGATGCGACTCCACCAGCGCGACCGTGGCGCCGTACTCCGCCGCGCGCTGCGCCGCGGCCAGCCCGCCGCTGCCGCCGCCGATGACGATCAGGTCAAATTCGCCCACGAAGCATTTTAGCTGGCAAAATGATCAGCCCGAAAGCGCCTGATGAAGCCGGCTAATGATAGGTGTGTGATGGACAATCCCCTGCTCGCCGAGGAGCCGCTGCCGCCCTTCCCCCGCATCCGTCCCGAGCACGTCGAACCCGGAGTGCGCGAGGCGCTCGCGCGCGCGCGGGCGCGGATCAGCGAGATCACCGCGCAGGGGAGCCCCACCTTCGCCACCATCGTCGAGCCGCTCGAGGAGCTGCAGCACCGGGTGTCGCGCACCTGGTCGCCGGTGAGCCATCTGAATGCGGTGCTCAACTCCGAGCCGCTGCGCAGCGCCTACAACAGCTGTCTGCCGCTGCTCTCGGCGTATCAGACGGATCTCGCGCAGAGCGAGCCGCTCTATCAGGCGTATCGCGCCATCGAGGAGCGGGAGAGCGCGGCGCTCGATCCCGTGCAGCGGCGCGTGCTCGAGCACGCGCTGCGGGATTTTCGTCTGGCGGGCGTCGGGTTGGGCGCCGCCGACAAGCAGCGGTTCAAGGACGTGATGCTCGAGCTCACGGGGCTGCAGGCGAAGTTCGAGGAGAACGTGCTCGATGCGACCAACGGCTGGAGCTACCGCGTCACGGACGGCGCGCTGCTGCGCGGCCTCAACGAGATGCTGGTCGAGCAGGCCCGCCGCCGCGCCCACGATCAGCGGCTCGAGGGATGGATCCTGACACTCGATCAGCCGACCTACGTGGCAGTGGTGACCGATGCGGAGTCGGAGGCGCTGCGCCGCGCCTTTTACGAGGCCTGGACCACGCGCGCTTCGGATCGCGGACCCAACGCCGGCAAATGGGACAACGCCGAAGTCATGGAGCAGATCCTGCGCAAGCGCTACGAGGCCGCTCGGGTTCTCGGTTTCCGCAACTATGCCGAATACGCGCTCGCCACCCGCATGGCGCACAGCGCGGAGGAAGTGATGCGTTTTCTCGAGCAGCTGGCCCGCTCCGCGCGGCCCGCGGCGGCGGGGGAGTTCGAGGAGCTGGAGGATTTTGCCGGCCGCAGGCTCGCGGCCTGGGATGTCGGCTTCTACGCGGAGCGGCTGCAGCGCGAGCGCTATGCCGTCTCGCAGGAGGAGCTGCGTCCCTATTTTCCGCTGCCGCGGGTCCTCGCGGGACTGTTCGAGGTGGCCGAGAGGCTGTTCGATGTGCGCATCCGCGAGCGCAGCGGCGCCCCGGTGTGGCACCCCGATGCCCGCTTCTTCGAGATCGAGGGCGCCGGCGGGCGGCCGATCGGCAGCTTCTATCTCGATGCCTATGCCCGGCCCAACAAGCGCAGCGGCGCGTGGATGGACGAGTGTATCGGGCGCAAGCGCCTCGCCTCAGGATCGGCGCTGCCGGTGGCCTATCTGGTCTGCAATGTGTTGCCCCCGGGGGAGGGCCGGCCGGCTCTCCTCACGCACGATGACGTGCTGACGCTCTTTCACGAGTTTGGTCACGGCCTGCATCACCTGCTCACCCGGGTCAACTATCCGAGCATCGCGGGCATCAACGGCGTGGCGTGGGACGCGGTCGAGCTGCCGAGCCAGTTCATGGAGAACTATGCCTGGCATCCGGACGTGCTCAGCCGGATATCGAGCCATTACCAGACCGGAGCGCCGCTACCGGCGGAGACCCAGGGCCGGCTTCGCGCCACGCGCAGCTTCCATGCCGGGCTGCAGATGGTGCGTCAGCTCGAGTTCGCGCTGTTCGACTTCAAATTGCACGCCGAGTACGCCCCCGAGCGCGGCGGCCGGGTCAGGGAGGTGCTGGAGGCGGCCCGGAGGGAGGTGGCGGTCGTGCCGGCGCCGGAGTGGAACCGGTTCCCGAACAGCTTTGGACATATTTTCGCGGGCGGTTATGCAGCCGGTTACTACAGCTACAAGTGGGCTGAAGTACTGGCTGCCGATGCGTTCTCCGCCTTCGAGGAGCGGGGGGTCTTCGACCGGCCCACGGCCCGGCGGTTTCTCGACTCGATCCTCTCCCGGGGAGGCAGCCGGGACGCCCTGGAGGCCTTTGTCGAGTTTCGGGGGCGTCCGCCCGAGATCCGGGCCTTGCTGGTGCAGCATGGCATCGTCGCCCCGGGCGAGACGGCCTGATGAAGAGCAGCCTGATGAAATAGTCTGGTAAAAATGTGCTCTACGTCGCAGTGACAAGGAGGGGATGGCTCCTAGACTGACTCGAATTACGCTCCCGGGAGCGGCACGAGACCGTGCCACAGACCAAGAAAATGAGCAGCGCCCGGCGCAGTGACTTCGATGTCACCAATTCGGTCCAGGTAAGCTCGCCCGAGGCGGTCCTGCGGGCCATCGAGGCTCTTTACCGGCCCACTTGGGCGCAAGCTCCGATGGAGCCCCTGCGTCGGGCCTTCGAGCATTTCGAGCGACTTTTCGCCGGCGAAGTCCCGGGATTTCACGGCGTGGACACGGTCTACCATGACCGCCAGCACACCCTCGACATCACCCTGGCACTGGCGCGCCTCCTGGTCGGCTACGAGCGGCAGGCGGCGGAGGACGAGCGCCTCGGTGGCGAACGGGCGGTCGCGGGCCTCATCACCGGACTTTTCCATGACGTCGGCTACCTGCGGCGTGCCGACGATCAGGACTCGCGCAATGGAGCGGAATTCACCCGTACCCACGTGTCCCGGGGCGCCCGTTTCCTCGAGGAATTCCTGCCCGAGGTGGGCCTCGACGACTGGATCCCGGTTTCCCGCGAAATCATCCATTTCACCGGCTACGAGGTGCCGTTCGCCGAGATCGAGGCGCGCGTGCCCGATCCGCGCAACGTCAAAGTCGGGCATCTGCTCGGCACCGCCGACATGATCGCGCAGATGGCCGACCGCTGTTACCTCGAGAAATGCCGCGACCGGCTGTACGCCGAGTTCGTGCTGGGCGGCGTGGCGCTGCCGATTGCCGCCAACGGCGGTCGTCACGTGAAGTACGCCTCGGGGCTCGATCTGCTGCGCCAGACGCCGGATTTCGTGGCCGAGGTGCGCGAGAAGCGCCTCGACGGCGATTTCGGCTCCGCCTACCGCTATCTCGAGATTCTCTTCGGTGGCCGCAACCCCTACATGGAGGCGATCGACCGCAACGTCGATTTCCTCAGGCAGGTGCTGCGGAGCGAGAACTGGCGGCTGCTGCGGCGCAAGCCGCCGATTTTCGCGGCCGAGGCCGACCCGATGTCCACCATGCGGGGTCTGATGGTCGGATACATAAAGAAGGTGTGGTCCGGCTACTGATCCAGCCCATTCGCCGCATCTGACTCCACTGGGGAGGAGCGTGCTTCGAACAGGCGTATGGCCCGGGGTCGGGTTAATATGTCGGGAGAGTGACTGCCGCCAACCTCAAGCTGAAGTACGCGAGCGCCGCATTTGCGATCGTGCTGCTCGCCACCGCGCTCGTGATCGGGTTTTTCGCCTGGCGTCATCCTCCCGATCCGCTCACGGTCAAGGTGGTGGGCGCCCTGGCGGTGCTCGGCAGCCTCACGGCGGCGGTGATTGCGTGGCGGGCCGCTCGCGGCATCCAGTCCTCCACCGCGGCGCTCATCAGGAGCGCCGATCGGGTCGGGCAGGGCGATTACACCCGGCCGGTCGAGGTGCGCCGCAGCGACATCATCGGCGAGCTGGAGCAGGCGCTCGAGCGCATGCGCTCGCGGCTGCGCCAGTCGACCATCCACAAGAACTACCTCCACAGCGTCCTCAACAGCATGACGGACGCCGTGTTCGTCACCTCGCCCGACGGGGTGGTGAAGGTGGCGAACTCCGCGGCCTGCAAGCTCCTGGGCTACGGCGAGGAGGAGATTCTCGGCCGCAGCATCCTGGCCATGCTCGATGAGCGCGAGCGCGAGGGGTTCGATCTGCTGCAGGCGGCGCAGGAGACGCGCGAGACGGTGGTGCGCACCCGGGGCGGCCAGACGATTCCCGTATCGCTCACCGGCTCTCCGATCGAGAGCTCCGATCCGCAGTTTCAGGGCAATATCTTCGTGGCGCGCAACATCACCGAGCGCAAGCGCGCCGAGCGCCGCATTCGCTATCTCGCCCGCTATGACGCGCTCACCAAGATCCCGAACCGCATGCAGTTCCATCACGTTCTGCAGCAGACCATCGCGCGCGGACTGCGCAGCGGACAGGCGGTGGCGTTGCTCTACCTCGACATGGATCGTTTCAAGGAGGTCAACGACACCTTCGGACACGGCGCCGGAGATCGCGTGCTCGAGGTGTTGGCGGAGCGCCTGACGCGCGCGCTGCCGAAGGGCGCGCTCCTCGGGAGGCTCGCGGGCGATGAGTTCGCGCTCTGCATCGAGGGTCTGCCGGCCGAGGCCGATAACCGCGGTCCGATCGCGCATCTTGCGCGCGCCGTGCTCACCGAGGTGAGCCGCGCCTTCCAGTTGAACCAGCACGAGGTGTTCCTCACGGCGAGCATCGGCATCGCCTTCTGCCCGCGCGATGCGGAGAACGTCATCGACCTCATCCGCAATGCCGACGCCGCGATGTACTACTCGAAGCAGAACGGCGGCAACACCTTCGCGTTCTACTCGCCGGAGATGAACGCCGCGGCCGTCGAGCGGCTGATCATGAAGAGCAAGCTGCGCCGCGCGCTCGAGCGCGACGAGCTGGTGATCCGCTACCAGCCCAAGGTGGACGTCGACAGCGGCCGGATCATCGGCGCCGAAGCGCTCCTGCGCTGGCGCCTCCCCGGGCACGGCGACATTCCGCCCTCGCAGTTCATCCCGCTCGCGGAGGAGACCAACCTCATCCTCGACATCGGCGAGTGGGTGTTGAATCGCGTCTGCATGGATTACCGGCAGATGCACAGCGAGATCGGCGATCCCGGGCGGATCTCGCTCAATCTGTCGCTGAAACAGCTGCGCCAGGCGAGCTTCATCCTGCGCTGCCGCTCCGTGTTCCGCCGCCACGGCGTCTCGCCGACCGCCTTCGAGCTCGAGATCACCGAGACCACGCTGATGGCGGATGCCAAACGCACCTTGCGCCTGCTCGATGAGCTTTACGCGATGGGCCTGCATCTGTCGATCGATGACTTCGGCACGGGCTACTCCTCGCTTTCCGCCCTGCAGCAGTTTCCGATCGACACGCTCAAGATCGATCAGTCCTTCGTCCGCGATGTCGGTGAGAACGCCGGCAACGCCACCCTGGTGCGCACCATCATCGAGATGGGCCGCAATCTCGAGATCGACGTCATCGCCGAAGGCGTCGAGTCGGTGAGCCAGCTCGAGTTCCTGCGCCGCAGCGGCTGCCACTATGCGCAGGGACGGCTGTTCGGCGAGCCGTGCACGGCCGAGGAGCTGCTCGCGCTCCTCAAGTGCCAGAGCACCGCGGGCCCGGCTTTCATGCGCTACACGCAGACGGCGGCGCTCGCCCACGGCGAGTCCCGCGCCTGAAGCGCCGCCGAGGCTTTCATGCTGACTCTTTCCGCCGTCCGGCTGCGGCGCGGACCGCAAGTTCTCGTCGAGATGGCCGACTGCAGCATCTTCCGCGCCGAGAAGGTCGGCATCGTCGGGCGCAACGGCTGCGGCAAGTCGACTCTTCTTGCGCTCATCCGCGGTGAGCTCGCGCCCGATGCCGGCGAGTATCGCGCCCCGCCCGGACTCGCCATTGCCGCCGTCGCTCAGGAGCTGCCGCAGATCGATGCGACGCTGGTCGACTACATCCGCGGTGGCGACCTCGAGCTCGCATCGATCGAAGCGCAGATCGCCGAGACCGGACCGGATGGCGATGGCACGCGGCTCGGCATGCTGCACGCCGAGTACGAGCGGCTGGCCGGCTATGCGGCGCGAAGTCGCGCCGCGCAGCTGGCCGACGGCCTCGGATTTGCGCCCGAGGACATCGAGCGCCGGGTAGGAGAGTTCTCCGGCGGCTTGCAGATGCGGGCGAACCTCGCCCGCGCGTTGATGCGCCGCTCGGACGTGTTGCTGCTCGATGAGCCCACCAACCACCTCGATCTCGACGCCGTGCTCTGGCTCGAGGGCTGGCTGAAGAGCTATCCCGGAACGCTGCTGCTGGTCTCGCACGATCGGGAGTTCCTCGATGGCGTCGTCGGACGCATCCTGCACATCGAGGGCGGTCGGCTGCGCGCCTACAGCGGCAACTACAGCGCCTTCGAAATACAACGCGCGCAGGAGGCGCAGCGGGCGCAGGCGCTGCTCGCCGGCCAGCAGCGCGAGCGGGCTCGAGTGGAGGGTTTCGTCAGCCGTTTTCGCGCCAAGGCGAGCAAGGCGCGCCAGGTCCAGAGCCGGCTGAAGTGGCTCGCGCGACTGCCCGAAATCGCCCCCGCACACCTCGAGCAGGGGTTCGAGTGGGAGTTCGCGCAACCGGCGAAGCTGCCGCGCCCGCTCATCACTCTCGAGCACGTCGGCGCCGGTTATGGCGAGCGTCAGGTGCTGCAGGAGGTGTCGTTCGATGTCGGGCCGGGCGATCGCATCGGCGTCCTCGGCCGTAACGGCGCCGGCAAGTCGACGCTGATGCGGGTGCTGGCCGGGCAGCTCGCAACGCGGGCAGGCCGGCTCGAGCGCGCTGCGGACCTCGCGACGGGATTCTTCGCCCAACTCGAGCTCGAGCACCTCGACGCCGAGGCGAGCGCGCTCCAGGAGCTCGAGCGCCGCGGCGGCCCGGAGCAGAAGGGCTGGAGCGAGCTCGAGCGGCGCAACCACCTCGGGCGCTTCGGCTTTCGCGGCGAGCGCGTGTTCGAGGCGACGCGCCGCTTCTCCGGCGGCGAGCGGGCGCGGCTCGCGCTCGCCATTCTCGTCGCCCGCCGCCCCAACCTCCTCCTTCTCGATGAGCCCACCAACCACCTCGATCTCGATATGCGCCACGCGCTCATCCTTGCGCTGCAGGATTTCGCCGGCGCGGTCGTGATCGTCTCCCATGATCGGGCCCTGCTGCGCGGTGCCTGCGACCGCTTCCTGCTCGTCGCCGAGGGCGGCGTCAGCGCCTTCGACGGTGACCTCGAGGACTACGCCTCCTGGCTCGGGCGCCGCGAAGCCGTGCCGCCGGCTGTTCCCGGCTGCGGGCCTAACAGCCTGCCCGGGCGCCCGCCGCCCGAGCCCGCTCGCCCATCGCGTCGCGAACAACGCCGTCTCGAGGCCGAGGCCCGTAATCGCCTCACCCCTCTGCTCGCCGAGCAGCGCAAGTTGGAAACCCTCCTCGAGCAGCTCATCGCCGAGCGAGCCGACATCGAATCGCGGCTCGCTGATCCGACCACCTATGCAGCGGCCGCAGCCGCGGAACAACGGCGGCTCACCGTGCGCCACGGCGAGCTGTCGCGGGAGATCGCGACCGTCGAGGAGCGCTGGCTACAGGTTGCCTCCAGCCTCGAGGTCTCCGGTTAGCGCTCGGCCGCAAGCGGCATTTCCGCACGATCACCTGCGATTCTCCGGAGACCTGAGTCGAGCCGGCGCCTCTATGCTCGCGCTTCATGAGCATCGCGATGATCGGCGCAAAGCTGGTACGCAGCCCAGGGCTCACCGGGGAGCACGTGCAGGCGCTTGCGGCGCAGGCGCGCGGGGATCTCGAGCGGCTCTGTGAGCCGGAGATCATTGCGCAGGTGGAGCTGCCGCCGGCCGCGCGCGCGTTCCTCGAGAATCCCGACTGCACGGCGCTTGCCGCCGATCTGAAATGGCTGCGCGCGAGCGGCGCCCGAGTGCTGCTGTGGGGCGAGGCGGAGTATCCGCCGCAGCTCGCGGCGACTCGCGGATCGCCGGCGGCGCTCTGTGTGTTGGGAAGCGTGGAAGCGCTGCAGGCGCCACAGCTCGCGATGGTGGGGGCGCGGGCCGCCTCGCCGGCGGGCCGGGCGCTCGCACGGGAATTTGCCGGCGCGCTCGCATCCGCCGGGCTCACCATCACGAGCGGGCTTGCGCTCGGGATCGATGCCGCGAGTCACGAGGGAGCGCTCGCGGCCGCGGGGCGCACCGTCGCGGTGCTCGGCACCGGGCTCGACCGGGTGTACCCGCCCGAGCATGGCACTCTGGCGAAGCGCATCGCGGCGGCGGGGGCGCTGGTTTCGGAGTTTCCCCGCGGGATGGGGCCGCAGCGATGGAATTTCCCGCAGCGCAACCGGCTGATCAGCGGGCTTTCGCTCGGGACGCTGGTGGTCGAGGCGGCCGCAGCCAGCGGCTCACTCCTCACCGCCCGGTACGCGGGCGAGCAGGGGCGGGAGGTGTTCGCGATTCCGGGAAGCATCCGCAGCCCCCTTTCCCGGGGCTGCCACCGCCTGATCCGCGACGGCGCACACCTCGTCGAAGCGCCGACGGACGTCGTGCGAGAGCTGGGAATTTCCTTTCAATCTCAAAGGCTTGCCCCATGCCTGGCGGGTGGCGCCGACAGTGGCCCCGGCTCCCCCTCCGGCGCCATGCCATTGGACAAGGCATATGAAATGCTGTTAGATGCGCTCGGTTTTGAACCGGCGACCATCGATACGCTTGCGGCCCGCTCAGGCTTGTCGGGCGAGTCGGTCGCCTCGATGTTGCTGATTCTCGAGCTTGAAGGGCGCATCGCGCCATTTCCCGGCGGCCGCTACGGCCGACTATCCACATGACCACCGGCAGCGTTCTTAAAGTCCTGATTTACGTCTACGACAACTACATGTTGGCGGACCCGGCGGAGGTGCCGGAGCGACGCCACATGCTCGAGGACCTGCAGCGGCGCGGCTTCTCGGTGAGCGAGGTCGTGCACGCGATGGAGTGGCTGTCGGCGCTGGTGAGCGATCAGCGGGCGGCCCCGGGTGGCGATGGCCCGCAGGCGGGACTGCGGGTATTCGCCGAAGGCGAGCTGTCGCGCCTCTCGGCCGACTGCCGCGCCTTTCTCATGCTGCTCGATCGCCAGCGGGTCCTGACGCCGCAGCAGCGGGAGCTCGTGATCGAACGCGCCCTGGCGCTCGATGTCGAGGAAATCGAGGTCGAGCAGCTCAAATGGGTGGTGCTCCTCGTCCTCTCGAGCCAGCCGGGACAGGAGCTGGCGTTCGCCCGTTTCGAGAGCGTCATGGCGGGCAATGCCGCCCCGCTCCGGCACTGATCGAGCACAGGGATTCGCTGACGCATGGCTGACAATCTGGTCGTGGTCGAATCGCCCGCCAAGGCGAAGACCATCAAGAAATACCTGGGCAGGGACTTCGAGGTGCTGGCCTCCTACGGGCACGTGCGCGATCTCGTGCCGAAGGAAGGCGCGGTCGATCCCGACCGCGGCTACGCCATGAAGTATCAGGTGCTCGAGAAGAACGAGCGCCACATCGAGAGCATTGCCCGCGGGCTCGCGAAGTCGAAGGCGCTGTATCTGGCGACCGACCCCGATCGCGAGGGCGAGGCGATCGCCTGGCACCTGAAGGAGATCCTCAAGTCCCGCGGTGACCTCGCCGGCAAGGCGGTGCACCGGGTGGTGTTCTACGAGATCACCCGCAACGCGATCCGCGAGGCGGTGGCGCAACCGCGGGGTCTGTCGCTCGATCTGGTGAACGCGCAGCAGGCGCGCCGGGCGCTCGATTACCTGGTCGGCTTCAATCTCTCGCCGCTGCTGTGGAAGAAAGTGCGCCGCGGCCTGTCGGCGGGCCGGGTGCAGAGTCCGGCGCTGCGCATGATCTGCGAGCGCGAGGAGGAGATCGCGGCGTTCGTCGCGCGCGAGTACTGGACGCTCGAAGGCGAAGGCGCTCGCCAGTCGCCCTCGTTCCCGCTGAAGCTCATCGAGTACGCCGGACAGAAGGTGGAGCAGTTCTCCTTCACGAACGAGACGCAGGCTCGCGAGGTCGAGGGTGCCATCCGCGAGGCGGCGCGGCGCAACGCGGCTCAGGGCGGCACCGAAGCGAGCGGCGCGAGCGGCGAACGAGTCGGCCAATTGCGTGTGATCGCGGTGGATCGCAAACAGCGGCGGCGCACCCCTGCCCCGCCCTTCACCACCTCGACGCTCCAGCAGGAGGCCGCCCGCAAGCTCGGATATAACGCCCGCCGCACGATGCGGCTCGCGCAGCAGCTCTACGAAGGCGTCGACATCGGCGAAGGCAATGTCGGCCTCATCACCTACATGCGTACCGACTCCGTATCGCTCGCCGCCGAGGCGGTGCGGGAGATTCGGGAAGTGGCGGCGCGGCTCTACGGCCAGGACGAGGTCGCCGAGGAGGCCCGCATCTACAAGACGAAATCGAAGAACGCGCAGGAGGCGCACGAAGCCATCCGACCGACTTCGGCCGCCGTCACACCGGCCGACGTCGAGGGCAAGATCGACGGCGATCTCTACCGGCTGTACGCGCTCATCTGGAAGCGAGCCGTCGCCTCGCAGATGGCGCAGGCGATCTTCGACACCGTCGCGGTCGACATGCTGGCCGGAGCCGACGGTCCCGCACGTCACGTGCTGCGTGCCAACGGCTCGACGCTGGTCAAACCGGGCTATATTTCCGTCTACCAGGAAGGCACCGACGATGCGAAGACGGACGAGGGCGATCACGTGCTGCCGCCCTTGCAGGAAGGCGATGCCGTCGATCTGCTCACGTTTCACGCGGATCAACACTTCACCGAGCCGCCGCCGCGCTATAGCGAGGCCTCGTTGGTGAAGGCGCTGGAGGAGCACGGCATCGGGCGCCCCTCGACTTACGCCGCCATCATCTCGACCCTGCAGGACCGGGAGTATGTCGAGATGGACCAGCGCCGCTTCGTGCCGACCGACATCGGCAAGATCGTCAATCGCTTTCTGACCCACCACTTCCATCGCTACGTCGAATACGGCTTCACCGCGGCGATGGAGGATGAGCTCGATGCGATCTCCCGCGGCGAGGAGGAATGGACGCAGCCGCTCGACAAGTTCTGGAAGCCCTTCATCCACCAGGTGGAGCGGATCGAGAAAACCGTCTCGCGCGAGCAGGTCGCCCAGGCGCGCGAGCTCGGCAAGGATCCCGCCACCGGCAAGCCCGTCACCGTGCGGATGGGGCGCTACGGCCCCTTCGTGCAGATCGGTACCAAGGACGACGTCGAGAAGCCGCGCTTCGCGGGCCTGCGGCCCGGACAGAAGATGGACGCCATCACGCTCGCCGATGCGATGGAGCTCTTCAAGTTGCCACGCACGCTCGGCACGACGGCCGACGGGGAGACGGTCGTCACCAACACCGGCCGCTTCGGGCCCTACGTCAAGTACGGCAGCAAGTATGTCTCGCTGAAGGAAGACGATCCCTACACCATCACCCTCGAGCGGGCGCTCGAGGTCATACGCCTGAAGCAGGAGGCGGATGCCAACCGCATCATCACCGACTTCGGTGTCGACGACATCCAGGTGTTGAACGGCCGCTATGGCCCGTACGTCACCGACCGCAAGAAAAACGCCAAGGTGCCGAAGGAGCGGGAGCCGAAGTCACTCACCCTGGAGGAATGCCGGGCATTGCTCGCCCAGGCGCCGGAGCGCGGCAAAGGCCGGTTTGGGCGCGGCGCGCGCCG
>DATFCZ010000040.1:0-13773 GCA_035252605.1 Steroidobacteraceae bacterium
GGGCTCGCGCGAGTCAGCCAACGTGGCGGTAGCGGCCTCGCCGGTTCAGGAGAACGGCGCACCCGAGTCCTCAACCGACGCCCGTTCCAACGGCGCCCAGGAGCAGCATCAGGGGTGGGCGGGGCGCGAGCAGGCGTCCGCTACGCCCGAGACGCGAGAGCCCGCGCGCGAAGCAACGGCAGCGTCCGCCGCTCACCACGAGCGCGCCGCGGCGCCGCTTGCGCATTTCGAGCCGTCGCCACCTACGGAAAGCAACGCGCCGCGGGAAAGCAAGCCGTACGTGGTATGGTCGTCCGCGCCACCGGACGAAGCCGTCTCCGGCGGCGGCCGCGGCCCCGAGGAGTAAGCAGTACTCGCCCCGACCGGCGCATCGCGCGCCGGTCGGCTTTATGCCGCTTGCGAGTCGCGCCGCAAGTGCTCGATGAGCCCTCGGGAAGCGGCCTCGATCAGATCCAACACATCTTCGAAGCCGTTCGGTCCCCCGTAGTACGGGTCCGGCACTTCACTGATGCCGGTCTCGGGCGCGAACTCGAGGAAGAGACGCAGTCGCTCGCGAGCGTGCGCCGGCGCGCGCCGCTCCAGCGCGCGCAGGTTCTCGCGGTCCATGGCGAGGATGAGGTCGAAACGCTCGAAGTCACCCGGCTCGATGACCCGCGCGCGCAGTCTCGAGAGATCATAGCCCCGCCGGCCGGCGGCCTGACGCGTGCGCTGGTCGGGAAGCTCGCCCACGTGGTACGCCGCGGTCCCGGCTGAATCGATTTCCAACACCATCTCGGGCGCCTCCCGCGCCGCCACGGCACGAAAGACGACCTCCGCCGTCGGCGAACGGCAGATGTTGCCTAGACAGACGAAGAGGATCCTCACCGGGCTATTTTACGCTGTAGCCCCGCGCATCGAGGCAGGCGCTGATGGCGCGGCGATATTCCCCTGCCTTGTGCGCCATCGCGGCCGCATCCTGCTGCTGTTGCTCGCTCATCGCGATCTCATTCTGCTGCTCGCGGGAGGCATCGCTCGCGCTGCCGATCATGGCCCCGGTGATGCCGCCGAAAACGGCTCCGGCCCCCCTGTCCCACTCGGGGGAAATGGCGGCGCCGAGAATCGCGCCGGCTATGGCTCCGACCGCAGTCCCCGTCCCGGGAGGCGGCCCGCTCGCAACCACGCGGTACTGCGGAGGGACATTGGGCGCGCTCGGATCGAAGCCCGTCTGCTGAACCGCCCAGAGGCTGCAATCGTAACGATCCCTGCTCTGCTGGTCGGCTGACTGACCTCGCTCCGGATACGCATAGACATATGTGCTCGGGGGCGGCCCGGCATAGGCCTGTGGCGGAGGCGCGGGCCGGGGCGGCGGGGCCACCACGCAGCCACCCAGCGCCAGAGCGAGCGCCGCCAGGCCGGCCATCCTGCCCATGCCCCGCAGGGCGCCAAAGTCGTTGATCGGGCTACGCATAATCCTTCCACTCAAGGCCGCTTTCCCAAAGAACGTGGGTGCGAATTGTCCGTTTACAACGTCACCGCGGCCATGGGATTGCGACGCGTCGCACAATGGCAAAGTTCCGCCCTGCCCCAGGGTGGGGCGAGCGCACCTTTGCCGAAACTGTGACGCCGCGCAAAGCCCGCAAGCCCTCAACCCGGCAGCAACGCCGCCACACGCTCGAGGTCCTCCGCGGTATTGACGTCGGGGCCCGGCCTTTCCTCGGCATCGGCCACCCGGATCACGAGCCCGTGCGCGAGCGCCCGAAGCTGCTCGAGCTTTTCCGCATTCTCGAGCGCGGTCGGCGCGAGGGCGGCGAGGCGACGCAATGCAAGGACGCGATAGCCATAGATCCCGACATGCCGCCGCGCGCCGGCAAACGCCCGCTGGCTTGCGAGCCCGGCCGGGGCGCCGTCGCGCTGCCACGGAATCGGCGCGCGACTGAAGTAGAGCGCCCTACCCTTCACATCGGCAACCACCTTCACGGCGTTGGGATCCAGGAACTCCTCGAGCGACTCTATCGGCGTCGCCAGCGTCGCGATCGCCGCCTGCGGGTCCGAATCCAACAGGGCTGCGACCTGACGGATGAGTGCCGGCGGAATGAGCGGCTCATCCGCCTGTACGTTGACCACGATCGCGGCGTCGGGCCAGCTCTCGATCGCGGCGAGCTCGGCGATTCGGTCCGTGCCCGAGGCATGCGCCGCGGAGGTCATGCGCGCCTGCGCCCCGAAGGCCCGCGCGGCGTTGGCAATCGCCGCATCGTCGGTGGCTATCAAGACGCCGCGCGCACCCGAGGCACGCGCGCGCTCATACACCCACTGCAGCATCGGCTTGCCCTTGAGCGGCGCCAACACCTTGCCGGCCAGGCGGGTGGAGCCCTGCCGGGCGGGAATCGCGACATAAAAGCCGTGCGGTGAGCTGGACACGCGATGCTCGCGCGAGCGGCTCAGCGCTCGAGGAGCGGGTCGTCGGCCGCGAGCTGCCGTGCCTCCTCCTCCAGCATGATGGGCACCTCGTCTCGAATGGGGTAGGCGAGGCGGTCGAGCCGACAGACGAGCACCTGCGGGTCTCGCCGATAGATCAGCGTGCCCTTGCAGACCGGACAGGCCAGGATGTCGAGCAGGCGGGCGTCCACGGCAATCTAACCTCCGGCAGGAAAAAAGGATTCGACCTTACCCATCACGAGCGCGAGCAGCCGGCGCGAGTCCTCCTCGCTGAAGGTGGCTTCGACCGGCACGTACCAGAGCCGCGGGCCCGCGATCCCGCCGCATTTTACGGCATCCTTCTCCGTCATGAGCACCGGGACGGCATCGCCGAAATCGAGCTCGGCCGCCGAGAGCGCGTGATGATCGGCAAAGGCGTGCTCGATGACCTCGAGCCCCAGGGCGCGCAGATCATTGAAGAACCGCTGGGGATTACCGATGCCGGCGACGGCATGAACGGGCCTGCCCCGAAAGGCCGCGAGCGGCGTCGCCTCCCTGGGGTCGGCGAGGCGCCGTGCCTCGGTCGCTGCCAGCCGCATCCGTAGTGCCACCGACTCGAGCTGCGGCGGAACCCCGCGAAGCGCTCCGCCCTCCCCTGCGCCATTGACCACCACGGCATCGGCTTGCCGGGCCCGGCCGATGCCCTCGCGCAGGGGGCCTGCGGGCAACAGCCGCCCGTTGCCGAAGCCGCGCGTCCCATCGATCACGACCAACTCAACGTCGCGCGACATGCGAAGGTGTTGCAGGCCATCGTCCGCGAGGATGACCTGAGCGCCTCGCCTGACCAACATTTCCGCGGCGGCCACGCGGTCGCTCGCAACGAGGGTGGCACACCCGGTGCGCCGCCTGAGGATGAGGGGCTCATCCCCGACTTCCTGCCAGGGAGAGCCCGCCTCGACGACCCGCAAGCCGCCCTTCTGACGGCCATAGCCCCGCGATACGAGACCCACCTCCATTCCGCGCTGCTTGAGGTGATTGGCGAGCCAGATGGTGAGGGGCGTCTTGCCCGTGCCGCCCACCGTGAGGTTACCGATGACGATGACCGGCGCGCCGACAGCATGCGATCGCATCCAGCCCCGGCTGTAGGCCGCGCGGCGCGCCGACATGGCTGCCCCATACAGCCAGGAAAACGGCAGCAGCCACGAGATCCCCGGCGGCTGCTCGTACCAGACACTCAGGAGCCACTCGGTACTCATTGGCGCGAACCGGCGCTCAATCGGCGAACTGCAACCTGTAGAGCTGCGCGTAGCGGCCATCGCGGGCGAGCAGCTCCGCGTGCGTGCCGCATTCGACCACCTCGCCGGCATCGAGCACCACGATTCGATCCGCCTGCTCCACCGTCGAGAGCCGGTGCGCGATGACGAAGGTCGTGCGATTGCGCACCAGCTGGGCGAGAGCCGCCTGGATGTGCCGCTCCGCCTCGGTATCGAGCGCGGAGGTTGCCTCGTCGAGAATCAGGATGGGGGCGTTCTTGAGCAACGCCCGCGCAATGGAGATCCGCTGCCGCTGACCGCCGGAGAGCAACACGCCGCGATCGCCCACCACGGTGTCCAGCCCGGCTGAGAGGCTCGAGATGAACTCGAGCACGTGCGCCGCCTCCGCCGCCTGCAGGAGCTGCCGCTCGGATACGTTGCGGCCGAAGGCGATGTTGTTGCGGATGGTGTCATCGAAGAGCGTGACATCCTGACTGACGACCGCTATCTGCGCTCGCAGGCTTCGCAGGTCGTACTCGCGGATCTCCCGGCCGTCGACGAGAATGGCGCCCGAGGCGACGTCGTAGAACCTCGGCAGCAGGCTCACCAACGTCGATTTGCCGCTGCCCGAGCGGCCGACGATCGCGAGGCTGGTGCCGGCCGCGACCTCGAGCGAGACGCCGCGGAGCGCGGCCCGCTCTCCTTTCGGGTAGGAGAACGTGACAGCGCGAAATTCGACGTCTCCGCGCACCCGCGCGACGACATAGCCCCCGCCGGCGGGCTCGGGCGGCTCGTCGATCAGCTCGAACAGACTCTCGGCCGCGGCGATGCCCTGCTGCAGCGGATCGGTGACCTGCACCAGCTCGCGCATCGGCTGCGCGATGCTGGTGAGCAGGGTGAAAAAGGCCAGCAGATCCCCCGGAGTCATTTGTCCGGAGATCGTGTCTCGAAGCGCCAGCCCGAGAACGAAGGCGCCGCCTAGCGCCGTAACGAGCTGCACAGTCGGGTTGGCGAGGCCGCGGGTGAGGATGAGCTTCATGTAGGAGCGGCGGTTGTGCTCGTTGACCGCATCGAACTGCGCCCGCAGGTGCGGCTGCGCCTCGTACACCTTCACCAGCCGCGGCGCCTCGAAGCTCTCCTTCGCGATGCGCGTGACATCGCCCATCGAGTCCTGGATGCGCCGCCCATAGCGGCGGAAGTTCCGGCTCACGAGCGAAACGAGCCACGCCGCGAGCGGCCCCATGGTGAGCGAGATCAGGGCGAGCTGCCAATTGAGCCAGAAGAGGCCGGCGATCATCGCCATCACGGTGAGCGCCGCACGCACCATGATGACGATGGAGTCGGAGCAGGCCTGCCCGACCTGCTCGCTGTTGTAGGTGAGCTTCGAGAGGAGCGTGCCCGTGGAAGCGCTGTCGAAGTAGGCGGCAGGAAGTTCGAGCACACTGCGGAAGACGTCGCCGCGCAGACGCTTGACGATGCTGCGGCCCACATAGCCCATGAAGTAGGTCTGAGTGAAGTTGCCGATGCCGCGGCCGATGAAGATGACCACGAGCGCGATCGGGACCAGGTAGATCGTGCGCGGATCGGGATGGGTGAAGGTTCCGTCGCCGAAGCGCTTCGCCAGCCACCCGAGGGCCGTGGTGGAAGCCGCGTAGATCGCGCCACCCAGGAGGCCGAGGGCGAAGGCTCCCTTGTGCGGCTTCAGATACCCGAGCAGCCGCCGGTAGGTCGCCGCCACGCTCACCGGCTCGGATGCCCGGCGGCAGGGCCGGTCGGACCCGGACCGCGCCACATCGTTCAAGGGGCGCCCGTCCGCTCGTCCCTGATGGTCGCGATGTTGAGGCGGACGAAGCCGAGTTGACCCAGCACGTCCATCGCCGTGACCACCGACTGTTGGGTGGCTCGGCCGTCGGCGCGGATGGTCACCGTGATGTCGCGATTGCTGCCTGCCTCCTTGAGCAGGGCCGCGCGCAGCGTGTCGGCGCTCGAGTTGATGAGCTCACGCCCATTGACGAGATAGCTTCCCGCCTCCGTCACCGACACCACGAGCGGCTCGCTCTGAGGGGCCGCGGGCGGCACGGCGCTCGCCTGCGGCAGCTGCACGTGCAGCCGCCCTTCATCGGTGAACCGGCTCGAGAGCATGAAGAACACGACGAGCAGCAGCACGACGTCGATGAGGGAGACGACGTTGATCTCCGGCTCCTCGTGACGGCGCGGCTTGAGGTTCATGTCGGGCTCGAGCTCGGTCAGGCGGCAGCCGAGCGCCCGCCACGGACGCTGGCGGCCTCGACCGCATCGGCCATGCGCATGGCCTGCTTCTCCATCTCCACCACGATCCGCTCGACCCTGCCGCGAAGGTACCGGTACGCAAAGAGCGAGGGGATGGCAACACAGAGGCCGGCGGCGGTCGCGACCAGCGCCTCGGCGATGCCGCCGGAGAGCACTCGAGGATCACCCATGCCGCCCGCCTGGATGGCGTTGAACGCGCGGATGATGCCGGTGACCGTGCCGAGGAGGCCGAGGAGCGGCGAGACACCGGCGATGGTGCCGAGCGTATTGAGGAAACGCTCGAGCTCGTACACCACGTGCCGACCGGTATCCTCGAGGCGCTCCATCAGGATCTCTCGCGGCCGGTGGCGGTTGGCGAGACCCGCGGCGAGAAGTCTGCCCAGGGGCGAGTTCTGCTCGAGCGCGGCGATGACCTTATCGTTGATCTGATTGGCCTCGATCAGCTGCCAGACTTTTTGCGGCAGCTCCTGCGGCATCACCCGCCGGTCCTGCAAAGTCCACAACCGCTCGAGCACGATCGCCGCCGCGGTGATGGAGCAGAGAATGATCGGCCACATGAGCGGGCCGCCTGCCCGCACGATTTCCCACATCCAGCGACCCCGGGGGACGGAGCCCCAAGAAAACTGCGACGGCGCATGATACCCGAGAGGAGCACCTGCTCAAGGTGTCGTATAGCCCCTCTACGAGCCGGGCAGGAAAACTGCGGGGCACCGCCAGCGCCATACCGTCGCCAATCTGGTACAGTCCGCAGCTCGATGCCTCGTCGCGTCCTGAAGAAGCTCCTTCCCTCCCCCTGCCAGGTGCAGGGTCACTGGCTCCTGCGCCACTTCGGCGAGCGGCTCCTCGACCCGCGCCTCTGGGCGCTGCACCGCCGGGGCGTGACCGCGGCCTTTGGTGTAGGGATCGCGATCTGCTTCATTCCGCTTCCGGTCCATCTGCTGGTCGCGATTCTGATCGCGCTCGTGTGGCGGCTCAACGTGCCTGCGATCTACGGCACCACGCTTCTCGTCAACCCGCTCACGATGGTGCCCATCTACTACTTGGCGTACCGGGTGGGGGCGGTGCTGCTGCGGGTCTCGCCGCAGCGCTTCTCGTTCCACCTCAGCTGGGACTGGCTCGAGCGCGGCCTCGGGCCCATGTGGCAGCCGTTTCTCATCGGCTGCATGGCTTGCGCTCTGGTGCTCGGACTGCTCGGCTGGGCATGTCTGGAGCTGATCTGGCGCTGGCGGGTCACGTCCCGGTATAGGGCTCGCCGCGTCGCAGCGCCGGCGTGAGCCGCTCGCTCAAGCTCCCCTTCTCGATCTCGTAGATCCGCTCCATCCGGTTCGCCAGGCGGCTGTCGTGGGTCACCACGACCAGGCTCGTACCGCGCTCGCGGTTGAGCTCGAGCATCAATGCGAATACCGACTCCGCGTTCGCGCCATCGAGGTTGCCGGTGGGCTCATCGGCGAGAACGATCTTCGGCTGTGTCACAAGCGCTCGCGCTACCGCGGCTCGCTGGCGCTCGCCGCCTGAAAGCTGATGCGGACGATGCTCGAGACGCTCGCCGAGCCCGACGCGCCCGAGGATCTCGCGCGCGGCACTGCGCGCCTCGGCCACGCCGGTGCGGCGCACGAGCAGCGGCATGGCGACGTTCTCCAGGGCGGAGAACTCGGGGAGCAGGTGATGGAATTGATAGACGAAGCCGAGCGCGCGATTGCGCAGCTCCCCCCGCTCCTTTTCCGTCAGGCCGTGGATATCGCGACCATCGACCAGCACCCGACCGCTGGTCGGGCGATCGAGGCCGCCCAGAATCTGCAGCAGCGTCGTCTTGCCGGAGCCTGAGGCGCCGACGATCGCCACGCGCTCGCCCGCCCGCACCGCGAGCTCGGCTCCCCGCAACACCTCGAGCGTCACCGGACCCTGGCGAAAGCTCTTCGAGACCTGGCGCGCCTCGAGCACCGGCTCGGTAGTGGCTTTACTCATGTCGCAGCGCCTGCGCCGGGGCCGTGCGGCCCGCGCGCCAGGCCGGATAAAGGGTAGCGAGCGCGCACAGGAGGAAGGCGATGGCGCAGACGCGCAGCACGTCGAATCCCTCCACGTGCGCCGGAAGATCGCTCATGTAGTAAACCCGCGGATCGAGGAACTGGGTATGCAGCAGCCGCTCGAGTCCACCGACGAGCGCCTGCAGGTTGTGGGAGATCAAGATGCCCAGACCGGCGCCGAGCAGCGTCCCGGCGAGGCCGATCAGGATTCCCTGGATCGCGAAGATGGCGAGCACGTTGCGCGGTCCGGCCCCGAAGGTGCGCAGGATCGCGATGTCGGTCTGCTTCTCCTTGACGATCATGACGAGCGTCGCGACGATGTTGAATGCGGCCACGGCAACGATCATCGACAGCATGACGAACATCAGCGACTTGGTGGACTCGATGGAGCGGAAGAAGTTGGCGTGGTTCTCGGTCCAGTCGCTGACATAGTACCCCGGTCCGCCGAGCTCGTAGGCGACCCGCCGCACCACCTTCGGCGCCTGCCAGGGATCATCGAGCGACAGGCGCAGGCCCGTCACCTGCCCCGGTGCAAGATCGAAGAGGCGGGCCGCATCCGTGAGGCTCACGAGCGCGAGCCCACGATCGTATTCGTACATCCCGGAGTGAAAGAGGCCCGCGACCTGAAAGCGCCGCATGCGCGGCATCACGCCGGTCGGAGTCGCCACACCTTGCGGCGCAATGAGCACGACCGACTCGCCCACCCGCACGCGCAGCGCCTGAGCCAACGCGCTGCCGAGGATCACCCGGTAGCGGCCGGGCTGCAGATCCTCGAGACTTCCGGCCACCACCCGCTGCGCGAGTCCGGTGGCCCGGCGCTCCTCCTCCGGAAGGACCCCGCGCACCGATGCGCCGGTGATGTCCTCGCCATGCGTGAGCATCGCCTGGCTCTCCACGTAGGGGGTGGCGATGCGCACGCCGGGCTCGCGCTCGATGCGTTGCTGAAGCGCCTGCCACCCCGAGAGGGTGCCCTGCAGACCCATGATCGTGCCGTCGGCAGTCACGCTCAGAATGCGCGCGCGCAGCTCGCGGCCAAAGCCGTTCATGACCGAGAGCACGACGATGAGAGTGGCGACACCGAGCGCGAGACCGCAGACGGACATGAGCGCTACGAACGATACGAAGCCGCGTCGATGGGCGGAGCGCAGATAGCGCGTGCCGACCAGCCACTCGTAGACCCGGCTCATGGCGGACTACTCGTAGCGAAGCGCTTCGGCGGGCGCCGTGCGCGCGGCGCGGACCGCCGGGTAAAGGGTCGCCGCCGCGGTGAGGAGGAGCGCAGCGACGCTGATCGCCGCGACGTTGCTCCATCTCACGATCGAAGGAACCGTGGTGATGTAGTAGACGCTCGAGCTGAAGATCTGAAAGCCGAAGGTGTTCTGCAGGAAGGGCACGATGGTATCGACGTTGAAAGCGAGCGCGAGACCGAGCGCCACCCCGAGGGTGACGCCGAGCCAGCCAATGACGAGCCCCTGCGTGAGGAAGACGCCCATGACGCGCGCGGGCGATGTGCCGAAGGTGCGCAGGATGGCGATATCGGTGCGCTTGTCCGTCACCACCATGACGAGCATCGCCACGATGTTGAATGCCGCCACCGCGACGATCAACAGCAGGATGAGCGACATCATGGTCTTCTCGATGCGGATGGCGCGGAAGTAGTCGGCGTTGTCCTGCGTCCAGTCGATGACCTGGAAACCCCTCGGCAGCCTCGCTCTCAATTCGCTCGAGAGCGTGGGCGCGGCCAGGGCGTCGCGATAACGCACCCTGAGGCCCTGATCCCCCCGCGCCGATGGCGCGAGCGCGAGAACATCCGCGATGTCGGCGAACACCAGCGAGGCGTCATGGTCGGGACCCGCCTGGAAAACACCCGCCACCTTGAACTGCCGCAGGCGCGGCGCCGGCACGCCCCCCGGGGTGACGGTCGGGATGAGCAGCCTCAGCGGATCGCCTGGCGCAAGACCCAGCTCCTCGGCGATCGTCTCTCCCACGATCACCTTGTCGGAGCCCGGCTCGAGGCTGGACAGCTTCCCCTCGGTGATCGCACCGGCGAGATGGGTGACCGAGGTCTCCTCCCGCGGATCGATGCCCCGCAATTGCACCGGCAGCATCTCCGGCGTGCGCACCGCAAGAGCCTGGAGCTGCGCGTAGGGGGCGACGCCGGTCACTCCGGGAGAGCGGCGGATGGCGGCGGCGGCGGTCTGCCACTGCGCCGGGTCCACCGGTGCCGAGCCGGCGCCGCCGGTCGGCACCACGCGCGCATCCGCATCCAGCGACAGGAGTTCGCCGCGCAGCTCCCCCTCGAAGCCGTTCATCACCGAAAGGATGACGATGAGGGCGGCGACCCCCACGCAAACGCCGGCGAGCGAGGTCCAGGTGATGAAGGAGACGAAGAAGGTATGGGACCGGGCGCGCACGTAGCGCAGCCCCACGAAGAGCGACAGCGGATGAAACATCCTCGTCATTTAACCATATCGAGCCCGCCCACCGCCGTATCTTGATGCGGTTCACAGAACCGCGGCGCGCCTGGCGCTCCCGCCTTTGACAGATTCCGGCCAGGTGTATAGTCACACCGGGTCGGTGGAGGTTGCGTATGCGCTCGGCAAAACTACTTGCACTGCTGCTCGGCTGCGCCATCGCGGGGGGCGCGGCGGCGGAAACCGTCTTGGTCGATGGGCAGGTCAAGATCGAGCAGAGCTCGGTCGCGCACCCCGCACGCGGCATCACGATGCATCAGGTGGAAGCCAAGTTCGGCGCGCCGCAGAAGCGCTACCCGGCCGTCGGCAAGCCACCGATCACCCGCTGGGATTACCCGTCGTTTTCCGTGTTCTTCGAGTACAACCGCGTCGTGCACGCGGTCGTGCACGGCTGATCGCGCCCGAATCGCTCGCGGCAGCTCATCTCCTGGCCGCGATGATCTGATCCAGATAATCGGGGGTTCCCTCGACCCGCACGAGGTGGGGATATTGCAGACCGCCGTGGTAGTCGACCGCGACGGTCTGGTACTCGCCCTGGTATTTCAACAGCAGCCTGATCGGCTCCCGGCTGTGCTCGGCCGCCGCGATCGCATCCGTCATGACCTCGGAGGAGTAGTCGTGACCATTCACCGCCACTAACGTGGCGCCCGTTGAGACACCGGCCTCGAAGGCCGGGCCGCCCCAGCGCACATCGTTGATCACACCGCTCTTGGTGAGCGTGAGGCCAATGGAGAATGTGAAGCTGATCATGTGGCGACTGCCCGCGCCGGAGTCGTACTCCTTCTGAAACTCGCTCTCCTGGTCGTCGTACACGAGCTTCCAGCCGCTCGCCTCGATGCCACCCATCGGTGGGCGGTGCGCGTCGAGGCGCCGGCGCAGGAAGCCGGCCCAGTCGAACCTCACGACGCCGTTCAGGGCGGCGACGAGGTCGTTGAAGGTGTAGGTCCTGGTGAGGAAACTGCCGTTGTCGATGCCGAAGAAACTGCGGGCGAAGGTATCGAGCGATTTCGTGTCGCCGGTGAGCGAGCGGATCTTGGCATCGACCTCGAGCCAAAGCAGCTGGCCGGCGCTGTAATACTCCTCGCTCATCTGCCAGCTGCGGTAGGGCAGCGGTTGCCGATGCGCCGCGGTCGGGTCGTTGGTCGTGTCCTCGATGCTGCGCCACTCGAAGCCGGGTCGGTTGCGGTCGTAGTTGGCCGCGACCAGCGCGAGCGCCTGGCGGAATTGCTCGGCGGTCCACATGCCCGAGCGCGCGGTCAGCACGTAACCCCAGTACTGGGTTTGGCCCTCGTACACCCACAGGAGCGAGTCGCCCATGGGCACGTTGAAGTTGGGCGTCCACAGGTCGGCGGGCCGGCGGAACTTGCCGTTCCAGGAGTGAGTGTATTCGTGCGCCAGGAGGTCCCGTCCGGGGGCGGTCTTGTCCCAGTCGGTGAAGTAATTCGCGCGCCTGCCGTCCTCGCTCGACTGATGATGCTCGAGTCCGTTGCCGCTCAACTGATCCGAAAGCGAGTAGAGAAAATCGTAGTGATCGTAATGATGCGAGCCGAAAAGTCGGTAGGCCTGCGTCACGAGGTTGCGATGGACCTGCAGCTGCTCGGGGGTCGTCTGCAGATACTTCGGCGCATCGGCGAATACGTCCAGATGGACCGGAACCGCGGCGCCCGGGTCGAGATCGATCCGCTCGAAGTAGCGACCCGCGTACATCGGCGAGTCGATGAGCGTGTTGTAGCTCACCGGCTTGAAGGTGGTGGTGTCGCCGGATTCGGCGAGCGTCTCGAGTGCCGTGCCGAACCTCCAACCATGCGGTAGGGTTACGCTCGGCGCGAAGGTGATATCGCGCGAATAGTGTCCTGCCGGGTACAGGCTCATGTCGCTCCATTCGAGCGACAGCATCGCGTCGGTCATCTGGATGCGCTGCATGGCCGTGCGCCCGGAGAGATACTGGAAGTCGACATCGAGCCTCGTGATGCCCCGCGGCACGGCGACCCGCAAGGCATACACGTCGTACTCATCGCGCTGCCACTCGAGCGGCCTGCCGTTCGCCGTGATGGTGAGTCCGGCAAGCATGGGGATCGGCCCGCTCGGGGAGTGGTTGCCCGGAATCCACTTCGGATAGAGGAGCGTCAGCTCGCCGCCTCGCACCGGGACGAGCTCGTGCACCCGGAAGATGCCTTGCGCGGTGTCGGTCGCATCGACACGGATATGGATGGTGCCGGGATAAGGCGTGTCCTGCGGTGGGCTGGGGTGCATATCGGCCCATTCCAGGCCGGCGGCGGCGGCCGCACCGGAAACGCACACGGCCATGACGGCAGCGAGCCCGGCCACGGCGGACGATCGCGAACGACAGTCTGAGCTTGACATATGGCGATTCCAAAACATCTTCGCCGACGGTAATATCGCCGCCTGCCACTCGCCAGTGCGCGCACCGCAGGGAGCCAACCGCTCGGCGATTGTCGCCCGCCAGCGAGCGCGGCGGCCCACGCACGGACCCGCTGGGTGCCGGGCGGGCTGTGGTAACCTTCCATTTTCGCAGAAAAATATCGGGGATCCGATCTTGCCCGTCGATGAGCCGCTGAAGACCCGCATCGAGGAACTGGTGCGTGCGGGGACCGTGCGCCGGAAACTCGCGGCCGCGCAACTCGAGGCGGAGATCAGGCGGCGGGAAGAGGTCTTGCGCCGCACGTTCCGCCGTTACCTCTCGCCGCGGCTCGCCGACAAGATCCTCGAGGACGCGCAGTTGCGCGACACGCTGCTTTCCACCGAGGATCTGCGCGCGCATGCCGTCGTGCTGTTCGCGGATCTGCGCGGCTTCACGACCATTTCCGAGCGGCTCGAGCCGAGCCAGGTAGTGCCGCTCCTCAACGAGTACTTCTCCCTGCTCACGGAGATCACGTTCCGCCACGAGGGCACGGTGTTTCACATGGCGGGTGATTGTCTGATGCTCGGTTTCGGCGTGCCGCTCGAGCAGACGGACAGTCCGAGCCGGGCGGTGCGCGCGGCACAGGAGATGCTGGAGAGCTTCAGGGCGCTGGCGCACTCGTGGAAGGAGCGATGCGGAGTCGATGCCGGCCTCGGCATCGGCATCAACGAAGGCGATGTGGTCGCGGGCAATATCGGCTCGAGCTCCTACATGAGCTACACGTTGGTCGGCGACACGGTAAACGTGGCCGCGCGGCTCTGCCAGCGCGCGCGCGCCGGCGAGATGCTCTTCTCGCGCACGGTCAAGCAGTCTCTCGATGCGCTTGGGCTCGACATCGGCGCGACCGCGCTGCCGCCGATGCAGGTTCGGGGCCGCTCCGGCTCGATCGATATCTTCTGCGTGCCCGTCGAGGAGCG
>DATFCZ010000041.1:0-83749 GCA_035252605.1 Steroidobacteraceae bacterium
CTCGGAAGACGCCCAGAAATTCACCCAGAAATGGGCCTGGGAAGCCGGCGAGAACACCGGTACGCAAGACCGTCAAACGCGCGGCGAAGCCCGCCGCCGCGCCCGCGTCGCTTCGCAGCCGTCGCCGCCGCACGGTTGCCCGGAAATCAGCGGGCTCGCGCAGGGACCGGCGCGGCTAGGAGGCGCATGGGCGAGTCGCTCCGCATCGCACTCGCGCAGCTCAACCTGCTGGTCGGGGACGTGAAGGGAAACGCGGCGCGCGCGATCCAGTGCGCCCGCGCCGCGCATGAAGCTCACGGCGCCGACCTGGTCGCGTTGCCGGAGCTCACTCTCTCGGGTTACCCGCCGGAGGATCTGCTCTTTCATCGAGGCTTCAGGCGCCAGATCGAGGCGGGGCTCGAGGAAGTCTGCCGGCAGGTGCCGGGGCCCTGCGTGATCGTCGGCTACCCCGAATACACCCGCTCGAGCATCTACAACTCCGCGGCCTTCATCGCCGGTGGCGCCATCGCGGCCATCCATCGCAAGGCGGAGCTGCCCAACTACAAGGTGTTCGACGAGAAGCGCTACTTTCATGCCGGCGCGCAGCCGACCGTGGTCGAGTGCAAGGGCTTTCGGGTGGGGCTCCTCGTCTGCGAGGATGCGTGGGAGCCCGAGCCCGCGCAGCTCGCGCGCTCCGACGGCGCGGAGCTGCTCATCGTCATCAACGCCTCTCCCTACGAGCGCAACAAACAGCGCGAGCGGGAGTCGGTGATCCGCGCGCGCGCCACCGACGTCGGTCTTCCGCTCGTGTACGTCAACATGGTGGGAGGGCAGGATGAGCTCGTGTTCGACGGCAACTCCTTCGTGATGAACGCCGAGGGCGAGGTCGTGATGCGGGCGCCGGCCTTCGAGGAGGGCACCTATCTCATCGATTTCGAGCGGCGCGCGCGAGGCAGCGCCGTGGCGGTCCCGGGAGAGATCTCCCCGGAATTGAGCGATGAGGCGAGCGTCTACCGCGCGCTCGTCCTGGGGGTGCGCGACTATGTCACCAAGCACGCCTTTCCAGGCGTGGTCATGGGTCTTTCCGGCGGCGTCGACTCGGCGCTCACCTTGGCGATCGCCGTCGATGCGTTGGGAGCCGATCGCGTGCACGCGGTGATGATGCCCTCCCGCTATACCTCCTCGATGAGCCTCGAGGACGCAGCGGAAGAGGCGCGGCTCCTCGGCGTCAGCTACAGCGAGCTCTCGATCGAAGGCATGTTCGAGGCGACGCTTGCGACGCTCAAGGAAGAGTTCGCCGGCCGCCCGCCCGATGCGACCGAGGAGAACATCCAGTCCCGCTGCCGCATGCTGCTGCTCATGGGCATCTCCAACAAGACGGGCCGGATGCTCCTCACCACCGGCAACAAGAGCGAGATGGCAGTGGGCTACGCCACGCTCTACGGTGACATGGCGGGCGGCTTCGCGCCCATCAAGGACTGCAGCAAGCTGCTGGTGTATCGGCTCGTCGCCTACCGCAACTCCTTGGGTCAGGTCATTCCGCAGCGGGTGATCGAGCGGCCGCCTTCGGCGGAGCTTCGGTTCGGACAGAAGGACTCGGACGCGCTGCCGCCGTACGAGGTGCTGGATCCGATTCTCGAGGCGTTCATCGAGGAGGACCTGTCGGTCGATGAGCTCGAGGCGCGCGGCTTCGATCGTGCCACCGTGGGCCGGGTGCTCGACCTTGTGAAGCGCAATGAGTACAAACGCCGTCAGGCGCCGCCGGGAGTGAGGGTGAGCCGCCGCGCCTTCGGGCGCGACTGGCGCTATCCGATTACGAACGGCTATCGGAGGTAGCCCTCGCGGGTAGCTCTCGCGCCGGGCCGGCGCGCGGTCGCTCGAATCGGATCCGTATGGCACGCATGGTAAAATAGCGCCATGTCGAGTGAATCCGAACGCCGCGCACGCGCCGAGCAGCGGCGTCGGACGGTAACTCTTCATCTTGCCAGACTCGGCGGCATCGAGCCCGATCCGGTGCCCGTTTCGGGAGCAGAAGCCGTGTCGCTCGTTGAGCGATTGACGCGGGAGAGCTGGACGGCGGCCGGTCGCACTTTCCCACAGTATTCCCGCGCCCAGATCTCCGTGTCGTTCACGCCCCGGCGCCCGAAGTGATCGAGCTGCCCGACGACTTCCGCGACCTGCTCATCGAGCTTGCCGATAGCGGGGCCGAATTCGTGTTGGTCGGCGGTCACGCGGTGGCCTTTCACGGGCACCCGCGCGCAACCAAAGACATGGACGTCCTGATCCGGGCGAACGCTTCCAATGCAGAGAAGGTATACCGCGCGCTTGCGGCCTTCGGTGCGCCGCTAGAGAACCTCGCGGTCGAGGCGAAAGATTTCTCGACCTACGACGGTGTGTTGCAGATCGGGCTACCGCCCCGCCGCATCGACATTCTCAATCGCGCCGATGGGATCAGCTTCGATGAGGCGGTGGCGGAAGGCAGCGCATTCAACCTGGAAGGTCGGCAAATTCCCGTGATCGGGCGCGCTGCGCTCATCAGGAACAAGCGCGCGACCGGCCGTGCTCAGGATGTCGCGGACGTGGAGGCTCTGCTGCCGACAGGTGCAGACAGGGGGGCTTGAGGGCGGAGGAGCCCGTCTACCAGAGGTGCCACCAGTGGCGCTGCGTTGCCGCAGCGACCTGGGTCACCTCGCCGGTGAAATTGGCGGCGTAAACGCGGCGGGCCTCATCGGCGAGAGTCTTCATGCCGAGCCGGTCGTAGGCGACGATCAGGATCGCGAGCGCATCGCGGGTCGCGGGCGCGCCTTCGTAATTGTCGATGACGAGCTTCGCCCGCCGCACCGCACCCACGTAAGCGCCGCGCCTGAGGTAGTAACGGGCAATGTCGACGTCGTACGAGGCCAGCCGGTCGCGCAGATAGATCATGCGCTGGCGGGCATCCCAGGCGTAGGCGCTCTTCGGGTAGTCCTGGACCACCGTGCGGAAGGCCGCGAAGGATTTGTTCGCCGTGGTGGGAGGGCGTTTCGAGAGATCGACGTGGAAGAGCCGCTCGATCGCGTTGGGCTGCTTCTCGAAGTTCACCAGTCCCTTCATGTAATACGCGTAGTCCACCCGCGGGTGAGTCGGGTTCTCGCGGATGAAGGTGTCGCAGGCGTCGACGGCGGAATCGGTCTCGCCCGCGCGGTAATATGCGTAGATGAGATCGAGCTGCGCCTGGCGTGCCTGATCGGTGAAGGGGAAGACGGCCGTCAATTGCTCGTAAGTCTTGATCGCCGCGTTGTAATTGTAAGTGTCGAGATCATGCTTGGCGCGCTGATAGAGCACCTGGGGAGTCGCCTGCGGGGGTTTGCGATGGGCGCAGCCGCTCAGGGCGAAGGCGCTCAGGCAAAGGGCGGCAAGCAATGCCCGCAGCGCCGAGGGCGCGGGGCGGTGGTGATCGCGGCCCGCACCGATGCGAGCCGATGGGGCGCTGGGGAAGGTACTGGGAAACGGCATGGCGCGGGAGTATAGCGAATCCGCCGGAACCCCTTCGGACTCCGAGGCGAGGCCGGAGTTCCGCCGTCATTCGCTCGTGCTACCCGCGCCCGCCGCGGGCCTGCGGCTCGATCAGGCGCTGGCTCGCGCGCTGCCGCAGTATTCGCGCGCGCGCCTTCAGGGCTGGATCGAGGCGGGTGAGGTGTCGGTGGATGGCCGGCGGCCGCGCGCGAAGGACAAGGTCCTCGGGGGAGAGCGGGTCGAGATCGTGGCGCGGCTCGAGGCCGACGAGCGCGTGCGCGCGGAGGCGCAGCCGCTTGCGGTGGTGTATCAGGACCGCGCCCTCCTCGTCATCAATAAGCCCGCCGGCATGGTCGTGCATCCGGGAGCCGGCAATCCTCGTCACACGCTGCAGAACGCGCTGCTCGCGCTCGATCCGAAGCTCGCGCTGGTGCCGCGGGCGGGCCTCATCCATCGCCTGGACAAGGACACGAGCGGGCTGCTCGTCATCGCGCGCACGCTCGAGGCGCACGCGCGACTCGTCGCGGCGCTCGCGGCGCGCGAGATCGAGCGAACCTATGTTGCCATCTGCCGGGGTGCGATGACCGGTGGTGGCAGCATCGATGCGCCGATAGGACGCCACCCTACGCAGCGCACGCGCATGAGCGTGCGGAGCGATGGACGCGAGGCCCGCACGCACTACCGCATCCTCAAGCGCTACCGAGCTCACACGCTCGTGCGGGTTCAGCTCGAGACGGGCAGGACCCATCAGATTCGGGTGCATCTCGCGCACATCGGCTACCCCATCGTGGGCGATCCCGTCTACGGCGGACGCGGCCGCGTGCCGAGAGGCTCCAGTCCCGCCCTGGCGGCCGCGCTGCAGTCCTTCCCGCGCCAGGCGTTACATGCCTCGCGGCTCGCGCTGGTCCATCCCCTGACCGGCCGGGCGCTCGAATGGGAAGCGCCGATTCCCGATGACATGGCCCGACTCTTGTTGGTGCTCGATGAGGATCAACAGTGGGCGGAGCGCGAGCAGTGAGCGGGCCTGATCTCATCGGTCCGGAGATGCTGCCGGAGTTCATCGTGCCGGATTGGCCGGCTCCCGCTTCCATCCGCGCGACCTTCAGCCTGCGCACGGGCGGCATCAGCCCACCGCCCTTCGACGCTCTCAACATCGGCGCGCACGTCGGGGATGATCCGCGCGCAGTGGCCGAGAACCGGCGACGCCTGCGCGAAGCGCTCGAGTTGCCGGCCGAGCCCGCCTGGCTCGAGCAAGTGCACGGGTCTCGCGTGGTGGATCTCGATGGGCAAACATCATTCGATTCGCTCGGTCCGGCGGATGCGGCGGTGACCCGTGCGCGCGGCCGGATCTGCGCCATCCAGGTGGCCGATTGCATGCCGGTGCTCTTCGCCGCGGCCGATGGCTCGGCGGTCGGCGCCGCGCACGCCGGCTGGCGGGGCCTGGCCGCCGGGGTGTTGGAGGCCACGGTGCGGGCCATGCGTACACCGCCCGGGGACCTGCTTGCGTGGCTCGGACCCGCCATCGGTCAGGCGCACTTCGAGGTCGGGGCGGAGGTCCGGGCCGCGTTCGTGTCCGGGGACGCGGGCGCCTCGGCTGCGTTCAGCGCGAACGAGCGGGGGCGCTGGCAATGCGATCTCTACGCCCTGGCCAGGCGACGGCTCGCGGCGCTCGGGGTGCATGCGCTCCATGGCGGGACCTGGTGCACTTTCGCCGACCGTGGGCGCTTCTTCTCCTACCGCCGGGACGGCCGGTGCGGGCGGATGGCTGCCCTCATATGGCTCGGCTCCTAGGCGCCTTTTTGCCGGCTTACTCACTTGCTTTCGCACGCCGCGACCCCCAATTCCAGGGCACCGGATCCCTCCATTTCAAAGGTCTCCCCCGATGCGGATGGACAAGCTCACGAGCCGATTCCAGCAGGCGCTGGCCGATGCCCAGTCGCTCGCCCTCGGCCGAGATCACCAGTTCCTCGAGCCCGCTCACGTGCTGCTCGCGCTCCTCGACAGCCAGGGCGGCACGGTGCGGCCGCTGCTCGTCAAGGCGGGGGCGGACATCAATCGGCTGCGCTCGGAGCTCGGCGCCGTGCTCGACCGGCTGCCCAAAGTGGAGGGCACACCGGGCGAGATCCACATCTCCAACGAGCTCAACCGGATCCTCAACGTCACCGACAAGCTCGCGCAGCAGCGGGGCGATCAGTTCATCTCGAGCGAGCTCTTCGTGCTCGCGGCGTTCGAGGATCGCAACCTCGCCAAGATCTTCCGCGAGGCGCAGGTGGTGCGCGGCGCGGTCGAGAAGGCGATCGAGGAAGTGCGGGGCGGCGAGAAGGTCGCAGACCCCAACGCCGAGGAGAGCCGGCAGGCGCTCGAGAAGTACACCGTCGATCTCACCGCGCGCGCCTCTTCCGGCAAGCTCGATCCGGTCATCGGACGAGACGATGAGATCCGCCGCACCATCCAGGTGCTGCAGCGTCGCACCAAGAACAACCCCGTGCTGATCGGCGAGCCGGGCGTCGGCAAAACGGCCATCGTCGAGGGCCTCGCGCAGCGCATCATCAACGGCGAGGTGCCCGAGGGCCTGAAGAACAAGCGCATCCTCGCGCTCGACATGGGCTCGCTCATCGCGGGTGCGAAATTCCGCGGCGAGTTCGAGGAGCGCCTCAAGGCCGTTTTGAGCGATCTCGCCAAACAGGAAGGTCAGATCATTCTCTTCATCGACGAGCTGCACACCATGGTCGGCGCCGGCAAGGCCGAGGGCGCCATGGATGCGGGCAACATGTTGAAACCCGCGCTCGCCCGCGGCGAGCTGCACTGCGTCGGCGCCACCACGCTCGATGAGTACCGCAAGTACATCGAGAAGGACGCGGCTCTGGAGCGGCGCTTCCAGAAGGTGCTGGTCGATGAGCCTTCGGTCGAGGACACGATCGCGATCCTGCGGGGCCTGCAGGAGCGTTACGAGGTCCACCACGGCGTCGACATCACCGATCCTGCGATCGTCGCCGCGGCCACCCTCTCGCACCGCTACATCACCGACCGGCAGCTTCCCGACAAGGCGATCGACCTGATCGACGAGGCGGCCGCGCGCATCCGCATGGAGATCGACTCCAAGCCCGAAGCGCTCGATCGGCTCGAGCGGCGCATCATCCAGCTCAAGATCGAGCAGGAGGCGCTGAAGAAGGAGCAGGACGAGGCCTCGCGCAAGCGCCTGGCGACTCTGCAGGAGACTCTGCGCGGGCTCGAGAAGGAGTACTCCGACCTCGAGGAGGTCTGGAAATCCGAGAAGGCGACGCTCCAGGGCGCGGCGCACATCCGCGAGGAGCTCGATCGGGTGCGTCTCGAGCTCGATGCCGCGCGCCGCGCCGGCGACTTGGGGCGCATGGCGGAGCTGCAGTACGGCAAGATTCCGGAGCTCGAGAAGCGGCTCGCCGCCGCTGATGCGGCCGAGGACAAGGCGCCGCAGCTGGTGCGCAACAAGGTGACGGAGGAGGAGATCGCGGAGGTCGTCTCCAAGTGGACCGGCATCCCGGTCTCGAAGATGTTGGAGGGCGAGAAGGAGAAGCTCCTGCGGATGGAGGAAGCGCTCGGCCGCCGCGTGGTCGGCCAGGAAGAGGCGCTCAAGATCGTCGCCAACGCCATCCGGCGCTCGCGCGCGGGACTCGCGGATCCGCGCCGTCCCAACGGCTCGTTTCTCTTTCTCGGCCCCACCGGGGTCGGCAAGACCGAGCTCTGCAAGGCGCTCGCCGAGTTTCTCTTCGACACCGAGGATGCGATGGTGCGCATCGACATGTCGGAATTCATGGAGAAGCATTCGGTGGCGCGGCTCATCGGCGCCCCGCCGGGTTACGTCGGCTACGAGGAGGGGGGCTATCTCACCGAAGCGGTGCGCCGGCGGCCTTATGCGGTGATCCTCCTCGATGAGGTCGAGAAGGCGCACCCCGATGTCTTCAACGTGCTGCTGCAGGTGCTCGATGACGGGCGCCTGACCGACGGCCAGGGCCGCACCGTGGACTTTCGCAACACGGTCATCATCATGACTTCGAACTTGGGCTCGCAGGTGATCCAGGAGTATGCCGGCGAGAAGAGCTACACGCGCATGAAGAGCGCCGTGATGGAGATCGTGCAGCAGAGCTTCCGGCCGGAGTTCATCAACCGGATCGATGACATCGTCGTCTTCCATCCGCTCGGCACGGAGCAGATCCGCGCGATCGTCGACATCCAGCTCGTTTACCTGCGCAAGCGCCTGCAGGAGCGGAACATGGATCTGACGCTCGATGATGGCGCGCGCGACCTCTTGGGCGAGGCGGGGTTCGATCCGGTGTACGGCGCCCGGCCGCTGAAGCGCGCGATTCAGCAGCAGATCGAGAACCCGCTGGCGCAGCGCATCCTGAAGGGCGAATTCGCGCCCGGGAATCGCATCCGCGCCACGACGCGGGACGGGCAGATCGTCTTCAACAAGGCCAGCTGAGGCGCCCGGATCGGCGGCTATAATGGGCGCGGGAAGTACCCCCTACCTATAACTCAAAGCCATGCCGTTCTACGAATACGAATGCCAGAGCTGCAAGTTCTACACCGAGGTGATGCAGAAGATCACCGATCCGCCGCTCGCGAAGTGTCCCTCGTGCGGCAAGCGGACGCTGAAGAAGCTGGTCTCGGCGCCGGTGTTTCGCTTGAAGGGCAGCGGCTGGTACGAGACCGACTTCAAATCCGAGAAGGAGGAGAAGCGCAACCTCGCGGCCGAGCGCGAGGAGTCGAAACCCGCGGCCGAGGAATCGAAGTCGGAGGCAAAGACGCCGGCCACCGAGGCCGCGGCGAAGCCTTCCGAGCCCCAGAAGTCAAGCAAGGCCCCGAGCGCAACGGCGAGCGTAACGACAGCCGCTGCGGCTGGCGCCGCCAAGCCGAAAGCTCGGGCCGCGATTGCGCCTAAGCGTCCGGCGGCCCGGGCGAGCGCGCGCGCGGCGCCTGCGAGAAAGTCCAAGGCGAAGCCCGCGGCTCGCACTGTGGCCAAGCGCGGCTCGAGGCGGTGAGCCGTTGAGCTCGCCGGCCTTCCAACGAGCGCCACCGCCGGGCCAGTCCGGTCAGGCGGCTGCGGCGAAGAAGAAGGGCTCGCCACTGCGGCGCTACTTTCTTGCCGGTGTGCTCGTCTGGTTGCCGGTTCTCGTCACCCTGTGGGTGGTGACGTTCCTTTTTCGCCTGGCCGATCAAACCCTGCTGCTTTTCCCTCTGCCAGCGGGATTTCAGCCCAAGGGGCTGATGAGCCTGGCGCTGCCGGCGCTCGGGGCCGTATTCGCCGTCGTGGTGCTGATCCTCACCGGGCTTCTCGGGACCAATCTCATCGGGCGGCGCCTGCTCGTGTGGGGCGAGGAGCTGCTGCAGCACATTCCCATCGTCCGCAGCGTCTATGGCGGGGTGAAGAGCTTCACCGAAAGCGTCTTCTCCCAATCGAACTCCTTCCGCAAGGTCGTGATGGTCGAGTACCCGCGGGAGGGCGTCTGGAGCTTGGGGTTTCTCACCGCCGAGGACGTCCCCGAAATCTCCGCAAGGACCGGCGAGCCTCACGCCTGCGTCTATATCTCCGCCGCCTTGAATGCGACCGGTGGCTACCTCGCGATTCTGCCTCGCCGCCAGATCGTCGAGCTCGACATGTCGGTCGATGCCGCCATGAAGATGATCATCACCTGCGGCGTGGTCGTCCCTCCCGCTCCCGATCGCAAGCCCGAGCTCGCAAAGCCCGCCGCCTGAGCTCGGACGCCCTCGAGGGTCCGGATCCGACCCTGCTGGAGTAGTTGCGATGAAAGCGATGCGCCTTTCAGCTCCCGGCTCTGCGCTTCGTCTGGAGGAGCTCGCGCTCGGGTCCCTGGGCGAGCATCAGGTTCGGATCACCGTCGAGGCTTGCGGCGTCTGCCGCACGGATCTGCACCTCCTCGATGGCGAGCTGCCCCACATTCATTATCCGATCACGCCCGGCCATGAGATCGTCGGCCGGGTCGCCGAGGCCGGCCGCTCGGTCACCCGATTTCGTCCCGGCGATCGGGTGGGCGTGCCTTGGCTGGCGCAGGCGTGCGGCCTCTGTTGCTACTGTCGTGCCGGTCGGGAGAACCTCTGCGAATACGCCCGTTTCACCGGCTACTCGGTCGACGGCGGCTACGCCGAGCAAGTGCTCGCCGATGCCCGCTTTTGCCTGCCCCTGCCGGCTCACCCGCCCGCCGCACAGCTCGCCCCGCTCCTTTGCGCGGGGCTCATCGGCTATCGCGCCTACCGCGCCGCCGGCAGCGGCACCAATTTGGGGCTCTACGGCTTTGGCGCCGCCGCGCACCTCCTCGCCCAGGTGGCCCGGGCCCAGGGCCGGCGGGTCTTTGCCTTCACCCGCCCGGGTGATACCGAATCCCAGGCCTTCGCCCGGGAGCTCGGCGTGATGTGGGCCGGCGATTCCGACGAGCCGTCACCCGATCCTCTGGATGCGGCGATTCTCTTCGCTCCGGTGGGGGCTCTGGTACCGGCGGCGCTTGCCGCGGTCCGTCCCGGCGGCCGGGTCGTCTGCGCCGGCATTCATATGAGCGATATCCCCGGCTTTCCTTACGAGCTGCTCTGGGGGGAGCGCTCGGTCAGCTCGGTGGCCAACCTCACCCGCGCCGACGGCGAGGAGTTCCTCGCGCTCGCCGGGCGGCTCGCGCTCGAGCCCACCGTGGAGACCTTCCCGCTGAGTGAAGCCAATGTGGCGCTCGAGCGGCTGCGCCAAGGGGCGCTTCAGGGGGCGGCAGTCCTGGTTGCGGCGCGTGAGGGCGCTCCGTAACATCGCCGCCCCTATGCGCTCCCATTACTGCGGACAAGTCGACGAGAAGCTCATCGGCCAGACGGTCGAGGTGGCCGGCTGGGTGCACCGGCGGCGCGATCACGGCGGGATCATCTTCGTGGATCTGCGCGATCGCGAGGGGCTGCTTCAGGTCGTCTTCGATCCCGATGCCGCAGCGGTCTTTCGCGAGGCGGAGCGGCTGCGCAACGAGTTCGTCATCCGGGTGAAGGGGCGGATCCGCGAGCGTCCTTCGGGCACCGTGAACGCTCATCTTCCCTCCGGCCGGGTGGAGCTGCTCGCCGGTGAGCTCGAGCTCCTCAACCGCTCGGAGCCGCTGCCCTTCCAGCTCGATGAGCAGGTGGGCGAGGAAGTGCGCCTGAAGTACCGCTATCTCGACCTGCGGCGCGAGGTCATGAATCAGCGTCTGCGGCTTCGGCATCGGCTCACTCGCGCCATGCGCGCCTTCCTCGACGCGCACGGTTTCATCGACCTCGAGACGCCGATGCTGACCAAGGCGACACCGGAGGGGGCGCGCGACTACCTCGTCCCGAGCCGCACTCATCCGGGCAAATTCTTCGCGCTCCCCCAGTCGCCGCAGATCTTCAAGCAGCTGCTCATGATCGCGGGCTTCGACCGCTACTACCAGATCGTGCGCTGCTTCCGCGACGAGGATCTGCGCGCCGACCGTCAGCCGGAGTTCACCCAACTCGACATCGAGACCTCCTTTCTCACTCAACCGCAGATCATGGAGCTGATGGAGGCGCTCACGCGCCATTTCTTCAAGGAGGTGTTGGACGAGGCACTGCCCGATCCGTTCCCGCGGATGAGCTTCGCGGAGGCGATGCGCCGCTACGGCTCCGACAAGCCGGATCTGCGCATTGCGCTCGAGCTCGCGGATGTCGCGGATCTCGTCAAGGACTGCGATTTCAAGGTGTTCTCGGGCCCGGCCAAGGACCCGAAGGGCAGGGTGGCGGCGCTGCGCGTGCCGGCAGGCGGTGCGCTGGCGCGCTCGGCCATCGATGGCTACACGGAGTTCGTCGGCCGTTACGGGGCCAAGGGTCTCGCCTACATCAAAGTCAACGAGCGCGGCCGCGGCCGGGATGGGCTGCAATCTCCCATCGTCAAGTTTTTGAGCGATGCCGCCATTGCCGGGATTCTCGAGCGCACGGGGGCTGCGGACAACGACCTCATCTTCTTCGGCGCCGACACCGCGAAGGTGGTCGGCGATGCCCTCGGGGCGCTGCGCCTGAAGATCGGCCACGACTTGAAGCTCGTGCAGCCGGGCTGGCGGCCGCTCTGGGTCACCGACTTCCCGATGTTCGAGTGGGAGAGCGAAGAGCGGCGCTGGGTGGCGATGCACCATCCCTTCACCGCTCCCAAACTCGACGATCCGGCGGCGCTGCGCGCCGACCCGGAGAAGGCGCTCGCCAAAGCCTACGACCTGGTGCTGAACGGCTCGGAGATCGGCGGCGGCTCGGTGCGTATCCACCGGCAGGAGATGCAGTCGACGGTGTTCGAGCTCCTCGGCATCGCTCCCGAGGAAGCGGCGCGCAAGTTCGGATTTCTTCTCGATGCGCTCAAGTTCGGAGCGCCGCCCCATGGCGGCATCGCCTTGGGCGTCGATCGGCTCGCCATGCTCATGGCCGGCGCCGACAGCATCCGCGAGGTCATCGCCTTCCCGAAGACGCAGACCGCGGCCGATCCCCTCACCGATGCGCCGACCGAGATCGGCGAGGCGCAGCTTCGGGAGCTGCACATCCGCGTGCGGACACCGCCCCCGGCGTAGCCCGTTGCCGCGCGCCGGGAGGCACGTTTCCTGGTACCGTCGGCAGGCTCCCCCTGGATCGGTCACTCGGCGCGATGAAAGAGGATGCGGCGCAACACGTGGTCTACGTGCACGGGCTATGGATGTCCGGCGGCGAATCGCTGCTGCTGGCGAACCGGTTGCTGCGCGAGTTCGGCCTGCAGGTGCATGCGTTTCCCTACTCCGCGGCCACCTGGAGCATGGAGGAAATCACCGCCCACCTGCAGCGCTTCGTGCAATCGCTCGGCGTTCCGGCGCTTCATTTCGTCGGCCACAGCTTGGGGGGCCTGGTCATCTACCGCTTCCTCGAGCGCTACTGCGAGCAGCCTGCCGGTCGAGTGGTGTTTCTCGGCACGCCCTGCCTCGAGAGTCGCGCCGCCGTGGCGGCCGCCCGGCTGCGGTTCGTGGGCGCACTCATGGGACCCTCGGTCGCCGAGGAGCTGTTGCAGCCTTGTGAGCGGCGCTGGAGCTTCGGCAGGCCGCTCGGAATCATCGCCGGCACGCAGTCGATCGGGCTCGGTCAGTTTCTCGCCGGTTTCGAGGAGGAGTGCGACGGCACGGTGGGGGTGAGCGAGACACGCCTGCCGGGCGCGACCGATCACATCGTGCTGCCCGTGAGCCACATGGGCATGTTGGTCTCACCGCGGGTGGCGCGCGAGACGGGACTATTCCTTACGAACGGGCGGTTCTCGTTGCGGTGAGCGTGGAGAACGGTGGGAGCAGTGCGCGGTCGCCTCACTGCTTCTTGTCGAGGCCGTATTTTGCGCGCCATTCTTGCACTGCGCGCCGACGCATTTTCTCCATGTCAATCGATCCACCTTCTATACGGATCGTGTGCCAGGCTTCCGGGCGGCACGCCGGCGTTCTTCGAGCGTGTTCGACGTCGGTTGAACAGTGCGGCTTTCGTCGAATGTTCTTTTGCGGAGGGGTGGTGGAGGGAATCGACCCATCCTGAGGTTCCAGTAGGCCCACGAGCGTGGATCGATGATACCGGGCGGCGCCGCGTCGAGCGCCTCCCGAATCTCTTCGTCAGAAACGTACTGTCGGATCACTCGCATGTCCGCGTGACGCGCGTAGGTCATCGCGTAAGCCATGAACCTTACTGGATCTGCAAGCGCCTTCTCCGGTTCCTCGAACCATATGATTCGGCGTGCCACTTCGACTGTTTTCGGCGTAACGGGAATGGCTCTCATAGGCCGAGCCCGGTGTCGCGCTCGTTTGGCAACTTGAAGTCTTCGAGTCTCGGGAGATCGTCCAGATCCACACTGCGTACCGCATTCGCCAGACGGAATTTCATGTCCGTCGGCAGCTCCTGTAGATTGCCATCCTCGAAGTATGACAAAGCCTTGAGGGTGATTTCGGGATTGAAGGAAGGCCCGTACAATTTTCCGGCCGCGGCTAGCGCAAACGGTAAACTGACTTGACCGACCTTCATCAGCGCATCCATGTCGATGTAGTCCTTGGCCTCGGCGCGTAACTGAAGAACAGAGGCCTTTGTGCCCGCCAGGTCGAGAAGAGAAGCGATTTTCAAGCCGTTGTCGTTTGCTTTGACGGGCGTGGCGAGACGCGGCAGCTTTGGCACCCCAAAGAACGACACCTTCACGGGGCCGCCCCGATTGACGATGGCCGTGAGCGTGTTCTTCTCACGTTGAACAACTGCGGCGCCGGACAGGAAAGGTATTCCGCCTTCAAGCGAGGCGATATCCAGGGTGCGACTGCCGAAGAAATCAAAATCGACCGATCTACGGTGGCCGAGATGCAGCGCAAGGGCAGTTCCGCCATACAGCGTGAACTCTTCAGGTACGGCGGACAGCTCCCCCCAAAGCCGACGCTGCGCTTCAGGTAGAACATCCAGGCGAGGTGAAAATTTGGGCATGCCTCACACCCGCGCAGTCGCGGTCACCCAGCGTCTATTCCGAAGCATACAACGATGTTCAGTGCCCCTGAAACAGTCACTTCGGAGTCAGGTTTCTCGTCATGCACAAGGCCGAGGCCGGGCACAACGAGCGGAATTCCGCGCTCTCGCGCACGGCGGGGGAAACCTGAGCGCGGTCCTTCTCGCTGTAGCCCAGTCGCTCGAAGAAGGCCCGGGCGGTCAGTGTGAGGAGGATGAGCTCGCGCACGCCGCTCGCGCTCGCGCGCCGCTCGAGCTCCTCGACGATGAGTCGTCCCACTCCCGCGCCGCGCCATTGCGCCTCGAGCGCTACCGATCGAAGCAGGCCGACCTCGCCGAAGCGCTCGAGGGCGCCGGTGCCGATGATCCGCGCTCCCGCGCAGGCGACGACGAACTCCGGATGGGAGGTGGCGAGATCGTCGGTGGGCAGCCGGCAGCGCTCGAGCAGATCGCGGATCGCCGCGGCATCGTGAGGCGTCGCGGCCCGGAGGGTGACCGGTGCTTGCGCGCGTGTACTCAGGATTCGCCTCCATCGAGCAGCCGTCGGAGGCGATAGAGGGCTTCGAGCGCGCCCTTCGGCGTCATCTCGTCCGGATCCAACTCGTAGAGTGCCTCGCGCACCGGATCGGGGAGCGCCACCTCGGGTGGCGGCGCGGTGCTGAAAAGCGGCAGCTCCTTTTGTATCCGCCGACTACCCCCGCCCTCGTGCTCGGCGCGAGCGAGCCGGTCGCGCTCCGATTCCAGCGCCTCGAGGTAGCTGCGGGCCTGGCTGATCACCGCGCGCGGCACGCCTGCGAGCTGCGCGACCTGAAGCCCGTAGCTGCGGCTCGCGGGCCCCTCCTTCACGGCGTGCAGGAAGACGATGCCGTCGCCGTGCTCGGTGGCATCGAGGTGCACGTTGGCGCAGCCTTCCACTTCACCGGCGAGGCTCGTCAGCTCGAAATAATGGGTGGCGAAGAGGGTGAAGGATTTCAGGCGCGTCGCGATGTAATGGGCCATGGCCCAGGCGAGCGAGAGGCCGTCGAAGGTGCTGGTGCCGCGTCCGATCTCGTCCATGAGGATGAGACTTCGGGCGGTGGCGTTGTGCAGGATGTTGGCGGCCTCGGTCATCTCCACCATGAAGGTGGAGCGCCCGCCGGCCAGATCGTCGGCGGCGCCGATACGCGTGAAGATGCGATCGAGGGGCCCGATCAGCGCGCGATCCGCCGGCACGTAGCTGCCCGCGTGGGCGAGGATGGCAATGAGGGCGGCCTGGCGCATGTAGGTCGATTTGCCGCCCATGTTGGGACCGGTGATGATGAGCATGCGCCGGCTGGAATCGAGCTTAAGATCGTTCGGCACGAAGGGGGTGGAGACGAAGCCCTCGACCACCGGGTGGCGGCCGTTCTCGATCTGAAGGAGAGGCTCCGCCACGAGCTGCGGCGCGGTCCACTGCAGTAGGCAGGCGCGCTCCGCGAGTGAGGCGAGCGCATCGAGCTCCGCGAGCGCGGCGGCCGTCGCCTGTAAGGCCGCCAAGGCGCCCGTGAGGCGTGTCAGGATGTCTTCGTAGAGCTCCCGTTCCCGGGCGAGCGAGCGCTCGCGCGCCCCGAGCACCCGATCCTCGAAGCCCTTGAGCTCCGGGGTGATGAAGCGCTCCGCCGATTTGACCGTCTGCCGCCGGATGTAATCCTTGGGCGCGCGCTCGGCGTCCTTGCGCGAGATCTCGATGAAAAATCCCTGCACCCGGTTGTATCCGAGCTTGAGTCCCGCGATGCCGGAGCGCTCGCGCTCGCGTTGCTCGAGCTCGATGAGGAATGCATCGGTGTGGGTGGCGATCCGGCGCAACTCATCGAGCTCGGCGTCGTATCCCGCCGCGATCACATCCCCGTCGCGCACGAACGAGGACGGCTCCGCGGCGATGGCTCGGCCGAGGAGCTCGAGGATCCCGGGCTGCTCGCCGATGCGATCGGTCAACTCCGCGATGAGCGGCGAGTCGATCTGCCGAAGCGATGCCTTGAGCGCCGGGAGCGCGGCGAGCGAGGAGCGCAGTTGGGTGAGATCACGCGGCCGCGCGGAGCGCAGCGCGATGCGCGCCAATATCCGCTCCACGTCGCCGATGCCGCGCAGCTCCTCGCGAAGCTCCTCGAAGCGCCGCGCATCGATGAGCGCCGCCACCGCCTGGTAGCGCGCCCGCAGCGCCTGCTGATTGATGAGCGGACGATTGAGCCAGCGCCGAAGCTGGCGCGAGCCCATGGCGGTGACGCACCTATCCAACACGGCCAACAGCGTCGCGTCCTCGCGGCCCGAGAGGCTGGCATCGAGCTCGAGATTGCGGCGGGTCGCCGCATCGATGATGAGCGCGTCCGTCCGCTCCTCGACGTGAAGGGCGCGGATGTGCGGCAGCGCGGTCTTTTGCGTGTCGCGCACGTATTGCAGGAGCGCGCCCGCGGCGCAGAGGGCGAGCGGCAGCTCATCGGCCCCGAAACCCTTGAGATCGAGTGTGCCGAGCTGGTCGGTGAGCAGCCGCGAGGCGCTCGCCAGCTCGAAATTCCACGGTGCCCGGGCGCGCAGCGCCGCACCGCTGCTCTTCAGGTCTTCCTCGGGCGTGCTCTCGGGGAAGAGGATCTCCGCGGGCTTCAGGCGCTCGAGCTCGGCCGCCAAGGCGCCGCGGCCGCTCGACTCGAGCACCGTGAAGCGGCCACCGGCGAGATCGAGCCAGGCGAGACCGAAGCGCTCGCCGTCCCGCGCCACGGCGGCGACGAGCCTCTCCTGACGCTCATCGAGCAGCGCCTCGTCGGTGACCGTGCCCGGGGTGATGATGCGTACCACCTGCCGCTCGACGGGGCCCTTCGACTTCGAAGGATCCCCCGTCTGCTCGCAGATCGCGACGCTCTCCCCCTTGCGTACCAGCCGCGCGAGATAGCTCTCGACACTGTGAAACGGCACGCCCGCCATCGGGATGGGCTGGCCGGCGGATTGACCGCGGGCGGTGAGGGTGATGTCGAGGAGCGCCGCGGCCCGGCGGGCATCCTCATAGAAGAGCTCGTAGAAATCGCCCATCCGGTAGAAAAGCAGCACGTCCGGATGAGAGCTCTTGATGCGCAAATATTGCTGCATCACCGGCGTGTGGCCCGCTGGGGGTTCATGCTCAGGCAAGGCGTTCGAGCTTTTCATGTGGAACATCAAATCCAGGCGCCGGTTGGATTTACCGGCAACTCCGCCGGACTGCTCTCGTCAATCTCGGGAACCGGTTGGTGAGGCGGACCGACGTTCGCGTGTCTGCGCGTGGATACGGCGCCTTTCATCGACAGCGGCTCTGAGTTGGGGCCATCGTCGGCTGCGAAACTCTTCACTTGAGACGCGATCAACCGGCACAACGCTCAGGAGATCGAGTTTGTAGTCTTGAAGGATATCCGTGAGTGTTGCTTGCTGCGCCATGTGGGCTACGCGCTCGATGGCGTCAAAAAGCCGACGCGACGAGGTCTCATCCACGGCCTCCTCGAGATAGCGGCGCACGACCTCGAGCGCAAGATGTGCCTGAGCAGAGCCCTGCGAGGTTCGCTTGACGGGCAGCCGCGCCAAATTTTGCAGACGGCTTTCGAGCACATCGAGCGGATGCAGCACCCAAAGCTGCGTTCCGTCAGTGAGGTTGAGGACGACTGCACGTCGCCTGATGCCGTCGGTCTTGAGTCCGATGATACTGTCCAGAAAATCGACCTGCTTGATCCCGTGCCCTTCGACGGTCTTGGAGAGCTTGGCGATCTGTGAAGTGGCATCATCGGGAGTGGGTTGCCAGTATTTCCAGCCGAGGGCTCGCAGACTCTGCCAAAGATCGCGCGCGATCTGCGCGGTGCCTACGAAGTCGACATCGCTCGTGACACTCGACGCGAGCACACCGAGTGGCTTGACTTGATAATGCTGCGCCCAAAAGGCGAGAGCCTGACCGCCGACGAGTAATGCTCGCCCATTGCAGCTCCGAAGAATTTCATCGATCTCCTCCTCCGTGAGCGCGATTTCAGGCAGGGGCGTGGTCATCGATGAGAGAGACCTCTGGCCACTGGATACGAGAGCCCTCCAGGCGCCTCGGGCGAAGCAACAGCATTGACTCGGGCTCGACGTCGCCGCGGGCGATGAGCTGATGGTCGCGCTCCTGTGCGCCACGCTTCATGGCCCACAGCCGCTCACCCGTGGCCGCGCGAAGCCCAGGGTTGCGCACCGCAAAGGGCAGGCCATCGCTGCGCACGACCTGCCGTAGAAACAGCCGAATCGCATCACTCAGCTCGAGGTCATTGGCCTTGAGGATGGCGACGGCTTCGGACTTGAGCTCCGCATCGATGCGGGCGCGAACGACTGCGTCTTTCATGTGCTCCATTGTAGCTACACAAGCATCGCCTTTCAATGATTCATATTATTGAATTTAATTGGTTTTTATCATGGCGTGAGGCCCATGCCTGCCAGGAGCTTGGCCAGGCCGGGACGGTGGGCCTGTGCAGCGGCGAGATCCGCCTCGCCCTCTGCTTTGAGGCTTTTTTTGAGCTCCACCAGTCCGCGCGCGTACCGGGCGATCGGAAACTCGGGTTGCAGCTTGAGGGCGGCGTCGAAATCCGCGAGAGCATCATCCAGCCGGGACTCGCGCAGGTAGACCAGCCCCCGATTGCTGAGCGTGACCGCGGTGTTGCCGAAAGGAGCGGTCTTCGGCATGAGATGCAGTGCGGTGTTGCAGTCCTCGAGCGCCCGATCCACATCCACATTCGCTGCCGCCTCCGACCCGCAGCGGGCGCTGAGGGCATACGGCAGGCGGATGTCGGCGGCGTGATATTCGATCCAGAGATCGTACTGATGGACGGCGCCCGCGTACTCGCCGGCGCGGGCGTAGAGCCTCGCCAAAGTCAGCCGCATGTCTCCTTGCTCGGGAGCCAGGCGGCCTACTGAATCGAGGTCGCTTTCAGCGTCGGCGGGCTTCCGGCGCAGCTCGAGCTCGGCGCGCGCGAGGTAGGCCTCGAAGTCATTCGGCTGAAGTTGGATCGCCGCGTTGAAATCCGCGAGCGCGGGCTGCGGTTGGGCGCTTCGCCAATAGGCGAGGCCGCGTTGGTAGCGACAGCCACCGTTCGCGGGCTCACTCTCGCACGCGCGCGTGAGATCCGCGATCGCCTGCGAGAGCTCCCCGCGCGAGGCTTCGGCCATTCCCCGGCGCATGAAGTCGGGGTCGTCGGCGGGTTGTGCCCCTGCGCCCGAAGCGCCGCCAGCTTGCGCCGCCGAACCGGGCTGCGGTGTCGCGGCCGGTTGCGCCGGCGCATGCGTGTTGAGCGCGAAGACCGGTCCACCGTTGTAGGTGAAATAGAGCTTGCTCTGGCTATAGGCGACATAGATGTGATGCGCGAGGAAGAAATCCGCGCCGAGCAACATGTCGGCACCCAGCTGCCGTGGCAGGTCGAGATCACCGATCAGGACGCGCGTGTGCTCGATCGTCTCGCCGCCGATCTCGAACTTTTCGACCGGCGCACTCCATACCTTGACCAGATTTCTGCCCATTCCGGCGGTCATGCCCGCGGCCATCACGCCGGCACTCTCGGGAGTGATGCCGGCGCGCCTGGCGGCCTCGAGCGAGAGAATCGAGCGGCCGGAGCCGGAATCGAACAGCACCGCGATCTTGTGCCCGTTCACCGATGCATTGCCGATCAGATGCGGCTGTCTTTCCGATGTCCAACGCAGATCGACCACTGCGACGGGCTGTGTGCCGGCCCAGTAGGCGAGGTCCGCCTCACCGCAATGCTCGGGCTTTACGAAACGCAGCACGCCGTCGGCGAAGTCGTACTCCATATCCATGATCCGGAACAGGTTCTGGCCCAGGAGCCCGACGATCCCGCCCCGCAGGTCGTTGTTGCCGACCAGGAACTGCGCGTGGTGGGCGGTAATGCCCGCAACCGTGAAGGAATCCGCGGTCGCAATCTTGGGTGTGAACGAGCCGCCGATGCCGCTGACGTAGGCGTAGGGCGGGGCGTTGCTCAGCGGCAGCTTGAATTGCGCTGCCGCGGCCGGGGAGATGAAATCGAAGAAGCTGCCGGTATCGATCATGAACCGCGTCTCGGTGCCGTTGATGCTCGCGGTGATGACCGGACGCAGATCTTCGATCTTGACCGGCAGGGGCGGTGTCCTCGTCAGCTTGCAGCGGTCGGCCGCGCCGGCCGGGGCCGTGAGGAGCGAGGCGGCGAGCAGAATCGTCGTGACAGCCAATGCGCGTAGAAGCATGGGAGCCATCCGTGCGCGATCAGGGAGCGAGTCCCATGCGGGAGTACCGCTCATCGATATCGGGCTGCAGCTTGCGGGCCGCGGAAAGATCCGCCTGGCCGCGGCTCGAGGCGCTCTTGCGCAGCTCCGCCAGTCCGCGCGCGTAGAAGGCATACGCGTCCCTCGACACGAGCTTGATGGCGGCCTCGTCGTCGGCGATGGCGCGCTCGAGAGCACCTTGCCGCAGCTCGACGACGCTGCGGGTGCTCAGCAGCGATGCGATCCATGAGGCCGGCCACCTCGATCGGGATGACCACCAGGAGACGCCCATCAAATCATAGGCGCGATTACAGTCCTTAAGTGCCTGGCCGAGATCCGCGCCCGCCTGTGCGTTTGAGCCGCAGCGCCAGGTGAGCGCCATTGCGAGCCGGTCATCCTTCGGATGATTTCTGATCCAGAAGTCGTATTGGTGGATCGCTGGCGCGTACTGACCGACGTCTTCGTACACCCTGCCGAGTGTCAGGCGCAGGTCGGCTTCGGCGGGAGCCAGCCGATCCACAGCGTCCAGGTCAGACTGGATCTCGGAATCGACCTTCGGGCCCGCGGCCGCGACCTTCGATTGGCGGGCCTCCTCTGCGGCGGGGCGATCGATGCTGCTCCAATCGATTCTCGGCTCAGTATCCGGTTGCGGATCGGGCTTGCGGCCCGTCTGGTCGAACAGCCGCGCCTCCCCGCGCCAGAGTCGCGCCGCGTAGTCATTGGGATTCAGCTTGATGGCCGCATCAAAATCCTGGAGGGCCAGGTCCGGCCGGCCGTCTCGCCAGTACACCACGCCGCGCTCGTAACGATAGACCGCATCCTTGGGTGCCAGCCCGCACGCCTGCGTCAGGTCGGCGATCGCCTGTTGAAATTGTAACCGGTCCGCATAGGCCAATCCGCGGCGCATGAAGCCGGCGGCATCGGCAGGTGTGCCCGCGGTCAGGTCGGCAGCCGACTTTGCGGAATCGGTCGAAGAGGGAGATTGCGCTGTGGCGTGGGAGGGTGCGGTGTTTGCGGCCGCTCGGGTCTGGTTCTGCGCCGCACGCGCCGGATCCAGATCGAACACCGGACCGCCGTTATAGGTGAAGTAGAGCTTCGACTGGCTGGTGGCGAGATACACGCGATGGGAGAGGAAAAAATCCGCGCCGATGAACATCCATACCCCGGGACCGAAAGCGAAGTTGGAGTCCTGCACCAGGATGTGCGTGTGCTCGATCGTTTCGTTGTCGCCCAGCTGGATCCGCTCGATCGGCGCGCTCCAGAGCCCGTCCGAGGCGTCCACCGCCTTCACGCCGGGGCGCCCCGGCGCCACTCCGACGAGCTCCGCGGCGGAGCGTGAGAGGATCGAGGTCGGGGCTCCGGTGTCGAAGATGGCGTTGATGGTCGATCCATTCACCTCGATCGTGCCGAGCAGATGGGGACTGTAGCGACTCCTCGGCTCGAGCTCGATGACGGAGACGCTCTGCCCGGAGGCGTTGGCCCAGTAGGCGAGCGGCCGCCCGCCGCAGTGCATCGGTCTAAAGAACCGCATCACGCCATTGGCGAAATCGAACTCGACGTCGAAGACCCAGTACAGGTTCTCGCCGAGCACTCCCGCGATGCCCCAACCGATGTCGTTGGCTCCGACCAGGAATTTGGCGTTGCCCGGAAAGGAGAGCGGCCCGATCCTCAGGTCCTTGACGGTCGCCATCTTCGGGATGAGGTTGCCGAGACCTCCTTCGATGCGCATGCCATGCGGTGCCGAGCTGAGCGGCAACTTGAACTCCGTCGTCTCGGCGGGAGAAAGCGCGTCGAAAAAGGCGCCGGTGTCGACGAGCAGTCGCGTTGGGTGGCCGTCGAGCTCGGCGGAGACGGTGGGGCGCCAGCCCAGCATGGTGACGGGTATGGGGGGTAACTGAACGAGCTGACATTGCTCCGCCGCGCCGGCCGTTGAGGTCAACGCGCCTGTCAGGAGAGAAATCCAACCGAGCCTCCGGAGCGACATGAGCGGCCCCCGATCAACCGCGCGATCAGGGCGTCAGCCCCATGCCGGCGAAATCCTGCGCGATACCGGGATAGAGCTTCTGGGCCGCGGCGAGATCCGCCTGGCCGCTCGTTTTGTCACCCAAGCGCAACTCCGCCAGGCCGCGGCCGTAAAGCGAGGTCGACATCCTCGGGTCGGTGTTGAGCGCCGAGTCGTAATCGCGGATGGCGTCCTTCAATCTGCCGAGCCGCAGGTAGACGAGGCCCCGGCTGTCGAGGAACGCGGGGCTCTCAGGGGCCAGCTTTGTCCCGATGAAAGTACCCATTTCCGCCGCTGCCGACGGCGTCAGGGCCAGGGCCTGATTGCAGTCCTCCAGCGCCTCGGGCAGGTCCTGGTTTGCCTTGGCCCGCAGCCAGCAGCGCTCGTTCAAGCCTTCGGCGTGCTCGCTGGCAGTGTGATGGGTATCGAGCCACTGGTTGACCTGAGCGATGGCGGCGGGATAGTCACCCCTATCGCCATAGAGGCTGCTCAGCGTCAGGCGCACATCCGCATCCGGTGCGGCCAGGTGGCTCATCGCTTCAAGATCGGATTTGACTTCGGTCGCAGCGGCTGCTGGATCCGCCTCGGGGTTCGAATTCAGCAGCTCCGCGCGCGCCAGGTGCGCATCGATGTCATCGGGCTGCATCTTCAGGGCAGCATCGAAATCCTGCAGAGCCGATTTCAACTGGCCCTGCTGCCGATAGATCACCCCTCGCTGGTAGCGATTCTCGGCATCGCCCGGTGCGAGCTCGCAGGCGCGTGTCAGGTCTGCGAGCGCCCGATCGAACTCCCGCATGGAGGCGAAGGCCATCCCGCGGCGTCTGAATCCGGCGGCATCGGTGGGCTCGTCCCCAGTCGGCTGCGCGCCGCTCGTCGCGCTTGGCGGCGAGCTCGCGCCAGAGGCGGACGGCGCGGCGGCGGCGCCGGATGCGAACTGCGGCAGATTGAGGTTGAAGAGCGGACCGCCGTTGTAGGTGAAGTAGAGCTTGTTCTGGCTGTAGGCGACGTAGATGCGATGCGAGAGGAAGAAATCATCGCCGAGTATCAGGTCCGGAAAGTCCCCGCTCACGAACCCCTCGGAATCGCGCGGCTGGAAGTCCGCCACCATCAGGTGCGTGTGCGCGACCTTTTCACCGCCGATCTGGAAGCTGTCGATCGGGGCGACCCACATCTTGACGGGTGCCGGACCGATACCGCCGCCGAGGCCGAGGAACGTGACGCCCGGGCTGTTGGGGGTGATGCCCGCGCGCTTGGCCGCCTCCAGAGACAACGTCGACCGGGAGTCGCCGGTGTCGAACCAGACGCTCATGCGCTGTCCGTTGATCGTGACTTCCGAGCGCAGATGGGGTTCGAGCGCGCTCATGGACTTGAGCTCGACGTAGGAATACGGTGTCTTCACCGCCCAATAGGCGAGCGCCTGAGTCTCGCAGCCGACGGGCTTCAGGAAGCGCACGGTTCCGTCGGCGAGATCGTATTCCACGTCCGATATTCCGCGCAGCACGTTCTGGCCGATGAGTCCCGCAATCTCGCTGCTCGAGCCCTGATCGAAGACGAGAAAGGGGATTTTGCGCAGAGTCAGGCCGAGAAAGCCGAAGTTATCGACCGTGGTCAGCTTTACGGTTTCGGTGCCGCCGACACCCGTGACGAAGGCAGTGTCGTTGGCGATCGACTCGAGCGGCAGGTGATACTGCTCGGCCGCCGCCCGCGAGATGTTGTTGTAGACATTGCCGGAGTCGAGCAGGAAGCGCGCTTTCTGCCCGTTGATTTGCGCCCAGACGAGCGGGCGCAGACCCTGCATGTCGACCGGTAGAACGGCGAGCTGCTGCAGCTGGCAGCGGGCCGATGCCACGCCCGTCGCCAGCGAAAATGCCGCCAGGAACACCACGGATCCGATGTGACGCATGCGCACGAGCCTTCCTCCCATCCTGTAATTGTTCGTATCGAAAACCTGTCGTGCTTACCCCCGAGCTCGACTAGCGTACGCCAGCTGCGCAGGCTTGCAAATCGGGCGGTTTCGCGGCCCTCGCGGGTGCCGCCCTGCAGTAAACTGCCGCGATGTCGGCGATGCGGCGCATCACGGATCAAGATCTTTACGGGCTAGCCGAGGAGGTCGGCGCTGGCGCGCGCGCCGCAGGTTGGCACCTCGTGACCGCCGAGTCCTGCACGGCCGGCTGGATCGCCAAGGCGCTGACGGACGTGCCGGGAAGCTCGCAATGGTTCGACTCCGGCTACGTGACCTATTCCAACATCGCGAAGATGCGCGATGTCGGCGTGTCGGCGCGCACGCTTGCCGAGCAGGGCGCGGTGAGTGAGGCGACGGTGCGCGAGATGGCCACTGGGGCGCTGCGCACGAGCGGCGCGCAGCTGGCGATTGCGGTGAGCGGCATCGCCGGGCCGGATGGCGGCACGCCGGAGAAGCCCGTGGGCACGGTCTGGTTCGCGATCGCCAGGTCCGAGGCGCGCGGCCCGGCGGTGCTGTGCGAGTGCCGCCATTTCAGCGGCGACCGGGATCGGGTGCGCCGGCAAGCGGTCGAGCACGCGCTGCGGCTGGCGTTGCAGGTCATGCGGGCGGGCGGTGGCCGCTGAGGAGCCGCAGGCGCAGACCCCTGCGCGCGAGCCCAGCCGGCGGCTCTTCTTCGCGCTCTGGCCGGATGAGCCGATGCGCCAAGCCATGGTGCGCGCCACCCGCAAGGCGGCGCGCTCGAGCGGCGGTCGTCCGGTGCGGGCGGATAATCTGCACGTGACGCTGGCCTTTCTCGGCTCGGTGCGGCAGGAGCAGCTGGCGGAGCTCGCCGAGATCGCTCGGCAGGCTGCAGGTCCCCGCCCGGGCAGCGGGCCTGCGCTCGTCCTCGCTTTCGATCACTTGGAATACTGGCGCGCTGCGCAGCTTCTCTGCGCCTTGCCGGGGCAAGCGCCGGAGGCGGTCGGAGCCCTCGCCCGAGGTCTGCAGGATCTGCTCGCCGGCCGAGGATTTGCTCCTGATCTCAAGCCCTTCCGGCCGCATGTGACGGTAGTGCGCAAGGTTTTGCGCGCAGGACGCTTGGCGAGGATGCCGCAGGTGGTGTGGAGCTTCACCGAGCTCGCGCTCATCGAGAGCCGCACTCGGCCCGAAGGCGCGCTATACAGTGTTGTGGAATCCTTCCCACTGGGCAGCGGCACCGAAAAAATCGAATGACTCGAGTAACGGGGCAAATAACAGCGAAACACGCAGATTGCGAGGCTTCTGCCGCAGCCGCTTTGTGGGATAATTAACAAAGAGAATTCCTCTCTACCGCGCAACCTCCCGGGTGGACCGAATGATGATGGAAGAGAACCGCAAGAAGGCGCTCGCCGCCGCATTGGGCCAGATCGAGAAGCAGTTCGGCAAAGGCTCTGTGATGCGCTTGGGTGATGGCGCGGCGAGCTTCGATGTCGAGTCCGTCTCGACCGGCTCCCTGGGACTCGATATTGCCCTCGGCATCGGCGGCCTGCCGCGAGGCCGGGTGGTGGAGATCTACGGGCCGGAATCCTCGGGCAAGACCACCCTGACGCTGCAGGTCATCGCCGAGGTGCAGCGTAGCGGTGGCACGGCCGCCTTCGTCGATGCCGAGCACGCACTCGACCCGAGCTATGCCGAGAAGCTCGGCGTAAACATCGGCGATCTGCTCGTCTCCCAGCCCGATACCGGCGAGCAGGCGCTCGAGATCACCGACATGCTGGTGCGCTCGAACGCGGTCGACATCGTCGTCGTCGACTCCGTCGCGGCGCTCACGCCGAAGGCGGAAATCGAGGGTGAGATGGGCGAGATGCAGGTCGGCCTGCAGGCGCGCTTGATGTCGCAGGCGCTGCGCAAGCTCACCGGCAATATCAAGCGCTCCAACACCATCGTCATCTTCATCAACCAGATCCGCATGAAGATCGGCGTGATGTTCGGCAACCCGGAGACCACCACCGGCGGCAACGCGCTCAAGTTCTACTCCTCCGTCCGCCTCGACATCCGCCGCATCGGCGCCATCAAGAACGGCGATGAGGTGGTGGGCAACATGACCCGCGTCAAGGTGGTGAAGAACAAAGTGGCCCCGCCCTTCCGCGAGGCGGAGTTCGAGATCATGTACGGCCAGGGGATCTCCCGCGAGGGCGAGATCATCGAGCTCGGCGCCGCGCAAGGCATCATCGAGAAATCCGGCGCCTGGTATTCGTACAAGGGCAACCGCATCGGACAGGGCAAGGACAACACGCGCGCTTACCTGCAGAGCAACCGCGAGGTGGCGCGCGAGATCGAGGAGCAGATCCGCGCCCGTCTCCTGCCCACCCGCCAGCAGCGTAACGGTGGCGAAGCCGCTAATTCGGCCTGAGGCGAGGGCCGACGCGCAAGCGATCCGCGCCGCGGCGCTGACACTGCTCGCGCGGCGCGACTGGCTCACCGGGGAGCTCGGCGCGAAGCTCGAGGCGGCGGGCTGCGACGCGCAGGCCGCGGCCGCCGTGATCGCCGAGCTTATCGAGGAGCGCCTCCTCGACGATAGCCGCTATGCCGAGCGCTACGTCAGCTCGCGGGCGGAGCGCGGCCAGGGCCCGCTGCGGATTGCGGCGGAGCTCGCCTCGCTCGGGGCTCCGCGGGAGCTGATCGATGCGGCGCTCGAGTCCGGTCCCGACTGGCGGGCCGTGGCCGGCACCGTCCGGCGGCGAAAATTCGGCCTCGCACCCCCTGGATCCTGGGCCGAGAAGGCGCGGCAAGCGCGCTTTTTGCAGTACCGGGGCTTTTCAGCGGATCATATCCGCTCGGCCACTGGCGCCGATCTCGAACCGGACTGAAGAACAGATGCAGCCTCCCTATTTGAGTGCGGCGGACGCACGCCGCGCCTTTCTGGAATTTTTCCGCGAGCGCGGCCATGCCGTCGTGCCCTCGAGCCCGCTCGTCCCCGGCAACGACCCGACGCTGCTTTTCACCAATGCCGGCATGGTGCAGTTCAAGGACGTCTTCCTCGGCAAGGAGCGGCGCGATTACGTGCGCGCCGCTTCGAGCCAGCGCTGCGTGCGCGCCGGCGGCAAGCACAACGACCTCGAGAACGTGGGCTACACCGCACGTCACCTCACGTTCTTCGAGATGCTGGGGAATTTCTCCTTCGGCGATTACTTCAAGCGCGATGCGATCCGCTTCGCGTGGGAGCTGCTGACCAACACCCTGAAGCTCGATCCGGCGCGGCTCTGGGTGACCGTCTTTCGCGAGGACGACGAGGCGGCCGATATCTGGCTGAAGGAGATCGGCGTGCCGGCCGCGCGCTTCTCCCGCATGGGGGAGAAGTCCAATTTCTGGGCGATGGGGGATACCGGTCCCTGCGGCCCTTGCAGCGAAGTCTTCTACGATCACGGCCCGCAGATCCCCGGCGGCCCGCCGGGCTCCGCCGACGAGGACGGCGACCGTTACGTGGAGATCTGGAATCTGGTCTTCATGCAGTTCGAGCGCGCGGCCGATGGGACCCTCACGCCGCTGCCTAAGCCCTCGGTCGATACGGGAATGGGCCTCGAGCGCATCGCCGCCGTGCTGCAGGGGATGCACTCGATCTACGACATCGATCTTTTCAAAAACCTCATCCGCGCGGCCGCTGAGCTCGCCCGGACGACCGATCTCGGCTCGAGCTCGCTCAAGGTCATCGCCGATCACATCCGCTCGTGCACGTTCCTCATCATCGACGGCGTGCTGCCCTCGAACGAGGGACGCGGTTACGTGCTGCGCCGCATCATCCGCCGCGCCGTCCGCCACGGCTACAAGCTCGGCATCGAGGCGCCGTTCTTCTACAAGTTGGTCCGCGTCCTCGAGCGGGAGATGAGCTCCGCCTACCCGGAGCTCGCCCGCGGCCGCGAGCTCGCCGAGCGAGTGCTGAAACAGGAGGAAGAGCGCTTCGCCGAGACCCTCGCCAACGGCATGGATCTGCTCGAGAGCGCCATCGCGAGAATTCTCGGCGCTCGCGGCGCGCAGGACGTCGGCGCCGCCGTCATTCCGGGCGAGACCGTCTTCAAGCTCTACGACACCTTCGGCTTCCCGGCGGATCTCACGGCGGACATCGCGCGCGAGCGCGGCCTCACGATCGACCAGGCGGGTTTCGATGCGGCCATGGAAGAGCAGCGGCGGCGCTCGCAGGAGGCGAGCAAGTTCGGCGTCGACTTAAGGGGCGGCGCCGCCGTCGATGCGCGCACCGCTTTCCAGGGATACGAAGGGCTGAGCTCGGAAGGCCGCGTGCTCACCCTGCTCAAGGGCGGCAGTCCCGTGCAGGAGCTACGCGCCGGGGAGGAAGGCGAGGTGGTGCTCGACCGCACGCCCTTCTACGCCGAAGCGGGCGGTCAGGTGGGTGACAGCGGCACGCTCACCGGCGCCGGCTCGCGTTTCCTCGTTGCGGACACCATCAAGCGTGGCGCGGCGCACTCGCACATCGGGCGAGTGTCCGAGGGGACGGTAAGAGTCGGCGAGGTGATCCGTGCGCAGGTCGACGGCGAGCGTCGCCGCGCCATTGCGCTCAATCACACGGCAACACATCTGCTGCACGCGGCGCTGCGGATGAAGTTGGGCACCCACGTGCAGCAGAAAGGCTCGCTGGTCGCGCCCGATCGGCTGCGCTTCGATTTCTCGCATTTCCAACCCGTCTCGTCCGCGGAGCTGACCGAGATCGAGCGGCTGGTGAACGCCCAGATCCGGCTCAATGCTGCCGCGGAAACCGAGCTCATGGGATATGAGAGCGCGGTGGCGGCCGGTGCCATGGCGCTCTTCGGCGAGAAGTACGAAAAGGACGTGCGCGTGCTGCGCGTCGGGGAGTTCTCCATGGAGCTTTGCGGCGGGACGCACGTGCAGCGCGCCGGCGACATCGGCCTCTTCAAGATCGTGAGCGAGAGTGGCGTCGCTGCCGGCGTGCGCCGGATCGAGGCGCTCACCGGTGAGGCGGCGATCGAGTACGTCGAGCGCAATGAGGAACTCCTCCGGGAGTTGGCGCAGCTCGTGCGCGGCTCGCGTGAGGATGTGAGGGAGAAGGTGCAGGATGCGCTCGAGCGCATCCGCCAGATGGAGCGGGAAGTGCGGACGCTGAAGGACCGGCTGGCTTCCGGCCAGGGCGCGGATCTCGCCGCCGGCGCCGTGGAAGTACGCGGCGTGAAGGTCGTCGCCACCAAGGTCGAGGGTGCCGATGCCGGCGCGCTGCGTACCGCGGTCGATGCCCTGAAGGAGCGCCTGAAATCAGCCGTGGTGGTGCTCGCTTCGGTGGAGAACCCGGAGAAAGTCGTGCTCGTGGCCGGTGTCACCGCCGATCAGACCGCGCGCATCAAGGCGGGCGAACTGGCGGCGGCCATCGCCGCCAAGCTCGGCGGCAGGGGCGGCGGCAGGCCGGATTTCGCGCAGGCGGGCGGCAACAACCCGGCCGCGCTCGATGCCGCGCTCGCGTCGGTTGCCGACCTCGTGCGGGCGCGGCTCGGAGAGTCCTGAAGAGTCGGACGTTACGGCTCGCCGTGAGTGACGGCGAGCTGCGCGCCGCTTGGCGCGCGCGCCAACAACTCGCCCGGAACAGAATCTCGATCCGGACCGTTTGAGCCGGTGAGCCGTGCTCGATGAGCCCGCGGGCAGCGCGGCGTCCTCGAGCCGATGAGCTCAAGCCGGTTCAGAGCGGGCGGGTGACTTAAGCGGTGTTGCGAATGGTTTTCCAGCGTGCCTGAAGCTGCAGGCTTCGCTCGCCGGTGGCGCGGGATCGCGATCCTCTTCGCGTGCGGCGTGCTCGGCATCCCCTGCGCGCGCGCGGCCAATCCGCAGCCCTACAAGGTCGACTGGGTCTCCTCCGGCGACAAGGCAGTCGACTCGACCATGAAGCTGACTTCGCAGCTCGAGACGCTGCGCAAGAGCGCTCCGGTCGATCCCTTCGGCCTCATCGCGCGCGCGCGCGGCGATGTGACGCGACTGCAGACGGTTCTGCAGAGCTTCGGGTACTACGATGGCTATCTCACCATCACCATCAACGGCAGGGGCCTCGACAGCGCATCTCTCGGCGAGGTGCTGAGCGCGCTGCCCAAGGGGAGCGATGCGCATGTCAGGATCGCACCCACGCTCGGTCCGCTCTTTCATGTGGGCCGTATCGACATCAAGGGCGCGCTACCGCCCGGGATGCGGCAGAAGCTCCCTCTCTCGACGGGGGCGCCGGCCATGGCGTCCGATATCCTCGCGGCAGGCGCGAGCCTGCAGAGCGCCTTGACGGATGCCGGTTATGCCTTCGCCAAGGTGGACAAGCCCGTCGCCTATGAGCGGCCCGCGCGACACGTGCTCGACCTCGTGTTTGCCGTGAGCACGGGGCCGCAGGTGCGGATCGGGAAGATCAGCATCGAGGGATTGAAGCACGTGCACGAGTCGCTGGTGCGCCGCAGGCTCCTGGTGCACACCGGCGAGCGCTACGATGCGGCCGCCATCGAGAAGGCGCGCGAAGACCTGCTCGCGCTCGGCGTTTTCTCCACCGTCAGCGTCACGCTGGGCAAGCCCAGCGCGGAGCAGGGAGTGCCGATCACCTTTGCCGTGGAGGAGGCCAAGCGCTACACCGTGGGGGTGAGCGCCGCCTACTCGAGCGATCTGGGTGGCAGCGCCGGCATCAGCTGGGGCGATCGCGATGTCTTCGGCGGCGGACAGCAGCTCAATCTCTCGGCGAGCGCCATCAACCTGGGCGGCACGGCGAGCACCGGCATCGGCTACGACGCGAAGCTCGCGTATACGATTCCGGACTTTCGTCGCCCTGATCAGACGCTGAACCTCTCCGTGGAAGCGCTGCGGCAGGAGCTGCAGGCGTATGCCGAAAATGGGCAGATCACCGGCGCTCTCTTGAGCCGCAGGCTCTCCTCGGTCTGGAGCCTCACCACCGGGGTCTCCTACGAGCACGAGGTGATCGGCCAACCCGGCGCCACCTGTCCGCCGCCGCCCGGCTCGGTGAGGAACGTGAGCGGCATCACCGCATGCGACTATTCGCAAATCCGCACCTACGAGTTGCTGCTGCTGCCCATCACGGGGCGTTACGATTCGACGGATCTCACCTCGCCGCTCGCCGATCCGACGCACGGGTTTCGGATCTCGATCTATCTGACACCTACTTTCTCCTACAGCCATGCGGGCCGGGTGTTCCTCGTGAGCGAGGCGAGCCTCGCCCACTACCTCGACCTGCACGCGCTCCTCGCGCGCCATCCTCCGGGCCGCACCGTGTTTGCCACTAAGCTCATGGCGGGCATTGCCGGGGGCGCCCTCTGGTCCAACCTGCCGCCGGATGAGCGCTTCTACGCGGGCGGCAGCGGCACGGTGCGCGGCTACCGCTACCAGTCCGTCGGTCCGCAATTTCAGATCAACGGCGCGCCGAGCGGAATTCCCGAGGGCGGCACGACCATCCAGGTCGCCGACCTCGAGCTGCGCCAGCGCGTGGGCACGAATTTTGGTTTCGTGCTGTTCGCCGACGGGGGCGGAGTGAGCCAGAGCGCGAAGCCCTTCTCGGGCGTCTTTCGTGTCGGCGTGGGGACGGGCGTGCGTTACTACACTTCCATCGGTCCGATCCGCTTCGATGTCGCCTTTCCTACCCGGCGACAACCCGCTGACGATCGGTTCGAGATCTACATCGGTCTCGGGCAGGCGTTCTGATGCCGCGCGCCGCGCGCATCGCAGCCTTGAGTGTCGGCGGGCTGCTGATCCTGATCCTGGTGCTCATCGCAGCCCTGCTCATCATCGGCAACACCGCGGGCGGGCGCCGACTTCTCGAGAGCGAAACGGCGAAGCTCACCTCCGGACGGGTGCTGATCTTCGGGCTCGGGGGGAGTTTTCCGAGCGACATCGAAATCGCGACCCTGCAGCTGCGCGATCCGAGGGGTGCGTGGATGAGCGCCGAGCGCGTGTCGCTTCACTGGTCGCCCTGGGCGCTGCTCGCGTGGAAGCTGCACATCGAGAGCCTCCGCATCGCCCGCGCGGACGTTGCGAGGCGTCCGGTCAGCACTTCATCATCGAGTAGCACCAGCAGCCGCAGCTCGAGCCTCCCGCGCATCGATATCGATCGGCTGCAGATCGATACGCTCGTGCTCGAGCCGGCCGCGGCAGGAATGAGCGCGCGCCTCACGATCGGTGCGAACCTCCATTACAAGTCGCTGGAGGATGCGCGCGGCAGCCTCGTCGCCCGCCGCACCAACGGCGAGGGCGATTACGAGGTCGCGATGCGCCTCTCGCCCGAGCGCATGAGCGCCAATCTTAAGCTCGAGGAACCCGCGGGCGGCCCGCTCGAGCATCTGGTCAACCTCCCCGATCTCGGCGCGCTCTCGGTGCTCGCGAGTCTCGATGGACCGCGTAACGCCGAGCAGCTACATCTTGATGCGCATGCGGGGCAGCTAAGCGCGCTTGCCAACGGCACCGTCGATCTCGTCAAGCGGGCGGCCGATCTCCGGTATTCGGTGAGCTCGCCTGCGATGTCGCCCGCGCCGGGGCTCGCCTGGCGGCGCGTGGCGCTCAAGGGCCGCTGGGTAGGCCCCGAGACGGCGCCTCATGCCACCGGCGTGTTGGATCTCGAGGGACTCGAGCTCGCGAGCGGGGCGCGGCTCGGCTCGCTCAAGGCGAGCCTTGCGGCCGACGGCCGCGTGCTCACGCTGCGCGCAACCGCCGCCGGCATCCTCCTCACCGGCTCGCAACCGCAGCTGCTTCAGGGCTCGCCTCTGGACCTTGACGCGACGCTGCATCTCGATGCTCCAGGCCGGCCGCTGCAACTCACGCTCACCCATCGATTGCTCGATGCCGACATCCAGGCGGTGACGACAGGCTCCCGTAGCGCCACTTTCGATCTCAAGCTGCGCGACCTCGGCGCCCTCGCGGCGATCTATCACGAGGACATCCGCGGGATGATGAGCCTCTCGGGGAAGGTTGCGGAGCAGGGGCGAACCACGACTCTCGATGTGAGCGGCACGGGTGACCTCGGCGGCTCGAGTATCGCCTCGAAGCTTCTTGGCGCCGATGCGCGCGTGGAGGTTGCCGGGTCGCTGACGCCGGCGATGGTGTACCTCGACAAGTTGCAGCTCTCGGGGCGCGCGCTCGCGGTGTCAGGATGGGGGAGCGCGGAGCGCTCCGGACCCGGCGCGACGAGCCACCCGGTGCAGTCGCTGCGCGCTCACTGGCGGGTCTCGTTGCCCAAGCTCGCGCTCATCTTTCCATCGGTCGCCGGCTCGCTCGAGAGCACCGGCACGGCCGACGGTCCGCTCAAGTCACTCTCGGCCGAGGTGCGGACGAGCTCGCGACTCAAGATGCGGGGCACGCCGCCAGGAACGGTCGAGGTGGGACTTGAGGCGAGCGGGCTGCCCTCGGCGCCGAGCGCCGTCGTCAAGGCGGACGGGAGCTTCGATGGCGCGCCGCTTCGGCTCGATGCACATCTCGAGCGGGTAACGGCCGACACGTTCCACATCCTCGTTCCGGAGCTCAAGTGGAAGAGCGTATTCGCCAAGGGCGATCTGACCGCGGGCAAGAACCTCGCCGCTGGCCGGGGGAATCTGCGGCTGCGGGTGGGAAGCCTCGCCGATCTGCAGCCGCTCTTGGGCGAGCCCCTTGCCGGCACGGTTTCCGCAGATTTCGCCCTCACGCCCGCCGCGGGAGGGAGCCGCGCCCGATTCGATATCCTCGCCCGCAACATTGCGGCGGGCGGGATCACGGGCAGCGGCCATTTCACCGCCAGCGGCCCGCTCGATGCGCTACGGGTAGAGCTCAGCGCTCAGTCTCCCGATGTGCACGGCTCGCCGGCGAATCTTGCGGCCGGCGCGCGCTTCGATGAAACCGCGCGAGTGCTCGATCTCGATCGCTTCCAGGCGCGCTACCACGGTGAGACGCTGCGACTGATTGCGCCTTCGAGGGTGAGGTTCGCACATGGAGTCACGGTGCGGAATCTGCGCCTCGGCGCGCAGCAGGCGGTCCTCGCGCTCGACGGGGAGCTCTCGCCGGTGCTCGATTTTGGGGCATCGATCCATCATTTGGATGCAAGACTCATCGATGCCTTCGTGCCACATCTTCTCGCCAAGGGCGTGTTCAATGCCAATGCGCGGCTTCGAGGCACGCGCGCGGCGCCTGCCGGTCGGGCATCTCTCGAGCTGACGGGACTCAAGCTCGCCAATGCGGCTGCCGAGGGACTGCCCGCCGTCAACTTGAGCGGCTCGGCGCGTTTCCGCGGTCGGACGGCCGACATCCTCGCGAAGCTCGAGGCGGGTCCTTCGTCACGGTTGACCCTGAGCGGCCGTGCGCCGCTCGGCGCGACCGGCGCGGTGGCTCTTCGAGTCGCGGGCCGAATGGATGCCACGCTCATGAACTCGATCCTCCAGGCGAGAGGCGAGCGGGCCGCGGGGACGGTGACCGTCAACGCCTCCGTATCCGGCACGGCGCACACGCCGCAGATCCGGGGCGTGCTGCGCCTGACCGACGGTGATCTTCGGGACTACGCCGAAGGGGTGCACCTCGATCACATCAATGCGCGGCTCGTGGGCGGCCAGGGGATCTTGAGGATCGCCAGCATGACGGCGCGCGCGGGCCCAGGTCAGCTTTCCGCCAGCGGAACGGTCGGCGTGCTCAAGCCCGGGATGCCCGTTCACATCGTCCTGTCGGCTCATCGGATCCAACCGATCACCAACGACATCATGACGGCCAATCTCGATGCCAACATGCGTATCGCGGGGACGATGCGCAAGCGCATGGATGTCACGGGGACGATTCATGTCAATCACGCCTCGATTACCATCCCCAACGGCTTCCCGCCGAGCGTCGCGACGCTCGATGTGGTCCGTCCGGGACAAGCCCCTCAGCCGGCGGCAGCGGCTGTGCCGCGGCTCGTCATCGGTCTTGGCATCACCCTGGATGCACCGGCGGCCATCTTCGTGCAGGGCCGAGGCCTCGATGCTCAGCTCGGGGGACAGCTCAAGGTTTCCGGGACCTCCGACACGCCTCAGGTGAGCGGTGGTTTCTCCATGATCCGGGGGACGTTCTCTCTCGCGGGGACCAACCTCAATTTCACCTCCGGCCGGGTGAGCTTCAACGGGCAGGGCCTCAAGGGCAAGATCGATCCCACGCTCGATTTCGTGGCGCAATCGAGCGTCACGTACAACGGGCCGAAGACGGTCACGCTGCACGTCACCGGGCTCGCCGATTCGCCCAAGATATCGCTCTCGAGCACGCCGTCGCTGCCGCAGGATGATCTTCTGGCGTTGCTTCTTTTCGGCAAACCGGCCTCGAAGCTCACCGCCATCGAGCTTGCCGAGACCGGTGCCGCGCTCGCGAGCCTGAGCGGGATCGGTCCCGGTGGTGGCGGCGGCGGGGGCAGCAAATGGAATCCTCTCACCTGGATCAAGAAGGAGTTCGGCCTGAATTCCCTCTCGATCGGCAGCGCCTCACCGCCGAGCGGGGCGGCCGCGGGCGGCGGCACGCAGATGAGCGGCGCGAGCGTCACCGCCGGCAAGTACGTCTCGAAGCGGGTGTACGTCGCGGCGACCCAGTCGACGAACGGCACGAGCCAGATTCAGGTCGATATCGATCTCAGCCAATACCTGAAGCTGCTGACGCGTCTGGGCAACGGCACCGCGACGGCACAGGGGACGACGCCCGAGAACGATCCCGGGAGCAGCATCGGAATCGCCTGGGAAATGCCCTATTGATGAGCCAAAAAATCGCCCTGAGCAACCCCCGGCCGGTTGCAGTATCATGGCCGCCCTTTCCTCGACGGGCCGGAGAGATGGCCGAGTGGTCGAAGGCGCACCCCTGCTAAGGGTGTAAGGGTCAAAAGCCCTTCGAGGGTTCGAATCCCTCTCTCTCCGCCAAAAACAAGCATTTTCCGCTCACCTGAATTTTCCCGGTCGGAACGTCGTACGGCACCTGTACGGCACGGCATGCACCACACAAATGGTCACCATGCCCGAAGACCTTCGATTCACTTTCGGCGCTAGAAAGAAGGTGTCGCTCAGCGATGGGAGTTTCTGCCATAAAGTCCCCCCAGAGCAAGCTAGCGCGCGCTGCGCGATTGCTGCCAGTCCTCCAGCTCCTGCTTCGTGATCCCTAATCCCCCGATCCGCGACGAGTCGAGATGTTTGAGTTCCGCGAGAACATCTGAAATGAATTTCTCGCGGTGCTGCGGCTCGACGACAGCCACGGGTACGTTATCCGTGATCCACTCCGCGACCTTGGCCGGCGGGACTTTGGCGCGCACCAGACTCGTCACGAGCGCCCGACGTTGCGTCCTGTAAATCGCCGCGATCTCATCGAAGCCGATTACCTGAGCGGTTGTGTCGTATAGCTGGCAGCTTCGCCGGTACGACCACGCGTAAACGTCTGCCAGCGGCCCGACCTCGTTAAGCTCATAGACCACGATCGTCGCCTTGAGATACGAATCCTGGTCTACTTCCACGAACGACTGCGGCACGAAGTCTCCAGTGATCAAGGGAATGATCGAGGCGAGGCGCGCTGTACGCTTGTTCACATCGACGAAGGCCTGAAGATACGAAATGTGCACGAGCAGAAAAAGACTCTGCTCGAATGGATCGGCTATCGCGCGGGCTTTCTCGAGCAGCCCCAGTAGGAGCCCTGTCAGTCTCTCTCGCCCCTCCAGCGGTGCGTACGTCGTACCGCTCACGCGGATGCTTTCGTCCCGGATCTGACCCGCGGCTCCTGCAGCCACGAGGCTGTCGGCCAGCAAATAATGGAGCGTCCGGATCGTAGTCTCGTCTGCCTGCAACGTCTCGACGTGCTGCACTAGGTAGGCGATGGCCTCCTTGTGGTTCAGGATCATGATGCGCTCGGCGTCGAGCTTGCCGGGTGCGGCCGCGCCCTGAAGGAGCAGCCGCTCGGTGTCCGCGAGCGTGTAGGTGTTGCCCTCGAGCCGTGCGGAGTTGAAGCTGAAATCGATCAGCAGCCGGTCGTAGATTTTTTTGATGTACGTGCGCGCACGACCATAGATTGCGTCGCGCCTTCCGCGAGCTGCCAGTTCCTCACGTTGCTTCGGCGTCAAATACGCGCTCTGGTTGGGCACATAGCTCTGCAGCCAATCCTCCCGGTATGTCGCCGGCGCGCGCGTGTAGATGGGTGCCTCGATGCGCCGGACGAGCGCGAGACTCTCGGCCGAGAAGATCTCGTGTGATCCGGCGAGTTGCGCCGACCCCGCGGTCATGGATACTCCGGTGCCAGTGATCGAACCGAGCCGGAGGCGATATCGACGGCCTTTCTGCTGTCCGCGAGATTCGATGGCGCCTTCTTTGACTAGGTCGCTCAGCCAGTTACGCAGGGTGCGGTCGGGCACGCCTTCTGCGCCCGGCTTGATCTCCCGCAGAGACAGCCAAAGCTCGGGTCGAGCTCGCAGGAAGGAGAGGATGGTGAGTTTATCGGCCATATATCGGCCAATATATCGGCCATATCACCTGATTTCAAGCTTTATCGGCCATATATCGGCCATTCGATATCCTTATCGGTCGACCGGTCCGGCACGACTAGGAGGGTTCCAGGTAGAAGCCAAGGTCGCCGGCACCGGGCTCCTCAGTCGCCCCGCGCAGCTAGGGGGTGGTCGCGCGGGCTTAAGCCCAGCGACTTTCAGTCGTCTGTTGGACCTGCTGGACGGCGATGAGGGCGAGTACGTCCCGGATACGACCACCGCACGGTCGCGAACCGGCTAGAGAAGCACAGCCAATCAGCCAATCCGCAAACAACGAGTGAGTACTTCCGTGTGCGTCGCTTCGATGCCGAACAATTATACGAATGGCAATCCGATGCGCCTGCGCTGTGGCCGTCCGTGGCCTCCGCCTTGAAGGATCTGCGCCTGGATCGGCTCGTCGTCGTGTACCCGGGAGCGGAACGCTACTCGCTAGCACCCCGGGTGGAAGTTCTGCCTCAATCAAAGAGCATCGTGGAGCTGACTGGTGGCAGGTGATCGAACGCCACTCGAGCCAGCGGGAGCCCTCGCCCAATCTCACCCTGCTAAGGGTGTAAGGGTCAAAAGCCCTTCGAGGGTTCGAATCCCTCTCTCTCCGCCAAATCAAGTACTTCCGCTCTCCCCTCGAATCCGCGCTTTTTTCAATATAAAAACCATATAAAAAAGCGCGCATGGATGCGAGTGGATGCTCTTAAGCGCTGAAGACAGAGGCGAAGAGACCTCATCCGGCCCCACACTTCGGCGGGTTCTGAATAGTGCGAGTTTCTTGCAGCGTCGTGTAGCAGGCGCGGGCGGCGCTTGCGGCGAGACGAACGTCTCAGCCATGGTTGAACCATATGGTTTGCCGCCGCGTGTAGGATTCAAGGCCGGCCATGCCGCCCTCGACGCCAACGCCTGACAGTCGCGCGGGCTCGCCGGAAAATCCGTAGCCTGCCCCTGAGCTCTGCACGGCATCTGCGTTCACGATGGTAAACGCCGTTTGCATTGCGTGGGCGAGCTTGAATCCCATCGTCGCCTGAGTCGTCCAGAGATAGGCGGCTAAGCCGTATGACGTTGAGTTGGCAATTCTTACTGCCTCGTCGAAGTCGTGGAAGCTAAGCACTGAGAGCACGGGTCCGAAGATTTCCTCCCGAGCGATATCGATGTGCTCGGCGACATTGACGAACACAGAGAGTTCTACGAAATAGCCTCCTGTGGTCTCGAGCGTCCTGCCGCCCCCGTACACGAGGAGAGCTCCCTGCTGCATCGCCTGCGCTCCGGAATCCAAGATGCAATTGGCGGAACCCCGCGCACGCGGTCTGCGCGGCTCACGAGCATGGCGATCCTTCCACGTTGCGCTCGCCCGCAAAGCCACGCTCACAGTTGGCCAGTGACGGACATTTACAGTGAAAGTTCGATTCGAGCAGCTTCTTCATGCGCGAGCAGCGCTCCATTTGCTCGTCGAGCTCGGCTAGCTTGCGCTTGGCCAGCGCGCGCCAGCGTGCCGCCGGAGCCACCGTGGCCGAGAATCCGGTCAGGAAAGTGCGGGTCTCGGCCACTGTGAAGCCCGCAGCCAGGGCGAGCTGGATGATCCGCAGGCGTCCCAAATCCTGCGAGGAGTACCGACGCTGGCCACCGCGGCGGGCGGGTTTGGGCAACAGGCCCTGGGACTCATAATAGCGGACCGCTGAAGGCGCGAGGCTCGCAATGCGTGCCAACGCTCCGATCGTCATGTCCGACATATCTACCTCCAGAGCTTCGAAGTGCTTGACTTCAAGCGCACTTTAAGTCGTAGCCTACCCTGAGCGCAAATCCTCGGGCACCTCGTAACCTAGCCCGGCTTGCGATCGGAGGTACGTTATGGCATTCGGCACGATCAAGGGCACAGACTGCCCCGGTTCCTTCGGCAGACGCATGCATCTCGCATTCGCAGCGATGCTATTGGCGTCCGCGCCCGCTCTGTCGCAAGCCCAGGTCGGGGCTTCGCCGCCCGACTACATTACACAGGCGATCGCTGATTCGACCAGACCCGCCGAGCAGATCAAGCTCGATGTCTGGCGCAAACCGGCTGCGGTGATTGCATTCTCCGGGCTGAAACCAGGTGATCGGGTGGCTGACTTCATGCCGGGGAACGCGTACTTCACGCGCATGTTCAGCAAAATCGTCGGCCCCCAGGGCCACGTGTATGCCTTCGTGCCCGCGCAGGAGCTCGCCAACTGCGCGCCCAGTGAGACGGAGGGTATGAGGGTGCTGCAGCGGGACGGCCGCTATAGGAACATCACGGTACTCGTCGATGTCGCGGATCGCTTCGCGGCGCCTGAGCAGCTCGACATGGTCTGGACTGCGCAGAACTACCACGATCTGCACGATGCGTTCATGAAGCCTACCGATGTCGCCGCGTTTAACCGCGCCGTGTTTCGCGCACTGAAGCCCGGAGGGGTATTTTTGGTGATCGATCACGTGGCGGCCGCCGGCTCTGGGCTGCGTGATACGGATACGCTGCATCGGATCGACCCGGAAGCGATCCGGAGCGAGGTCACGGCAGCGGGGTTCGTCTTCGAGGCGCAGAGCTCTGCGCTGCGCAACTCTGAAGATAGCCATACTTTGCGGGTATTCGATCCTGCGGTCCGGCATCGAACCGATCAGATCGTCTACAAGTTTCGCAAGCCCGGCCAGGAATAGCGGAACTAGGCGGCAAGAGACCTATCGGCTCGTGAAGTTCGTCTATTTCCCTATGGATGTCTAGGTGTCCGCTGCAATCTTGCAGCCGTTCGGGGTCTTCACCAGCACGTAGAACCAGAGCGCGCGCTCGGTGAACTTTCTCTTGCTGCGAAGATCGTACTCAGGCCTCGCCACGACGGCCCGCAAGCCGAAGCGGATGGCCATCGAGAAGCGATTCGCAGCGGGAGATTCCCAAGCTGTACCGAGAACAAGAGCTTCCGATAGCCGCCAGCCTTTACAGGGATCCCTCGAGGGCGGCGTGAGCTCTACATTCCGGCGTCCCGCTAGCGTACCCCGAGCCGATCGAGAGCCTCGCGCTGATAGCGGCTCATGCGCAGCTCCTTGCCGCAGGCCAGAACGACCAGATGATGGCCATGAAACCAGCGATGGATCTCCTTGATGCTGCGTATGTTGACTATGGTGGAGCGGTGGATGCGCACGAAGAATCTCGGATCGAGCTTGCGTTCGATGGAGCCCAGGCTCTCGCGGATCTCGTAGTGTCGATCCTTGCCCGCGAAGAGGCGCGTGTAGTTGCCGTCGGCTTCGATCCAGTCGACCTCGGCAGCGCTCACGAATACGATCCGGCCGTGCTGCGCGACCGGCAACCGGTCACAGTAACGGCTCTCTGTCTCCAGCGTTGCGAGCGCGTCGCGCAGCACTTCGCGCTGCCGTGAGCCGCTGATCTGCCGCTTGGCGCGAGTAATCGCGGCGACGAATCGGTCTCGGCTGAAGGGCTTGAGCAGGTAATCCAGCGCATGCGCCTCGAATGCGCCGACCGCATAGCGATCGTAGGCGGTCACGAAGATGGTTACCGGCATACGCTCGATCCCGAGACGCTTTACGACCTCAAGGCCGCTCAGCTCCGGCATCTGCACATCGAGAAATACCAGGTCCGGCTGCGCGCTGGCGATGGCGCGGACCGCAGCCTCGCCGTTGTCGCATTCTCCGATCAGCTCGATGTCCGGGTCACCTTCGAGCAAGCGTCGCAGACGCTGGCGGGCCGGCGGCTCGTCATCGACGATCAGGGCACGAATCCTCATCACGGCCTCGTTCTCATTGCGCCCCATTCCGCCCGCATGGCTCGCGCGGGGAATCGGAGCCGGACGCACACTCCGGAGGGTCCGAGCGGAAGGAGCGTCATGCTCTGCTGCTGTCCGTAGAGCTGCTCGAGCCGAGCGCTCGTGTTGGCAAGACCCACGCCACGGTTCAGCAGCTTGTTAGGCTCGCCGTACAGTCGCCCTTTGAGGTTCTTGACCTCGAGTGTCAGCTGATCGCCCTCATGAAAGGCACTGACGATCACCAGATCGTTGCCCCGGTGGGCGCCCAGGCCGTGGCGGATCGCGTTCTCGACCAGGGGCTGCAGCACCAGACTCGGAACTGCCAGATCCAGTACCTGCTCGTCGACATTGAGCTCGAACTGCAGTCGCTCGCCAAAGCGGCGCTGCTGGATCCCGACGTAGCAGTCGAGAAATTCGAGCTCCTTGCGCAACGAGACTTCCGGGGTGCGGAACTCCGACAGGGAGGCACGAAGCAGCGAGCTCAAGCGCAAAAGCACGTCTTCTGCGCCCTGCGGGTCCTCATGCACGAGCGTTACCGCTGTTTGGAGTGTGTTGAACAGGAAGTGCGGTTGCAACTGAGCGCGCAATGCCTCGAGCCGTGCTGCTGTCAGCTGCGTCTCCAGCCGGGTAGCGGCCAGCTGTCGCTCGCGCGCGTGCTCACGGGCGCGATAGAACTCCGCGGCGGTGAGCACCGACCAATACGTGAGCAGGTAGAGTTGTGCGTGCTGACGGAAATAGTGCGCGATTGAAGCCGAAAGCAGGATCCCATGATCGCGCAGCCATTTGCTCGTTGCCTCGACCAGCACTAGTGACGCGCTCAGCAAGATGCTCGCGATCCCGTGCAGCGCGAGCCACCGTTTCCAGGTGTGAGATTGCAGTGGCTGGCGGCGCGCAAACCACAGTACCAGTGGTGCGGGCGCCCACATCAGGCACGACCATCCCAGGTAGTAAGCGTACGGGCTGGCGCTGTGGCGGGTCGCATCGTAGGCGTACCACAGTGTCGCAAATAGAAATGCCATCGCCGCCCAGGCTGTCAGCAACGGCCACGCCGCGCGCACGGCCTGGCGCACGTCTGCGCCCTCGTTGTCTTGAACTCCTTCTGTCATTTGACTGACCGCTCGCGGCGGCCGACGCCGCGCTGAGACAAATCCTAGCGTAATCGCCGTGGCATGTGGCAAACCTACGCTTCGTCATCGCCGCAGAACGATTCATCCCGCTAACTGATACCGCGGTGCTCTTGTGGTGCTACGGTGCATTCGAGCTCGAGAATGCGAGGTGCTGCCGATGAAACCCGTGACTCTGACGGTGAACGAGCGGACGGTCACTCTGCGCGTTGACCCGCAGATGCCACTGCTGTGGCTGTTGCGCGATTCTCTGGGGCTCACGGGCACGAAGTATGGGTGCGGCATTGGTCTTTGCGGCGCCTGCACGGTTCATCTGGATGGTGTCGCAGTGCGCTCCTGCCAGGTTCCGGCTGAATCCATAGCAGGCCGGAAGGTCACCACCATAGAAGGCCTGTCGGGCGATGCATCCCATCCGGTGCAGCGTGCCTGGATCGTCGAACAAGTGCCGCAATGCGGCTATTGCCAGTCGGGGCAGATCATGCAGGCGGCCAGCCTCCTGGCCGAGAATCCGCATCCGACCCGCGCGCAGATCGAGGCAGCGATGAGCGGCAATCTATGCCGCTGCGGCACCTATCAGAGGATCCGGCGTGCCATCGAGCGCGCCGCTGCCGGTGGATGAGCGCCGATTGGTCGCGGCGTGAAACGGCGCGAGTTTCTCGGACGAGGCGCAGGTGCGGCAGCGGGATTGTTGCTGGCCTTCCATTGGCCTTCGTCCCGCGGCTCGCAGCACGGGGCGACTACTGTCGCCTGCGCCGGCGCTCCGAACGCATGGCTGCGGATCACGCCCGATAATCGCATCGCGATTCTGGCGGAAAAGCCCGAGCTCGGACAGGGCGCCTGGACCTACAGCGCGATGATGGTCGCCGAGGAGCTCGAAGCCGACTGGAGCACGGTCAGCGTGCGGCAGGCGCCGACGATACCCTCGATTTACCCGGGCCTGCATACCGGAGGTAGCGGCGGTGTCGCCGCTTCTTTTCATCACCTGCGCACGGTGGGAGATCAAGCACGCGAGCTGCTGCTGAGGGCGGCTGCCGCACACTGGCGTGTGCCGCGGCGCGAGTGCAGTGCCCGCAACGGTGCGATCTTGCATATTCCGAGCGGTCGTGTTCTGAGCTTCGGCGAGCTCGCGTGTGCGGCCGCTCGCTTGAGGCCACCACCGCTGGAGAGCGTGCGTCTGAAGCCAAGCAGCGAGTTTCGCTACATTGGTCGCGCGATGCCGCGCGTCGACGCGCACGGTAAGGTCACAGGCGCGGCGCGCTTCGGCATCGACGTACGGGTGCCGGGAATGCTTTACGCCGTGATCGCGCGTTGCCCGCACTTCGGCGGCCGGCTCGCGCACTTCGATGCGGCGGCGAGCTACAGAGTACCGGGGGTGCGGATGGTCTTCCCCGTCTTGCCGTTGCCGCGGCGCTTCAACACGGCGGGCGGAGTCGCCGTGGTGGCGGAGTCCACCTGGGCGGCGCTTCAGGGTAGAGCAGCACTGAGTGTGCGCTGGCACGAGGAGCGCCCTGCGGGGGAGGGCAGCGAGGATATCCATCGTCTGGCCGAGGCGGGCGCCGCAGGGCCGGCGATCTACGTAGCGGTCGATCGAGGCAATGCGCGGCGCGCGCTGCGTTTCGCGGCCAGCCGATGGCAAGCGGACTATGAGTCGCCCTTTCAGGCGCACGCCACCATGGAGCCGATGAATGCCACCGTGCACGTGCGCAGGGAATCGATCGAGGTCTGGGCACCGACGCAATTCGCCGATGAAATCCAGGCTGAAATCGCGAGCCTCGCCCGCTTGGCTGCGCGGCAGGTCGTGGTTCACACGACATTCTGCGGCGGCTCATTCGGTCGCCGCTATCAGTGGGATTATGCGGCCGAAGCCTGGCAAGTAGCGGCGCAGTTGCGACAGCCAGTGCAGCTCGTTTGGACGCGCGAGGATGACATGCAGCACGATTTCTATCGCCCCTACAACTACCAGCGTCTTTGCGCCGGCCTCGACGGCTCGGGCTATCCCGTGGCATGGCTGACTCGCGTGGTGACCACGCCGATCGCCGCAACGAACCTGTACACCGATAGGGTCGAGACACCGGAGAGATTGCGCGATCCGGCAACCATAGCCGCATTGGAATGGTTCGGCGCCGACGTTACGCCCTATGCGATCGCCAACTGCAGGATCGACTATGCGCCGCTGAAATCGCGAGTGCCGCGCTCCTGGTGGCGAGGGGTCTCTTCCTCTTATACGCCGTTCGCGAAGGAGTGCTTCATCGACGAGCTGGCGCACCGCGCGGGTCGCGACCCGCTGCAGTTTCGCCTGGAACTGCTGCCGGAGAACGAGTCGGCGGCAAGGCGGCTCCGGGCGGTGCTGCAGCTTGCCGCCCGTGTGGCAGGTTGGGGTTCGCCGCTGCCCGATCGGCACGGTCGTGGCATCGCTTGCAGGTTTGGAAGTACGGTCCATGCACAGGTCGCAGAGGTGCACGTGCTCGAGGATGGTACGGTCAGGGTACTGCGCGTGGTCGGCGCCGTGGACTGCGGTCTTGCGGTCAACCCGGACGGCGTGCAAGCGACGATCGAAGGCGGCATCAACTTCGGGCTGACCGCCGCTCTTTGCGCCCAGATCACTATCGAGCGTGGAGGTGTCGCGCAGAGCAATTTCCACGACTACCCGGTACTGAGACTGCACCAAGCGCCGCTCATCGACGTTCACATCGTGCCGAGTGCCGAGAGTCCGAGCGGTGTAGGAGAGCTCGGCGCAATGCTCATCGCGCCTGCCGTTGCCAACGCGGTGTTTGCGGCGACGGGGATCCGGGTGCGCCGGCTGCCGATCGCTGCCCGAGAATTGCGCCGCAACGAGCCCCGGGGCGCATCTCAGCCCCCGCCGGCGAATGATCGAGCGGCCGTCCGATCATGACTCACCGTCGAGTCACTCTCGCATGTGATCGGACCGTTCCAGCACGTGCATTGAGCCGCCGTCACTTCATGCAACTCAGCCTCGAGGCGAGTGGCAGTCTCCTCATCGCGCTCGCCCTTCCATCAGCGGCAGCCTCTCGCCCTGAAGCGAACGAGAAGGCGCAGCGCGAGCGTCGCTTCGCGCCGAATCAGTGGATCCGGATGCACCCGAGTGGCGAGATCACGTTGCTCTGGGAGAAGTCCGAGATGGGGCAGGGCGTGTGCACAGCGCTGCCCATGATTCTCGCTGAGGAGCTGGACATCGACTGGCGGTGCGTGCGCATCGAGCACGCGCCTGTGACTGAGTCCTTCGCGACCGAGACCGGCGGCAGCTCCAGCGTTCGATCGCTCTGGGAGCGCCTGCGTCGCGCGGCCGCCGCCGCGCGCGCCCTCATGATTCTCGCCGCCGCGACGCAGTGGCGCGTTCCGAGCTCCGAGTGCGCGACGGAAATGGGCGTGGTAGTGCATCGTCCGAGTGCACGCCGGGCCTCTTATGCGAGCCTGCTCGCGCGAGCGGCGGTCGTGCAGATTCCCGATTGGAGCGCGATCAGCTTGAAGGATCCGCATGCTTTTCGCCTGGTGGGACAACCCATTGCGCGCCTCGATTTGAAGGACAAGGTCTGCGGTCGGGCTCGATTTGGAATCGATGTCGATCTTGCGGAGATGTTGATAGCCAGTGTGCTGAGATGCCCGAGCTACATGGGACGCGCCGTGCAAGTGGATGACGCGCGAGCACTGGCCGTCCCCGGCGTGCGAGGCATTGTTACGCTCGATCCAGTCCCTTCGCTGCTTCCAGGTCGGGTCGCGGTTCTTGCCGATAGCACGTGGGCCGCCCTCGAGGGTCGACGCGCTCTCCGGGTGACCTGGGACCACGGCGCCGCGGCAGGATTTGAAAGCTCATCCATGTGGTATGCGGCGCGTGCGTCGGTCAACGCGGACGAGCGAGCGCGGCTCGTGGCGGCGCAGGGCGAGCCATGGTCGCCCCTGGCGGGTACCAAACTGGTGGAAGCGGTCTACGAGGTCCCCTTGGCCGCGCACGCATGCATGGAGCCAATGAACTGCACCGCGCACGTGACATCCGCGGGAGCGCAGATCTGGGCGCCGTCGCAGTTTCCGCAAGGCGCTCGCCGGCAAGCCGCCGCTCTGTTGGGTTTGCCCGAAGCGAACGTAACCGTGCACGTTATGCTGCTTGGCGGCGGCTTCGGGCGCCGAGCGTATCAGGACTTCGTGCTGGAAGCCGTGCAGCTGTCTCGCCATGCCAGGGCGCCGGTCAAAGTGATATGGACCAGGGAAGAGGACATCCAGCACGATTTCTATCGACCGGCGACCCTCGAGCGTTTCCGCGCGGCGCTCGACGGACGAGGCTTTCCGATCCGATGGCATAACCGCTCCGTGGGTCTATCGGAGCAACGCTGGTGGAATCCGACGACCGATCGACCCCAGGAGCTCGATGGCGGCGACTCGCCGCCATATAACATTCCCCATTTCTCGATTGACTACATCGAGTTGCCCGGCGTAGTGCCGCTCGGTGCCTGGCGCTCGGTGAAACACTCACAGAACGGTTTCTGTCTGGAATCCTTCATCGACGAGTGTGCACTCGCGGCGAGGCAAGATCCGCTCGCCTATCGGCTGGCGCTCCTCGATGGTCAACCGCGAGCGCAGGCGGTGCTCACGGCAGCGGCCCACCGTGCAGACTGGGGAGAGCGATTGCCGCCCGGGCGCGGACGTGGCGTCGCGTTCTGGAATTACGCAGGGACCTTCATCGCTCAGGTGGCGGACGTGACGGTCGACAGCTCCGGACACGTGCGGGTCGACCGAGTGGTTTGTGCCTTCGACTGCGGCACGGTGATCAATCCCGACACGGTCCGTGCTCAAGTCGAGGGCGCAATCGTCTGGGGAGTGAACGCTGCGCTGTGGAGCGAGATCGCTGTGGCAGACGGGCAGACTCAGCAGAGCAACTTCCACGACTATCGCATTTTGCGCATGCAGGAATGCCCGCGTATCGAGGTCGAGCTAATCCGCAATCTAGAGGTCCCAACCGGAGTTGGCGAACCCGCCGTGCCCCCCGTCGCGGCGGCGATCGCCAATGCAATCTATGCGGCTACCGGTGTGCGCCGTCGCCAATTACCGCTCGACAACGCACCGCGGCGGATGTCCGCGGCATAGCGGAAAATTTGCGGAGTCGCTCTCCCCATTCCTGCGGGACTGGGCCTCTGCCGTCCGCCCTTCAGTCGGTAGGCGGGAACGCGAGATCTTCCAGAATCGTGCACTTCGGCGCGGGACCGCCGGCACACTGCGCTTTATAGCTATCGACAGATCGCATGAGCGTTCGCGCGAGCGCTTGCAGGTCATCCAACTTCTCACGGACGGAGTCGAGATGTGCCTGGATGAGCGCGCAGGCCTCGTCGCGACTTCGCGCGGGAGACTCAGCCAGTGCAAGGAGGTCTCGGACCTCCTTGATGGAAAAACCGAGCGCACGGCAGCGCCGGGCAAATGCCAGCCGTTTCACGTCGCTCTCGTCGTACCTGCGGTGCCCGCTGCTCTCGCGGCTGGCCGGGGGTAGGAGCCCGATCTCTTCGTAATACCGGATGGTCGCAACGCTGCATTTGGCCAGGGTGGAGAGCTTTCCGATCGTCAACCTCTGGACGCCCATGAGTATCTCCACGCTGGCTCTCGGATCTCAAGTTACTTGAGGTATTGGAATCGCTCGGTCACGTTCAATAACCGAAGCGCTGAAGCGTGTTGGTGTTCCCGCCGCCACCCCGGGTTCAACAGTCCGCCCAGGAGGCAAGCTCGCCTGTGTCGCGGGCTCCGCCGTCGCGCCCGGGCAACACAAGAACATAGAACCCCCGGCAGCCGACCTCTCACTTACTGACACGCCACGCCGCCGGCGACCGAGTGCTCCAGGAGATCGGTCAGCGTTTGCGGGAACGCTTCGGCAGCTCCGAGATCTGTGTCGCGCGCCTCGGCGGGGACGAGCTCGCGGCGCTTGCCCGGGGTGAGGAAGCCTCGCGATCGCTCGAGAGCCTGGCCGCCCGTCTGCAGGAATGCCTCGGACGAGCGACGCTTTGGGGTGGCGTCGAGCTCGATCTCACCGCGAGCGTTGGCGCCGCGATTTACCCGCAGGACGCGCGCACGCCGAGCGAGCTCCTCCGCTGTGCCGACATCGCGATGTATGCTGCGAAGGAGGAGCTCGCCGCGTTCTGCCGTTATCACGAGGTGTTGGATCAATACACCCCCGAAATCCTCGCGCTGCAGAGCGAGTTCGCCAAGGCGCTGCGCGAAGGCGCGCTGTCGGTCGCCTATCAGCCCAAAGTGCGGCTGGCGGATGGAGAGCTGATCGGGCTCGAGGCGCTCGCGCGCTGGACTCACCCGACCATGGGGCCGATCGCACCATCATGATTCGTGCCGCTACCGAGGACGCGGCCGATCAGCGCATCGTGCGCAGCTCCATTCAGCTCGCCCACAGTTTTGGAATGACGGTCGTTGCCGAGGGCGTGGAGACGGCAGGCACGGCCCGCGAGCTGCAGGCTTGCGGTTGCGAGTTCGCGCAGGGGTTCTACTTCGGCTATCCGCAGACGGCGGCCGAGATCGAAGCACAGTGGCTCGAGTCCTCCGACCACGCGCAGACCCACAGGCAACAGGGAGTGTGAACGCCGGATCCGATAGCAAGCGTTGCCTCTTGCAAATGACCGTCATGCCTTGCCTTGTCGCTCGCTCTTCGAAGGCGTAATGTCGCCGGCTCTCCGACTTCGGAGGGGATAGCCCTATGATTGGAAGAAGCGTTGCGTGGCGGTCCCTCGCATTGGCTCTTCACCGATACCTGGGTGAAGATGGCGAATGGCAAGTGGTCGTGCGTTGCCAGCCGTGACTCGGACGCCGAGCCGTAACAGCGTCTCTGGTAGGGGACTTCGCGGTCTCTCCGGTGGCCCGCGCTCGCTCTCGCCGGCACGTTCTCACTGGACGCACGCAGCGCCCGCGGACCGCCCGCTTCGCGGCGTGCGCGATGTCGAGCTTCGCAAGCGCCTGGAGGAGGCGATCGCAGCGGGCGAAGGTAGGGCCGGAGCGCACTGTATCCACGAGCTCTGGATGAGAGATGCGCTCGGAGTCGATATCGATTCGGCTCTCGATCGCCTGTGGAAATGCGCGGCGAGCGATATTCCCGAATGGCTTCCGATGAGGCACATCGACTGGTTGCCGGCCGCTTATGAGATCACCGTGTGTTTCAATGCGGCGTGCTCCGGGCGATCCAACATCTATCTGGTGCTCCTCGATTACCGCGACCAGAAGCGCGGCCCGTACGGCGTCTACGTGGGCATGAGCGACTACACGCCCGCGCAGCGTTTCGACCAGCACAAGGCCGGCATCCGGGCGGCCGGCAGCGTGCTCAAGCGCGGTCTGGAAGTGCTCACCGGTCCCACGCTGCACCTGCAGCGCATTGCCCGCGCGGAAGCTGCGCGCATCGAGTCGGATCTCGCCGCCGCGCTGAGCGATGCCGGTCTGCTGGTCAAGGGCGGCCACTGACCGACCCGCAGGCCTCAGCACCGATAAATCTCAGGTACGAGGCGCTCTATGTGCCGCTCCGGCTGCGAATCTGAGCCTATGCGAGGCAGGCCCCGGGCGGCGTGCCCTGGGCGAGCCCCAGCCCCGAGAAGCTCTTTTGAGCCGATGCACGACCGTGCTACCATGCGCGGCCCGGCGCGGGGCGGCCCATGTCCATGGGGACCTCGAGAGCCCCGCACCCATTTTCCGGCGGCGCGCCCGTAGCTCAGTTGGATAGAGCGCATGGCTACGAACCATGAGGTCGGGAGTTCGAATCTCTCCGGGCGCGCCAATGTCTTGGAAAATTACATTGCTCGCGAGCGGGAGCTCTCACGGGCTCGCCGGACCACCTGAGCTCCCCTGCCGCCGCAAGGAGCTACGCGGCGGGCACGGGGCGGCCCGTGCATCGATCATCAAGCGATTCATTCCTGCGGCCACATTGTGGCGAGATTGCGTAGCACCGCCGCCGATTCCTCCAACCGCTCGGCCGCCTTGGCCATCTGCTCATACCCGTCGGCGATGGCCATCATGATCTGCCACGATTTGGGGTGGCGGAACCGGTCTGCAACGGCTCGGGCCTCCTCGGCGCGCCCGCGCCAGTATTCGGCGTTTAATCGCATCCGCTCGCAGCGAAAACCTGTGCTGGTCCTTCAGGCCGCAAGTTCCGTGCCTAACACCGTCAACTTGCAGGCCGGCCGGGAGCAGCCCCCGGTTTGCAGCCGGTTCAGCTCGAAGGATTGAGCAGAAACGCCCGCTGCAAGCAGGGATCGCTGCTATCGGCTCGCCATCGTCGTTGACGGCGTTGGCGAAGATCGAGATTCGCGTGGCTCGAGACGGTTCCCGATTGACCGAAGTTGCCGATAATCGTCCCGCTGTCATCCACCGCACTGGCTTGCGTGAAATTCTGATATTGGCCCGTCAACGGCGTTGCGCCGCCCGTGACCGTCCAGAAGCCTGCCAGCAGGGAAGCCGAGTTATCGGCGCAGCGAGCGCCTGACCCGACGGCATTCGACGACACACGAGCGGATCCCCCCGGCCGGTCGTGGCCATCATCGAGCCGCGCGGCGAGACATCTGGGAGAGATTTCTCAGGCGTGAGCCGCGCCGGGATGCAATAATCCGCGCCTGATGACGCGCCGCCCATCGCCCTTTCGTCCCCGAATTTTCTGCCTGCTCCTCTCGATCGTCGCGAGCGCCGTGCTGCCCGCCCATGCGCAGTGGCGCGCGCTGCAGGCGCTCGAGCAGCGTGGTGCGCTCGTCTCGGCTGCCGCCATCGACCTCGACGACAACAGCGTCATCGAGCAGCTCAACGCGACCAGCCGCCTCACCCCAGCCTCGCTCACCAAGCTCACCACCACGGCCATGGCGCTCCAGACCTGGCCGGCCGACAAGATGTTCGAGACGCGCCTCCTCGCCAATGCCCCGATCGTCGGCGGCCGGGTCAGCGGCGATCTCATCCTCCAGGGTGCGGGCGATCCGTCACTCGATGATGAGTCACTCTGGCAGCTCGCCGCGGAAGTGCGCGGGGCGGGCGTGCACGCGGTCAGCGGCGATTTCTTCATCGATCCGGCACCTTTCAGCGTGGTGACCTGCGAGACGCAGGATCGGTGCCAGGCACTCGAGCGCAGTGATTCGGCCTATAACGCGCCGCTCGCCTCGATCGGCGTCGACTTCGGCAACTGGTGCGTCGTCGTCCGGCCGACATCGCCGGGTGCGGCGGCTCTCGTACGCGGCTGTGGAGTCACGCGCTTGCCGCTCACCGTACAGGGCACCATCCGGACGGTGGCGCGCGGCCGCCGGCAGACCTTCTGGGTCGAGCGGCGCACGACGTCGGCGGGCGATGACAGCCTGCAGATAGGCGGCGACATTCCGCTCGGTGACGACCAGACGGTCTACCGCTCCATGTCGAACCCAGCGCTCGGCGCCGGCCTGCTGCTGAAGGAGGCGCTGCGCGAGATCGGGGTCGAGGTCGCCGGACCTGTGGTCGTGCGTGCCAGCCGGCCGACCGCCAATTCTTATCCCGTGGCCAGCGTGGAGGGCCTCAGCTTGCGCGAGCAGCTCGGACGCATGCTGCGATTCTCCAACAACTACATTGCCGACGTGCTCACCATGGACATGGCGGCGAGCGTCGATGACCACCCTCCCGATGCGCTGGCATCGGCGGGCCGGCTGCTCTCGGAGTTCGTCCAGCGGGTGCAGGCACGGGACCGCCCGGCATCGCTCGTGGCGCCCCCGATTTACAGCGGCAGTGGGCTTACGACCGACAACCGCCTCTCCGCCAATGATCTGGTGCGTCTGCTCGCCTACGAGTATCACGATGCGCGCCGCTTTCCGGCGTTCTATGGCGGCCTGGTGGTGCCCCGTGATGCGCCCTTTGTCTTCCTCCGCCAGGGCGATGGGGCGTGGCTCGATCGCGTGGCGCTGAAGACCGGCACGTTGGACAACCCGCGCTCCGTCTGCGGAATCGCCGGCTATCTGCGCAAGCGCAACGGCGGCTGGATCGCCTTTGCGGCCATCGTCAACGGCGGCCCTGGCTGGAAGCACGTGCCGCTCTTTCAGGCCATCGCGGCCGAGCGCACCGATATCGAGTCGTTCCTCAGAAGGTATTGATCATGACGGGGCACGAGGGCCGCCGTCGTATCACGGATTCTCGGCGGGAGCCGGACTGATCTCGCTGCGGCCGGGCTCATCGAGCTTATCCCCGAGCACGCGCCGCATGACGACGTAGCAGAGCGGAATGAGGAGCACGCCGAGCACGGCGGCGGTGAACATTCCGCCCACGACGCAGGTCCCGATATCGTGCCTTCCGTTGGCGCCGGCGCCCGTCGAGACGACCATGGGAAAGACGCCGAGGATGAAGGCGAAGGAGGTCATGATGATCGGCCGGAACCGCAGCCGGGCCGCCTCCATCACGGCGTTGTGAAGGCTTCGGCCCTCGCGCTGCGCGGAGACCGCGAATTCGACGATCAGGATCGCGTTCTTTGCCGTCAGGCCGATGATGGCGATGAGGCCGACCTTGAAATAGACGTCATTCGGCAGCCCGCGGGCGAGCGTCGCCAGGGTGCTGCCGATGAGTCCCACCGGAACCGCGAACAGTACCGAGAGCGGAATGCTCCAGCTCTCATAGAGCGCCGCCAAGGCGAGGTAGACGACGATGATGGACAGCGTGAAGAGCGCCGGTGCCTGGGCCGCCGAGAAGAGCTCCTGCAGCGACTGCCCCGCCCAGTCGTAGCCCATTCCGGTGGGCAGATAGGTCTTCACCAGCCGCTCCATCTCGCTCATGGCCTGCCCCGAGCTGTAGCCCGCAGCGGCCGACCCGACCATCTCGACGGCCGGATAGCCGTTGTAACGCGTCAATTCGGGCGCGGCCATGACCCACTGCGCCTTGACGAAGTCCGACAGTGGAATCATCGTATTGTTGGGGCCGGCGACGTAGAAGTGCTGCAGATCCTCCGGGCCCATTCGATACGGCGCATCGGCCTGCAACAGCACCTGCAGCACGCGACCGTCGTAGAAGAAATCATTGGCGAATACCGGGGCGAGCATCAGCTGCAGATCGGTGTCGATATCACTCACCGAGACACCCATCGACTGCGCCTGCACCCGATCGACGGTGAGCAGCAGCTGCGGTTGCGGTGCGAGTCCGTTGACACGGACGTCCGAGAGGACCGGGTCGTTGGCGGCGTGCGCGAGCAGCGTGTCCTGGGCCTGCGTCAAAGCCTCGCGCCCGAGTCCGCCGCGATCCTCCAGATAGAAATCGAAGCCGCTGAACTGGCCGAGTCCGCGGATCGCCGGACGATTCGACACGAACACCTGGGCATTGTGAATCTGCCGGTGGACCGCATCGTTCGCCCAGCTCACGAACTGATCGGCCGTCTCGCTGCGGTCGCTCCAGTTGACCAGGTGAATGTAGGCACGGCCGGAGTTTTCCGAGTTACCGGAGAAGCCCGAGCCCGCGACCTGGAACACATCGTGCGCCGCGGGATCGCCGATGAGTATGTGATAGACCCGCTGCAGCACCTGCTCGGTGCGCTCAATGGTCGCTCCCGCCGGCAGCTCGACGCTTGCAATGACATCGCTCTGATCCTCCTCCGGCACGAAGCTGCCCGGCAGCTTGAGAAAGAGAAAGATACCGACCGCCAGCATGACCGCATACGCCGTCATCCAGCGCGGCAGGTGCGTCACTGACGCGAACACGCGCCGGACGTAGGCGGCGCGCGTGCCCTCGAACGCCCGGTTGAAGGCGCGGAAGACGATGTTGGCCTTCAGATGCTCGTGCCTGAGCACCGTCGCGCACAGCGCCGGCGTCCACGAAAGCGCGAAGAAGGCGGAGAACATGATCGAGAGCGCGATCGTGAGGGCGAACTGCCGGTAGATCACTCCCGTGCTGCCGGTCTGCATCGCGCTCGGAATGAATACTGCGGCGAGCACCAGCGTGATGGCCACGATCGCGCCGCTGATCTGCCGCATGGCCTTGCGCGCGGCTTCCTTCGGCGGCAGATGCTCCTCGCGCATGATGCGATCGACCGCCTCCACCACCACGATGGCATCGTCCACCACGATGCCGATCGCGAGCACCATGGCGAAAAGCGTGAGCTGATTGATCGAATACCCGAGCGCATAAGCGCCGCTGAGGCCGCCGAGGAGAGCGGTGGGCACGACCAGCATCGGGATCAAGGTCGCGCGGAAGCTCTGCAGGAAGATCAGCATCACGAGAAAGACGAGCCCGATCGCCTCGAGGAGCGTCCACATCACATCGCTGATCGCCGCCTTGATGAAGAGCGTCTCATCGACGGGCGCGAACCAGGTGACGCCCGGGGGGAAGGACTTCTGCAGCTCCCGCATCTCGGCCGTGACCGCCTTCATCACCTGCAGGGCGTTGGCGTTGGGCAGCAATTGGATGCCGAAGGCGGCCACCGGCGTCGAATTCACGGTGGAGGCGAAGGAATAGTTCTGCAGCCCGATGTCCACCTGCGCCACATCGCCGAGCCGCACGGAGGTTCCGTTGGCGTTGGTCCGCAGCAGGATGTTTCTGAACTGATTGGCCGAGGTGAATTCCCCCTGGGTGGTGACGGTGGCGGTGGTCTGCTGGCCCTCAACCGCCGGCGCCGCGCCGATCGAGCCCGCGGCCACCTGGACGTTCTGCGCCCGCACCGCGGCCAGCGCATCGGAAGCCGAGAGGCCGTAGGCGTGCAGTCGGTCCGGGTTGAGCCAGATGCGCATGGCGAAGCCGGATCCGAACTGATTCGCCGACCCCACCCCGGGTATGCGCTCGATCTGATCGAGAATGCGCGACGAGACCAGCTGGTTGAGCTGCGTCGGGCTCGGACCGCCGGGACCCGAGCGCAGGGCGAGCGCCGCCAGGAAGCCCGTGCTCGACTTGAAGACGTGCACGCCCTGTTGGACCACTTCCGCGGGCAAGAGCGGATCGGCGAGCGCCACCTGATTCTGCGTCTGTACCGCCGCGATGTCGGGATTCGTGCCGCTCGCGAACGTGAGGGTGATCTGCGTCTGGCCGAAGCTCGATTGCGAGGTGAAGTAAAGCAGATTGTCGATGCCGGTGAGCTCCTGCTCGATCACCTGGGTCACGGTCTGCTCGACGGTGCTGGCGTTCGCGCCCGGATAGTTCGCGCTCACCACCACCTGCGGCGGCGCGATGTCGGGGTAGGCATCGGTCGGCATGCGTGTCACGGCAATGCCGCCCAAGAGCATCACGAGGAGCGCGATGACCCAGGCAAAGACCGGCCGGTCGATGAAAAACTGCGGCAACTCGCAGCTCCTTCCCTAGCGTTGTGCCTCGATGAGCGCGTGCGATCCGCCCTGCACTCCGGCCTCAGGTGTCGAGCCGACGGCGGCGCTGCGCGTGCTGGCGGCGGGCTCGTTGCTCGCCGCCACCTTGGCGCCCGGGCGCGCGCTCTGGATGCCGGCGACGATGACGCGGTCGCCAGGGGCGAGTCCGCTCGAGACGATCCAATCGATGCCGGCGGCGCCTTCGGTCGCGATGTGCTTGAGGACGACCGTGCTGTCGGGGCCGACGGTGAGAACGTAGGCCTCTCCCTGCGCATCGCGCTGCAGCGCAACCTGGGGCACGAGAAAGGCGTGCTGGGCGATGGCCACCGTGAGAGTCAGATTGACGAACATTCCCGGCAGCAGACTGTGATTCGGGTTGGGGATGATGCCGCGCAACGCGGCGGTGCCTGTGTTGGGATCGACGGTAGCGGCGCGAAAATCGAGCTCACCCGGCAGGCCGTACGGCGTGCCGTCGGGCAGAGTGAGCTGCACCTTCGCATCGCTGCCGCTCACCGGCGTGGCATGGCCCGACTGCACCATGCTCGAGAGCTCCTCGATCTGCGCCGAGGGCTCATCGAAGTTCGCATAGATCGGATCGATCTGATCGACGGTGGTGAGGAGCGTCGGGGTGCCCTGGCCTACGAGCGCCCCCTCCGTCACCTGCTGCTCGCCGGCGATGCCGGTGATGGGTGAGGTCACGTTGGTGTAGCCGAGGTTGATGCGGGCCGTCTCGACATTCGCCTCCGCCTGCTTGACGGCGGCGGCCGTGGACCGCTCGGCGGCCTCGTCGGTATCGAGTTGCGAGAGTGAGACGAGATGGCTCGAGATGAGCTCGCGGTCGCGTTGCGCGGTGATATGCGCGTTGGCGGCATTCGCCTTCGCCTGCGCGAGCGCCCCCTGCGCGGCATCGAGCGCCGCCCGGTAGGGGGCCGGGTCGATCTCAAAGAGCGGCTGTCCGGCCTTCACTCGCGAGCCTTCCTTGTAGAGCCGCTTGAGGAGTACGCCCGAGACGCGGGCGAGCACGTTGGCCTCGCGGTACGCCGAGAGCCGCCCGGTGAAGCTGCGTGTGAGCGGCACATCCTGCGGCTCCACCCTGAGCACGGTGACCGGCGGGGGCGCCGCAGCGGCATTCGACCCAGACCCGTTCGAGGAGCCGCAGGCCGCGAGCAAGGCGCCGGCTGTGACCAGCAGAATGCCGCAGAACAATCTCTTAAGAGTTCTTGACAAACGCATCGGGGGAATGAGAAAAAATAACTGCCACAGCAGTAACCCTCGCGGCAGTAGTATCGCGAGCAGCAATCTTACCGGCCACCCCCTCAATATCAAGCAATGGTCGACAGCCCGACAGGTTCACGCGGCAGGAGCCGCAGCTCCGTCACCGCGGCGCGGGTCTCCCGCCTGGCCCCGGCGCAGCCCCGCCCCATCAAGGCCGAGCGCGCGTCCGAGGCTCCTCTGCCGAAAGAGGCGCCCGGCGTACGCACCCTCATCACCCGCGCCCGCAGCTCGCTGCTCTCGAGCTTCGATACCGAGCTCGAGCCTTTCGGGGTGACGGGCGCCCAGTTCGAGGTGCTGAAGAACCTTGCGCGCAGCGGCGCCGAGACCGCCGCGGAGCTCTGCCGCGCGCTGCATCAGGACACGGGCTCGATGACGCGAATGCTCGATCGGCTGCAGCAGAAGGGGCTCGTGACCCGCGAGCGGGCGACGAGCGATCGTCGCCTGGTGTTCCTGCGCCTGACGGATGCCGGCGAGAGCCTCATCCCGAAGGTCCGGCCGGCGCTCAGGCGCGCGTTGCGGCGGCACCTGACCGGTTTCACGGCCGAGGAAATCGACAGCCTGAAGCAATATCTCAGCCGCGTGATCGCGAACGGAGAGCGGTTGTAGTTGGGAGCGTCCGCGGCCGGCGACGATTCGAGATCAGCCGGCGCTCTCGGCGGCGTGAATGAGGTAGCCGCCCGATTTCTCGTCGCGCTCGATCGCGAGCAGGTGGCGCTGCGCGGCTTCCTCCAGCAGCGTGTTGAATGAGCGAAAGCCGTAATAGCTCTCGTTGAAGCCCGGTCGGCGGCGCTTCAAGGTCTGCTTCACCATCGAGCCCCAGATTCTGTCTTCCGCTCCCCGCTCCGCGAGCAGCGCATCGAGAGTGGCGAGCACGAGGTCGAAGGCTTCCTGCTTTCGGTCCTCTTCCAGGTGCGCAGGCTCGCCGTCCTTCGCCTCGTGGGTCCCGTGCGCGTTGTCGGCGGCATGCGCCCGCTTGCGCGGCGCTCGCCGCGGCTTCTGCTGCTCGCGCACCAGGTCGTCGTAATAGATGAACTCGTCGCAGTTGGCGATGAGAAGATCCGAGGTCGAGTTCTTCACTCCGACGCCGATCACTCCCTTGTTGTTCTCGCGCAGCTTGCTCACGAGCGGTGAGAAGTCCGAATCACCGCTGATGATGACGAAGGTGTCGACGTGCGGCTTGGTGTAGCAGAGGTCGAGCGCATCGACCACCATGCGGATGTCGGCCGAGTTCTTGCCCGACTGCTTGACGTGCGGGATCTCGATCAGCTCGAAGCCGGCATGGTGCATCCCGGCCCGCAGATCCTTGTAGCGCTCCCAGTCGCAGTAGGCCTTCTTGACGACTATCGAGCCCTTGAGCAGCAGCCGCTCCAGCACCCGCGTGATGTCGAACTGCGCGTAGCGGGCGTCGCGTACGCCGAGCGCGATGTTCTCGAAGTCGCAGAAGAGCGCGAGGTTGGCATCATCGGCGGCGGTTGACATGGTGTTCGTAGGATAGCACTCAAGCCGTGAGCGCCGCATCCTGGCGCTCGGCGCGTTTTCGGTCCTGTCCCTTGAGGAAGCGCTTGCGCAGGCGGATGGAGACCGGCGTGACCTCGACCAGCTCGTCGTCGGCGATGAATTCGACGGCATATTCGAGGGTGAGCGCGATCGGCGGCGTGAGCAGGATGGCATCGTCCTTGCCGGCAGCGCGGATGTTGGTGAGCTTCTTGGTCTTGATCGGGTTCACCACGAGATCGTTGTCGCGACTGTGGATGCCGATGATCATGCCTTCGTAGAGCTTCTCGCCCGGGCTCACGAAGAGTCTGCCGCGCTCCTGCAGGTTGAAGAGCGCATAGGCGACAGCCTCGCCCTCTTCGTTGCTCACCAGCACTCCGTTGCGGCGGTCGGGGATGTCGCCCCTCACCGGTGCGAAGCCGTCGAAGATGTGGCTCATGAGACCGGTGCCCCGCGTGAGCGTCATGAACTCTCCCTGAAAGCCGATCAGCCCGCGCGCGGGCACCCGGTAATCGAGGCGTACCCGCCCGTTGCCATCGACCGCCATGTCGGTGAGCTCCGCGCGGCGGCTGCCGAGCGCTTCCATCGCCGCGCCCTGGTGCTCACCTTCCACATCGACCGTAAGGGCCTCGTAGGGCTCGTGCACCTCGCCGTCGACTACCCGCGTCAACACCTGCGGGCGCGACACCGCGAGCTCGTAGCCCTCGCGGCGCATATTCTCGATGAGGATGGTCAGATGCAGCTCGCCGCGCCCGGACACCCGGAACACATCCGGCTCCTCGGTATCCTCGACGCGCAGGGCGACGTTGCTCTGCAGCTCGCGATAGAGCCGCTCGCGCAGCTGCCGACTGGTCACGAACTTGCCCTCGCGGCCCGCGAAAGGCGAGGTGTTGACCTGGAAGTTCATCGCGAGTGTCGGCTCGTCCACGCGGATGGGCGGCAGGCCTTCGGGCGCCTGGCTGTCGCAGATGGTGAGGCCGATGTTCACCGCTTCGATGCCGGTGATCGCGACGATGTCGCCCGCGCTCGCCTCCTCGACCGGACGGCGCTCGAGCCCGGTGAAGGTGAGCACCTGACCGATCTTCCCCGGCCCGCGGTCCTCCTCGCCATAGCGGAGCACGACCGCCTGGCCCGGTCGGACGGAGCCGCGCCGTATGCGGCCGATGCCGATGCGGCCGACGTAGCTGTTGTAGTCGAGGGTGGAGATCTGCAGCTGCAGCGGCAGCGCCGAGTCGGCGGCGGGGGGCGGCACGTGCGTGAGGATCGCCTCGAAGAGCGCCGACATGTCGGGGCGCCGCTCGAGATGATCGGTCCCTGCCCATCCCTGAAGCGCCGACGCGTAGATGACCGGAAAATCGAGCTGCTCGTCGCTCGCGCCCAAGCGGTCGAAGAGCTCGAAGGTCTGATCGACGACCCAGCCGGGACGCGCGCCGGGGCGGTCGATCTTGTTGACGACGACGATCGCCTTGAGACCCAAGCCCAGCGCCTTGCGCGTGACGAAGCGCGTCTGCGGCATCGGCCCCTCCACCGCATCCACGAGGAGCAGCACGCCGTCGACCATCGACAACACGCGCTCGACCTCGCCGCCGAAATCCGCATGTCCGGGTGTGTCGACGATGTTGATGCGCGTGCCGCCGTACTCGATCGCGCAGTTCTTGGCGAGAATGGTGATGCCGCGCTCGCGCTCGATGTCGTTCGAGTCCATGACGCGCTCGGTGAGCTTCTCGTGCGCGGCGAAGGTGCCGGACTGGCGCAGCAGGCAATCGACCAGGGTGGTCTTGCCGTGATCGACGTGCGCGATGATGGCGATGTTGCGGATGGGGCGGTTCATAGGGGTGCGAAGGTCGGACGCGCGAAAGCGGTTCTCGGAGGGACCGGCGCGGTCCGGACGGTACAAAGACCATCAATTGTATCAGGAGCCGGCGCAGGCCGGTATGATCTCCGCCATGCTCAAGCTGACGGATAGCACCGGGCAGGCGCTGATCGAGGCCTGCCACGGCCGCTCGATCGAGCTCCTGCACCGGAATCTCACCCCGGCGGGCATACTTGCCGCCTCGGCCGGCGAGCGAGCGCGGCGGCGCGGCTACAGCGCCATATTCGGACGCGATGCGGCGATCTGCGCCATCGGGATGGCCCTTTCCGGGGATGCGGCGCTCGAGCGTGCCGCTGCGCTCGCGCTAGAGACTCTGGCGGAGCATCAGGCTCCGAATGGCCAGATCCCGAAGTTCGTCGACGCGCAGGCAGGGGAAGCGGATTACTGGTATCTCGGCTGTATCGACTCGACCCTCTGGTGGCTGCTCGCCCGCGACTTCCTCGAGCGCCGCTCGCCGCGTAAGCGAGCGAGCCGTCCGCGGTGCATCGAGCGGGCGCTGCAGTGGCTCCTGGCGCAGGAGCATCAGCGCTTCTTCCTGCTGCAGCAGAACGAGGCCAGCGATTGGGCGGACATCATGCCCCGCTCGGGTTTCGTGCTCTACAGCAACGCGCTCTGGTATGCGGTGAAGCGCCGCTATGGTCTGGATCGTGCGGCGGAAACGCGCGAGAACTTCAACGGCCTCTTTCACCCCTTCTCAGCAGGGCTCGCGCGCTATCGGCGGGCGCGTCTGCTCAACGAATATGTGCTGCGCCGAGCCCGCAACCGCGACTTGTATCTGAGCTTCGTCAACTTCTCCTTCTTCGGCGAGGAGGGCGATGTCTTCGGCAATCTCCTGGCCGTGCTCTGCGGGCTCGCAGATCCTGCGGCGGGCCGCCGTACGCTCGATGCCCTGCAGCGGGCAAGAGTGAGCCGACTCTATCCCGTGCGCGTCGTCACGCGCCCGATCAGACGGCGTAGCGCGCTCTGGCGTCCGTACATGGCCCGCCACCGGCAGAACGAGATCTGGCAGTACCACAATGGCGGCATCTGGCCCATGGTCGGCGGCTTCTGGGTGACCGCGCTCGCCGCCGCCGGCCGCCTCTCACAGGCGCGGCTCGAGCTTGCGAAGCTGGCCCGCGCCTGCGCGCTACGAAACTGGGCTTTCACCGAGTGGTTGCACGGCACGAAAGCCACGCCGCGCGGCATGCCCGGTCAGTCCTGGAATGCCGCCGCCTTCCTCATCGCCGAGCGCGCCGTGGCCGAGAAGCGCAACGTGCTCTTCAGTTAGAGCCATTGGAATCGCGGCACCGCGCCCCCAGAGTGACGGCTGAATGTCAGTTGCCGCCCCCGGACGTCGCCGCCACACCCCTCCCTCCGCACCCGAAAGGCTCACGCTGCGCGGGTTTTTCGGCGTGTTCCGCTATAGCCGGCGCGCCATCGAGCTGGTCTGGAGCACCAATCGCCCGCTGACCTTCGCGCTCGCGCTTCTCACCCTCTTCGCCGGTGTCCTGCCCGCCTCGGTCGCCTACATCGGGTCACTGATCGTCGATGCCGTGGTTGCGGCCATTCGCGAAGGCGGCACCGACACCCACCGCGTGGTGAGCCTCGTCGTCCTCGAGGGCATCCTCGTCGCCGCCATCGCCGCCGCGCAGCGCGGGCTCTCCCTCGCACAGTCTCTGCTGCGCGTGCAGCTCGGACAACGCGTCAACGAGATGATTCTCGAGAAGGCGCTCACTCTCGAGCTGCGGCATTTCGAGGATTCCGAGTTCTACGACAAGCTGACGCGCGCCCGGCGCGAAGCCTCCAGCCGACCACTCAGCCTGGTCACGCGCACCTTCGGCCTCGCGCAGAACGCCATTCAGCTCGTGAGCTACGCTGCGCTGCTCGCGCGTTTCTCGCCCTGGGCGGTCGCAGTGCTGCTGCTGGCCGGGTTGCCCGCGTTCATCGCCGAAGCGAAGTTCTCGGGGGACGCGTTCCGCCTCTTCCGCTGGCGCTCGCCCGAGACTCGGATGCAGACCTATCTCGAGACCGTCCTCGCGCGCGAGGATCATGCCAAGGAGGTGAAGCTTTACGGCCTGGGGCCGCGGTTGCTCGAGCGTTACCGCGAGATCTTCCACACCCTTTATGAGGAGGATCGCGCCCTGACGGTGCGCCGCGACGCCTGGGGCTTCAGCCTGGGTCTCATCGCGACCCTCACGCTCTACGGCGCCTACGCCTGGATCGCGGTCAGCACGGTGCGACGTGCGATTACCCTCGGCCAGATGACGATGTATCTCGCGCTCTTTCGCCAGGGACAGTCCGCCGTGTCCGCGATGTTGTCGGCCGTCGGCGGCATGTACGAGGACAATCTTTATCTCTCGACGCTGTACGAGTACCTGGAGACCGAAGTGCCGCCGCCCAGCGGCAGCGTGGTGCGCGGGCCGCGGCCGGATGACGGCATCCGATTCGAGAACGTGAGCTTCACGTACCCCGGCGCGCAGAGCGCGGCGCTCGAGGATGTCACCCTGCACCTCAAGCCCGGCACCAGCCTCGCGCTCGTGGGCGAGAATGGCTCGGGCAAGACGACGCTCATCAAGCTGCTCACGCGGCTGTATGCGCCGACGAGCGGCCGGATCCTCCTCGATGGCGAGGATCTGGCGAACTTCGACGAGGGGGCGCTGCGCGAGCGGATCGGCGTCATCTTCCAGGACTTCACCCGCTACCAGATGCGCGTCGGCGAGAACGTGGGCGCGGGTGATGAGCGCTACTTCGAGGACGAGGCGCGCTGGCGCGAGGCGGCGGTCAAGGGTCGGGCGAGCGCGTTCATCGAGACCCTGCCCCTGGGCTATCACACCCAGCTCGGCAAGTGGTTTCAGGACGGGCGCGAGCTCTCGGGCGGACAGTGGCAGAAGGTCGCGCTATCGCGTGCCTTCATGCGCACGCGCGCGGACGTGCTCGTGTTGGATGAGCCGACCGCGGCGATGGATGCCCGGGCGGAGGCGGAGGTGTTCGAGCATTTCCGCCAGCTCGCGCGCGAGCGCATCACCATTCTCATCTCCCATCGCTTCTCGACCGTGCGCATGGCCGATCAGATCGTGGTCCTCGAGGGCGGGCGGATCAGGGAGTGCGGCAGCCACGAGGAGCTGATGCGCCTGGATGGGACCTACGCCCGGCTCTTTACGCTGCAGGCGCGCGGCTACCGGTGAAGCGGCGTCAGCCGGGAGCGGCTCCTTCGCGCTTCTTCGCTTCCTGCTGCTCTCTCCGGTCCTTCTGCATTCGCCGGTAATCGATCGGCTGGATCGTCTTGATCATGCATCTCCAGCGCCCGGTCCTGACCGCATCGAAATGAGCATAGACGGTGTCGGCGCTGGAAGTGAGGCCGATCCGCCGGGCGAACATGAGGTCGGTGCAGGGGTGAAACACGGTGATCAGATAGGCATCGTTGATGTCGGTCCACACCACCAGCTGGTCGGGCGAGATCGGCTCCCAGCCGTCGTAGTGCGTGAGCCAGGTGAAGTGATCGACCGGCGCGCCGGCGTAGGCCTCGAAGCGGGCGCGCTCGGCGGCGTCGCGCTGCTTGAGCGGGATGCCCGAGCAGGAGGCGAGGAGCGCCGCCGCAACGAGGAGCCACGCGCTTGGAATAGAGAGTCTTGAGCATGACATGAGAGGGGTCCCCATTTGTCCCGCGCGAGTGTCAAACGCGCAAGGCCCCTCCCGGGTTGACCCGGCGGCGCACTCATGCCGCGCTCGTCAGCAGGGCGACCGGGAAGGAGCGCAGAGCCTCTGCCACGCTGATCGAGGGCGGACCGTCTCCCCCCGCCTGCGGCACCGTTGCGCCGTCGAGCACACCGCGCAGCGGCGCATCGAGACCGGTGGGCAGCAGCACCGCCGTATTCTCCCAAACATCAGCGCCGAGGGGAGGGCGCCAGCGCTCGTTGTCCGCGCTCCTCGTACCCATGAGCTTGAGATACAGGCGCGGCGCCAACACGATCGCGAGTCTCCCCTCCAGGCGGCGCGCAAACGCGCAAAGGTGCGGGCTGCGCCGCCCCAGAACCTTGAGCGGCAGATACTCGCCGCGCTCAAAGAGCTGCGGGTCGCGGCGCCTGACCTCCAGGGTCTTCAAATGGAGATAGAGTTTGCAGCGCGGGTCGACGATATGCGTGGCGAGCTCCCGCGCCAGCGCGTCCGCGGACGCAGCGCCCACCAGCCCCTCGAGCAGCCGACGCCGCGCGCCGTAGTCGACCGGCCGGCGGTTATCCGGATCGACCAGGGAGAATTGCCAGAGCTCGTTCCCCTGGTAGATGTCCGGAACGCCCGGAGCGGTGAGCTTGAGCAGCGTTTGTGACAGTCCGTTCAGCAGCCCGAAACGCACGATGCGGTCGTTGAATGCGCAGAAGTCGGCCAGGAAGAGATTGCCATCGCGAGGCTCGAGCGTCGCGCGAATGAATTGGATCAGCGCCTCCTCGTACTCGCTGTTGGCAGCCGCCCAGCTCGTGTGTGTCTTGGCTTCGCGGACGGCCTTCAGCATGTACGCCTCGATGCGCTCCCGATAGGCATCGAGCCCGGCCTGGTCCGGCTTCTCGAGGGGCCAGGTGCCGATAAGAGTCTGATAGAGCAGATACTCGTCGTTCGGCGAGGGCGCGGGCAGGCCGCCGAGGTCGCGCCGGCGCGAGCGGTTCGTGCGCTGCCAGCGGGTCACCGCCTGACGCCACGCCACGGGTATCTCCGACAACACGCTGATGCGCGCGCGCACGTCCTCCGAGCGTTTGGTGTCGTGCGTCGAGGTGGCGAGCATCTCATTGGGCCAGTGGCGGCTGCGGTATTGGGCATCGCTGTGAAAGGCGCTGACGCTCGCGCCGTAGAGATCGGGCTCGCCGCCCACCTCGTTGAGCGAGACCAGGCGGTTGAACCGATAGAGCGCCGTGTCCTCGATGCCTTTGGCGGTGATGGGCGCGGTGATCTGCTGGAACTTCATTGCGAAGCGGCGCATGCGCTCGCGCGAGCTCTCGGTCTGGGCGGGCAGCTCGAGGAGCAGCGCGCTGCGCACGAAATCGAACACCGGCTGCTCGACCGAGGAGGCGCGGCGGCGCGCTGCCGCGATCGCCCAGTCGACGTAGCGCCGGTCGCTCTCGGAGACATCATCCGTCACGTAGGTCCGATACACCGGGAAGCAGGCGATGACCTCGGCGAGCGCCCGCCAGAGGCTGGCCAGGGTGAAGTCGCGTGTCCGTCTGTCGCCGTGCGCGATGCGTGCAAGAAGGTTCGCGGCCGTGTTGAGCTCGGAGGCGAGTGACTGGCGAAGCACCCGGTGCTGGCACTCGTAGGCGACATCCGGCCATTGCCGCGGCTCGCCGATGAAGCCCCGATACGCCCTCGTCATGCGGCCTTTGCTGGCGCTGTCGACCAGCAGTCGATTGACCACGTTGGCGAAGTGATAGCCGGTCTCACCATCGATCGGCCAGCCGGCCGGCAGCCGCTCGAAGGAGGCGGTGATCTTCTCGGCCACCAGATAGACCGAACGGGCACCGTCCGCCGCGGCCGTTGCCGCCTCGATTCTCCGGGTCAGCCGGCAAAGGTAACCGAGCGGGTCGTAGAGTCCATCGATGTGATCGACTCGCAAGCCATCGAGCGCGCGCGCGCCGATGAGCTCGAGAACCAGGCGGTGCGTCGCCTCGAACACCGCCTCGTGATCGACGCGCAGCGCGGCGAGGTCGTTGACGTCGAAGAAGCGGCGGTAGTTGATGTCATCGGAAGCCACCCGCCAGTAGGCGAGTCGAAAGGCCTGCGATTCGAGCAGATCGTGCAGCGGGTCGAAGCTCGCCGGATCGGCCGGATCGCCCGCGAGCTTTGCGACCGCCTGCTCGAGCGCTGCCGAGACACCCGTGTCCGCGGCGGCGAGCGCGGCCAGGGCCTTCTTGAGCTCTTCCTTGTCGCGGTTGCGCTCGGCGATCTGCTCCGGCGTGGGCCCGCGCCGGTCGGGCAGCGCGCCGAAGAGGCGCCGCAGCTGCTCGAGCTGCACATTGCGCTCGATCGCAAGCACCGCATCGAGAATGCGCGGGTAGGTGCGCGGATCGAGCGGCAGGCGATGCTCGTGGTAATGGATCGCGAACGATCCGAGGCTGCGCTCGAATCCCAACCTGAGCTCGCCGCGCTCGAGCACGACCCCATAGGGGTCGGCGAGTACCGGCACCAGCACCTTGTCGGTGAGCGCCGGGTTGGCCGGGTTCCAGTCGATATCGAAGTAATCCGCGTAGATGGAGGCCTGCCCGTTCTCGAGCACATCCATCCACCAGGCATTGTCCGCCCCCATGACCCCGACATGGTTCGGCACGATATCGAGAATGTGGCCCATGCCGTGGGCACGCAGCGCGGCGATCAGGCGGTCGAAATTCTCGCGGCTGCCGATCTCGGGATTGAAGGAGTTGTGATCGACCACGTCGTAGCCGTGGGCGCTGCCCGCGCGCGCGCGGAAATAGGGCGAGCAGTAGAGGTGGCTGATGCCGAGCTTCGCAAGATAGGGGACGATGGCGGTCAGGTCCTCGAAGGTGAAGCCCGCATTCAACTGCACGCGGTAGGTCGCGCGCGGAACCCGCCCGACTGCCGGGAATGCGGCGCCTTCCTCGTTAGGCACAGGGAGGTGCCCCGCCGCCACAGGTGGCGGAGCCTCGAGCAAAAACCACGCTTTTTGCTCGAGGCGGGCTGGGCCGGGCAGGAGCCCGGATCCAGCGCTTCAAATTAGCGTCCGCCACGGCCGCGCTCCAGGAGCCAGGTGACGCTCCATGGGGCCAACTCATTGCGGGTGAGGGCCGCCCGGATACCAGGATGAGTCGAGAAGATCATGCGGCCGGCTGGCCGGCCGACGATCGGCGCCGGGGTCTCTTTCAGGTTGGCGAGCAGGTGCAGCACCCCCTCATCGCGCAGCCTCCAGTCCACGGCGAATGCGCCACCCGGATCGAAAGCGACGCACGCTCCTGCGAGGATGCGCGGCAGCAGGGGCACGATGTCCCGCCGGCGGATGGCGAGGAGGCGTCGATAGTGATCGAACATCCTGGCGTGTGGCGGCTCCGCCAGGCGCGCCCAGTCGAGACGAGCGGCGGCGAAGGTCGTCGCGGCGCAGGGGTCGGGCATGGAGCCGTGGAAATGCGCGAACTCGCGCAGTCGTCCTTGGCGCACCTTGTGGGCGAGCTCGGGCTCGAAGTCACAGAAGTAGGGGAAGGGCTCCGGAGCCGCCCACTCCTCGCCCATGAAGAGCATCGGCGGTGAGGGGGCGAGCAGCAGCACCGCCGCCGCCGCGCGCAGCGCCTCCGGGCGGGAAAGTTGCGCCAGCCGCTCGCCGCGCGCGCGATTGCCCACCTGATCGTGATTCTGGAGAAAGTTGACGAACGCCGAGGGCGGCAGATGCGAGCTGCGCTCGCCGCGCGCGCGGCCGAGGTGGCGGGAGCTCTCGCCCTGGTAGGCGAATCCCTCCGCCAGCGAGCGGCAAAGGAGCGAATGGGGGTGCTCCCGATAGTCCTCGTAGTAGCCCTGAGATTCTCCGGTCAGGAGGACGTGCAGGCAGTGATGAGTGTCGTCGTTCCATTGTGCATCGAAGCTCTCCTCGGCGCCGCCGAGCCAGCGCGCCTCGTTGGCGACATTCTCGAGCACGAGATACACCGGCCGCTCCCGCCCGGGACCCGAGCGCGCGGCGCGCGCGATCTCGCTGAGAATGTGCGGCTCGCTCGCATCGAAGATCGCGTGCACCGCATCGAGCCGCAGCCCGTCGAGGTGGTATTCCTCGAGCCAGTAGAGCGCGTTGTGGACGAAGAAATCTCGCACGACACGACTCGCCTGCTCGAAGTCGATGGCGGCCCCCCAGGGCGTCGCATGGCGTTCGGTGAAGAATTGCGGCGCGTAAAGATGGAGGAAATTGCCCTCCGGCCCGAAGTGGTTGTAGACCACATCGAGCATCACCGCGATGCCGCGCGCGTGCGCGGCGCAGACGAGCGACTTGAGCTCCTCGGGCGAGCCGTAGGCCGCGGCGGGCGCGTACGGCAACACTCCATCGTATCCCCAGCTGCGGGTGCCCGGAAACTCGGCGATCGGCATGAGCTCGATCGCCGTCACCCCGAGCCGCTGCAGATGCTCGAGCCTGCGGGCCACGCCCGCGAACGTGCCTTCCGGCGTGAAGGTACCCACGTGCAGCTCGTAGACCACGGCGTCGCGCCAGGGCCTGGCGCGCCAATCCGCATCCGTCCACTCGAAAGCTTCCGGGTCGAGCACCTCGCTCGGTCCGTGAACCCCCCGGGGGTTGCGCCGCGAGGCCGGGTCGGGCACCCGCGTCTCCTCATCGATGAGATAACGATAGTGGCTGCCCGCGCCCGCCTCATCGGTGAGCAGCTCGAGCCAGCCGCCTTCGCGCCTTTCCATCGGCAGCACGCGTGCCGGTCCCGATTCCAACACCAGCTCGACCCGGCGCGCGGCCGGCGCCCACAGGCGAAAGCGCACCCGAGCATCCGGCAGCACCTGCGCCCCGAAGGGCATGTCGTGCCGCCGTCGACTCATCGTTCTGCCACCTCCCGCAGCAGCGCGAGCGATCGCCCCTGCAGCGGATAGGGAGTGCCGGCATCGAGCCGTTGCGCCCCGGGCTCGGCGGCGGTGTCGAGCACGGTCGACCACACTTTTTCCGCAAGCGGCGCGGGGAGCTTGAACGGGATCGGCTCATGATGCGCGTTGCACAGCAGCACGAAGTTGTCGTCCGTCACCAGATGTCCGCGCCGGTCGCGCCGCTCGATCGCCGCTCCGGCGAGGTAAAGTCCCAGGCAGCGCGCGAAGGGCACCGTCCACTCCGACTGCGTCATTTCGCGTCCGTCCGGACTCAGCCAGATGATCTCCCGCAGGCCGTCGGCGGTGGTGGCGTCCTGCAGGAAGCGGCGGCGGCTGAAGACCGGATGTTGGCGGCGTAGCGCGATCATCCGGCAGGTGAACTCGAAGAATGCCTGGCGGTCGGCGTCGAGCTCCCAGTCGAGCCAGGAGAGCTCGTTGTCCTGACAGTAGGCGTTGTTGTTGCCGAGCTGAGTGTGGCCGAGCTCATCGCCTCCCAGCACCATGGGCGCGCCCTGGGAGAGAAGGAGCGTCGCCATGAGGTTGCGCTTCTGCTGCAAGCGCAACGCGCGAACCGACCCATCCTCGGTCGCCCCTTCGACGCCGCAATTCCACGAGCGGTTCTCGTTCGCGCCGTCGCGGTTGTCCTCGCCGTTCGCCTCGTTGTGCTTGCCGTTGTAGCTCACCAGGTCTTCGAGCGTGAAGCCATCGTGTGCGGTGATGAAGTTGATGCTGGCGTGCGGCTTTCGGCCACTCGCCTCGTAGAGATCGGCCGAGCCGGTGAAACGGCGGGCAAACTCGCCGATCAGGCCCTCATCGCCCTTCCAGTAGGCGCGCATGCTGTCGCGGTACTTGTCGTTCCATTCGTTCCAGCCGGGGGGGAAGTTGCCGACCTGGTAGCCACCGCTGCCGATGTCCCAGGGCTCGGCGATGAGCTTCACCTGCGAGAGCACAGGATCCTGGCCGATGGTGTCGAAGAAGGAGCCCAGCCGGTCGACGTCGTAGAGCTCGCGCGCGAGCGCCGAGGCGAGATCGAAACGAAAGCCGTCGACGTGCATCTCCTGCACCCAGTAGCGCAGGCTGTCCATGATGAGCTGCAGCACCCGCGGATGCTGCAGATTGAGCGTGTTGCCGGTGCCGGTGAAATCCATGTAGTAGCGCGGGTTCTCACGGCTCAGCCGATAGTAGGCGGCGTTGTCGATGCCGCGCATCGAGAGCGTGGGTCCCAGCTCGTTGCCTTCGGCCGTGTGGTTGTAGACCACATCGAGGATCACCTCGATGCCGGCCGAATGCAGCGTCTTCACCATGGTCTTGAATTCGCTCACCTGTCCGGTGGCCGAATAGCGCCGCTCCGGCGCGAAGAAGCCGATGGTGTTGTAGCCCCAGTAATTGCGCAGCCCCTTCTCGAGCAGCGTCCGGTCATCGACGAAGGCGTGCACCGGCATCAGCTCCAGAGTCGTGATGCCGAGCCTGAGGAAATGCTCGATCATGGGCGCGGTCGCGAGCCCCGCGTACGTGCCGCGCAAACCCGGCGGCACTTCGGGATGGCGCATGGTGAGTCCCCGCACGTGCGCTTCGTAGATCACCGTGTCGTGCCAGGGAACGCGCGGCGGGCGGTCATCGCCCCACGTGAAGGCGGAATCGATGACGCGGCTTTTGGGCGTGCCGGCGGCGCTGTCGCGCTTGTCGAAGGAAAGATCCCCCTTCGGATGCCCCAACCGGTAGCCGAAGTGCGCATCGCTCCAGATGAGCGGCCCTTCCAGCCGCTTGGCGTAGGGCTCGATGAGGAGCTTGTTGGGATTGAAGCGCTGTCCCTGTTCCGGCCGGTAGGGCCCGTGGACCCGGTACCCGTAGAGCAGCCCCGGCCGGGCCTCGGGCAGATAGCAATGCCAGATCTCGTCCGTGCGCTCGCGCAGCGTGAGGCGCTGCACCTCGTGTCGGCCGGTCGGATCGAAGAGGCAAAGCTCCACCTGTTCGGCGCCGGCGGAGAAGAGCGAGAAGTTGACACCTTCGCCGTCCCAGGTGGCCCCGCGAGGATAAGGTTGCCCGGGCCAGATTGCGCCGATCGTCTGCGCTTCGCGCGGACCTGCGGCGCGCCGGATGCTCGAGATCTGATCCAGGAAGCCTCCCTCTTCAGTGACTCAAGCCGAGTAGGCTGTGCAGAGGGATGCGGGTCCACTCCGGGCGGTTGCCGAGCTCGTAGCGCACCTCGTAAAGGGCCTTGTCGATCTCGAACAGGTTGAGGAGCGGGCGCATCTGCTCGAGCGAGCCGTACAGAGCCGCCGCGCTCGCGACCTCATCGTAGGAGGCGAGGAAGGTGCGCCGGGCCTCCTGCTCCCAGCTCTGAAGCTGCGGTTCCCATCTGCCGCAGTCATCGCCCCCCTGCAGCGCACAGCGCTCGAGCGCGGCCTGGCGCGCGTAGGCGAAGGAGCGCAGCATCCCGGCGACGTCGGTGAGCGGGGAGTGCTTGCGGCGGCGCTCCGCGAGCGTGCGCCCGGGCTCACCCTCGAAATCGACGATCACGAAGTCGTTGCGCTTGAGCAGCACCTGTCCGAGATGGTAATCGCCGTGGCGGCGGATCTTGAGGCCTGAAGGCGCGACGGCGGCACAGCTGGCGATGAGCTGCAACAGCTTCTCGCGCCGGGCGATGAGCGTCTGCGCGTCGGCGGCGATGCTCGAGGGGAGCTGCGAGATACGCTCCGAGAGCAGGCTGAGGGTGGTCTCTGCCGCCGCGCGGGCCGCCTCGGCCCAGCCGGCGACATCTTCGGGCTCGATCGGCTCGGGCGCGAACGCCGGATCGTCGCTGGGCCGCGCGAGCGAGCGGTGCAGCTCCGCGGTGCGGATCGCGAGCGTCCTCACGAGCGAGAGGTACAGGCCGTGCGCGTCGTCGAGCACCGGCACGCCGCTACGGCGGTCCTCGAGGAAGCGCACGAGGTAATCGACCGTGTAGCTCCAACCGTCTCCCTGGTTGGGGACATACGCCTGCAGGAGCGCCACGGTGTAGCCGACCGCATCGCGGTCGGTGTACTCCGCGGCGCCGGCAACCGGCACGATGTTGGGAAAACGGGCCACCTCGGTGAGATAACGCCCGATCTCGAGCTCGGGGTTCACTCCCGGTTGCAGCTTGCGATAGAACTTGAGGAAGAGTCCGTCGCCGACCCGCAGCGTGGTGTTGCTGCTCTGCGCTCCCGTCGGGCTGACGGCAAGCTCGGCCGCCGGATCACCGCGCAGCTCAGGGTAAAGCGTCGTCGGCGTGAAGCGCACGCGCCCCTCCCGAGTCGGAAGCTCGGCCGAGGCGCCGATGGCATCGATAATGGCCCGGGCGAAGCCTTCGTCGGCGCAGGCATCGGCGAGCACGCCGACCGTGCTCTGTTGCCGCACGCGCGCGAGCGCGGCCGGCTGGAGCTTGCGCCAGCGCGCCTCCTCGGTGTCCTCGAACGCGATCGCGAGCGGCACGAAGTAGCGATCGGTGTTGCCCTCGCTCTGGCCGCGGGTCTCGACGCTGTAGATGCCGGCGAACCAGCGCGGCAACGGATCCTGACGCTCGGCATGATCGAGCAGGCGCACGCTCGTGATCGGCGCCCCTTTGCCGGCGAACCAGCGCTGCTGCGCAAGGTACTGCGGCACGATGCGGGTCTCGAGCTGCGAGCGCAGCCGGGTGGCGAGCCCGGCGCGCCAGGCGGCCACCCGATCCGGGAAGAAGCTGTTCCAACCCTCCACCAGCACGAGCACCGGCAGGTCCTCGCGCGGCAGACGCTCGTCATGCCAGGAGGGCGGCGCCGCCTCGCGGCTGAGTCGAAACCAGTAAAAGCCATAGGCCGGCAGTGTCAGGAGGTAAGGGAGCTCGCCCACCGGCGGGAACACCGAGCGGCCGAGGAGCTCCACCGGGATCGTGCCCTTGTGCTCGGAGAGATCGATCTCCGCCGGCTGCGCCGAGCGTGAGAGATTCACCACGCACAGGATCGTGTCCTCGGCGTACTGGCGCAGATACACCAGCACCTTGCGGTTGCCCGGCCGGATGAAGCGCAGGGTGCCGCGCCCGAAGGCCTGCGAGCTCTTGCGCACCGCGAGCATGCGCCGCATCCAGTTAAGGAGCGAGGAGCGGTCGCGGGTCTGCGCCTCGACGTTGACGGCCTCGTAACCGTAGATCGGATCCATGATGGGCGGCAGGTAAAGCTGCTGCGGATCGGCGCGCGAGAAGCCGGCGTTGCGGTCCGGGCTCCACTGCATGGGCGTGCGCACGCCGTTACGATCGCCGAGATAGAAGTTGTCTCCCATTCCGATCTCATCGCCGTAATAGATGATCGGCGACCCGGGCATCGAGAGCAGCAGGCTGTTCATGAGCTTGATGCGCTCGGGGTCATTCTCCATGAGGGGAGCCAGGCGGCGGCGGATGCCGAGGTTGAGCCGCGCGCGCGTGTCGGCCGCGTACGCCTGGTACATGTAGTCGCGCTCGCGGCTGGTCACCATCTCGAGCGTCAGCTCGTCGTGATTGCGCAGGAACACCGCCCACTGGCAGTTGTCCGGAATGTCCGGCGTCTGCTCCATGATCTCGACGATCGGGTGCCGGTCTTCCTGGGCGATCGCCATGTACATCCGCGGCATCAGCGGGAAGTGATAGGCCATGTGGCACTCGTCGCCGTCGCCGAAGTAATCGCGCACGTCCTCCGGCCACTGATTGGCCTCGGCGAGCAGCATCCGGTCGGGGTGCTTTGCCGAGATCACCCTGCGGATGCGCTTGACGATGTCGTGGGTCTCGCGCAGGTTCTCGTTGTTGGTCCCTTCGCGCTCGACGAGATAGGGGATGGCGTCCAGCCGGAAGCCGTCGACGCCGTAGCCGAGCCAGAACTCCATGATGCGGGTCACCGCCCGCACCACGTGCGGATTGTCGAAGTTGAGGTCGGGCTGATGGCCGAAGAAGCGGTGCCAGTAGTACGCCTTGGCGAGCGGGTCCCAGCTCCAGTTGGAGCTTTCCGTATCGCGGAAAATGATGCGCGTGCCGGCGTAGCGATCCGCGCTGTCGCTCCAGACGTAGAAGTTGCGCTTCGCCGAGCCGGCGGGCGCGCGCCGGGCGGCCTGGAACCAGGGATGCGCATCCGAGGTGTGGTTGATCACCAGCTCGGTGATGACGCGCAGCCCCCGTCGATGGGCTTCGCGCACGAAATTGCGGAACTCGCGGCGCGTGCCGTATTGCGGGTGGATGTTGTGGTAATCGGCGATGTCGTAACCGTCGTCGCGCCCGGGGGAGGGATAGAAGGGCAGCAACCAGATGGTGTTGACGCCGAGCTCCTGGATGTAATCGAGCTTGCGCGTGATGCCGGGAAAGTCGCCGATGCCATCGTCGTTGCTGTCGAAAAAGGCGCGGACGTGGACCTCGTAGATGATCGCGTCCTTGTACCAGAGAGGGTCGCCGGCGAAAGGCAGCGGCTCGAGGGGTGCGCTCATTGAGGTGCCCGATCAGAGAAAGTAGTCGAAGTCCCGCTCGGTGCGCACTTTGCGGCGGATTCTGAAAAGGTGCGCCGCGGCGCCCGCGGGATCGAGCGCCACGTAGTTGCGCGGGCCGCGCCAGAGGAAGCGGGCACCGGAGAGCAGGTCGTCCATCTGATAGGTTGCATCGGCAGGCAGGGCGAGCGCGGCGAGGTCGAGTTGCAGCCACCCGGCTTGCGCATGGTGCGGGTCGACGTTCACCACCGCGAGGAGCGACTCCTCGCCGCTCGTCTTGCTATAGGCGATCAGCGCCTCGTTGTCGAGCGGATGGAACCTCAAGCCGGCATCGCTCTGCAGCGCCGCGCTCTCGCGGCGGATGCGGTTGAGGCGGGTGATGAGATCCTTCAGGCTCGCGGGATCGTCGCGGCTCCACGAGCGCAGCTGATATTTCTCCGAGTCGAGGTACTCCTCCGAGCCACTCTCGCGCGGCCGGTTGTCCATGAGCTCGAAGGCCGGCCCATAGATCCCGAAGCTCGCTCCGAGGGTGGCCGCGAGAACGAGCCGCGCCACGAAGGCCGGCCGGCCGCCGAACTGCAGGTACTCGGTGAGGATGTCCGGCGTGTTGGGCCAGAGGCTCGGCCGGAAGAACTCGCACACCGGCGGGGAGGTGAGCTCGGTGAAGTATTCGATGATCTCGCGCTTGCTGTTGCGCCACGGGAAGTAGTTGTACGACTGGCTGAAGCCGAGCTTGGCGAGCCGGTACATCACCTTCGGCCGCGTGAACGCCTCCGAGAGGAAGATCACCTCCGGATGCGCGCGTCGGATCTCCCCGATCACCCACTCCCAGAAGGCGAAGGGCTTGGTATGCGGGTTGTCGACCCTGAAGATGCGCACGCCCTGCGCGATCCAGAAGTCGAACACGCTCTTCAGCTCCGCCCAGAGCGAGCGCCAGTCCTCGCACTCGAACCAGAAAGGATAGATGTCCTGGTACTTCTTCGGCGGATTCTCCGCGTACTGCACCGTGCCGTCGGGGCGCTTGAGAAACCACTGCGGATGCTCGCGTACGTACGGGTGATCGGGAGCGCATTGGAATGCGATATCGAGCGCGATCTCAAGACCCAACGCCCCGGCGCTCGCGAGCAGCCGGCGGAAGTCCTCGAGCGTGCCGAGGCGCGGGTGCACGTCCTTGTGGCCGCCCTCGCGGCTGCCGATTGCCCAGGGGCTCCCGGGATCGGCGGGCGAGGCGCCGGCGCGGTTGTTGGGTCCCTTGCGCTCGATCTCGCCGATGGGGTGAATCGGCGGCAGATAAAGCACATCGAAACCCATGGAGGCCACGTAGGGCAAGAGGGTCTCGAGGTCGGCGAAGGTCCCGTGCGCGCCCGGTTGCGCGGCGGCCGAGCGCGGAAACATCTCGTACCAGCTCGAGAACCGCGCCCGCTGCCGCTCGACCTCGATGGCGAGCGGCGGCGCATGTTGCAGCACGAGCTCGGGGTCGGGGCTGCGCCGGGCGAGCTCGTGCAGCGCGTCGCTTTGCGCGAGCAGGGCGCGCTCCTCGAGCTGACGCACCGGGTCGGTGAGGGCGTTGGCCCACTCGCGCAGCCGCCGAGCATCGGGCTCGGGCGCCCGCTCGGCATGGGCCAGCGCCAGGGCTGCGCCCTGGCGCAGCTCGATCTCGATGTCCTGGCCGGCCTCGTGCTTCTTCGCCAGCGCCCGGCGCCAGCTTTCGAGGTGATCGACCCATGCCTCGACGGTGAAAAGATATCTTCCGAGGGTCTGGACGGTGAATCGGCCCTGCCAGCGATCGTTGCCGAGAAAGCTCATCGGCGAGACTCGCCACTGGGCTTCGCTCTCGTGCCGATACAGGAGCGATGCGGCCACGGCATCGTGTCCATCCGCGAACACGTCGGCTTCGACGGCGACGCTGTCGCCGAGGATCCGCCGCGCGGCAAAGCGGCCGCAGTCCACCTGTGGAGTCACGCCTTCGATGACGACGCGCGCCTTGGTCATCAGGCTTACCGCTGCGGGGTCAGTCGGGTGTCAGGACGATGGCGGCGAGTGGCGGCAGGCGCAGCGCCAGCGAGTGGGTGAAGCCGTGGGAGGCGAGCGGCGAAGCCTCGACCGCGCCGAAGTTGCCCATGCCGCTGCCGCCGTAATGGGTCGCGTCGCTGTTGAGGCGCTCGCGCCACCAGCCTCCTCGGGGCACCCCCACCCGGTAATTCTCCCGCGGCACCGGCGTGAAGTTGCAGGCGATGACCGCGACATCGCCCGCATGATGTCCCTTGCGCAGGTAGACGATCACGCTCTCATCGGCGTTGTTGCAATCGATCCACTGGAAGCCATCGGCCGTGAAATCGCGCTGGAACAGAGCCGGGGTCACCCGATAAAGATGATTGAGATCCCGCACCCAGCGGCGCAGCCCCTCGTGCAGCGGATACTGCAGCACGTGCCACTCCAGGCTCTCGTCGTGCTGCCACTCGCGCTTCTGACCGAACTCCCCGCCCATGAAGAGCAGCTTCTTGCCCGGATGGGTCCACATGTAGCCGAAGAGAAGCCGCAACGATGCGAACTGCCGCCACTCGTCCCCCGGCATCTTGCCGATGAGCGAGCCCTTGCCGTGCACCACTTCATCGTGCGAGAGCGGCAGCACGAAGTTCTCACTGAAGGCATACCAGATGCTGAAGGTGAGCTGGTTTTGCTGGAACTTGCGGAACACGGGGTCGGTCTGCAGGTACTTGAGCGTGTCGTGCATCCAGCCCATGTTCCATTTGAGACCGAACCCCAGGCCGCCGAGGTAGGTCGGCCGCGACACCATCGGCCAGGCGGTGGACTCCTCGGCAATCGTTTGCGAGTCGGGGTGGTCGCGGTAGACGGCGAGATTCAACTGCTTGAGGAACTCCACGGCCTCCAGGTTCTCGTTGCCGCCGAAGCGGTTCGGAATCCACTCGCCGGCGCGCCGCCCGTAATCGAGGTAGAGCATCGAGGCGACCGCGTCCACGCGCAGCGCGTCGATGTGATAGGTGTCGAGCCAGAAAAGCGCGCTGCTCGCGAGGAAGTTGCGTACCTCGGCGCGGCCGTAGTTGAAGATCGAGCTGTTCCATTCCGGGTGAAAGCCCTGCCGGGGATCGGCGTGCTCGTAAAGATGGGTGCCGTCGAAGTAGGCGAGCCCGTGCTCATCGCTCGGAAAATGCGACGGTACCCAGTCGAGGATGACGCCGATGCCCCGCCGGTGCAGGTGATCGATGAGGTACATGAAATCCTGCGGCGTGCCGTAGCGGGCCGTCGGCGCGAAAAAACCGGTGACCTGATAGCCCCACGAGCCGTAGAACGGGTGCTCCATGATCGGCAGCAGCTCGACGTGCGTGAAGCCCATCTCGACGACGTAATCGCCCACGGCGTGCGCGAGCTCCCGATAGGTGAGCCAGCGGCCGTGCTCGTCCGGGACGCGCCGCCATGAGCCGAGATGCAGCTCGTAGATCGACCACGGGGCATCGTGAGAGTTGACGCGGCCGCGCGCGCCCATCCACTCGCCATCGCCCCAATCGTATGACAGGTCCCAGACCACCGAGGCGGTGCGCGGCGGTGTCTCGCAGTAAAAGGCGAAGGGATCGGACTTATCGACGGTGTAGCCGGCGTTGCGCGAGACGATGTGATACTTGTAGAGCGCGCCCGCGCGCACGCCGGCGATGAAGGCTTCCCAGATGCCCGAGGAGTCCGAGCGCGATGTCAGCGGATGCGCGGTAGGATTCCAACCGTTGAAATCGCCCACCACCGAGACGCTGGCGGCGTTCGGCGCCCAGACGGCGAAGTGAGTGCCCTGCTCGCCATCGGGGCGGTGCGGCAGCGGATGGGCCCCGAGCTTCTCGAAGGCGCGCACGTGCGTGCCTTCGCGAAAGAGATAGATGTCCTGGTCGGTGAGCTGCACCGGGCCAGTTTAGCAATTAACATACCCAAATGCCCCGAAAGCCGAAACCGATCGTGATCGCCCACCGCGGCGCAAGCGGCTATGCGCCGGAGCACACGCTGGCCGCGTACTTCATCGCCATGCAGCAGGGCGCGGATTACATCGAGCCGGATCTGGTCGTAACTCGCGACGGCGTGCTGGTCGCGCGGCACGAGAACGAGATCGGCGGCACGACGGATGTTGCCGCGCGCGCGGAGTTCGCCGAGCGGCGCACGACCAAGGTGATCGACGGCGCGCAGGTCACGGGTTGGTTCACCGAGGATTTCCTGCTCGTGGAGTTGAAGACGCTGCGGGTGCGGGAGCGCATCCCGGAGCTGCGGCCCGCCAACACGCGCCTCGACGGCAGGCTCGAGATTCCAACTTTGGAGGAGATTCTCGCGTTGGTCAGGGGCGTCGAGGGACAGCGTCAGGCGCGCGCGCGGGAGCTGGGGCTGCTGCCGCCGCCGCCGATCGGCGTGTATCCCGAGACCAAGCACCCGAGTTATTTCGCCGCGGCCGGTCTGCCGATGGAGGAGCATCTGGTGGCGGCGCTCGAGCGCTACAGCTACCGGGGAGGGGAGGGACGCGCTTTCCTACAGTCCTTCGAGACCGGCAATCTCCGGGCTCTGAGCCGCCTCACCCGCCTGCCCCTGGTGCAGCTCATCGAGGCGGCGGGCGCGCCCTACGACCTCGTTGCAGGCGGCGATCCCCGCACCTACGCGCAGCTTCTCACCCCGAAGGGCCTGGAGGAGATCGCGGCCTATGCCGCCTGCATCGGACCTGCGAAAGCTCTCGTCATTGGACGCGATGCGCACGGCAGGCTTGCGGAGCCGACATCGCTCGTGGCGGATGCCCACGCTGCGGGCTTGAAGGTGCATCCGTGGACTTTCCGGGCGGAGAGCGCGTTCCTGCCTGCGGGATTGGATCTTCAGGGCGAGTTGCGCGCGTTTCTCGCCGCGGGCGTCGACGGGTTCTTCACCGATCAGCCGGACCTCGGCGTCTGCGCGCGCGATGCGTTTACGAAGGTCTAGCTCGGCTGACCGCGCTTGCGGCTCGAGCCGACCAGATGCAAAGGCGGGCTCGGGGCGGCGTGCAGGATGCTGCGCACGCGCGCGGCGGCGGATCGGGCTTCCTCGGCGGCGACCGCGGCTTCGACCGGGTGGGCGAGCAGATACCCTTGCACCGCCATCGGGCCGCAGTGGGCGAGGAATTCGAGCTGCGCGGGTCGCTCGACGCCTTCGGCGACGACCTGCAGCCCGAGGCCATGGCAGAGCGTCACGATGGAGCGGACGATGGCGGCCGAGCGCGGATTGGAATCGACTCCCTCGATGAGCATGCGATCGAGCTTGACGCGGTTGATCGGCAGCTGCTCGAGAGAAGTCAGGGAGGAGTAGCCGATGCCGAAGTCATCGAGAGCGATGGAGACCCCGAGCTCGCGCAGCTGCCGCAGCGACTCGATGGTCGTGCTGCCGGTCTGCAGCACGGTCTCGGTGAGCTCGAGCTCCAGGGCGCTCGCGGGCAGTCCCGCGCTATCGAGGCTGCGCACGATCTGACTCACGAAGTCGCTCTCGAAGAACTGCGGCGGGGAGACGTTGATGGCGACCCGGGCCTCCGTCCAGCCGGCGGCGCGCCAGGCGGCCGCGGTCGAGGTGGCCGAGCGCAGCACCCAGCCGGTGAGCTCGTGAATGAGACCGCTCTTCTCGGCGATGTGGATGAATTCGGTTGCGGTGGCGATACGACCGCCGGGCTTGCGCCAGCGCAGCAGCGCCTCGAGCGCGCTGACTTCGCAGCCGCCGAGCGAAACTTCGGGCTGGAACATGAGGAGCAGCTCCCCGGCCTCGACTGCCTGCCGCAGTGCCTGCTCCAGTCGAAAGCGCTGCGCGGCGGCGTCATAGAGCGCCGCGCGATAGAGGGCGAAGCGGTTGCGGCCGAGCTCCTTGGCGCGAAACAGCGCCACGTCGGCCGCGCGCAGCAGGCCCTCCGGATCGTCGGCGTGATCGGGAAAGAGGCTCACGCCGACGCTGGCGGTGGTCGCTAGCGCCCGACCCTCGATGGTGAGCGGCTGCTGCAAGGTGGCGACCAGCGCGCCCGCCCGCCGTTCCACCTCCTCGACCGTGCGCAGGTCCTCGATGAGGAGCGTGAACTCATCGCCGCCGAGTCGCGCGACCAGACTGTTGGCGCCGGCGGCCGCCTGCAGCCGCTCCGCGATGCCCTGCAGCACCTGATCGCCGAAATTGTGACCGAGCGTGTCGTTCACCGACTTGAAGTTGTCCATGTCGACGAAGAGCAGGGCCACGCGCCGGCCGGTCTGCCGGGCGCGCGCCAGCGCCCCGACCAGGCGTCCCGCGAGCTGGCGGCGGTTGGGAAGCTGCGTCAGCGGATCATGATGGGCGAGGTGGTGCAGCTGGCGGGTGCGCTCGGCGACGTGCCGCTCGAGCTCGGCCTGATGGGCGCGCAGCTCGGCCTCCGCCTGCGAGATCTGGTCGGCCATGGTGTTGAAAGAGCCGGCGAGCTCATCGACCTCGGCGGAGCCGCCCCGAGGCGCGCGCGCGCTGCGATCGCCGCTCGCCAACAGGCGGGTGGCGGCGGTGAGCCGCCGCACCGGCAGGCTGATGCTGAGCACGAGGAGCGCCGACACCAGCACCATGACGGCAAGGGTCGCCGCGCCCGAGAGGGTGACGGTGCGCTCGGCGGCCTCGGCTGAGGTCGCGGCATGGCGGGCTGCATTGAGCAGTCCGATGCGCGCCGGCGCCTGCAGCTCGCTCTGCACCTCGCTCGTCAGGATGCCGCTTTGCTCGAGGAGGGCGCGCCGCGCTGCCGAGTCCTTCGCATCCAGCCGCTCGATCGCGAGCCGCAGGCGAACCGCGCGCGCGAAGTCCGATTGCACGACCTCCATCCAGGCGCGTCCCGGTGAGCGCGAGAGTTCGGCCGCGTGAGCGCGCAGGACCCTCTCGAAGTTACGCTCGCGGGCGGCGGTGGCGGCGGGCGAGCCATAGCTGTAGCGGACGGCATCGATCGCGGTCGCGAGAGCGGACAGGGAGGGGCGCGCGATGACCTGACCGTGGATCGTGACCCCGGTGCCGCCCGCCGTCGCGACCAGCTGATAGACGCGCTCGAGCGCCTCCCAGTGTTGCGCCCGCCACTGTCCTTCCTGCGCGGCATCCAACGCAAGCTGCCGCCCGTTCTGGATGTGGGAGATGAGATCGGCTCGCAGCTGTTGGCTGGCGGCGGTCAGGTCCGAAGGGGGAGCGGCCTGGAAATACCGGTCGACGGCATATTGCAAGGCATCGCCCGCGGAGGCGAGAGCGAGGAAATCACCGTCATCCGCGGACTGCAGATGATCGCCGAGGACGCGATCGTAGGCGCTCAGCTTCTCGAGAATCGCGCTCGCGCGATGGGCAAGCGGCTCGTTGAGGGTGCGCATGTCGCGCACCGCCTCGACGGCCGCGCGGGTGGTGCGAGTTGCGAGCACATGGGCCACCCCCACCACCGCCGCGACGGCGGCGAGGCCGAGCGTGAGCCGGGTACCGATGCCGAATCGCGGCCGCAGCCGGCGCCGATCGATGTGCTCTGCCTCAGGCATAGGACATAAGCCGGAGCTCTCGGACCTGGGAATAGGCCAAGGTTGCCCCCGAGCTTAACGGGGGAGTCTGCGCGTTATTGCCGCGGGCGTCCGTGCCCCTCATCTCAGAAGCGCCGCGCCAGTGAGCACGCCGGCGGCAAAGCGGACCGCGGCGCGGGGCCGGAGGGCCTCATCCCGTGGGCTAAAAGGATGCGGCGATTGCCTTATACTACCCGGATGATGGAGAGCAGGGCTCATGACCGAGATCGCTGACACATTCGACTCTGCCTTCACCAAGGCGGTCGATCTGGGCAACCGCCTTGCCGATAAGGACAGGGACGCCGACCTCTGGGACATTGCCGACGGTCTGCTCGCGGGCGCTTTGCAGTACTGGCTGTACTCGCGCCAGCCCTGCGGCGACCCCCGCTGCCAGGACTGCATGCCCATCAGCACCGCGGAAGGCCGCATGGCGGAACTGAGACGGCTGATCGACCAGCTGGCCTCGGAAAGCGAGTACTTCCACACCCCCACCGACGCGAACGCAGGCCGGGCGTAGGCGCCTGCCGGACCTGCGAGCATCGAGTCCGGCACTCGTGCGCCATCACCGTGCGTGTCCCCCCAAGCGCTTGTCACCGATCTAGAATGCCGGCTGGCGCGCGCGCCCGCGGCGTAAAGAAGCATACCCGAAAGGGGTCGAATTGAGCCTCAATTCCTCTATTCCCTCCGGCGAGCCGATTCAGGCGGAGGTGGTGATCGTCGGCGCGGGTCCCTGCGGACTCTTCCAGGTGTTCGAGCTGGGCCTGCTCGGCATCAGCGCGCATATCGTGGATTCGCTGGCCCACCCGGGCGGGCAGTGCACCGAGCTCTATCCGGACAAGCCCATCTACGACATTCCGGCGCTGCCGGTCTGCGGCGCACAGGAGCTGGTCGATCGGCTGATGCAGCAGATCAAGCCCTTCAAGCCGCAGTTTCATCTCGGGCAGGAAGTGACCCAGTTCTCGCGCCGGGACGATGGGCGGTTTTCCATCGCAACGGCCGCGGGCACGCGCTTCGATGCCGGCGCGGTCGTGATCGCCGGCGGCGTCGGCTCCTTCCAGGCGCGGCGCATCGGCATCGAGGGCGCCGAGCCCTTCGAGGGCAGCGGCATTCTCTATCGCGTGAAGGATGTCGGCGCGCTCGAGGGCAAGCGGCTCGTCATCTTCGGTGGCGGCGATTCGGCGCTCGACTGGACGCTCGAGCTCGCGCCCCGGGCGCGAAGCCTGACACTGGTGCACCGGCGCGCCGAATTCCGCGCCGCTCCGGCCTCGGTCGCCAAGATGCGAGAGCTGGTCGCCGCCGGCCGCATGCGCTGCTTCGAGGCGCTGCCGCATTCCTTGATCAGTACCGGCGCAACGCTCGGCGGTGTCAACATCAAGGCCGCCGACGGCACGGTGCATGCGCTCGAGGCCGATCAGCTTCTGGTTTTCTTCGGGCTTCATCCGAAGCTCGGACCCATCGCCGATTGGGGGCTGGAGCTGGAGAAGAAGGCCCTCAAGGTCGATACGGAGAAGTTTCAGACCAGCCTTGCGGGAGTCTTTGCCGTGGGCGACATCAACACCTATCCCGGCAAGAAGAAGCTCATTCTTTCCGGCTTCCACGAAGCGGCGCTCGCCGCCTTCGCCATCCAGCATCATCTCTTCCCGCAGAAGCGGCAGTTCCTCCAGTACACGACCACCAGCCCCATCATGCACCAGAGGTTGGGCGTTCCCGACTAGTGGACTGTAACGGCTGATGTGGCAGTGATGCGGCGCGTTGGATCGGAGTACTTCCACTTCACGGTTCGAGGCTCTTTGTTGTACTGACGGATGTAGCGCATGAGCTTTCTCTTGAGGTCAGCCACCGAGGTGAACAC
>DATFCZ010000042.1:0-13188 GCA_035252605.1 Steroidobacteraceae bacterium
GTGTTCACCTCGGTGGCTGACCTCAAGAGAAAGCTCATGCGCTACATCCGTCAGTACAACAAAGAGCCTCGAACCGTGAAGTGGAAGTACTCCGATCCAACGCGCCGCATCACTGCCACATCAGCCGTTACAGTCCACTAGGATGCTGCAATACTCGTTTCGCCATGTAGCTGCCGAATCGGAGCATCAGGATCCATGCAAATCAATGATCGCGTCTTCATCGTGACGGGGGCTTCCTCGGGCATAGGACTCTCGATCGCGATCGCGCTCTCCGGACGCGGCGCGAAAGTCGCCCTGCTCGCTCGCAGCAGCGATGCATTGCAGGAGCTGGCGCACCGGCTTCCCGACAGCTTGCCTGTCACCGTAGACATGACGCAGTTTGATCGCGTGCGGGAGGCGGTACGTATCGTTGATCGGCACTACGGCCGCATTGACGGCTTGATCAACAATGCCGGACGCAGCTACGCGGCTGCGATAGAGGAGATCGATCCGGCAATCTTCGATGAGATCTTTCATCTCAATGTGCTGGGGCCGATCGTCGCCATGCAGGCGGTCATTCCGCTCATGCGAGCTCAGGGCGGTGGAAGCATTGTGAACATCAATTCGGGGACGGCGTTCATGACCGTTCCGCAATACAGCGTTTACTCCTCGTCGAAGCGCGCGCTGCTTGGATTCAGCCTCACGGCGCGCGCGGAACTCGCAAAGGATCACATCATCGTGAGCGAGGTCTATCCATTCATCACCGCGACCAACTTCGGCAAGAACAGGATGGGGACTCCGGCGGGAGGCGGACCGTCATCCAACTATGCCGACGGCGACAAGCCCGAATTCGTCGCCGAGCTCGCTCTGCAAGCCATCGACGAAGGGCAGGCGCAGTATTTTGCGAACGACCGCATTCGCAAGCTGGCGGGTGTCGGGGCGTAATTGCACTGCATCTGACCGCCGGCTGCTGCGGCTGTCGGTGGATCGGGCGGGTCTAGGGCGTCCTTGCAAGCTCCTCGCGGATGCGGGTCAGCTCGGCGAGGTTCATGCTTTGTAACTGCTCGAATGTGCGGAGAAGCTTCTCACCCTGCAGCGCGCGGTATTCGTGACCGTCGCGCCGCAGGCGATCGACGAGTCCACGCTGGTGTTCGAGGCGACGCTGGCCGTCCGCCAGGTGACGTTCGGCCCGCTGCAAATGCTCATGGAGCCTATCGCGGTCCACGCCATGTGCCAGCACGAAACAGGCCGTATCTGCCGACGGACCTCGCCCGCACCTCTGCGTAATACGCAGCCGCGGAGGTGCTTTCGGATCAGCCTGATTCTTGGATTTGGAGCGGGAAACGAGGCTCGAACTCGCGACCTGTACCTTGGCAAGGTACCGCTCTACCAACTGAGCTATTCCCGCATCCTTGGTGAGGGACGGATTGTATGTGCGGGCCCTGCGAAGTCAAGGCAAGGGGCCGCCCGCGGCGGTGAAAATCCACGGCAAACCAGAGGCTTGCGCGCTCAGCGTCTGAGCTCGGGCCATGCGGCCCGAAGGTACGCCACCATGGAGATGAGGGTCGCGGCGGCCGCGAGCTCGGTGAGCACGACGCCGAGGGGATAGATCGGCCAACCCAAGATGGGCACGCGATAGAGCATCATCGAAAGCCCCACGATCTGCAGGATGGTCTTCACCTTGCCGAGCTGGGAGACCGCCACTTTGCGCCGCTGACCGATCTCGGCCATCCACTCGCGCAGCGCCGAGATCGTGATCTCGCGGCCGATGATGACGGCAGCCGTGAGGACGATCAGGGCGCGCGTGTCCTTGCTCACGAGGAGAACGAGCGCGACCGCCACCACCAGCTTATCGGCCACCGGATCGAGAAAAGCCCCCAGGCGCGAGGTTTGGCCGAGTCGGCGCGCGAAGTAGCCATCGAGGGAATCCGTGACACCCGCCGCCGCGAAGAGCAGTCCCGCGGCCGGATCCGCCCAGTGATAGGGCATGAAGAAGAGCAGGACGATGAGCGGGATGGCGAAGATGCGCAGCCAGGTCAGCGTGTTGGGCAGGTTCCAGAGCATCGCGTGATCAAGAGCCGGGGTGGAGGTGATCATAAAGCGTGCGCGCGAGCGATGCGCCGATTCCTGAGACCTCGGAGAGGTCCGCCACGCCGGCGCGCATGACCCCTTGCAGCCCGCCGAAATGCGTGAGCAGCGCCCGGCGCTTGGCCGGTCCCAGGCCGGGTACGGCCTCCAGCACGGACTCATTGTAGCGGCGGGCGCGCTTGCGCCGATGACCGGTGATCGCAAACCGGTGCGCCTCGTCGCGAATGCGCTGAATGAGCCGCGATGCCGGGGAATGCGCCTCCGGCACCCGGGGTGCCGCGGCGCCGTACACGAAGAGCCGCTCCTGCCCCGGGCGGCGGTCCGGCCCTTTGGCGACGCCGACCAGCGTCACGTCTCCGAAGCCGAGCCCCTCCAGCACTTCGTGCACGGCCCCGATCTGGCCCAAGCCGCCATCGATGAGCAGCAGATCGGGCGCGGGGATCTCGCCGTCGCGTACCCGGGTGTAGCGCCGCTCGAGCGCCTGACGGAGCGCGCCGTAGTCATCGCCTGGCGTGACGCCGCTGATGTTGAATCGGCGGTACTCCTTCTTCAGCGGCCCTTCCGGCCCGAAGACCACGCAGGAGGCAACCGTGCCCTCCCCGCCCGTGTGGCTGATGTCGAAGCACTCGATGCGTTGCGGCGCCTCGGGCAACTCGAGCTCCGCCGCGAGCGCCGCCAGCATCTCATCCAACCCCTCCCGCTGTGCGAGCCGCATGCGCAGCGCCTGGGAGGCATTCTCGCGCGTCAGCTCCGCCCAACGGGCGCCGAGTCCGCGCGACGGGCAGCGCACATGCACCGCATGTCCCGCCCGACTCGTCAGCGCCTGCGCGAGCGGCTCGGTCCCTTCCAGCTTCTGCCCGATGAGAACCTCCGGCGGCGGCTCCTGGGATGCGTAGTACTGCATCATGAAGGAGGAGAGCGCCTCCTCGGGCTCTGCGAGCACGGCCCGCGGGAAGTAGCTCGTGGTGCCGAGATTGCGGCCGCCGCGCACGAGCATCACGCTGATTGCGTATTCGCCGGGCTCGCCGGTAATGGCAAACACGTCGACGTCGCGCTCGCCTTCGGCCGTCACGATCTGCTGCGCCTGGATGTGCTTCAGAGCCGCGAGCTGGTCGCGTATCTGCGCCGCGCGCTCGAATTCCAGCCGCCCCGCCGCCTCCTCCATGCGCTTCTGCAACGTCGCATTCACCTCATCGCTCCGTCCCTCGAGGACCTTGACGGCGGACTCGATGTCCTGCGCGTACAGCTCGCGCGTGATGAGCCCCACACACGGCGCCGAGCAGCGGCCGATCTGGTGCTGCAGGCACGGGCGGCTGCGATTGGCGAAGAAGCTGTCGCGGCAGTTACGGATCCGGAAGAGCTTCTGCAGTTGATTCAGCGTGTCGCGCACGGCCCAGGCGCTCGGGAAGGGCCCGAAATAGCGCCCGGGGGCGCTGCGCGGTCCGCGGTAGAACGCGAGCCGCGGGAACTCGTGATCGACGCAAAGCTGCACGTAGGGAAAGCTCTTGTCGTCGCGCAACACGATGTTGAAGCGCGGCTTGTGCGCCTTGATGAGGTTGTATTCGAGAAGGAGTGCCTCGGTCTCGGAGTTGGTGACCGTGACCTCGATGCCGGTGATCTGCTGCACGAGCGCCTGCACCTTGGGATTGACATTGCTCGCGGCGAAATACGTGCTCACCCGGTCCCTGAGACTTCGCGCCTTGCCGACATAAAGGAGCTCGCGCTCGGCGCCGAACATGCGGTAGACGCCGGGCCGGCGCGGCAGCGCCGCCGTGAAAGCCTTGTGGTCGAATTCGGTCGGGCACATCTTGCGCGGGCGGCGGGGTCTTCAGCCCGCCGATTTCAGGAGTCAGCGGATTCCCGCGAGCTCGCAGGCTCGCGCCACGACGTTCCTGAACATCGGCTCGGTGAGCACCCCGGTCGAGGTGTTGTAGCGGCTGCAATGATACGAGTCGATCAGGTGCCGCGTCTCGTCGAGCCGGTGCTCGCGGCCGTGGGCGAAGGGAAATTCGCTGCGCTTGAGCCCCGAAGCCATGAGGAAGGCCTCATGCCCCACCCTGCCGAGCGCCAGCACCACGCGCACGCGCTTGAGCAACGCGAGCTCGGCCTTCAGGTACGCGTTGCACTCGCGGATCTCATCCGGGAGCGGCTTGTTGCCGGGAGGCACACACTTGACCGAATTGATGATGCGCGCGTGCTTGAGCTCGAGTCGATCGTCGGCGGCGATCGACTGCGCTTGCGTGGCGAGCCCCGCCTCGTACAGGGTGCGGTAAAGAAGCTCGCCCGCGTAATCGCCCGTGAAGGGCCGGCCGGTGCGGTTTGCCCCGTGTAGCCCGGGCGCGAGCCCGATGAGGAGGAGGCGCGGGTTCGTGGCGCCGAAGGAAGGCACGGGCCGTGCCCAGTAATCGGGGTAGCTGGCATGCACTTCCGCCAGAAACTCGGCAAGCCGCGGGCAGCGCGTGCAGCCAGGATCGTAGGCCGCGGTGCGCCCGACCGGCAGCACCGGCCGATGTCCTTGGTTCGATCTGAGCTGCTTAATGCGGGTCGTCCATGTGGCGGATGATGGCGCTCGCGAATCCCGAGCAGCTCATGAGCTTCGCCCCCGGGATCAGGCGCTGCAGGTCCTCCTCGACGCTCCTGCGCGCCGCGAGCTCGCGCTTCGGCGCCTTGATGGCCTCGCGCAGCCGCGCGAGGTCATAGGTGAGCTCCTTGTGGGCGATGGTGCGGGTCACGCCCTTGATGATGAGGTCGGCGGCCTCCTTCCAGCCGAGATAGCGCAGCATCATCTCCGCCGAGAGGATGAGCGAGCTCGGGTTGACCCGGTCCTTGCCCGCAAACCCGGGCGCCGTGCCGTGGGTTGCTTCGAACACGGCGAGCCCATCGCCGATGTTGCCGCCGGGGGCGATGCCGATGCCGCCCACCTGGGCGGCGAGCGCATCGGAGACGTAATCGCCGTTGAGATTCAATGTCGCGATGACATCGTACTCCTCCGGCCGCAATAGCACCTGCTGCAGGAAGTTGTCCGCAATCACGTCCTTCACGATGATCTCGTGGCCGCTGAGCGGGTTCGGAAATTTGAGCCACGGGCCGCCATCGATCTCCTTGGCGCCAAACTCCTCCTTCGCAAGCTGGTATCCCCAATTGCGGAACGCGCCCTCCGTGTACTTCATGATGTTGCCCTTGTGCACCAGCGTTACCGACACCCGGTCGTTCTCGATGGCGTACTGGATGGCCTTGCGGATGAGGCGCTGACTGCCCTCCTTCGAGACCGGCTTGATGCCTACGCCTGAGCTTGCCGGAAAGCGGATGCCGGTGACCCCGAGCTCCCGATGCAGGAAGGCGATGAGCTTGTGCACCTCCGCCGATCCGGCCGGCCACTCGATGCCGGCATAGATGTCCTCGGTGTTCTCGCGGAAGACCACCATGTCGGTGAGGCTGGCATCCTGCATCGGGCTCGCAACGCCCGGGAAGTAGCGGATCGGGCGCACGCAGGCATAGAGGTCCAGGCTCTGTCGCATGGCGACATTGAGTGAGCGGATGCCGCCGCCCACGGGAGTTCCGAGCGGGCCTTTGATCGAGACCACGAAGTCCCGCAGCGCGTGCAGCGTCTCATCCGGAAACCACTGCCCGTAGCGGGCATTCGCCTTCTCGCCGGAATACACCTCCATCCAGCTGATGCGCCGCGCGCGTCCGTAGGCCTTCTCGATGGCGGCGTTCGCCACCCGCAGCATCGCCGGGGTGACGTCGACTCCGATGCCATCCCCCTCGATGTAGGGAATGATCGGATTGTCGGGCACGCTCAAGGTGGTATCGGGATTGACGCTGATCCTGCGTCCCTCGGCAGGGACGACGATGTGCTCGTATTGCATGGGGCCCATTGTACCGGCAACGGGACACCGCATCCCCGGTAAGCGGCTATCCGCGTTGGATTGCGCGGCGGCTCTGACTGTGCTCGGCGATGAGCATCGCGAGCTCGAGCGCCTGCTCGTGATTCAGGCGCGGATCGACGGTGGAGCGGTAAGCCCGGGCCAAATCGGCATCCGTAAGACCGCGCGCTCCGCCCGTGCATTCGGTGACGTCCTCGCCCGTCAGCTCGATGTGCACACCGCCCAGGTACGAGCCCATCTCCGAGTGAATGCGGAAGGCGGTCTCGAGCTCCTTCAGGATGTTCTCGAAGCGCCGGGTCTTGAGCCCCCCGGTGCTGGTCTCGGTGTTGCCGTGCATCGGATCGCAGACCCAGAGCACCGTCTGGCCGGTCTCGCGCACTGCTTCGATCGCCTTGGGCAGGGCGGTGGCGATGTCCTTGGCTCCAAAGCGATGGATCAGGGTGAGGCGCCCGGGCTGGTTCTGCGGATTCAACGTCGTGACGAGCCCCTGCAGCCAGGCGGTGTCCATGGCGGTCCCGACCTTGACGCCTACGGGATTGGAAATGCCGCGGAAATACTCGACGTGCGCGCCATCGAGCTTGGCGGTGCGCATGCCGATCCATGGCATGTGCGTCGAGAGGTTGTACCAGCGGTTCTGCCGCGGAATGAAGCGCGTCTGCGCCTGCTCGTAAAGAAGGTGCAGACCTTCGTGGCTCGCATAGAAATCGACGAGCGTCGCCTCATGGACGGCGCTGCCGCTGATGCCTTCGAAAAAGTCGAGCGCATCGCCGATCGACTGAATGATGCGCTGGTAGGCGTCCTTGAGCTGCGCGTGCTTGATGAAACCTAAGTCCCAGTACTCCGGGTGATGCAGGTCGGCGAAGCCGCCATCGACCAGCGAGCGCACGAAATTGAGTGTGAGAGCGGCGCGCTCGTAGCCGCGCAGCAGCAGCTCCGGATCCGCGGCGCGGGCGGCAGCGGTGAATTCGGGGCGGTTGACGAGATCGCCGCGGAAGCTCGGCAGGGTGATGCCGTTGCGGGTCTCGGTGTCGACCGAGCGCGGCTTGGCGTACTGGCCGGCCATGCGGCCGACGCGAATGATCGGTTTCTTCAGGCCGTGCAGCAGCACCAGGCTCATCTGCAGGAGGATCTTCAGCTTCTTGACGATCGTGTCTGACTCGCAGTCGGCGAAGGTCTCGGCGCAATCGCCCCCCTGCAGGAGAAACGCCTGTCCGCGCTGGGCCGCCGCCAGGCGCTCCCGCAGCGCATCGACCTCCCAGGAGACGACGATCGGCGGCAGCCGCGAGAGCTCGGCGACGACCCGCTCGAGGGCCGCCGGATCCTGATAGACCGGCTGCTGCTGGGCGGGCTTGGTCTGCCAGCTGGCGCAGTGCCAGGAGGTTGTCTGCGGGGATCGCATAGCCAAGGCATCGTACCATGGGGGAGTTCCCCCAGCCGTTCGGCACAGCCCTGGCTGGCGCGGAAGGCCCTCTTGAGGCGAGAATGCGCGTTTCTCAATTCGCCATCAGCAGCGGCCAGGACCGTTTCGTTTCCCGGGGCAGTCCGGCTCGCGGGAACGGGTCTTTAGAGGGCTCGCTCTAAACCATGTAGGGTCTCGAATGCATCGCGTACTCATTCTCGGCGCCGGCAAGATCGGCGCGCTGATCTCGGGGCTCCTGGCGAGCTCGGGCAGCTACCAGGTTCAACTCGGGGACGTCGACGGCTCGGTCGCGGAGGCCGTGGTGCGCGCGCACGGGGCTCCCGGCTTGAGCGCCCACGCCTTGAACGCCAAGCAGCGTAGCGCCCTCGAGCAGCACCTGGCGAGCCATCCGGTGGATGCCGTCATCTCGAGCCTGCCGTTTTACTGTAATGTCACGGTGGCGGAGGCCGCTCGCAGCGCCGGTGTCCACTACTTCGACCTCACCGAGGACGTGGAGGTCACGCGCTCCGTCCGAGCCATCGCCACGGGTGCCGAGAAGGCGTTCGTGCCGCAATGCGGTCTCGCGCCCGGATTCATCAGCATCGCGGCGGCCGAGCTCATCAAGCACTTCGAGGAGCTGCGGGCGGTGAAGCTGCGCGTCGGGGCGCTGCCGCAGCATCCCAACAACGTGCTCAAGTACTCCCTCACCTGGTCGACCGAGGGTCTCATCAACGAGTACGGCAACCCCTGCCAGGCGATCGTCGATGGACGCACGGTGGAGGTGGCCCCGCTCGAGGGAATGGAGGAGATCGAGATCGACGGCACGCTCTATGAGGCCTTCAACACCTCGGGCGGTCTCGGGTCGCTTGCCGAGACCCATGGGAGCCGCTGCGAGTCGATGAACTACAAGACCATCCGCTATCCCGGGCACTGCGAGCAGATGCGCCTGCTGATGAACGACCTCAAGCTCAATCAGGATCGGGGCACGTTGAAGCGGGTTCTGGAGAACGCCGTGCCGCAGACGCTGCAGGATGTCGTGATCGTCTACGCGGCGGTCACGGGCACGCAGGACGGGGAGCTGCGCGAGGAGAACTACGTCAACAAGATCTATCCGCAGCTCATCGCCGGGCGGCTCTGGTCCGCCATCCAGGTGACGACCGCCGCCGGCATCACCTCGGTCGTTGACCTCGTGCTCGAGCACCCGCAGCGCTACCACGGGTTCATCGCGCAGGAGGAGTTTCGCCTCACGGACATTCTCGCCAACCGCTTCGGCAGCCACTATGCGCAAGGCGGCAACAAGAACGTGTCGGCGGAAGTCATCGTCTCGGGCAAGACCGGGCACCAGCGGACACAGAAAAAGAAGGCGGCAGCGCGATGAGCGAATCCAATCTCAACAGCCTGCTCGCCAGGCTCGAGCTTGCCCCGCTCAACCCCGGCGCCTGGTCGGGAACGCGCGGCTGGACGAGCGGCCGCGACGCGGCGCTCTTGAACGTGCGCAATCCCGCGACCGGCACCCTGATCGCGCAGGTGCGACCGGCGGGGCGCGAGGAGTACGAAGCCGTCATTGCCTCGGCCGTCGAGACCGCCTCCGCCTGGCGCGCAGTGCCGGCGCCGAAGCGCGGCGAGGTCGTTCGTCTCATCGGCGAGGAGCTGCGTCGGGTGAAAGCCGATCTCGGTACCCTGGTCTCGCTCGAGAACGGCAAGATCCTCGCCGAAGGCTTGGGCGAGGTGCAGGAGATGATCGATATCGCCGATTTCGCCGTCGGCCAGTCGCGCATGCTCTACGGGCACACCATGCACTCCGAGCGTCCCGGCCACCGCATGTACGAGCAGTGGCATCCGCTCGGGGTCGTCGGCATCGTCTCCGCGTTCAACTTTCCGGTGGCCGTCTGGTCCTGGAACGCATTCCTCGCGGCGATCTGCGGCAACGCGTCGGTGTGGAAACCCTCACCGAAAACCCCGCTCACCGCGATCGCCGTGCAGCAGCTCTGTAATCGGGTGCTCGAGGGACGCGGGCTGCCGCCCATCTTCCAGCTCTTCATCGATGGCGGGACGGAGCTCGCGACTCGCTTCGTCGACGATCGTCGCGTCGCCCTCATCTCCTTCACCGGCTCGACGCCGGTCGGCCGCAAGGTCGGTGAGCGCGTCGCCGCGCGGCTCGGCAAGAGTCTGCTCGAGCTCGGCGGCAACAACGCCATCATCGTCGATGAGACCGCGAACCTCGATCTCGCGGTGCCGGCGATCGTGTTCGGAGCGGTCGGGACCGCCGGTCAGCGCTGCACCAGCACCCGTCGCGTCTTCGTCCACAAAGCCGTGGCCGCGGAGCTCGAGCGGCGCCTCACGAATGCCTACGCGCAGGTGCGCATCGGCAATCCGCTCGATGCCTCGACCCTCATGGGACCTCTGATCGATGCGCAGGCTGTCGAGCGCTTCGAATCGGCGGTCGCCGCCGCCCGCAGCGCCGGGGCCGAGATCCTGCACGGTGGCCGCACTCTCCCCGGTCCCGGCCACTTCGTCGAGCCGACGCTGATCCGTGCCCGCAACGACTGGGAGATCGTGCAGCACGAGACCTTCGCCCCGATTCTCTATCTCATTCCGGTCGATTCGGTGGAGGAAGCGGTCGCGCAGCAGAACGCCACCCCTTACGGCCTCTCCTCCGCGCTCTTCACCGACCGCCTGCAGCACGCCGAGCTCTTTCTTTCGGCTTCCGGGAGCGATTGCGGCATCGCCAACATCAACATCGGCACCTCGGGCGCCGAGATCGGCGGCGCCTTCGGCGGCGAGAAAGACACCGGTGGCGGCCGCGAGTCGGGCTCGGATGCCTGGAAGGCCTACATGCGCCGGCAGACCAACACCATCAACTGGTCGCGCGACCTGCCGCTCGCCCAGGGAATAAAATTCGAGTTGTGACAGCGCAGTGGCGCAGCGGTGAAAGGTCTCTTTCCCGGAGCCTGAAAAACAGGGACGTTTTTCCGGCAGCGTACAGGGGTGAGCCGCGAAGCGGCGAACGCCCGGCCCGGATAGGCCGGGCTGGGTGCCCTGCCGCCAGGGAAGGCCCATGCGAGGAGCCTGCTGCCGCGTTCCGGGAAAGCGATGTTTCGGCGATGCGCCGCGCAGCCGGAACCTAGCTCGATTTCTTCCCCGGCAGGCTGAGTGAGAATCGCGCGCCTCCCATCGGCGAGGCATCGACGATGAGCTTGCCACCGTAAAGATCGACCGTGTCGTGGACCATGGCGAGTCCCAACCCATGCCCCGGCACCTTCTCATCCGTGCGCACTCCCCGCTCGAGGACCTTCGCCCGGTTCTCTTCCGCGATCCCGGGCCCATCATCCTCCACGACCAGGGTGAGGTTGTCCCGGCTCGCCGCCGCCCGCCCATCGCCCAGCGTCACCGACACCCGCACTTTGCTCCGACACCACTTGCAGGCGTTATCGAGAAGATTCCCCAGCAGCTCCATGAAATCGCCCCGGTCGCCGATGAATTGACTCCCCTCCTGGATCGCAAGCTCGATCGAGAGATCCTTGCGCGAGTACACCTTGAGGAGCGCGGCGCGCAGCTCCGCCGCCACCGGCGCCACGGTGACGGGCGCCTGCCCGAGGAGCGCGCCGCCCGAGGCTGCGGCGCGTTTCAACTGATGCTCGATGATCCCGGTCATGCGATCGATCTCCGTGCCGATCGTGCGGGCGGCCTGCCCCGATGCCACCTCGGACGAGAGCGTGGAGCGCATCACCGCGAGCGGCGTCTTCAGTCCGTGGGCGAGATTGCCCAGCGTGTCGCGATAGCGCGCGACGCGCTTGCGCTCCCCGATGAGCAGCGCGTTGAGGTGTCGCGCCACTCCGCTCAACTCCCGCGGATAGCCGCTGCCGAGCATCTCGCTGCGGCCCTCCTCGACCTCGTGGATCTCCCGCTCGAGCCGGCGCAAGGGCGCGAGCACGTGGCGCAGCAGCGCCGCGAGGGAAAGCAGCAGCAGGAGCATCAGCCCGGTGAACCAGCCGAGCATGCGGCTGCGAAAGAGCCACAGCTGCTCCTCGTAAGGTGTGAGGCTCACCGCCACACTGAAGGTGAGCGCGTGCGCCTGATTCGGGTCCTCCTGGAAGGAGATGCCCCGGCTCTCGATGGCAACGCGCGTGTGGCCGACGACCCCATAGGAGAACTCGCGCTCTCCCTGCGCGAGCGGGGTCCCGAAGTCGATGGGCACTCCGGCCGTCGAGGGCGAGCGCCACACGTGGTTGTTGGATTGGATCTGGGCGTAGAGTCCCGAATCTGGCGTTGCCAGTCGGGTATCGAGACCGTTGAGCGGCGCGTCGTAGCCGCCGGCGGGGTTGGGCTCGGCGGCGGCGATCAGGGTGACGATCTGCGCATTGAGGAGCGCGTGCAGCTGCCGTTCCGATAGCGTCTGAAACCCGTGGTCGAGCACCCACATCATCACGCCGAAGAAGAGCGCGAGCGGTACGGCGACCGAGACCAGCAGCCGGCGGCTTAAGGAGTGCACGGCGGGCGCAAACTACCCGGCCGGATCGCGCGCGAGCGCGAAGCGATAGCCGCGCCCGCGCAGCGTCTCGATCGGCTTCAGCCGATCCTCCGGATCGAGCTTGCGGCGCAATCTTCCGATCAACACCTCGATGACGTTGCTGTCGCGCTCGAAGTCCTGATCGTAGAGCCGCTCGGTGAGCTCGCCCTTGGAGATGACATCACCCGCGCGCAGCATCAGGTGCTCGAGAATGCGGTACTCGAAGGTGGTGAGGTCCACGGGTTGATCGTTCACGCTCACCGTCTGGGCGCGGGTGTCGAGGGTGACCGGCCCGCACTTGAGCTGCGGGCTCGCCCAGCCGCCTGAGCGGCGCAGCAGCGCCTGCAGCCTCGCCAACACCTCCTCGAAATGAAAGGGCTTGGCGACATAGTCGTCGGCGCCCGCCTGCAGGCCCTCGACCTTGTCCTGCCAGTTATCGCGCGCGGTGAGGATGAGGATGGGATAGGCCTTGCGCGCGGCGCGCAGCCGCCGGATGACCTCCAGCCCCGCGAGCTTCGGCAGGCCGAGATCGATGATCGCGACATCGAGGGGGTACTCGATGCCGGCGAAGAGCCCCTCCTCCCCGTCCTGCGCCACATCGACGGTGAATCCCGCCTCCGCCAGATGCGCTTTCAGCGTCTCGCGCAGCGCCTGCTCGTCTTCGACCACCAGTACTCGCATTCCAGGACTCCCCCGCGAAGGGCTGAAGGCGAGCGTCAGAGAATCGTGCCGCTCGCCGCATCGACCCGGACGGAAAAGACCCGTCCGGCACCATCGAGCATCCGCAGGACGTAAATGGTACGGTCTCCCTCGGTGCGAGTCTCGGCCCTGACGACCCGAGCCCGGTAGCGATGCTCGGCCAGCATCACCGCCTGGTCCATCGAAACTCTCGCGGCGATGCGCGGGGGGCTGCGGCGTGCTACCGCCTGGGGGGGAGATGGCGCAACAGCGCCGGCCACCGCACCGCCGGCCATCAGCACCAGCGCCAGGGCGGCAGTCGTGGGTCTGCGCAGGGCGTTCATAACCGGCAAAACATAGCCTGCAGCGGGTGAATCGGCGCTGAATCGGACCGGGCCTTAAACCTCGCGCTTGGCTTGCCGCCAAAGCGCATCCCATTGCCCGGCATCAAGCGTCTTGAGCGGGGCCCCCCGCTCGGCCGCCAGGGTCTCCATGCGCCGGAAGCGCCGCTCGAATTTCGCATTCGCGGCGCGCAGGGCCTCCTCGGGCTCGATCTTAAGGTGCAGCCCCCAGTTGGCCACCGCAAAGAGGAGGTCGCCGAGCTCCTCGGCGAGCCGTGGGTCGGCCTCGCTTTGGGCTTCGGGATG
>DATFCZ010000043.1:0-15386 GCA_035252605.1 Steroidobacteraceae bacterium
TATGTGCGCGACGATGTGCGCGAGCGTGGCCGGCCCGGCGAGCAGGACCAAGGGGCCGAGTCGCGGCCTCGCGGCGCAGCCTCGCCGCCCTGGTTTCGGCGACGCGGCGTCATCATCGGAGGGGCCGTCGCGCTCGCCACCCTCGTGGTGCTGGTGGCGCTTTGGTGGTGGCACGAAAGCGGGATCGAGACCACGACCGACGCCTTCCTCGAGGCGCATATCGTCGATGTCTCGCCGCAGGTTGCCGGTGAGGTGACGCGGGTTCTCGTGGACGACAACCAGCTCGTTCACGCCGGCGAGCCTCTGGTCGAAATCGATCCCGCGCAATTTCGCCTCGCGCTCGCGCAGGCGATGGCCGCGCAGCAGCAGGCGCAGACCGCTCTCGGGCAGGCCAATGCGAACGTGGCGGTGGCGCAGGCCGGCCTGGCGCAGGCGAATGCGGATCTCGCGAGCGCCCGGGCGACCGCCGTGCGCGCGCAGCAGGATCTCAAGCGCTATCAGTCCCTGCGCGCGGTGAACCCCAGGGCCGTCGCGCGCAGCTCCGTTGACGAGGCGGTCGCCACCGCCCGCAGTGCCGCTGCGCAGCAGCGCGCCGCCGCGCAGCGGGTGCAGAGCGCTCAGGCGCAGATCGACTCCGCGAAGGCGGCCGTCACGGGGGCGCAGGCGCGCATCGCGACCGCCCGCGCCGGCGTCGAGCAGGCCAGGCTCAACCTCGGCTATACGACGGTGGTGGCGAAAGTGGCCGGCCATGTGGCCAACCGCAGCGTCACGGTCGGCACTTACGTCTCTCCGGGCCAGCAGATGATGGCCATCGTGCCGCTGCATCTTTGGGTGCGCGCCAACTTCAAGGAAAACATGATCGCGAAGCTCAGGCCCGGGCAGAGCGCGAGCATTCATATCGATGCCTGCCCGCGCGCCGATGCCCGCGGCCACGTGGTCTCCATCCAGCGTGGCGCCGGCGAGGCGTTCGCGCTGTTGCCGCCCGAGAACGCCACCGGCAACTACATCAAGGTGGTGCAGCGGGTTCCGGTGCGCATTGCGCTCGACTCCGTGCCGGCGGGCTGTGTCCTCGGGCCCGGCATGTCGGTCGAGCCCACCGTCCAGGTGCGCTGAATGGCCGACGCGCGCGCCACCGGCGCCCGCGGCTCGGCGCACGAGTGGACGCCGGCCCGATCCGTGGCCGGGAACCGCAGTCCCTGGCTCATTGCCAGTGTGATCTCGATCTCCGCCTTCATGGAAGTGCTCGATACGGCGATTGCCAACGTGTCGCTGGCGCACATCGCAGGCTCCACCTCCTCGAGCTACGACCAGGCGACCTGGGTGCTGACGAGCTACCTGATCGCCAACGCCGCCGTGATCCCCATGAGCGGCTGGTTGTCCGATGTGTTCGGGCGCAAGCGCTACTACATGACCAGCGTCGCGATCTTCAGCTTCGCCTCGCTCTGCTGTGGGCTCGCGCCTTCGCTGACATTCCTCATTCTCGCCCGCATCGTGCAGGGCGTGGGCGGTGGTGGGCTGCAGCCGGTCACCCAGGCGATGCTGATCGACACCTTCCCGCCCGCCTCGCGCGGCAAGGCGATGTCGGTGTATGGATTCACCGTGATCCTGGCGCCGATGTTGGGACCGCTCCTCGGCGGCTGGATCACGGATCGGTTCTCCTGGCACTGGATATTCCTCATCAACGTGCCGGTGGGACTGCTGGCGCTCTTTCTCGTCCAGATGATGGTGGATGAGCCGCCGCTCATCGTCGAGGAGCGGCGGCAGCGCTGGGCCCGGGGCATCCATTTCGATCTGCCCGGCGCGGCGCTCATCGCCCTCGCGCTCGGCGCGCTCGAGGTGATGCTCGATCGCGGCGTGCAGGAGGACTGGTTCGCGAGCCCGCTCATCCGCGGCTCCGCGCTGGTCGCGGGCGCGTGCCTGCTCGCGTTCGTTCTCTGGGAGCTCATCGAGCGCGATCCGCTCCTCGACATGAGGCTCTTCAAGTACCGGAACTTCGCCTCCGCCACCATCATCATCATGACGATCGGTGTCATCCTCTTCGGCACGACGCAGTTCATCCCGCAGCTCGTGCAGCAGGTGCTCGGCTATACCGCCGAGCAGGCGGGTCTCGCCCTCACGCTGGGCGGGATCATCACGCTCGTCAGCATGCCCCTGGCCGGCATTCTCTCGAGTCATGTGCAGCCGCGCATCATGATGGGGGTCGCGTTCGCGGTGGAGGCGCTCGCGATGTGGAACATGTCGCACTTCGATACCACGGTGACTTTTGCTGGAGTCGCGATCGCGCGGATGTGGCAGGGCGCGCCCATCCCGTTTCTCTTCGTGCCGCTCATCAGCGCCGCCTACGTCGGACTGCCCGGCGACAAAACCAACAGGGCGTCGGCGATGATCTCGGTCGGGCGCAACATCGGCGGCAGCATCGGTATCTCGCTGGTGCAGGCGCTGCTCGCGCGGCGGGAGCAGTTTCACCAGGCGCGCCTGGTGGCGGGTCTGCAGCCGCTCAACCCGGTTTACGAGCACTCGATCCGCTCGCTCACGCAGATGCTGACGGCCCGCGGCGCTTCGCCGGCGGCCGCGGCGCGCATGGCCGTCGGAACGCTCTATCGGATCGTCGAGCGCCAGGCCGACATGATGGCCTTCAATGACGTCTTCTGGGTGCTCGCCGTCTTCATCGTCTGCATTCTGCCGATCTTATTGCTGCTCAAGCGCACGCCGCTCGGGCATCGCCGCGGCGAACGGCCGGCCGCGGTGCGGGCTGCTTCCTGAAAGGCTCACCGCCCGCCGGCTGCGCGATACAATCCCACCATGAGCCACACCACCCCCGATGGCATCACGGAGTACGAGCCCGAGGAAGTGCAGGCGCTGCTCGAGCAGGGCCGCGTTCTGCTGGTCGATGTCCGGGAGCCGATGGAGTACGCCGCCGAGCGCATCGCCGGCGCACTGCTCTATCCCCTCTCGACCTTCGATGCCGCGCACTTGCCCCCGGGTAACGAGCGCGCGGTGGTCTTTCAGTGTGCCGCCGGCGGCCGCTCACTGACCGCGGCTCGGATGCGCAAGGCCGCGGGCCAACCGGCGGCGCACATGGCCGGCGGCATCTCGGAGTGGAAAGCCCAGGGATTGCCGACCGTACGCGTGGGCCTGCGTCCCTGAGCGGTAACTCCGAGCACCCGCGGGCGGTCCGCTCGTTCGTCACCCGCGGCGGCCGCATCACACCGGCGCAGGAGCGGGCGCTCGAGGAGCTCTGGCCGAAGTACGGCATCGAGCTCGGCGAGGCGCCGCTCGATCTCGACGCGCTCTTCGGCGCGCGCGGCCGCAGGGTGGCCGAGATCGGCTTCGGCAACGGCGAGCACTTGCTTGCGCTCGCCGCGTCCCGGCCGGCGGATCACTTTCTCGGCATCGAGGTGCATCGACCTGGCGTCGGGCGGCTGCTGTTGCAGCTCAAGGAGCGAGACCTCACCAACGTCCGCGTGATCTGCCGCGATGCCGTCGAGGTGCTGGAGCGCCATCTCCAAGGCGCGTGCCTCGATGAGATTCTGATTCTTTTCCCCGACCCCTGGCCGAAGAAGCGGCACCACAAGCGCCGGCTCCTGCAGCAACCCTTCGTGGCGCTGCTCGCCGAGCGCTTGCGAGGCGGCGGTGCGCTGCGCCTCGCCACCGACTGGGAGCCGTACGCCGCTGAAATGCTTGCGGCGCTAGCGGCCGAGCCGCGCCTGCGGAACATGGCGCCGAGCGGTGGCTTCGTGGCGCGTCCGGCGGAGCGCTCGCCGACGCGCTTCGAGCGACGGGGCGAACGCCTGGGCCACAAGGTGTGGGACCTGGAGTTCCGTCGCCGCTAGCTCGGGCACAGCGAAATGCCCACCGCCGAGGCTTGGCGCCACCTCAGCCGGGCTTGACGAAGAACGCCGCCCGCAGTCCGTCGATGACGAACTGCACCGCCAGCGCTCCGAGCACAACGCCGAGCAGCCGCCCGGCGACATTGACCCCGGTCACTCCCATGAGCCGCATGAGCGGCTCCGCCAGCCACATCAGCACGAGCGATATGGCGAGCACCACCGCGGCCGCCGCAAGCAGCACGAGAAACAGCACCGGCTCGCGCAGAATGTGCACCGGCCCGAACCACAGCAGCACCGTGGCGAGCGCGCCGGGGCCTGCGATGAACGGGAAAGCCACGGGAAACACCGAGATGTCCGCCCGCCGCCGGCTCTCCGCCTGCTCGTCACTCGAGGTGCGGCTGCCCGATTCGCGCGCGAATACCATCTCGAGTGCGAGCAGAAAGAGCAGCACACCGCCGAAGATCCTGAACGCTCCCAGGCTGATGCCCATCACCGCGAGGAACGGCGCCCCGCCCAAGGCAAAGAGAACGAGGATGATCGCCGCGACGCCCACGGCCTTCAGCGCCATGCGGCGCTGGTATTCGCGGGTGGCTCCGCGGGTGAGCCCGCTGAAGAGCGGCACCAGCGAGATCGGCTCGACCACCACGAAGAACACGACGAAGAATTTCAACGGCTGCTCGAGCATGGGGTTCTCGCGAAGCGTCACTCGCTGCTTGAAAGCGGCATACGCGAGGCGCAACATCGTAGCCGTCCCCCGCGCGGCGGCCGGAGGATAACAGCTCCGGGACCCGCCGCGAGGTGTCATGCGTTCACCACGGACGCGAAGGCTCGGGATCGGGCCTCCTGGAGGTCTCACATGGCGGCTCCTCAACCCAGTATCGGCGACTGGTATCGCTTGAGCGGCGGCGAGCTGTTCGAGGTCGTGGCTCTCGATGATGACGAGGGCACGATCGAGATCCAGTACTTCGACGGCACCGTCGAGGAGATGGAGCGCGAGGACTGGGAGGCGCAATGGGACGACGGCGCGCTCGAGGCGGCCGAGGCGCCCGAGGACTGGAGCGGCTCGGTGGACGTGGAGGCGGGCGATGATGAAGGGCGCGGCTCGGACACTCTCAACCAGGACCCGAGTCTGCGCGCCGGCTCGCTCGACGGCATCGATCTGTTCGAATTCGATTGAGGGCCGCTCAGGCCTCCGCGGCCAGTGCTCTAAGATCCGCCTCCGGCGCGATGAGCACCACATCGCCCACCAGTTGCAGCGGCAGAGGTCGCAGCTGCTGTCCCGCGCAGGGACCTGCGAGACAGCGGCCCGCGTCCTTCTCGAAGAGCGCGCCGTGCGATGAGCAGAGAATCATCGCCCGATCCGGCGTCAGGAACCGATGCGGCCTGAGATCGAGCGGATGACCCGCGTGCGGGCAGCGGTTGAGGTAGCCGCGCACACCGCTCCCACAACGCACCACGAATCCGCGCAGCGGCCAATCGCCTTCACCCAAGGTGAAAGCGCGCGAGCCATGCTCCTCGAGGTCCGCCAGGCGGCAGATCACGCGCTCGAGGTCGAGCTCATGCTGCGCCACTGACACCGCCTCCAGCCCCCGCGGTAGAGAGTACGGGTAATCCCTCATCCGACATCCCGCGCCGCGCGAGCCACGCGAGCAGCAGCAGCACGGGAACGCTGAGCCCGGCAGCACAGAGGAAATAGAGTGGATAGCCCGCCAGGCGGGAACCAAAGCCCGAGAAGCCTTCCAGGCCCTTGCCCGAGAGTTGGTAAAGAGAGGAGAGCAGCGCGTACTGGGTGGCGGTGTACTTCGGGCTGGTGAGGCTCGAGAGAAACGCGATCAGCGAGGTACCCGCGACCGAAAGAGCAAGCTGATCCAACGCATTGGCGCACCCGAGTCCGAGCAGCGTCGGGGAGTGAGTCATCGCGAGCAGGGAGTAGGCGATCCCCGCCAAAAGAAGCAGGGCGCTGCCGGTCGCGAGCGAGCGCAACAGCCCGTACTTCGCCACCAGGAGCCCGCCGATGAATACTCCCGCCACCGACACGCCAAACCCATACAGCTTCACGACCATGGCGATCTGATCCAGGGTGTATCCGTGATCGATGTAGAACGGCATCACCATGGCGCCCATGGCGAAATCGGTGAGCCAGTAGGCGGCGACGAGCGCCAGGGTCAACAGCGCGAGGCGTGCTCCGTAACGTCCGAAGAAGTCGACGAGCGGGCAGACCACCGCGCCGATGAACCAGGCGCCGGCGTCCTTCATGAATTGCGGCCAGTGGGCCCGCCGCTCTAACCAGGCAACCACGCGTTTCTCCCGCACGATCGACTCGCGCGGCTCGGCCACGACGGGCTCCCTCACGATGAGCGTAGTGATGATGCCGACGGGCGTGAGCGCCGCCATGCAGAGGTAGCTCGCGCGCCAGCCGAGCGCCTGCGCCAGAGCGAGCGCACCGGCGCTGCCGGCGAAGAGCGCGATCCGGTAACCGACGCTGTACGCTGCGGCCATCGCGCCCTGAATTTCGATCGGTGCGGACTCGATGCGCCAGGCGTCCATGGCGATATCCTGGGTCGCAGCGCAGAAGGTCGTGAACAGCGCCCAAAGTGCCATTCGCAGGACGCTGGAGAGCGGATGGCTGAACGCGAGACGCGCGAGACCGAAAGCGATGCCGGCCTGCGCCAGCAGCATCCAGGCGCGGCGCCGACCCAACAGCCGGTGAAGCAGCGGCAGGCGGGCGCGATCGACGATCGGCGCCCAGACGAACTTGAGCGAATAGGGAATGGTGGCCCAGGCGAACATGCCGATGAGGGGCAGTGCCACGTGGGACTGGCGCAGCCAGGCGGTGAGCGTCTGCAATACGAGGTAGAAGGGCAGTCCGCTCGAGAACCCGAGCAAGAGCATGGCGAGCATGCGCGGCTGGGCATAAACGGCGAGCGCCTGCAGCCAGCCGCCGCGACCATTGACGGAACCTGTGGGCATTCGGTCATGATACTGGCATGCAGGACTACCAGCTGACCTTCATCGACCTCGCACTTTCGCGCCAGGCGCTGCGCTTCGGGCAGTTCAAGCTCAAATCCGGGCGCGAGAGCCCCTACTTCTTCAACGCCGGCCTGTTCAGCGACGGCGAGGCCATTGCCGTGCTCGGGCGCTGCTACGCGGCGGCCATCGCGCGCGCGGCGCTGCCGTTCGACATGCTCTTCGGCCCCGCCTACAAGGGCATTCCGCTGGTCGCCGCCGCCGCGGCCGCACTCTTTGAGCATCACGGGCGGAACGTCGCCTACGCCTTCAACCGCAAGGAGGCCAAGGATCACGGTGAGGGCGGCAGCATCATCGGCGCGCCGCTCGCCGGCAGGGTGCTCGTCATCGACGATGTGGTCACGGCCGGTACGGCGGTGCGCGAGTCGCTCGCGCTGATACGCCGGGAGGGAGCGCGGCCCGCAGGTGTGGTCTTTGCTTTGGACCGGCAGGAGCGCGGCCAGGGAGCCCTGAGCGCCACCCAGGAAATCGAGCGCGAGCACGGAATTCCTTGTGTGAGCGTCGTCACACTCGCGGACCTCATCGAGGCGCTCTCGCGCCCGGGCGCTGAACGGAGCGTGATTTCTGAGGATCAGCTCACATTGCTCAGGGCCTATCGGCAGCGCTACGGGGTGGCTTGAGGCTTGCCACGGCGCCCCCGTAGGTCAGAATATGTCGGTTCGCTTCCTTGCGACGAGATCACAGAGACGCATGCGCACGCCGACTCGATTTCTCGCTCTGCTGCTCGCCCTCGGCTGCATTCCAACTCTGGCGCTTGCCCAGAAGAGCGATAACGGCAGCGGCGTCGTCTACCGATGGGTGGACGAGCATGGCGTCGTGCATTTCGGCGACAGCGTTCCACCGAAATACGCCAAGGATCGCCGCGAGCTCCTCAACAGCCAGGGCGTCGAGATCGGGCACGTGGATGCGGAGAAGACTCCGGCGCAGCTCGCCGCCGAAGCGCGTGAGCGGCAGAAGCAGGTCGCGCAGAAGCAACACGACTACTTTCTTCTCAGCACCTATACCTCGGTGAAGGACATCGAGTCGCTGCGCGATGAGCGGCTGTCGCAGATTCAGGCGCAACAGACCGCGGCGCAGCAGTACGTGCAGAGCCTGCAATCGCGTCTCACCTCGCTGCAGAGCCGCGCGCAGCACTTCCGCCCCTACAGCTCACGAGCCGATGCGCCGCGCATGCCGGACGATCTTGCCCAGGAGCTGGTTCTCACCCTCAACGAGGTGCACCTGCAGGAGCAGGCGCTGCACGCGCGAGACGAGCAGGAAGCTCAGGTGAGAGCGCAGTTCCAGGCCGATATCGATCGCTTCGAGCAGCTCAAACAGGCGCCGCCTTAGCCGCAGATGCCGCCGCCTTCCTCGGCCGGAGCGGCATTCAGGCGAAAGGCGCGGAAGAGCTCCCGTCCCATTCCGTGAGCGTTGGCCGAAAGGTCGGCGGTCGCCATCTCGCGCCGCGCCCAGCTCTCCGGGGGCACCAGCGCCTCCAGCGTCCCCTTCAGGCTGTCGAGCCGGATGAGGTCGCCGTCACGGACCTTGCCGAGCGGGCCGCCGCTCACGACTTCGGGCGTCAGATGAATCGCCGCCGGCACGGTGCCCGAGGCGCCCGACATGCGTCCGTCCGTCACCAGCGCGACGCGATGTCCTTTGCTCTGCAGCGATGCCAACGCCGGCGTCAGTCCGTGCAGCTCCGGCATGCCGTTGGCGCGCGGACCCTGGAAGCGCACGATGACGACGATGTCGCGCGCGAGCTCCCCGCGCCGGAAGCTTTCCAGCACGGCTTCCTGAGTATCGAAGACCCGGGCAGGAGCCTCGACCACCCGATGCGCGGGGTCCACCGCCGATACCTTGATCACCGAGCGGCCGAGATTGCCGCGCAGGAGCTTGAGTCCTCCGTCGCCGCTGAACGGGTCGGCGACCGGGCGCAGAACGCTCGTGTCGGCACTGGCCCGCGGCGCCTCGCGCCAGGCAAGGCCGCCGGGGGAGAGCCAGGGCTCGAGCGCGCAGGAGGCGAGCCCCGGTCCCGAGAGGGCCTGCACGTCCTCGTGCAGGAGACCGGCGCGCAGCAACTCGAAGATGAGGAAGCCCATGCCGCCGGCGGCGTGAAAGTGATTCACGTCCGCGCTGCCGTTCGGATAGATGCGCGCAAGGAGCGGTATGACATCCGAAAGATCGCTGAAATCGTTCCAGTCGATGAGCAGCCCGGCGGCGCGGGCCATGGCGATGAGGTGCAGCGTATGGTTGGTCGATCCCCCCGTGGCGAGGAGTCCCACGATGGCATTGACGAAGCTGCGCTCGTCGAGCAGCTTTGCAAGCGGCAGGTATTCCGGTCCGAGCGCGGTGATCCCTGCCGCGCGGCGCGCGGCGGCCGCGGTGAGCGCGTCGCGCAGCGGTGTGTTGGGCGGCACGAAGGCGCTGCCGGGAAGATGCAGCCCCATGACTTCCATCAGCATCTGATTGCTGTTGGCGGTGCCGTAAAAAGTGCAGGTGCCGGGCGAGTGATAACTGCCGGCTTCCGACTCGAGCAGCGCATCGCGCCCGACCTTGCCCTCGGCGAAGAGCTGACGGATGCGCGCCTTGTCCTTGTTGGGAAGGCCCGAGGGCATCGGCCCCGCCGGCACGAACACGGCCGGCAGGTGGCCGAAGGAGAGCGCGCCGATGAGCAGGCCCGGAACTATCTTGTCGCACACCCCCAGACAGAGCGCCGCATCGAACATGCCGTGCGAGAGGGCGATGCCGGTCGACATCGCGATGACTTCGCGGCTGAAAAGCGAAAGCTCCATGCCGGGTTGACCCTGCGTTATCCCATCGCACATCGCGGGCACGCCGCCCGCGACCTGCGCGGTGGCTCCGGCCTCGCGCGCGGCTGCGCGGATGAGACCGGGAAAGCGCTCGAATGGCTGATGGGCCGAGAGCATGTCGTTGTAGGCGGTGACGATCGCGAGGTTCGGCCAGCGCAGCTCCCTCAGCGCCTGCCTGTCAGGAGCCGCGGATGCCGCAAAGCCGTGGGCGAGGTTGGTGCAGGAGAGGTGCTTGCGTGCCGGCTCGCCGGCCGTGTGCGCGCTCATGCGCTCCAGATAGGCCGAGCGGGAGGCGCGACTGCGCTCACGGATGCGCTCGGTGACCTCGCGTACTCGCGGCTGCAGCTTGGATGTCACGCCTCGCTCTCCGGCGATTGGTAGCCCTCGGGCTTCGACGAGCCGCCGCCGAAGAAGAACTTCTCCATCTCCGCTTCGAGGAACTTGCGCGCCTTGGGCTCGATCGGCGTCAGGCGGTACTCGTTGATCAACATGGTCTGCTGCTGCAGCCAGCGCGCCCACGCCTCGCGCGAGACACTCTCATAGATGCGCCGGCCGAGATCGCCGGGATAGGGCGGTCGATCGAAACCGGGCGCCTCGCGCTTGAGCATCACACACTGCACCGTTCGGGCCACGTTGACTCTCCCGTCAGTCGAAAAGTTGGGTCGGCACTGCATCCGCGCCGGCCAGCTGCTCGAGCAGCAGCCGGATCGGAGCCGGGAGGCCCAGCCTCGCCGGCTCGCGCGCGCGGTACCACAGGCTTTGCGCCGGATCGAGCGCGCCGGCGCTGCCGGAACAATGGGCCAGGAGCGGCGTGATGACCAGGTCGAAATGCGTGAACGCGTGCTCGACCGGCTCCAGCGGCGCAGGCTGCGCGCGGGCTCCCTGGAGCATTCGCCCGGCATAATACGCCGCCTCCGCCGCGCTCGCGAACTCCGGCAGGCACCAGAGCCCTCCCCAAACGCCGCGTTCCGGTCGGCGCTCGATGAGCACGTCTCCGTCCTCGCGCATGGCGGCCAGCATGAACACGTGCCGCAGCCGCCGCGCCCGCGCCGGCCTCGGCGCCGGCAGCTCGTGCTGTCGTCCCGCGAGGCGCGCGACACAAGTCATCGATACCGGACAGATCGCGCACCGGGGATTGCGACGCGTGCAAACGGTCGCTCCCAGATCCATCACCGCCTGCGTGTAGGTGGCGACGCGCTGCCTGGGGGTACACTCGTCGGATAATCTCCACAAGGCCGCGAGAGTGGCGCTCTGGGTGGCGTGATTCTCCACGGCGAAATGACGCGACAACACCCGACGCACGTTGCCGTCGAGAATGGGGAAGCGCTCGCCGCGGCTCAAAGCCAGGATGGCTCCTGCGGTCGAGCGACCGATGCCCGGCAGGTCTGCAACGGCTGCGAAAGACCGCGGAAAGCGCCCGCCGTGCTCGTGCGCGATGCGCACGGCGGCGCGGTGCAGGTTCCTCGCCCGCGTGTAGTAACCCAACCCCGACCAGAGATGGAGCACCTCATCGAGCGCCGCCGCGGCAAGCGTGGCGACATCCGGGAAGCGCCGCATGAAGCGCTCGTAGTAGGGAATGACGGTCGCGACCTGCGTCTGCTGCAGCATGACTTCCGACACCCACACCCGGTAGGGGGTAGGGCGGCGCTGCCACGGCAGGTCGCGGCGGCCCTCGCGGCCCTGCCAGTCGATGAGACGCGCGGCAAAGCTGCTGCGCACGGTGGCGCGCGCTCGGGTGCTCACGGGCGAGCTAATCGCCGTCGCGCGTCGGCCGCGCGCGTCGCCGGGTGGTCGAGTCGATGGGAAGGCTGCGGTGCGCTGCCAGCGGCGGCAGCGCCACTTTGCGCCAGTACGCATCGGCGGTGGCGCTCCAGGTGGGGTTATCGAGATCCGGCCACTCTTCGGGCTTGAAGCTCGGCGCGCCCTGCAGGTTGCTGCCATCCAACACCAGATGGCCGTCGGTCATGCGCGCGGCGGCCGTGTCCCAGGGCACCGCCACGAGTCGCCCATCGGGGCTTGACCCGCCGGCTTGGGGTTGCGCCGGGTAGTCGATCACCACGTGCGTGGCACGGCCCTGCGAGTCGAAGATGATGTCCTTCACTTCGCCGAGCGGGCTGCCATCGGCCGAGACCACCGGCATGCCGATCACCATCGAGGCGCGGCGCGCGGCGGCTGCGCTGCTCGCCTCCGTGCCGGTGGGTGCTTCGGGTTGCGATCCCGACGGGGAGCCGTCTGATGGGGGCGCGTCCGTTTGCGAGGGATCTGGCGGGTTCGCCATGGCCGCCGCGGCGGCACCCTGCGAGAGCGCGGGCGCCGAGGCAGCAGAATCAGCCGGCCCGAACGGCCCGTCCGACTGGCTGCAGGAAGCTGCCGCGAGGCCCAGCATCGAGCAGAGGAGCGGCAGGAAAATCCGCATCATGAGCGCACTTTAGACTTAGCGGGCTGCAAGCCGCATTCCCATCCTTACCGTCTCGGCTCACCACCTGACGAGCGGCGGCAGGCTCATGAGATAGGCCTCCGGGTCGGCATCGGTCTGAAAGCCGAACTTCGTCCCCCGATCATAGACGAGGTTGAACTCGACGTACCGTCCGCGCTTGAGGAGCAGCCGCTCCCGCGCCGACTCGTCGAACGGAGTGTCCTTGCGGCGCGCGACGATTCGCGGGTAGATGCCGAGGAAGGCTTCCCCGACCGCGCGTACGAAGGCGAAGTCCGCGTCGGGGTCGGCGCTTGCAAGATCATCGAAGAATATACCGCCGACGCCGCGCGGCTCGCGACGGTGCGGCAGGTAAAAGTACCGATCGCACCACTCCTTGAACTCGCGATACGCATCCGGCCGGTAGCTCTGGCAGGCCGCACGCAGGGCGGCGTGGAAATCCGCCGTGTCCTCCTCGAAGGGAAAAGTCGGCGTCAGGTCCGACCCGCCGCCGAACCAGGAGGCGCTGGTGCTCAAGTAGCGCAGATTCATGTGCACCGCTGGTACGTAGGGGTTCCACATGTGCGCGACCAAGGAGATGCCGCAGGCCACGAAGCGCCCGGCCGAGTCGACGGCACCGGCGACCTGAGCGCGCGCCGGCTCGCTCAAGATGCCCCACACATGACTCACATTGACGCCGACCTTCTCGAAGACCTCGCCGCGCATCAACCGGGACTCACCGCCGCCTTCCAGCCGGTGCCCCTCGGGTCGGCGCCAGCTGCGGGCCTCGAAGCGGCAGGTCGGCTCGAAATCCTCGAATGCGGCGCAGATGCGCGCCTGCAGGTGGCGGAACCAGGCAGCTGCGGCATCCGCCAGCGGATTTTCCTGCGCCTCGGGACTCACCGTGAGCTCTCGCCAAGGGCGGCAGGGTGTCCCGAGGAACGCTCGTGCACGTAATCGACCAGACGAGCGACCGCTTCGGGATCGGTTTCCGGCCAGATGCCGTGTCCCAGGTTGAAGATATGTCCGGGCGAGGCTCCGGCCTCATCGAGCACGCGCGCGGCGCAGTGCCTCAGATCCTCGGGCGAGGCGAAGAGCGCCGCCGGATCGAGATTGCCTTGTATGGCCTTGCCGGGACCCAACTTCTGCCGCACCGCACCGAGCGGGCTGCGCCAGTCGACACCGATCACGTCCACCTCGAGGTCCGCCACGCACTCCATGAGAGCCGAGCCCTGGTTGACGTAGTAGATGAGCGGCACCCCCGCCCCGCGCAGCGCTGCCACCGTGCGCCGCACCGCGCGCAGCGCGAACCGCTCGAACTCGCGCGGCGCCAGCAGGCCCGCCCATGACTCGAAGAGCATGAGCGCCTGTGCCCCCGCCGCGGCCTGCGCGCTCAGGTACGCGGCCATCGCGTCCGCGAGCCGCTCGAGCAGACGCTCCGCCGACTGCGGGCTCGAGTAAAGGAAGGATCTCGCCGCTCCGAACTCCTTCGATGGCCGCCCGCAGACCAGATAGCAGAGCAGGGTGAAAGGTCCGCCGGCAAAGCCGATCAGCGGCACGTTGCGCGGCAGTCCCGCGCGCACCAGCCGGATGGACTTAAGCACGTGGGGAACGTCGCGCTCCGGAACGAGCGTCGCCAAGCCATCTATGGCGGCGTCGGTCCGTATGGGCTCGCGCACCACCGGGCCCGGCTCGAAGGAAAGGTCCACGCCCATTCCTTGAAGCGGGGCCATGATGTCGCTGAAGAGGATGGCAGCATCGAGCGGGAAACGGCGAAGCGGCTGCAGAGTGACCTCCGCGGCGAGCTCGGGGGTGCGCAGCAGAGTCTCGAAAGCGACCTTCGAGCGCACCTGCCGGTACTCCGGCAGATAACGGCCTGCCTGGCGCATGATCCAGACGGGGGTGTACGGGACCGCCTGGCGGCGGCAGGCGGCAAGAAACGGCGGTGTCTCGGGCTGAGCGCTCATGCTGCGGCCAGCCAGCGCGCCACCTCGGGCGCGTAGTACGTAACGATGAGGTCCGCGCCTGCCCGCCGGATCCCCGTGAGCGTCTCGAGCACGGCGGCGCGCTCGCTGATCCAGCCGCGCTCGGCGGCCGCCTTGATCAGGCTGTACTCGCCACTCACTTGATAGGCCACTACCGGCACGGTGACGTTATCTCGGACCTGACGGATGACATCGAGGTAGGGTCCGGCAGGCTTCACCATCACGAGATCCGCCCCCTCCTCGACATCGAGCCGCACCTCCCGCAGCGCCTCCCGCAAGTTGCCGGGGTCCATCTGGTACGAGCGGCGGTCACCAAATGCGGGCGCGGATTCTGCCGCTTCTCGAAACGGTCCGTAGAAAGATGAGGCATATTTAGCCGCATATGAAACAATAGGCCTCATCGCGAGGCCTTCACGGTCGAGCAGCCGCCGGATCGCCTGTACCCGCCCATCCATCATGTCGCTCGGCGCTACCGCATCGGCACCCGCGCGGGCGTAGTTGAGTGCTACCTGGGCGAGTGTCTCGACCGAGGTGTCGTTGTCGATCGCTCCGCTCGGCAGGACATGGCCGCAGTGCCCGTGGTCGGTGGCGCCGCAGAGACAGACGTCCGCCCACACGAGCAGGTCCGGGCAAGCGTCCTTGAGCGCGGCGATGGCCTGGGCCGCAAGTCCCTTCGGATCGAGCGCCGCGCTGGCGTGCGCGTCTTTTTGCGAGGGCGCTGCGAAGAGCAGTACAGCCGGAACGCCGCTCGCCGCGACCGCCTTGGCCTCCTTCGTCAGCTCGTCCACCGAGAGCTGGCAGACTCCGGGCATGCTCGAGAGGGGGTGCCGTACGCCGCGCCCGGGAACGGCGAACAGCGGATAGATCAGCTCATCGGGCGCGAGCCGCGTCTCGCGGACCATGCGCCGCCATGCCTCCGACTGACGCGTTCGGCGAGGTCTCGTTGCTGGATGAGTCATTTCATTTTCTCCGCGATGCGGGGCCTGCGTGCACGGCGCGCAAGCTCGTGCGCGCCAAGCCCCGCAGAGTGGCCGATTCGGCGAGTGTGGGGGCGTAGCCGCGCTCCGTCAGCGCGCGCGCAGTGGTGGGTCCGATCGCGACCGCCGGCGCCGTGCCGAGCAGTCGCGCGAAGTCTTCCTTGCCGAGAGCGCTCTCGAGCTCGGTGACGGCGGAGGGACTGGCGAAGGTGACCGCGCCCACGGCCTCGCGCGCAATCCAGGAGCGGCAGTCCTCCAGATCGAGCGCGGTGCCCGAGACGGTTCGGTAGGCCTCGACGGTGGTCACCTTCGCGCCGAGCTGCGCGAGGCCGCTGGCGAGCGCCGGCAGTACGCGCGAGCTCGCG
>DATFCZ010000044.1:0-6542 GCA_035252605.1 Steroidobacteraceae bacterium
CGATGCCGCCGGCAGCCGCGAGAGCGGCGAGACCGGCGCCGCCGCGCCCCCAACAGCCCGCGAAGAAGCCCGTTTTCGCGGGCTCCAACGTGAAGGAAGTCATGGCGGCGCTCGATACCCCGAGCGCGGGCGGAAGCGACAGGCGCCTCGGCGCCGCGCAGTCGGTGGCGAGGTCCGAGCCCGCGGACGACAGCTCGCTCACCGATACGCAGGTGTTGAGATTCCTCGAAAGTCGCCGGGACTCGGAAACGGATCGGTTCGATCCTGCCGCCGCCTCCGGCATCTCGCTACTCAAGCCCGATGACACCGGCACCCGGCGCGCGCTGAAGGAAGCGGTGACGCGCGACGAGCCGGTCTCCTTCGCCGTACAGCTGCAGTGGTCGGTAAAGCCGGTGGAGCTCGACAAGGTGCCGCCGCTCGCGATCTTCAGCGCCTACACCCTTTACTCCGTCGCGGGCAGTCGCGAGGGACGTCGCTGGTACGGCCTGCGCCTCGGCTTCTTCAACGACGCCATCTCGGCCAAGCAGGTCGCCTACTACGTGCGCTCGGAGTTCGCTTCGGTCGCGGTCGTACCCGTGAGCTCGCAGGAGCGCGAGCGCGCGAGCGACGACAACCAGCGATTTGCCGGCGTGGGCACGGCGAGGAAGCGCCGCGAGAGCGAGGACAACGAATTCAAGCTCATCGACGAGGAGCCCGCGCGGACGGCCGACTCAGGCGGCCAGGCCGGTTCCCCGGCTCCGCCTCCCTCCTCGCAACGCGGCTCGCCGGCGGCGAGAGCGCCCGCTCCGCAACCGACCCCGACCCGCAGCGCGCGCAAGGCGGGCGGAGGCAAAGTGGGCGCGCGCGAGCGCCGCACTCCGCAAACACTCGAGGAAACGCTCGAGATCCTGGGCGCCAACGAGCTAGCCATCGACAACCGCAGCGGCGACTCGCTGAGCGATACCGGCGTGCGACACCTGCGCGTGGAGGTGCAGAAGAATACGCCGTTCTCGCGCCTGCTCGAGCGGCTGAGCGAGCGGGTCAAGAAGGCGTAGGGCGGCCGAACGGCGCATAATCCATGCGCCATGCCACCCCTGAATACCGAAGCCGCCGGGCTCGCGTGCTGGAAATGCGGCGCGTCGCTCGCAGCGTTGACGCTTCCGCTACGACGCCTGGAGGAGTGCCCGAAGTGCCGGGCGGAGCTGCACGTGTGCCGGATGTGCGTCGACTACGACACGCGCGTCGCCAAGCACTGCCGCGAGCCCACGGCCGAGGAAGTGCGCGAGAAGACGCACGCCAACTTCTGCGACTTCTTCAAGCCCCGCGCCGGCGCCTACGTGGCTCCCAACACCGCCGAGGTCGATCAGGCGCGCGCGGAGCTCGAGAAGCTCTTCCGCAAATAGACGCGCTTACTCGCTGCGCTCGCTGAGGAAGGCTTCGAGCGCTCGACCGGTATGCGACTCGCGCTTGCGCCGCGCCACCTCGGCCGGGGTGCCCTGCGCGACGATGCGGCCGCCGCCCTCGCCCGCCTCCGGGCCCATGTCCACGATCCAGTCCGCCTCGGCCATGATGTCGAGGTTGTGCTCGACCACCACCGCAGTGTTTCCGGCCGCCACCAGCCGATGCAGGACGTGGACGAGCTTCTCGACATCCGCCATGTGCAAGCCGACGGTCGGCTCATCGAGCACGTAAAGGGTGTGCTTCGGGCTCGGGCCCGTTCGCAGCGCCGCGCTCGCCGCGCCGGCGCTGCCGCCGAAGAGGTCCGCCTCGCCGGCGCGCACCTTGGCGAGCTCCGTCACCAGCTTGATGCGCTGCGCCTCGCCGCCCGAGAGCGTCGGGCTCTGCTGACCGAGGGTGAGGTAGCCGAGTCCGACGTCCTGAAGTAGCTTCAGTGCGTGATGCACGCGCGCGTGCGCGCGGAAGAACTCCACCGCCTCGTCCACGTTCATGGCGAGCACGTCGCCGATGCTCTTCTCTCTCCAGAGGACCGAGAGCGTCTCGGTGTTGAATCGCCGTCCCCCGCACACGTCGCAGAGCACCTTCACATCGGGTAGGAAGCTCATCTCGATCGTCTTCACGCCCTGACCTTCACAGGCTTCGCAGCGGCCGCCCGCGGTGTTGAACGAGAAGCGGCTCGCCGTATAGCCGCGCAGCCGCGCCTCGGTGGTGGCCGCGAAGATGCGCCGGATGTCATCCCACAGCCCTATGTAGGTCGCGGGGCAGGACCGCGGCGTCTTGCCGATGGGCGTCTGATCCACCTCCAGCACGCGGTCCACCTGCTCCAAGCCGCGAACGCCCAGGCAGCCGATGAGCTCCGGGACTTTGCCCCGACGGCTTCCGCGGACGAGGCGCGCGGACTGCGAGCCGTTGCGCCGATCCCGTCCCGCCTCGCCGAGCAGCCGGCGCAGGTTGGCGTAGAGCACATCGCGCGCCACGGTGGATTTTCCGGAGCCGGACACACCGGTAATGACCACGAGCCTGCCGAGCGGAATGCGCACATCCGCACCCCGGACGTTGTGCAGGGAAACGCCCTCGAGCTTGAGGTATGGGGTGCGTCCGTTGACCGGCCGATGGGGCTGCGCCGGATGGCGCAGCGGCTCGCGAAGGAACTGCCCGGTGGTCGATCGGAGGTTGTCGATGAGATCCTTCACCGTTCCCTCGCCCACCACTTCGCCGCCGAGAACGCCGGCACCGGGTCCCAAGTCGAGCACGTGATCCGCCCGGCGGATGGTCTCCTCGTCGTGCTCCACGACCACGAGCGTGTTGCGATGGCTCGAGAGCTCCGCGAGCGCATCGAGCAGCACCGCGTTGTCGCGGGGATGCAGTCCGATCGTCGGCTCATCGAGCACATAACAGACGCCCTGGAGGTTCGAGCCGAGCTGCGCTGCGAGACGGATGCGTTGCGCCTCGCCACCCGAGAGCGTCGGCGCGGAGCGATCGAGCTGCAGATACCCGAGCCCGACCCGGTCGAGGAACTTGAGCCGCGCCCGGATCTCCGCCAGCAGGTCGCGGGCGATCTGCTGTTCGCGCTCGCTCAGTCGCAGGCGGCGGAAGAACTCCGCCGCCTGCGCCACGGAATGGGCCGCCAGCTCGGCGATCGAGCGCTCGCGGAAGCGGACGTTGAGCGCAACCGGGTTCAGGCGCTTGCCGGCGCAGCTGCCGCAGATCTGCGGCGCCTCCTCGTCCCAGATGCCCTCCTGCGCCTGCAGCGCGGCGGTCGTCTCGTCCTCGGCGCCGGGCATCTCCAGTCCGGTCCCGTAACAGCTCCCGCACCAGCCGTGCTTGGAGTTGTACGAGAAAAGCCGCGGATCGAGCTCGGCGAAGCTGCGTCCGCAGGAGGGACAGGCGCGCTTGGTCGAGAAGACCGCCGGCTGCTCTCTGAGATCCGCTTTCCCGGGCCCGAGCGCCCCAGGAAACCTTTTCGGACCCAATACGTGGACCAGCCCCTTGCCGAAATCGAGCGCCCGCCCGAGCGCCTCATGCAGCGCAGTGTCGGTCTTGGCGCCGACCTCGATCTCCGCCACTGGCAGCTCCACGGTGTGCTCCTTGAAGCGCGAGAGCCGGGGCCACTGCGCGGTGGAGAGATGGGCGCCGTCGACGCGCAGCGTTCTGAAGCCTTTCTTGGCGGCCCACTTTGCCAGGTCCGTGTAGTAACCCTTGCGCGCGATGACGAGCGGCGCGAGCAGCGCGATGCGCTTGCCCTTGTAATCGCGCAGCAGCCGCGCGGCGATCGATGCCGCGCTCTGCGACTCGATCGGGACGTTGCAGTCGGGGCAGTACTGGCAGCCGAGCTTCACGTAAAGGAGCCGCAGGAAGTGATAGATCTCGGTGAGGGTGGCCACCGTGCTCTTGCGCCCGCCGCGGCTCGTACGTTGCTCGATCGCGACGGTGGGCGGTATGCCGAAGATCGCATCAACGTCCGGCCGCGCCGCCGGTTGCACGAACTGGCGCGCATAGGCGTTGAGCGATTCCAGATAGCGGCGCTGTCCTTCGTTGAAGAGGATGTCGAAGGCGAGCGTGGACTTGCCCGAGCCCGAGACGCCGGTGATGACCGTCAGACGGTCCCTCGGGATCTGCACGTCGATGTTCTTCAAGTTGTGCTCGCGCGCGTTGTGGATCACGACGGCATTGCGAGCGCGGCCGTTCGCGCCATTGGTTGGCGCATAGGCGGTTCGCGGCTCTTCGACCCTCGGCTCCGCGCTCGAAAGCGCCCGCGCGTAATCGGCGAGCGCTCGACCCGTGCGCGAGTCCGGGCGGGCACAGACCTCCTCCGGAGTGCCGGCGCAGACGATCCGCCCGCCGCCCTCGCCGCCCTCCGGTCCGAGGTCGATGACCCAGTCGCAGGCGCGGATCACATCGAGGTTGTGCTCGATCACGAGCAGCGAGTGCCCTGCGGCGAGGAGCTTGCGGAAGGCGGCGAGGAGTTTCGCGACATCCTGGAAATGCAGGCCCGTGGTCGGCTCGTCGAACAGGAAGAGCTTGCCTTTGTGGGTAACGCTCGAGAGCACCGAGCCGGCTTGCGCGAGATGTCCGGCGAGCTTCAGGCGCTGCGCCTCCCCGCCCGAGAGCGTCGGCACCGGCTGCCCCAGCGTCACGTACTCGAGACCGACATCGGAAAGCGGAGCGAGCCGCGTCGCGACCTCGCGCGAGTCGCGGAAGAACTCGAGCGCCTCGGTGACCGTCATCTCGAGCACGTCGGCGATGCTGGCGCGGCGGCCGTTTGCGCCTTCGCGCTTGATGTCGAGCACCTCGTCACGATAACGGCGGCCGTTGCAATCCGGGCACCGCAGGTACACGTCGGAGAGAAACTGCATCTCGACGTGCTCGAACCCGTTGCCACAGCAGGTCGGACAGCGACCGTTGCCCGAGTTGAAGCTGAAAGTGCCCGCGGTGTACTTGCGCTCCTGGGCCGCGGGCTCCGCCGCAAAGAGAGTGCGGATCGCATCGAATGCGCCGACGTAGCTCGCGGGATTGGAGCGGGTCGTGCGGCCGATGGGATTCTGATCGACCATGACGACATCGTCGATGAGCTCGGCGCCGGCGAGCCCGGTAAAGAGCCCCGGAGCTTCGGTCGGTTTGCCGTGGTATTTGAGGAGCGCTGGGTAGAGCACGTCCTCGATCAGCGTCGACTTGCCGGAGCCGGACACGCCGGTGACACAGACCAGGCGCTTCAACGGTATCCGGACGTCGATGTCCTTGAGGTTATGTTGGCGCGCGCCACGCAATTCCAGCCAGCGGTTGGAGCGGGCTTCGGCGAAGACCTCGCTGCGCGGCAGCGCCGGAGAATCCGCCGGACGCTTGCCTCCGACCCGCCGTTTGCCGCTCAAGTACTCCCCCGTGACCGAGTGAGCGTTGCGGCGGATCTCGCGCGGCGTGCCGAAGAAGACGATCTCGCCGCCGCGCTCGCCGGCGCCAGGTCCCATATCGAGGATGCGATCGGCTTCGAGCATGATCTGCGGGTCGTGCTCGACGACGAGCAGAGAGTTGCCGGCATCGCGCAGGCGTTTCATCACGGTGATGACCCGCTGCATGTCGCGCGGGTGCAGGCCGATCGAGGGCTCATCCAGCACGAACAGCGTGTTGACGAGCGAAGTGCCGAGGGCGGTCGTGAGATTGATGCGCTGCACCTCGCCACCGGAGAGGGTGCGCGACTGGCGATCGAGCGTCAGGTAGCCGAGCCCCACGTCGGCAAGGTAACCGAAACGACCGCGGATCTCCCCGAGCAGCAAATCGGTCGCCTCATCGAGCGGTCGCGGCAGCTCCAGTCGCCGGAAGAACTCGCACGCGCGCTCCACCGGCAGCAGCATCACATCGTGAATGCAAAGGCCGGGGAGGCTGCGCAGAGTCTCCTCGCTCCATTCGACTCCGCGGGGCCGGAAGCGCGGCGTGCCGCCGAGGGCGGCGTCCGCGAGCGCTCGATCCCCTACGCGCCAGAGAAGACCCTGAAGCTTGAGGCGCGCGCCGCCGCACGCTTCGCAAGGGGTGTAGGCGCGGTAGCGGGAAAGGAGCACGCGCACGTGCATCTTGTAGGAGCGGCTCTCGAGCCAGGCAAAGAAGCGCTTCGCGCCATACCAGACGCCTTTGCTCCATTCGCCCTCGCCCTCGATGACCCAGCGGCGCTGCTCGGCCTTCAGCTCGCGCCAGGGGACATCGAGCGGTATGCCGCGCTTTTTCGCGAACTTCTCCATGTCCTCCTGGCATTCCGAGTACGACTTGGTCTGCCACGGCTTGACGGCGCCGCCGCGCAGCGACTTCGCCTCATCGGGAATGACGAGCCCGTAGTCGATGCCGATGATGCGGCCGAAGCCTCGACAGGTCTCGCAGGCCCCGAGCGGCGAATTGAACGAGAAGAGGCTCGGGGTGGGCTCCTGATAGGAGCGATCGCACTCCGCGCAGTGCAGCGTGCTCGAGTAGCGCCAGGTGGCGAGCGTGCGCGGCGGGTCGTCGTCGACGACGACCTGGATGTTGGCGCGGCCGCGGCCGACGCGCAGTGCGGTCTCGAGCGATTCCAGCACGCGGCCGCGCTCCGCCTGGCCCACGCGGAAGCGATCCTGCACGACTTC
>DATFCZ010000045.1:0-2151 GCA_035252605.1 Steroidobacteraceae bacterium
CGCGCCGGCGCTCGCCTGGGGCCTGAAGGCCACCATCCGCAGGAGCGCCATCTCGAAGCCGATGCGCGGATCGGGAGCGAGCGCGAGATCCCGCCGCCCAACGATCGCCGTCTGATAATAGAGCTGCACGTCCTCGGCGGGGATCGCGCGCGCGAGCCGCTCGAGCAGCTCAGGCGGGTAGAGATCGTCGCCGTCGAAATCCGCGACCACCTGCTTCAGGGCGATGCGGGCCAGGAGCGAAGCCAACTCATCGAGCACCTGGGCGTAGTCGGGCGCCCAATCATCGAGCGATTGCGCGTAGCGCAGCAGCTCGCTGGCATCGGCCGCCGCGAGCCGTTCCGCCAGCTGCGACACGTGATCGCGGGAGACGGTGCCCAGCATGGCGCGGGCTTCGGTCTCGCCCGCGCGGCCGCCGCCGAAGGCGATGAGCTGATCGAGCAGCGAGAGCCCATCGCGCATGCTGCCGTCGGCCGCCTGGGCGATGAGGGCTAGTCCCGCCGGCTCGAATGCGATGCCCTCCTGCTCGAGAATGGCGCGCAGATGGCCGGCGATCTGCGCCACTGGAATGCGCTTGAGGTTGAATTGCAGGCAGCGGGAGAGCACCGTGACCGGCAGTTTCTGCGGATCGGTGGTGGCCAGCAGGAACTTCACGTGCGGCGGCGGCTCCTCGAGCGTCTTCAACAACGCGTTGAAGGAGTGCGTCGAGAGCATGTGCACCTCGTCGATCAGGTACACCTTGTAGCGGCCACGGGTCGGCGCGTACTGCACGTTGTCGAGCAACTCACGAGTGTCGTCGACCTTGGTGCGCGAGGCGGCGTCGACCTCGATGAGATCGACGAAGCGCCCGGCGTCGATCTCGCGGCAGCTGGCGCACCGGCCGCAGGGACTGGGGGTGACTCCCGTCTCGCAGTTGAGACACTTGGCGAGAATGCGCGCAATCGTCGTCTTGCCCACACCGCGGGTGCCGGTGAAGAGAAAGGCATGATGGACGCGTCCGGCCTCGAGCGCATTGACGAGCGCCCGGCGCACGTGGTCCTGGCCGATGAGCTCGGCAAACGCCCTGGGCCGCCACTTGCGCGCGAGCGCCGTGTAGGATTCAGTCATCAGTTGGCCTTGCAATGGAGGAGGCGGCCCGTATCAGCGAGAGCTCCGGCACCCGACATCGCCGCTGCCGCTGCTGCCTTCCGGCCCTGACGGGATTCACGACTGGTCGTCGCGGAGTAGCCGACACGGGCCACCATAGCCTTACGTGCCCCGGCGCCGCGTACGAAAGCTGAGGCTCCGGCGCCAGCCGCGGGCAGAAACCCCTGCCGCCGAACGCCGCTTCGCCAGTGGCGAATGATAGCAGACAAAATCGCCTCCTAATCGATCCACGCCTCCGCCAGCAGCTCGATCCAGTGCCGCACGGGCCGCTCCGTGCCGGCGGCGAGATGCATCAGGCAGCCGATGTTCGCGGTGACGATCACATCGGGCGAATCGGCTTGGAGCACCGCGAGCTTGTTGACTCTGAGCTGACGCGCGATCGCCGGCTGCAACAGGGAGTAGCTGCCGGCCGAGCCACAGCAGAGGTGGCTGTCGGCAACCGCGGTGAGCCTGCATCCCGCCCGCTCGAGCAGCGGCTCGATGAGGCCGCGGATCTTGAGGCCATGCTGCAGCGTGCACGGCACATGCAACGCCACCCGCTGGCCGGCGGTACGGGGCGATGGCAGCTCGGGCGCGGCGCGCGTTTGCGCGAGCTCCTGCGCGAGCACCTGACCGAGGTCGCGAAAGAGCGCGGAGATGCGCGCCGCCTTGCGCGCATAAGCGGGATCGTCACCGAGCAGCGTGCCGTAGTCGTGGATCATCACGCCACAACCGCTGGCGGTGGCGAGGATTGCTTCGACCCCCCGCTCGATCTCGGGCCACCAGGCGTCGACGTTGCGCCTCATCTGCTCGCGTGCGCGGTCCTCGTCCGAGAGGTGGTGGGCGAGCGCGCCGCAACAGCCGTCATCGACCCGGACCAACGAGATCCCCAACCGATCGAGCACTCGGGCCGCTGCGACATCGATGCCGGGCGCCGCGGCGGGCTGCACGCACCCCGTGAGCACCAACATGCGGCGCGCATGGCGCGCGGCGGGCCAAGGGCCGGCGCGCTGAGGCGCCGGAACGCTG
>DATFCZ010000046.1:0-21342 GCA_035252605.1 Steroidobacteraceae bacterium
CTCCTCTCGGGCGGTGTGCTCGCCGCACTGGCGCTCGCCGCCGCCGCCGCGTACCTGCAGCTCACCCGGGCGCGCCACGAGCGCGCCGCGCGCGAAGCCCAGGAGCAGACCCGAGACATTCTGAAGACCGTGCGAGAAGGCTTTTTCCTGCTCGATGCCGATTACAGGATCGGTTCCGTCTGGTCGGAAGCGCTGACCCGGATCTTCGGCCGCAACGACTTCGCCGGCCTTTCCTTCGAGAAGCTGCTCGAAGAGCGTGTGCCGCCGAAGACGCTCACCACGGCGATGAAGTACATCAAGCTGCTCTGGGGCGATCGGGCGCACGAGAATCTGATGAAGAGCATCAACCCGCTCGGCCAGCTCGAGATCAGCATGGACAACGGTCGCGGCGGCAAGGAAACGCGCTACCTGCAGTTCGATTTCCACCGCGTGGCAGGTCCCAAGGGCGTCAAGCACGTGCTCTGCTCGGTGGGCGACATCACTTCCAACGTGCTGCTCGCCCGCGAGCTGCAGGAAGCGCAGGAAAACGCGAATGCGCAGGTCGACATGATGGTCGGCATGCTGCACGTCGATCCGATACAGCTCGGCTCGTTCCTCGACAGCACCGAGACCGGGCTGCAGCTCATCAATGCGATCCTCAAGGAGCCGGCGCGTACCGACACGGAGTTCCGCAAGAAGCTGGGTGGCCTCTTCCGCGAGCTGCACTCGATCAAGGGCGAAGCCTCGGCGCTCAACCTCATGAGCATCGCCCACCGCGTGCATCACCTCGAGGACATGGTAGGCGAGCTGAAGAAGAAGGCGGAGCTCTCCGGCAACGACTTCCTGCCGATGGTGCTGAAGCTCGATGAGCTGCTGGCACATCTGCGCGGCGTACGGGAGATGGCCGGCCGGCTCACCATGCTGAAGGACCCCTCCCCCACCCCCGCAGCCGATACGGCTTCGGCGAGCAGCACTCGCGCGCGCGCCATCCCGAGCGGTACCAAGCCCGCCGCCCAATATGGCGAGGACATCTCGCCCACGCTGCAGGCGCTGGCCGAGAAGCTCGCCAAGGATCATCGCAAGCTCTTCAAGCTGACCCTCTCGGGCTTCACCGAAGTGCCGGCGCCCTATGTCGCCACGGTCAAGGACTGCGTCATCCAGATGTTGCGCAATTCCGCCGTTCACGGCATCGAGCCGAGCGAGGCGCGCCGCGCATCGGCAAAGGCGGACGTCGGCGCGGTGCGGGTCGATTTCCGGCGCTCGAGCGAAGGCTACGAGCTCGTATTCGAGGACGACGGCGCCGGCATCTCGCCGCAGACGCTGAAGGAAGCGGCGGTGCGCAAGAAGATCATCACGGCCGAAGAGGCGGCGACGATGGACACGCGCGCCGCCATGGCGCTCATCTTCCGTCCGGGATTCTCGACTCAGGAGGAAGTCACCATGGATGCCGGACGGGGCGTCGGCATGGACGTCGTGGCGCGCACGGTCTACGGCCTCGGCGGCCGGATCGGCGTGAGCACGAATCCCGGCCGCTTCACGCGCTTCAAGATCGTGCTGCCCGCCGCGGAAGCGGCGAGCTCGGCAGTAGCCTAAGACGAGCCGGGAGGCGTGGATGAGCACGAGCCAGGGCAACGGGGACGCAAAGCGGTCGGTGAAGCTGCTGATCGTAGACGACTCGAACATCATGCGGCGGCGGATCGAGCGCTCGCAGCAGTTCGAGGAGCTCACGGTGGTCGGCACGGCCGGCAATGGAGTCGAGGCGCTGGAGATTTTTCGCAAGACCGATCCCGACGTGGTCACGATGGACCTGACGATGCCGCAGATGGACGGCATCGAATGCATCTCGAAGCTGGTGCAGTTGAAGCCGGCCATCAGGATTCTGGTGATCTCGGCGCTGGCGGACAAGGCGACCGCGGTCGAAGCCATGGAGCGCGGAGCGAACGGCTTTCTCAACAAACCGTTCACCGACCGGCAGTTGAACGAGGCGATCGCGGAGCTCATGTCCTGAAGTCGAGGCGGAGAGTGTGCAGATGTTGCGGGAAGAGGAGCTGAAGACTTTCGTCGAGGGAACGACGAACTACTTCGAGGTGGCGGCCCAGCAGCCGGCCACCATCGGCTCGCCGTATCTCATGGAAGGCGCACCCGCGGTGCACGACTACACGGGAATCATCAGCATTTCGGGCAAGCGCGAGGGAGTCGTCTACTTCACCGCGCCGCGGGCCATGCTCACGGTCCTCCTCATGAAGATGCAGGAGAACGACTTCAGCCACGAGACCATGCGCGATCTCGTCGGCGAGGTGGCGAACACCATCTCGGGAAACGCGCGGCGGGACTTCGGCCGCGACTTCGTCATCTCCGTGCCGAGCGTGCTCGCCGGCGAGAAACCGCAGATCCCGCAGAAGCCCGGGCAGCGCTCCTTCATCATTCCGATCAACTGGCGAAGCCACTCGGCGAAGCTGGTTGTGTCGCTGACCTGAGTCCGCTCTCGCGCCCGCGCGACACCCAGGGCTCGATCCAGCTGACGATCCGTCGCATGGACCGACCTGCCGGCCTATACTTCACGCATGAGCGATTGGCCGGAGTCCTGGATCCCCGCTGACCAGCAACCGATCCGCCGTGTGGTCGGTAGGCGCATCGCCCCCCCTCCCGGGAGCGTACCCAACGCGGCCACGCGGTCGGCGATGGACGCCAACGCCCGCTATCGCACCCGTGCGCCTAAGGGGCTGTTCTTCTACCAGAGCCACGAGCAGATGGCGCGCGACCGGGAGCGCTGGACCATCGAGGCGATCGTGCACAAGCAGAGCGAGCGTGCCTGAATACACCCGTCCCGCCACTTGGGAGGATCTCAAGCGGCTCGCCGCGCTTTTGAGCGATGCCGGTGCGCAGTACGCATTGGTGGGCGGGTACGCGATTGCGGCGCACGGGTTCAACCGTCAATCGGAAGACATCGACCTGCTGGTGAATCCCGCGGTGGAAAACTCCCGCCGCTGGATCCTTGCGTTGAGCCATCTTCCCGATCAGGCGACTCGAGCCCTCGAGCGCGAACCTGATGTCTTCGCCGACGACAAGCGGTATGCGCTTCGCGTCAACGACGAGTTCACCGTCGATATCATGCCGTCAGTGGCGGGACACTCGTGGGATGAGATGCAGCAGTACATCGAGACCGTCGATCTGGACGGCGTGGCATTGCGCGTACTCAACCTGGAAGGACTTCTCCTGACCAAGCAGGGCGATCGTCCGAAGGACCGGATGGATGCGTCCATCCTCAGGCAAGCGCTGGCCATTTTGAAGTCGAGGAAAATCTGAGGTTCCGGCGGGCCTGGCTCGTCAGACGCCAACGGGCAGGCACCCTCATCGCGCTCGCAGCGACTTCAACTCATCCCACGCGCGTTCCTCCGATGAGGGCAGACTGTCGGGTAACCATTTCCGGCCGTATCCCACAAAAGCAAACATGGTGGGATACGAGGTACCACGGATCCTTTACGACACGCACGGGCAGCCGGCGCCGCGCCGGAGTACACTCTCGGCGCACCGCCCGGAGCTGCTCGATATGGGTCTTCTGGGATCTTCCATCGCACTGGAGCCGATCGAGACCGGCGAGCGGACCCGCCGTCAGATAGCGCTTCGGCTGCTGCCGTTCCTCTTCATTCTTTACATCGCGAGTTTCATCGACCGCACCAGTGTCGCGTTCGCCGCTCTCGGGATGTCGAGCGATCTGGGCCTGAGCGATCGTACGTTCGGGCTCGGAGCCGGAATATTCTTCCTCGGATACATCGCGCTGCAGATCCCCGGCGCCATGCTGGTCGAGCGCTGGAGTGCCCGCCGGGCGATTGCGCTCATCATGATCGCCTGGGGCGGCGCGACCGCCTTCACCGGCCTCATCCACACGCCGAGCCAGCTCTATTGGGCGCGGCTCGTGCTTGGAGCGGCCGAGGCCGGTTTCGTTCCGGGTGTGATCGTGTACCTGAGCCATTGGTTCAGCCACGCGGACCGCGCCCGGGCAACCGCGTACTTCATGGCCGCGATTCCCTTCTCACAGGTGATCGCCTCGCCCGTAGCCGGCTGGATCGTGGGGCACTCCTTTGCGGGAATTCAGGGCTGGCGGTGGCTCTTCATCCTCGAGGGACTTCCCGCCGCCTCGCTCGGCGCGATCGCATACTTCTATCTCACCGACCGGCCGCGCGAGGCGCGCTGGCTCTCTGCCGCGCAACGCGAATGGCTGCAGGCGAGGCTGCGCGCCGAGGCAACGCCGCCCACGACGCGGCAACCCTCCTCGATCGGACAGGCCCTCCGCTCCCCGGCCGTTCTCCTTCTCTCGCTCGCCGCGTTTCTCAACTACTTCACCGGTTACGCCTTCGTCTTCTGGTTTCCGATTCTGCTGAAGCGCGAGTCCGGACTCTCCGATGCGCTCGTCGGTACGGTCGGCGCCATCCCTTATGCCGCGGCCTTCGCCGCCATGCTGGTGAACGGCTGGCATTCCGACAAACGCATGGAGCGGCACTGGCACGCTGCCCTGCCTTGCCTGCTCGCTGCCGCCGGTGCGCTGGGGCTCATGAGCCACCCGCAGTCGTTGCCCCTCGCCATTCTGCTGTTTACGCTCTTTGCCCTGGCGCCGGCCTGCCTGCCGCCCTTCTGGGCTCTTGCCACCACGGCGCTCGACCGCTCTGCTGCCCCCGCCGGGGTGGGTTTCATCAATGCCGTCGGATCGATTGCGGGCTTTGCCGGACCCTTCGCGCTCGGCTATCTGAGCTCGCGAACCGGCTCATTCGGCGCAGGGATGGCGGCCGCGGCGGCGGCCGGAATCGGCGCCTCTCTCGTCCTTCTCTCGGTGCCGGCGAGCAGACCCGTTCCGCTCACTCCTCATCCGTCGGCAGCCGAGGGCACAAGCCGGCTTCAGTGACGGGTAACGGTCGCTGCTTAAGTCCCGAATTTGTACACACCCTGTAGGGCGATCTGCGACAGGCTGTCGGCGAATTCCGCTGGAGCGGTACCGAGTGCCCGCGAGCGCAGAAAGAGGTTCGTCTGCGCCGTGTCGTAGCGTCCCTCCATGCGCAGCTCGAAGCTCTTCGACGGGGAATACCCGAACGTCACGGTGCCCTCAGAGAAGTGCTGAGCGGACGTCAGACCGGTGTAGCCCGGAAGCTCTGCCGCGCTCGTGAGGAACCCGTCCGCATCGTCCAAGTACTCCCCCCGCAGCGACATCCGCCACTCATCGTTGAAGGCATAGTTCACGTATCCCGCCACGCCGTACCAACTCGCGCTCCCGGTGCCCGGGCCGAAGGCCTGATCCTGGCGATCCCAGTCGAGGTTGACGATGAAAGTCAGCGCGGAGGTCGCGTTATAAGTGCCGACCACATCGACGAGGGAGCGCAGCCCGTCGAGCCCGGGAACCGTCGCGCCGAACTTGCCGACATAGGACTGCGCGGCCAGAGAGAAGGTCTTGCTCGGCGTCCAGGCGACGCCGAGCTCCCCGGTCTTCGAGCCGTACGAGGTCGAGGTGGTATTCCACCCATTGTTTGCGCCGGCGATCACGCTGAAGGTATCACTCAAGGCGAACGTCGCACGCACGCCCGTGTGTGTGAGCGGCTCCGCCAGGGTGAACAGCAGCGAGCGTGAGAAGTTCGCGTTTTGCGTGGGGTTGATGACCTCCGCACCTGCCAGCGTCACGAACTTGCCGCCGATGAGCGTGAGAGCTCCGGAGGAGTACTGGATATACGCCTGTCGCAGATCGAAGCTCTCGTCATGCCCATCCTCCGCGATGTGCAGGATGCGCGCATCCTCCCCCGCCATGAGGTCGACGAGCGCGCCGAAGCCCTGCTTCGGCTGATAGGCGACGGCAAAGCCGGCCTGATCGAGCTGGAAGGTGTCGTGCTCGACGTCGAACTGGTGGATGTTGACCGGATAGCCGTTCGAGGCGTAGTAGGAGCCCGCGATGTAGCCGCTCGCGCTGATGCCCCAGGCTGCGAGCGTGTCCGTCCAGCTCGGCACCTTCGAGGTCGAGGCCGATGCAACATCAGCCGCCATCAGCGCGCACGGTGCGAGGCTGAATACCCCCGCCGTCAGTACGAGCAGCGCCGGCACCTGTCGACGCACGTTCCTGCACCTCATCGTGAATCTCCGCCCATGACGACCCTGGAATCACTGTTCATCGAAAGTATCGCTGCTGCCGCGTGAGCCTGATGTGACCTGCGCGCGCTGCATGAGAGGTTTCTGCTCAGCCGCGAAGATGCCCTTCCCCGCGGGGTCCCTTCAGCAGCCGGGACATAAGGAGTGCGAACGCGACGTATGCGGCATAGAGTGCCGCGAAAACCCAGATTATGGTGATCGTAGTCTCGTGTATGGATGCACGTGTAATGCGCGCTTGCGCAGAATATCGCGGCGTCTACCGTTGCGAAGGGCGTCGCAAATACGACTCCACGACAGCGCCATTGCGATATAGATCGCGTAGAGCGCCGTCAGCGCCCCGAGAATTCCGGTGAGCCTGTCGGTTACCATGGCAGTCAACTTACGCCTCCCGGCGTTAGCGTTTCGTTAGAGATCGCGCCGGCGCGCTCAGGCCTTGAACGCTCCACCTCGTCGCCGCGAAACACGACGCCGGCGAGCTTCCACGCGCACCCTGTGACGGGGCGTGAGGAATCGAGCTCAGCTCTCCTCATCCGCCCGCAAGCGGTAACCAAGACCGGCCTCGGTGACGAGGTAGCGCGGCTTGTGTGGATCGGGCTCGAGCTTGCCGCGCAGGTTCTTGATGCAGACCCGAAGGCTTCGCGAGTCGCCCAGCCGATCCGGTCCCCAGACCTCGCGAATGAGTTGGTTCTGCGTGACGATCGAGCCCAGGTGCCGGGCCAGGCACTCGATCACGCGGTACTCGAGCGGGGTCAGGTGCAGCTCGCCCGCGGGGCCGTGGGCCTCGCGCTTGGCGAGATCGAGCCGAACGTCGCCGAAGACGAGCATCGAGGTCTTTTCCGCGCCGCGCACGTTGCGCCGCAGCGCCGCGCGAACGCGGGCGAGCAGCTCCGGGGCGCTGAAAGGCTTGGTGACGTAGTCGTCGGCGCCGGCATCGAGCGCGGCGATCTTCTGCTCCTCCATCGCGCGCGCCGAGAGAACGACGATCGGGACGGGAGACCAGGCGCGCACCCGGCGGATTACGGTGAGACCATCGCCATCGGGGAGTCCGAGATCGATGAGCAACAGGTCCGGCTTGTGACTGCGGGTCTCGATCTCGGCTCGCAGCGCGGTGTCGGCCTCGATGACCCGATACCGCTCCGCCTCCAACAGGACCTTGAGCACGTTGCGGATCGCGGGCTCGTCCTCGATCACGAGGACCTGATGCATCGCCTCCGTCAAGCGGGCGGCTCCCTGGCCGGCAGCGTGAAATCGAACCGCGCTCCCTTGCTACCACCCTTGCGAACGCCCTGGCCAACATCCTGGCCATCGCGGCGCCGCGCCTCGATCTCGCCGCCATGCGCCCGCACGATCGCGCGGCAAATCGTAAGCCCGAGGCCGGCTCCCACCACCGCGCCTTCCTCATTGCCGCGTTGGAACTTGTCGAAGAGCTTCGCCGGATCACCCGCCGGGAATCCAGGCCCTTCGTCCTCCACGACGACGCGCACGGATTCCCCGTCATGGGTCGCCGATACCCACGAGCGGGTACCGGGCGGGGTGTACTTGGCGATGTTGTCGAATAGATTCCCGAAGAGCTGCACGATGAGCCCGGCATCGACATAGACCGGCGGCAGGTCGGACGGCAGGCGCAGCTCCACCGGATGGTTCTGCATCCGCTCCTTGAGCCGCTCGAGCGCCGCGCCCACGAGGTCCTCGAGCGGTTGCCAATCCCGCCGCAGCACCACCTGACCGGACTGGAAGCGCATCAGATCGAGCACGTTGGACACGAGGTCCGACATCTCGCGCGCCTTGACCTCGATGGAGCGGGCGAGCTCGGCCTTGCTCTCCTCGGCAAGGGTCGGGCCCCGCTCGGCGAGCGTGCTCGCGGCGCCCGCCATCACGGCGAGCGGCGTGCGCAGATCGTGGGAGATCGATGCGAGCAGGGTGTTGCGAAGAGTCTCCCGCTCCACCGCGAGGCTCGAGGCCTCCGCGATTTCGGCGAGGCGCGCGCGCTCGAGCGCGAGGCCGATCTGCCCCGCGAAGGTGTCGAGCAGATGGCTCTGCTCCGGCAGCAACACGCGACGCGGGTTGTTGGGCAGAACGGCGAGCACGCCCGCCGTTCTTCGTTCGTCACCGAGCGGGACATAGAGCGCCGGTGCCGCCGGCAGGGTATCGGAGCCGAGCCCGGCGCGCCGGCCATGATCGGCGACCCACTGGGCGACGGCGAGATCCGCATGGCGGAAAGCGTTCTCCGGCGCCTCGCCGGGCGGATATTGCAATTTACCGCTGGCATCGGGCAGGAGGACGACCGCCTTGCACTGGAAGACCTCCGTCACGTGCCGGATGGCGACGCTCGCCATGCTCTCGATGCCGCGGGTCACCGCGAGCTCGCGGCTCATCGCGTACAGTGTCGCGGTACGGCGCTCGCGCGCGCCGGCGACCCGGGTCTGCTGGCGTACATTCGCGGTCAGTGTTGCGATCACCAACGCGATGGTGAGCATGGTGCCGAAGGTGACCAGGTACTGGGCGTCCGATACGGCGAAGGTGAACCGAGGCGGCACGCAGAAGAAGTCGAACGATGCGACGTTGAGCACCGCCGTCAGCGCGGATGGGCCTCGTCCGAGCCTGAGTCCCGCGACCATAACGCCGAGCAGATAGATCATGGCGAGGTTCGAGAGCTCGAAGCGCGAGTACATCGCGAGCGCGAGCAGGGTACAGGCCACGGTGAGGCCGACCGCCCAGCCGTAGCGGTCCCAGTGGATGGTTCCCTGATAGGTGGCTGTCTGGTTGGGACTCCCCGAGCTCGCTCGCTGCTGCGTGGGGATATCGGGCGGCGCGATGATCACGACGTCGAAGCCGCGAGCCTGGTGCAGAAGTTGGGTTGCCGTGGAGGGGCGAAACCACGCACGCCAGCCCCGCCGCTTGGGCGCGCCGACGATGACGCGCGTTGCGCCGCGCGTCCGGACGTACTCCAGGAGCGCCGTGGCTGCGGACGGCCCATCGAGGGTCACCGTCTCCGCGCCCAGTGATTCGGCCAGACGCAGCACCGCGATGCGGCGGTTGCGGCCAGCATCGGAAAGGCGCACCAGCCTCAGTGTCTCGACGTAAACCACGGTCCACTGCGCATCGAGCGCATCCGCCATCCGCTTGCCCGCGCGCACGAGCTGCTCCGCCTGCGCATCGGGGCCCACCGCGACCAGAATCCGATCGCCGGCGATGCGCGTGCGCGCCCGCTCGGGCGCCAGCGCGCGCGAGGCGGCTTCCACACGGTCGGCCACCCGGCGCAGCGCGATCTCCCGCAGCGCCATGAGATTCTGCTTGCGAAAGAAGCGCTCGACTGCGGTCGCGACCTCATCGGCGATGTAGACCTTGCCGGCACGGAGTCGAGCGATGAGGTCATCGGGCGGCAGGTCGATGAGCTCGATGTCGTCGGCTTCATCGAACACCTTGTCGGGCAGGGTCTCGCGCTGCCTCACTCCGGTAGTCTGGTAGACGAGATCGTTCAGGCTCTCGAGATGCTGGACGTTGACCGTCGTCCAGACGCTGATTCCGGCTGCGAGCAGCTCCTCGATGTCCTGCCACCGCTTGGGGTGACGCGGCGCCGGATCGCCGCCCGTGAGGTTGGAATGGGCGAGCTCATCGACCAGAAGAATGCCCGGGTGGCGGGCGAGAGCGGCATCAAGGTTGAACTCGTGCCGAACGATGCCGCGGTAAGCCACCGGCAGCGGTGGCAGGCGCTCGAGAGTCTCGGCCAGCCGCTCGGTCTCGACGCGGCCGTGCGGCTCGAGATAGCCGATGACGACGTCGGTTCCGGCTGCTTTGGCGGAGCGTGCCGCCTCCAACATGGAGTAAGTCTTGCCGACGCCGGCGGACGAGCCGAAGAATATCCGGAGCCGGCCCCGGGCGGCGCGGGCCTCCTCGGCCTGGACATGGGCGAGCAGCCGGTCCGGATCGGGCCGGGTTTCGGCCGTCGAGCTCATTCGCTCATTATTTCATTTTATCGAGCGCGAGATTCAGCTCGAGCACATTGACCCGGGCCTCGCCGATGAAGCCGAGCCACGGGCGCCTGCCCTGGTCGGCGATCAGCGCGCGTACCCGGTCCGGGCTCAGGTGCCGCACGCGGGCGATGCGATCCGCCTGGTAGTAGGCGGCCGCGAGGCTGATGTCCGGGTCGAGGGCGCTCGCGGAGGCCGTGACCAGATCGACCGGGATCGGGGCGTTATTGGTCGGGTCGGCCGCTTTCAGGGCGGCGATGCGCGTTTTGACCGCATCGATGAGCGCCGGATTGGTGGGACCCAGGGCCGAGCCGCCGGAGGCAAGCCCGTTATAGGGCTGCGGGCTGCTGGCGGAGAGGCGGCTCCAGAAGTACTTCGGATCGCTGAAGGGCTGACCGATGAGCCGCGATCCCACCGGCTTGCCGTCCTTCACGATGAGGCTCCCGGCCGCCTGCTCAGGGAACAGGACTTTTGCCACGCCGGTGACGACCAGTGGATAGGCGATGCCAGTGATGACGGTCAAGAGGACGAGGAGCGTAATCGCGGGGCGCACTATGGAGTTGGTTTTCATGGCTTGTCCTCAGACCAGGCGCACGACCGTGAGCAGCATGTCGATCAGCTTGATGCCGGCGAAAGGCACCAGGATGCCGCCGAGGCCGTAAATGAGGAGATTGCGGCGCAGCAACACCGCGGCGCCGAGCGGCCGGTAGCGAACCCCCTTCAGGGCGAGCGGGATCAGGGCGATGATGACGAGCGCATTGAAGATCACGGCGGAGAGGATGGCCGAGTAGGGGCTCGTGAGTCCCATCACATTGAGCGCATTGAGCTGCGGGTACGTGGTGGCGAAGGCCGCCGGGATGATGGCGAAATACTTGGCGACATCGTTCGCAATGCTGAAAGTGGTGAGCGAGCCGCGCGTCATCAGCATCTGCTTGCCGGTCTCGACGACCTCAATGAGCTTGGTCGGATTCGAGTCGAGATCGACCATATTGCCGGCCTCCTTGGCCGCCTGAGTGCCGGTATTCATGGCCACCGCCACATCCGCCTGCGCGAGCGCCGGCGCATCGTTGGTGCCGTCGCCGGTCATGGCCACGAGCCTCCCTTCCCCCTGATGGCCACGGATGAGCTTCAGTTTGGCCTCGGGTGTTGCTTCCGCCAGGAAATCATCGACCCCGGCCTCGGCGGCGATGGCGGCCGCGGTGAGCGGATTGTCGCCGGTGATCATGATGGTCTTGATGCCCATGCGGCGCAGCTCGCCGAAGCGCTCCTTGATGCCGCCTTTGACGATGTCCTTGAGCTCGATCACACCGAGCACGCGCGGCCCGTCGCTCACGAGGAGCGGCGTGCTCCCGCGGCGCGCCACTTCCTGCACCGCGGTGAGCACCGTCTTCGGAAAGGTCTGACCGCGAGACTCCACGTGCTTCTGGATGGCATCCGCAGCGCCCTTGCGGACCTGTCGGTCACCGATGTCGACGCCGCTCATGCGCGTGTGGGCGGAGAAGGGCACGAACGAACCGTGCAGTGCCGTGAGATCCCGCTCGCGCAGCTTGAAGCGCTGCTTGGCGAGCACCACGATGCTGCGGCCCTCGGGCGTCTCGTCGGCGAGCGAGGCGAGCTGGGCGGCGTCGGCCAGCTCTTCCTCGGTCACGCCCGAGGCGGGAATGAACGCGGCGGCGTGGCGATTGCCGAGCGTGATCGTGCCGGTCTTGTCGAGCAGCAGCACATCGACATCGCCCGCCGCCTCCACCGCGCGTCCTGACATCGCGATGACGTTCGCCTGCATCATTCGGCTCATGCCGGCGACGCCGATGGCCGAGAGCAATCCGCCGATGGTGGTTGGAATGAGGCAGACGAGCAGTGCGATGAGTGCCGTGATCGTCACCGGAGTGCCGAGCTTGGCTACCGTCACGCTGTAAAGCGAGTACGGCAGCAAGGTCGCCGTGGCGAAAAGGAACACCAGTGTCAGCGCCACCAGCAGGATCGTCAGCGCAATCTCGTTCGGGGTCTTCTGCCGCTTGGCGCTCTCGACCATGGCGATCATGCGGTCGATGAAGGTCTCGCCGGGATTGGCGGTGATGCGCACGACGATCCAGTCGGAGAGCACACGCGTGCCACCCGTGACCGAGGAGAAATCGCCGCCCGACTCGCGGATGACAGGCGCGGACTCACCGGTGATCGCGCTCTCATCGACGGAGGCAGCCCCCTCGGTCACCTCGCCGTCCCCCGGCACGTAGTCGCCCGCCTCGACCAGAACGACATCGCCCTTGCGGAGCCGGTCGGCTCTGACACGCGACAGGCTCCTGCGGTCCGCCGGGTCGGCGAGCCGCTTGGCCTGGACCGCCTGCTTCAGGCCCTTGAGGCTCGCCGCCTGCGCCTTGCTGCGCCCCTCCGCGAGCGCCTCGGCAAAGTTGGCGAAGAGCACCGTGAACCAGAGCCAGATGGCGACGTTCAGGATGAACCAGGGCGGGGCCTCCCCATGTCCCGCGAGCGCCTGGAACCAGAGAGCGGTGGTGAGGATGCTGCCGATGTAGACGACGAACATCACCGGGTTGCGCCACTGCACGCGTGGATCGAGCTTGCGCACGGAGTCGGCGATCGCCGGACCGAGGAGAGACCGGTCGAACATCGAGAGCTTACCCCGGCGGGCGTGGCGCGGCGGCTCGACGGCCGGTTCCGGCTGGCCGGCCGGAAGGCCGGGGCTCGAAGTCTGTGTCAAGGTCGACATGTCAACGTCCCCAGAGAATCAGGTGCTCGACGATGGGACCCAACGCGAGCGCCGGCACGAAGGTGAGCGCGCCGACGAGCAGGACCGTACCGATGAGCAGGATGATGAACGTCGGTCCGTGCGTCGGCATCGTGCCGGCGGTGGCCGGAATGCGTTTCTTCGCCGCGAGCGAGCCCGCGACCGCGAGCACCGCGATGATCGGCCAGTACCGGCCGAGCCACATGCAAAGCCCCAGCGCCGTGTTATAGAAGAGCGTGTTGGCGGAGATGCCCGCGAAAGCGCTGCCGTTATTGTTGCTGGCCGAGGTGAAGGCGTAGAGGATCTCGGAGAAGCCGTGCGCGCCGGGATTGGGCGGCCCCGCCTGACCGGCGGCGGTGCTGACGGCCACCGCCGTGCCCACCAGCACGATGAAAGGCATGACGAGAATGGCGACGGAGCTCATCTTCATCTCGAAGGCCTCGATCTTCTTGCCAAGGTACTCGGGGGTGCGGCCGATCATCAGCCCGGCGATAAAGACGCCGATGATGGCGAAGATGAGCATCGAATAAAGGCCGGTGCCCACCCCGCCGAACACCACCTCGCCCAGCATCATGTTGAAGAGCGGCACGAAGCCCCCGAGCGGCATGTAGGAGTCGTGCCACGAGTCGACGGCGCCGCAGGAGGTGCCGGTCGTGATCGTGGCGAAAAGCGTGGAGTCGGCGATGCCGAAGCGAGCTTCCTTGCCCTCCATGTTGCCGCCGGGCTGCAGCGCGCTCGCGGCCTGGTCGACGCCGAGCGCGGCGATCCGCGGGTTACCGAGCTGCTCGCTATGGTTGCAGATCGCGAACAGCGCCACGAAGAGGATGGCCATCGCCGCAAGTACCGCCCAGCCCTGGCGCGTATCGCCCACGGCGCGGCCGAACGTATAGGTCAAGGAGGCTGGGATCACGATGATCAGCAGCATCTCGAGGAAGTTCGAGAGCCACGTCGGGTTTTCGTAGGGGTGGGCCGAATTGGCGTTGAGGAAGCCGCCGCCGTTGGTGCCGAGCTCCTTGATGGACTCCTGCGAGGCGATCGGGCCCATCGGCAGGGTCTGGGTCTGCGTGGTGAGGTTCTCCATCACCGGATTGCCGGCGGCATCCTTGACCGGATTGCCGCCGGCATCGGTCTTCGGCTGCTGGTAGGTGACCGGCTGCAGCATCGTGACGTCCTTGTAGGCGCTGAAGTTCTGGATGACTCCCTGGCTGGCGAGGACCAGAGCGGCCACGAACGCGATCGGCAACAGCACGTAGATCGTCGAGCGAGTGATGTCCGCCCAGAAATTGCCGATCGCCTTGGCCGAGTGGCGCGCCAGACCCCTGATCAACGCGATCGCCACCACGATGCCGGTCGCCGCGGACAGGAAGTTCTGCACCGCAAGCCCCGCCATCTGGGTGAGATAGCTCATCGTGGTCTCGCCGGAATAGCCCTGCCAGTTCGTATTGGTGATGAAGCTGACCGCGGTATTGAACGAGGAGTCGGGCGAGACGGCCGTGAAGTGCTGGGGGTTGAACGGCAGCCAGTACTGCAGGCGCTGCAGGCCGTAGACGAGGAGCGCGCCCAGGGCATTGAAGGCGAGGAGCGCGATCGCGTAGTGCCGCCAGCCCATCTCAGCACCCGGATCGATACCGCACAGGCGGTAGATCAGCGCCTCGAGGCGCGCGCCGACGCGCAGCGGCCAGATCGGGCGGCCTTCCATGACGTCGGCCATGTAGAGACCGAGCGGCTTCACGCAAAGGAGCGCGACGGCGAGATACAGGGCGAGGAGCCCCAGCGACTGGCCGGTCATCAGAATTTCTCCGGCTTGAACATGGCATAGAGCAGGTAGACGAAGAGGCCGAGCGCCAGCAGGCCGCTCACGATGTAGGCGGCGCTCACGACTCACCCCCCATGCGCGAGATCGCCCACGCGATCCAGTGCGAGGCCGCGTAGAGCCCCACGATGACGAGAATGAACACGACGTCCACGGCCGACCTCCCGTAAGGCGATTGAGCAACGGCAGCGGCGAGCCGCTCCGACCCACGAAAAACGGAGCACAAGCTAGCGCCGCGGCGGTGAAGGCGGGGTGAGGAAAAATACCTAGCCCCGCAGGGCGAGCGCGTGTCCCTGGATGGCCGCCCCGGGAAGAGCGGAGGTTCAGCCCTCATTCAGAAGCTCTCTGCTTTGATAAGAGCGCGAAGGGAGATCGAGCGGACGGCCGACGACGGCTGCGACGATGAGGAGATGAAGGGGATGTCTGACGACGAGCGGCAATTTCGGACGACGAGCGGCGGCGCGGCCTGCGAGGCCGAAAGCTTGGCCGGAAGTCATCTGCGAGCCGGTTCAAATTTTTTTCTTCACGAGCGCGAAGTCGCCATCCGGAGACTTCCCGAGCTCGTTCCCGCGATGTTATGTTCAACTCACATCGCACGGGGGATCTTTCCATGCACTTAGAAATTCTGACATCGGCACCGCGCATGCTCGCCACGCTCGCGCGCGACAACAGCAATCTTTCGGCTCTGGCCCTCGTCCTCGGCGTGGTCGGCGGCTGCATGCTCTCGGCCTGGCGCGAGCAGCTGCGCGAGCGCCGCGCTCAGTTCGCGCGCCTCGCGCGCAGGTCGGAGCGGCTCGACTCGAAGTGACGGCGCGACCGAGGTGAGACCATGACTTACTGGAACGCTGCTTGCTCTTCGGACTGTCGCACTGCCGTCACGAACGAGTGGCATCCTTCGACCGCCATGCAGATCAGTCCTCTTTACGTCCTCACCCAGCGCCGCGATCTGGCGGCGCGCTACGCCACGACGACCCGTCAGTGGCTGGTGGCACGCACGATGTACCGCCGGCTGCACGAGGCACCGGTGAAGAACCTCACCGCGCTGCGCGATGCGGCGCGGCGGCTCGATCTGCTCGAGCGCGTACGCTCGGCGCTCCTTCGGGACCTGAAGGCGCTCGCCGATTGAGGTCAATGCGCCGGCGCCCCTGAGGCCGGCAGCTTGCTTTCGGACGGCGCTGGGCGAGAATGCGGCGCAACGTCTCGCGCCAACCGCCCGATGCCTGCTCCGACGCCACGCTACCGCTCATTCCACGCCCTGCGGCCCGGCGACCCCGTCGTTGCGGTCGCACCTGCCGGACCCTTCGACCGCGCCTCGTTCGAGGCCGGGCTCGAAGTTCTGGAGGAGCGCTACCGGGTGCGCTACGACCCCGGAATCCTGGCGCGGCACCGCTACCTCGCAGGCACGGACGAGCGGCGGCTAGGGGAGATCGCGGCGGCACTGGCGGATACCGAGACCCGCGCGGTGTTCTGCGCGCGCGGCGGTTACGGCGTCATGCGTCTGCTCCCCGGGCTCGCAAGCGCCGCTCTGGCAGCGAAGCCGGTCGTCGGCTTTTCCGATATCACGGCGCTGCACCAGCTGCTGCAGCGGGAGCGGCTCGTCAGCATTCACGGGCCCACCCTGACGCAGCTCTCGCGGGTCGATGCGCTCGCGCAGGCGCGCCTCTTCACGCTGCTCGAATCCGCTGCGCCGGCCGCAAGCCTCACCGGCACGGAGACTTATGTCGGCGGCGTGGCCGAAGGGCCGTTGCTCGGCGGCAATCTCGCCGTGCTGACTCGGCTTCTCGGAACGCCCTTTCTGGCTCCTCTCGAGGGCGCGATCCTCCTGCTCGAGGATGTCGGCGAGCGCCCTTACCGCCTGGATCGCATGTGGACCCATCTCACCCTCGCGGGCACCTTCCGCCAGGTGCGAGGCATTGTCCTCGGTGCCTTCACCGGCTGCGAAGAGAAGGACGCCGAATACTCGAGCGCCGATGTGCTGCGCGACCTCGCGCGCGCAACCGGCCTGCCCTGCGCGGCGGGGTTCCCGATTGGACACGGGGAACACAACAGACCGGTGCCGCTCGGCGTGCGGGTGCGCTTGGATGCGGTCAGCTGCAGACTCGATTTTCTCGAGAGCGCCGCCTCCCCTTAGGCACGCAGCCGCTGCGGAGGTGACCTCAGCTGCCGGGATGCGCCTCGGGCGGTGCGGGTGTTGGATTGACCGAGCGAAGCACGGCAGCGAGATATCCGGAAAAGGACGAGGGTGTCCGCAGGCTCACGGAGCGATGCCAGAGACTCAGGGTGGTGATGGCCACCGCGATCAGGCGCGGCGCCACGATGTAGAGCAGCGCCGTGAGCGCAATGAGCTCGAGCCAAACTCCGGCCGGGCCGCCGCCGGTCGTGGCGCTCGTCCACGCGAGCGCCTGAACATCGTGTGCCGAGGGGATGGGAATACCCGAGATTCCGGACGCGGCACCGTACAAGGTCACGAGCGCGCCATGGGCGCTGGTCGGTCCAAAAACCGTCGCGCCCCAACCTGCGGGCTCGCGCAACCACGCACGAGCCGCGTAGCCGGCGATCAGACCGAGGGCGGCCAGAATGGCCGCCAGATGCAGCAGCCGCCGGGCGCGGACGCGGAACAGCGGTTGGCCAACTTCCCACCAATCCGCCGCGAAACGCCGAAGTCCCGGCGCGAGCGGCGCGTTGAAGCCGATCGAGTGAGTGATCAGGCCATCGATGCGCGCTCGTACCCGGTTGGCGTAGGCGCCGGCGAGCCAGCGTCTGATGAACCCCTCGCTCACCGGCTCACGCGCGGCTGCCACGCCTGCCGGCCGGCCAGGAGCGCGGAGTGAGAGATCAGGCGAGAGGGGCTCCCGCCGGGATGTGAAAAACCTGACGATCAGTACGATGTAAACGATCAGGTTCCAGAGGATGAGGCCGATGAGCGGATACGCGAAGATATCGATCCGTCGTCCGTCGGTGAATGCGATCGCGAAGCCGACCGCGAACCCGAGCAGCAACAGCGCGCGATCGAGCCCCGGAGAGCGAGTCGCGGCAGAGAGCACACCGTCCACCCCGGGAGATCGGACGCGAAGTCGCGCCAGCAGCGCCTCGGCGCGCAGCGCCAGGAGACGTTCCGAATTGCCGTCGATCTCGGCCGCTGCCGCAGTTGCAGGCAGCGGCCGGCTGTCGATCGCCTCGCGGGTGGCATGCGCGCGATCTTCCATCGACAGGGCGTCGCCAGCCAGGTCGCATTGCTCGATGGCATGAACCAGCAAGACGGCTTGCAGTGCCCGCTGTCGCATGGAGCCATTTTGCTGCACGATATCGGGTGTACGCAAAAAATCGAGTCGAAGCCATGCCCCCCAGCGCGGAAGTCGAGCGGATCCTACGGCTCTCACCGGTCATGCCGGTGGTCGTCATCGAGGAAGCGGAGGTCGCGCCGGAGCTGGCTCGCGCCCTCGTCCGAGGCGGCCTTCGCGTGGTCGAGATCACGTTGCGGACGCCGGCTGCACTCGCGGCGATCGAAGCCATTGCGCGCCACGTGCCGGAAATCGCGGTAGGCGCGGGCACCGTGCTCTCGACCGACGACCTGGGCTCGGCCGCAAGCGCCGGCGCCACATTCGCCATATCTCCCGGCGCGACTGCCGACCTTCTCGCGGCCGCCGCTTCCGGACCGTTACCTTACATACCGGCCGTTGCGACGGCCTCGGAGCTCATGGCCGGCCTGGCGCACGGCTATCATTGTTTCAAATTCTTTCCAGCGGCCGCCGCCGGCGGCACGGCGATGCTCAACGCATTCGCCGGTCCTTTCCCGCAGGCCCGGTTCTGCCCGACGGGCGGCATCACGCAGGAATCGGTGAAGTCGTACCTGCAGCTGCGCAACGTGCTCTGCGCCGGCGGCTCCTGGTTGTCCCCGGCCGAGGCCGTGGCAGCGCGCGACTGGAAGCGCATCGAGGCGCTCGCGTCCCGGGCAGCCGCGGCGAGAACTTAGCTGCTTTCGCGCCAGTCCAAGCCACGGCATCCTGAGTCGCCCCACCTCGAGTATCCCATGCCGTCAATCAGAGCCAGCGCAGCTACCTCTTGCGCCCCGGCGATCGGCGCGGCTCTCGCCCTCCTGGCCGGCTGCGCCTCGAGTCGGCTGTCCTCGCAGCCGGCGCCGGCCGAGCACCTCGCGGGTGACTGGAAGCTCGATGTGGCGCATAGCGATGACCTCGGGAAATCGGTCGAGGAGCTTCGCGCCCAGGTCGCGAAGGCTCGTCACAGCCGCGCCGAGGAGCAGCAGGATGTCGAGAGCTATAGGCGGCAGCGCAGCGGCGGCAGCGGCGCGGACGGTCAGGAAGGCGGCCGATCAGACGAAGGCGACAGCCTGTCGGGCGGTGGCGGTGAACAGGAGCTCGGTCCCGGACCGATGCCCGGCGTTTCTCCAGTGGGTGAGCTGATGTCGAATGTGCCGCGAGGCGACTATCTCAGGATATCCGTGAGCTCCAACGCCTTCACGGTAATCTCGGGCGACTCCTCCAACCAGTACACGCCGGGCCTCGAGAGTGAGATCTCCGCGGAACAGGGCGATGCACAGCAGATATCCGGCTGGAAGGGGACGGCGTATGTGATCGACACCAGGCCTCAGTTGGGACCTGAAATCATCCAGACGTTCGATCTGACGAAAGACGGCAAGCTCGCGATGACCATGCGCTTGAGCGGCGGCGGGATCCACTTCACTTTCGCTCGCCTCTACGACCGAACCACGCGCGTAGCGCCGCTCGCGCCGCCAACGACCAACTAGGCGCGTGGCCGCGCACCGCGACCGACTGCGCTGCTGGCGTGTGCCCTCGGGCATCCTCGCCCTGGCGGCACTTCTTTTCTTCTCTGCGACGACCCGAGCCGAGGATTCCCCGCCCGCCGCCACAGGCATGGCGCAAGTGCCGGCCGTCGTGATCTCGGGCCGCTACGCCGGCCCGAAGCTCTGGCGCGTAAGCAGGGACGAGAGCCACGTGCTCTGGGTACTGGGAACCGTGGCGCCGCTGCCGAAGCGCATGATCTGGCAGACCGAGGACATCGAGCGCCTGCTTCGGCAAACTCAGGAAGTGATTCCGGCGTGGCCATCGGTCGGCATCGGCTTTCATCCTTTCACGGCCCTGCACCTTTACGAGCTGTGGCGCAAGGCGCAGACCAATCCGGATCACCTGCCCCTCCAGGCCGTACTGCCGCCAGCCCTCTATGCGCGCTTCAGCGTGCTCAAGGCGCGCTACGCGCCGAAGGACCGGCGGATCGAGCAATTGCGCCCGATCCTGGCGGCGAGGAGGCTCTACGACGACGCGCTGGCCGATTCCGATCTGACTCCGCGCAACGACATCCAACGGACGGTGCTGACGCTCGCGCGCCGGCAGGGTGTGGCGGTGCACCAGGACAAGCTCCGCGTCAGCGATCCGATCGACGTGATGCGCGACCTGACCCATACGCCCCGATCAGCGGAAATCGCCTGTCTGCAGTCGATCGTGTCGCGGCTCGAGACGGACCTCGGCCCCATGCAGGCAAGGGCGCGCGCCTGGGCGCTCGGGGACGTGAAGCTGCTGCGCCGTCTGCCGCACGTCGATAGCGGCGCAACCTGCCTCGAGGCGGTATCAGGATCCGCGCGAGTGCGCGCGCTGGTGGCGGCGGCGCAGCAGGACTGGATGAAGGCCGCATTGCAGGCTCTGTCGCAGAATCGTACGACGCTCGCGCTGCAGTCGATGGACCGGCTGTTCGGGCCCGATGGGACGCTCGCGACGCTACGGCGGATGGGGTATCGCGTGGAGGGTCCTTAAGGTCAGCTTGCGAGCGCCAGCCCCCAGGCCAGCGCCATGATCGCGGCGGCCGCCAGCGCGGCAGGCCACTGAGGCGCGCGGTGCAGACGTTGACTCACGGCCGGTTGTGCGACCGTCCAGCCGAGCAGCGCGCCGACGGCGAAGCCGAGCACGTGCGCCATGATGTCGGTGTGCTTGCCGGCGCTACCGAGCCAGCCGAGGAGCACGATCCCGGCGACCAGGGGTCCCCACCGGCCGACCCAACTCTGCGGCACCCGCAGCCGCTCGCCCCAGGTGTAGGCCGCCATCAGCCCGAGCGCAGTGAACACCGCCGTGGAAGCGCCGACCGACTGGTGCCATGGGGGGCCCACGAAACCTTCCACCCAGTTGGCAACCCCCGAGCCGAGCACGATGAGCAGCCATGCGGTGCCGGCCCCGAGCTGCCGACCTGCGAGATAGCCGAACCAGATGCCGGCACCCAGGTTGGCGGCCAGGTGAGGGCCGCTCAAGTGCAGGGTGAGCGCCGTCCACGCGCGCCACCATTGTCCGCTCTGTACCCGCGCCGCATCGAGCTCGCCGACCTGAAAGGCATCGAGACGGACGAGCCCGTTGGAGATGGCATAAGCCACCCCGAGAAGGCACACCGCGTAAGCCACGCATCCCGCCCAGGCGTGAGGATGCAGCCGAGGCGCTGGCGGCGCAGGCGCCGGTGGCCGGTTTTCGGCTTCGTACTGCCGCAGGTGGGTCGCTGCGCGCTCGAGGTCGGCTGCCGCGACCTCGAGCGTGAAGTACTCCTGCCACACCACGAGCTCACTGGCGATGCCGACGGCACCCAACATGAAGCCGCGGTCCTCGCAATCGCGACGCCGAAGCGAACGGTAGACCTCGATGCCGGTCTCGATCACCGGGCTCATGTCCCTCGCGACCCACGGCGCCGACCGGGAA
>DATFCZ010000047.1:0-19520 GCA_035252605.1 Steroidobacteraceae bacterium
CCCCGGGTGGCGATACGACCTCGAGCGATGTCACGCGCAGCTACGAGATCGACCGCACGCTCGATTACTCCAACCAGCCCGCCGGCACGGTCCGCAGGCTCACCGTCGCCGTGCTCATCGGCGATCGCAGCGTGACCGGAGCCGACGGCAAAGTGACCAAGGTACCGCTCAGCGCACCAGAGCTCGCGCGCGTCACCCAACTGGTGAAGGACGCGGTGGGATTCGACGCTTCGCGAGGCGATAGCGTCAGTGTCGTGAATGCATCGCTCGATAGCCCGAGCACCGCCACCGCCCCCGATGGCACCTTCCAGGCACCGCCCCTGTGGCAGAGTCCCTTCGTCTGGAGTCTGCTGCGCATCGTCGCAGGTCTGGTGGTCGTGCTCGTGCTCGTCCTCTCGGTGCTGCGACCCCTGGTGCGAACCCTCATCACGCCGATGCGGCTCAGCGCCGCCTCGGCTGCCGGTCCCCAGGCGCTCGGCGTGCCGCCGGGCGGTCCTGCGGGAGCCGCCGCCGCGCTTCCCGCCGGCCAGCAGGAGACGGCCGTGTCGGCGCTGTCGCACGAGCAACAGCTCACGCAGGCGCGCACGCTGGTGAATCAGGATCCCAAGAGAGTCGCGCAGGTCGTGCGTGGCTGGGTAGGCCAGGATGAGTGAGCGCACCGAACGGCGCGATGCCGCCCGCAGCGGCACCGAGCGCGCCGCCATCCTGCTGCTGAGCCTCGGGGAAAGCGAAGCCGCGCAGGTACTGAAGCACATGGGCGCGAAGGAGGTGCAGCGCATCGGCAGCGCCATGGCCAAGCTTTCACACGTCTCGCGCGAGGAAGTCCGCGGCATCATCTCCGATTTCACCCTGACGGTCGAAAGTCAGACCTCGGTCGGTGTCGGCGCCGATGAGTTCCTGCGCAAGGTGCTGGTGGATGCCCTCGGGCAGGACAAGGCCGCGAGCATCATCGATCGCATCAACATCGGGCGCTCGAGCAAGGGTCTCGAGGCGTTGAAATGGATGGATCCGCGCGCCATCGCCGAGCTCATCCGGCTCGAGCACCCGCAGATCATCGCCATCGTGCTCGCCTATCTCGATCCCGATCAGTCGGCGGAGGTGCTCGGTCATCTGCCGATCTCGGCTCGCGCGGACATCGTGTCGCGTATTGCGACGCTCGATGGCGTGCAGCCGAGCGCGCTCACCGAGCTCGACGACATCATGGAAAAGCAATTCGCCGGCAAGTCGGCGGGCAAGACCTCGGTCCTCGGCGGCGCGAAGGCCGCCGCCAACATCATCAACTTCCTCGAGCCCAGCCAGGAGAGCGCGCTCATGGAGCAGATCGAGAAGGCGGACGAGGCACTCGCGGCCCGCATCCTCGATCTGGTCTTCGTGTTCGACAACCTGATCGACCTCGACGACCGCAGCATGCAGGAGCTGCTGCGCCAGGTTCCCGCCGAGAAGCTGCTCCTCGCCCTGAAGGGCGCCGATCAGGCGCTGAAGGACAAGATCTTCAAGAACATGTCGCAGCGCGCCGCCGAGATGCTGCGCGATGATCTCGAGGCCAAAGGCCCCGTGCGCGTCTCGGAAGTCGAGGGAGCGCAGAAGGAGATCCTGCAGGTCGCCCGCAAGCTCGCCGAGGCCGGCACCATCGCGCTCGGCGGCAAGGGCGAGGAATATGTCTGAATCGCGGCGCAACCCCGCGGCGAGCGCCGCCATGATCGAGCGCTGGCGACTGCCCGAAGTCGAGGGTCCGATCATCGGGCGCTCGCGCGAGGACCGTCGGGCGAGCGCCGCCGAGGAGTCGGTGCGGCTCGCGCTGAAGGACGCGGAGGCGCGCGGCTACGAGGCCGGCATGGCTCGGGCGCGCGCGGAGACGAGCGCCCGCCTGCGGGAGCTCGAGGAGCGTGTGCAGCGCCTCGACGACGCATTGCAGCTCCTCGCCCGGCCGCTCGAGCAACTCGATGCCGACATCGAGGGCGAGCTGGCGCGGCTTGCGCTCGCGATCGGCAAGCAACTCGCCCGGCGGGAGCTGCGTGTCGAGCCCGCGCAGGTGATCGCCATTCTGCGCGAATCGCTCGCGCTACTGCCCGCCGCCGCCCGCGAGGTGCGCGTGCATCTGCACCCGGAGGATGCCGCCACGGTACGAGAGCATCTCACCCCAACCGCGAGCGAGCGGGCATGGACACTGGTGGAGGATCCGACCCTGTCACGGGGCGGCTGTGTCGTTCACACCGACTGCTCGCGTATCGATGCGCGGCTCGAGAGTCGCATGGCCGCCGTTGCCGCGAACGCGCTCGGCGATGAGCGCGCAGCCGCGCGGGAGACGCCTTGAGCTCACCCGAGCTCAGCCGCGGGGCGATCTGGCGCGAGGGTCTGCAGCGCCGCTGCCGCGCGGTGCAGGAGACCGAGCCGCCGCCGGTCGAGGGCTCTCTCACCCGCATGGTGGGACTCACGCTCGAAGCGGCCGGCTGCCAGGCCTCGGTGGGCGATTACTGCGACGTGATAGCCGGCGACGGCTCGCGCACGGCAACGGAAGTGGTCGGCTTCGCCGGCGAGCGGCTCTATCTCATGCCCTCGGGCGATGCGCACGGCCTGGGGCCGAATGCGCGCGTCATTCCCCGCCAGCGGGCGGGGACCGTGCGTGTCGGACCCGAGCTGCTCGGGCGCATCGTCGACGGCACCGCGCAGCCGCTCGATGCTCTCGGCCCCCTCTCCTGCCGCGCATCGGTCCGCCTGACGGGCCGGCCCATCAATCCGCTCTCACGGCATCCGATCAGCGAGCCGCTCGATGTCGGCATTCGCTCGATCAACTCCCTCCTCACCATCGGCCGCGGCCAGCGCGTCGGGCTCTTTGCCGGCAGCGGAGTCGGCAAGAGCGTGCTCCTCGGCATGATGGCCCGCTATACGAGCGCGGATGTGATCGTCGTCGGCCTGATCGGCGAGCGCGGCCGGGAGGTGAAGGAATTCGTCGAGCGCATTCTCGGTCCCGAGGATCGCTCGCGCGCGGTCGTCGTCGCGACGCCGGCCGATCATCCGCCGCTCATGCGCCTGCACGGCGCGTGGCTCGCCACCGCCATCGCGGAATACTTCCGCGATCAAGGCGCGAGCGTGCTGTTGCTGATGGATTCGCTGACGCGCTTCGCCCAGGCACAGCGCGAGATCGCGCTTGCCATTGGCGAGGCGCCGGCCACCAAGGGGTACCCGCCATCGGTGTTTGCGCGGCTACCGCAGCTCGTCGAGCGCGCCGGCAACGGCGCCACGGGCTCAGGCTCCATCACGGCGTTCTACACCGTGCTCACCGAAGGCGATGACCAGCACGATCCGATCGCGGACGCCGCGCGCGCCATCCTCGACGGGCACATCGTCCTTTCCCGACGGATCGCCGAGAGCGGCCACTATCCGGCCATCGACGTCGAAGCCTCGATCAGCCGCGTGATGCAGGAGATCGCCTCGAGCGCGCATCTTGCGAGCGCCAGGCAATTCCGCCAGGTGCTCTCGACATACCAACAGCACCGCGACCTCATCGCCATCGGCGCATACCAGCGCGGCAGCGACCCGCGCGTGGATCAGGCGCTTGCGCTCTGGCCGCGCATGCAACGCTTCCTGCAACAGGACATGCACGAGCGGGTCAACCTCGCCGCGAGCCTCGCCACCCTCAACGACACCCTCTCCGACCCAGGTGCCGGTAAGTGAAGAAGACTGAGCGCATTGGCATGGTCCGGCGTGTCGTCGAGAAACACGAGCGGCTCAAGGCGGAGGCGCTCGCGACCTGCGAGAAGAACGTGCTCGCGGCGCAAGCGAAGCTCGATGAGCTCGAGGCCTATCGGGCGGCCTACGTGCGGGAGTTTGCCCGCCGCGCCGAATCCGGCATGAACGGGGCGGACGTACGTGAATATCAGATCTTCCTGAGCCGCCTCGATGAGGCGCTGCGGCAGCAGACGCAGATCCTCGCGCAGGCCCGGCTGAAGCGCGGCGCGGAGCTCGAGAGCTGGCGCAATGCGGCGCGGCGCGCCGCCGCAGTCGGCAACCTGGCGGCTCACTGGCAGACCGAGGAGCGCTTGGCGGCGGACAAGGTCGAGCAAAAAGAGGCCGACGAGCGCTCGCAACAACTCTGGTCCCGCCGGACTATCGGTCATGGCAGCTGAGAGCGTGCCGATGGCCGTTCCTGGCGGCGGACCCGTCTCACCGCCCGCACTGGCGCCGCGCGCCGGCGGCTCGCAGGGCGGCCCTGAAACCCCCTGCACTCACCCGCCCTCGACACCGGGCGGCAGCACCGGCGCTGCGGGCCTCAGGGCGGCGGACTCCTCCGAGTCGCGGCCCGCCCGGGTTTCGAGCGACGAGTCTGCCGCCAGCCGCTCGGCTGCTGTCGGCTCGAGTTCACCTGCCTCCAAGCCCGCGGGCAAGCCCCGCGCCGCCGCTAACGACGATCCGAGCGGCGAGTCCAACTCCGGCCGGTCGACGAGGGCTCCGGCCAGGCAGGCGGACCCGGCGTCCGCCGCCTCTTCGGCGACCCCCCGAGCCGCAGCGCAAACGGCCGCCGTCGCCGGCGACTTCTCGGCCGCTCTTGCCCAGTCGCTCGCTGCCACTTCGACGACCTCCCCGACGAGCGCCGCGGCGGCCGGCGTATCGAAGGGCAAAACGACCGTCGAGTGCGCGGCGGGTGAGTCGAGCGAGTCGCCGACGAAGCATTCCACCGCTGACCCGGAGTCGAGCGCTCTGACGCTCCTCGAGCAGGCGCTTGTAGGCGCGTGTGTCGGGATCCCTTCGATGCCGGCTGTCTCGAGCGCAGCGCCCGCCCCCGCGAGCGGCGCAACCGCGGAAAAGCCGGGCGGCACCCCTTCCTCCACCAAGAGCTCCGCGACAGCTCTCGGCGTTTTGCTCGCCCAGAACACCCTCGCCGATCCCAAGCCGGGCGTCACCGATGCGGCGCTCACGGCGGGCTCGGGCACTGCCGCCGTGCCGACAGGCGCGGCCAGCACCGCGGCGGCGGCGCTCACGGCTGCCGCTCAGCTCCCCTCAGGCTCGCCTGTTGGATTGCAGCAGGGGATTTCGGAACGCTCGACCCCAGCGCTCGCCTCCTCCGTCGGCACGAGCGCCTGGACCGAGGAGCTCGGCGCCAAACTCACCTGGATGGCGCACCAGGGGATCGACTCGGCTTCGCTCCGGCTCTCGCCCGAGCATCTGGGTCCGCTACAGGTCACCATCTCCGTGCACAATGGCCAGGCGAGTGTCTGGTTCGGAGCGGCGCAGCCCGACACGCGCACGGCGCTGCAACAGTCCTTACCCCAGCTTCGTCAGCTGTTCGCGAGTCAGGGGCTCACCCTGACCGATGCCGGAGTCTCGCGCGAGCCGCCCCGCGGCCAGCATCGCCAGCAGCCCACCCGCACGGCGGCGTCGATTGCCGCAGTTGGCGCCGTCAATCTCGATGGCGCCGCGCGCACCGCGAGCGCGGGCGGTTTGGGCCTCCTCGATACCTACGCATAGTCAATAAACCGTCGCTCGGCCTCGGCTGCGACGCACCTCACATTCCGGATCCGCGACAAAACCTTTATCTGTCCGGCACTTAGACGCGCTTCGACTCCCATGGCATGGCCGTTGCACCTTAGGCCAGCGAACCAACAGGCGCGTGCGACAGCCGACGCGCAGGAGCCGAGACCGCGATGCCCGATGTACCCGTCCTCGCCCCGGCGCAAGCCGCGGCCGGTGCTGTAGTCGCCACAGCGGGCAGACGCCGCATTCCGTGGCTGATCATCGGCATCGCCGTGGCGCTGCTCGTGGTCGGGGTCGGTGGCGCGCTCGTCCTGACACACTCCTTCGGAAAATCCGCGGCCAGCGCTGCCCGAGCGTCCGAGAAGAAACCTTCGGGGCCGCCCCTTTATCTGGCGCTCGATCCGCCGTTCGTCGTCAACTTTCAGGCCGACCAGATCGTGCGCTTCCTGCAGATTTCCGTGGAGGTGATGTCGCGCGATCCGAAGACGCTCGAGCTGCTGAAGGACAACGACCCGGTCGTGCGCAACGATCTATTGATCCTCCTGGCCAACCAGAAGTACTCCGTGCTCGCCACTCCCTCGGGTAAGGAGCAGCTGCGAGCTGCCGCCCTCGTCGCGGTCCGCAGGGACCTCGCACAGGCGGGCGGCGATCCGGCCAGGCTCGAGGCGGTGTACTTCACCAGCTTCGTCATGCAGTAGCCGCGCGCGCCAGGGCCATCATGAGCCAAGAGAAGATTCTCGATCAGGCCGAGATCGATGCGCTGATCCACGGCGTCGATACCGGCGCGGTGAGCACCGAAGCGCCTCCGGTACCGGGAGAGGTCCGCTCCTTCGACTTCAACAACCAGATGCGGATCGTGCGCGGTCGGATGCCGACGCTCGAGATGATCAACGAGCGCTTCGCCCGGCTGAACCGCGTCAGCCTCTACAACCTCCTGCGCCGCTCGCCGGAAATCTCGGTCGGGCAGGTCGAGATCAAGAAATTCAGCGAGTACGTGCACACGCTGCACGTGCCGACGAGCCTCAATCTCGTCAAGATCAATCCACTGCGCGGCACGGCGCTCGTGGTGCTCGACCCCAAGCTGGTGTTCGCGGTGGTTGATAACTTCTTCGGCGGCACGGGGCGGCACGCCAAGATCGAGGGGCGCGAGTTCACCGCCACCGAGCAGCGCATCATTCACATCGTGCTGCGCAGCGTTTTCGCCGATCTGCGCGAAGCCTGGTCGCACGTGGCTTCGATCGAGCTCGAGTACCTCAACTCCGAAATCAACCCGCATTTCGCCAACATCGTCTCGCCGTCGGAAATCGTGGTCGTCACGAGCTTCCACATCGAGCTCGACGGCGCGGGCGGCAACCTGCACGTGACCATGCCCTACGCCATGATCGAGCCGCTGCGCGAGGTGCTCGATGCCGGCGTCGCGAGCGACCGCGTCGAGAAGGACGAGCGCTGGCTGATGTGTCTGCGCGAGGAGATGGAGGATGCGGACGTCGAGCTCACGACGGTCCTCGGCCGCTCCTCGGTCACGCTGGCGGAGCTGCTGAACCTCAAGGCCGGCGACGTGCTGCCCTGCGACTTCACCGGCCGGGTAACGGTGCTCGCCGAGGACGTGCCGGTGCTGCGCGGCGGTCTCGGCACCTCGCGCGGGCGCCAGGCCGTGAAGATTCAGGAGCGCATCCGCCGCGGCCTGGCGACCCAACCGCGCGTGCCCGGCGCCGAATCCCCGGCGGCCGGCAAGTAACCCGGTCCATCACCAGAGCCATCGAGGTCAATTCCATGTCTGCCAACCCTGCCGAAGCACGTCCCGCCGAGCTCGAGGAGCTCACCGAGGAGGGCGCGCCCGGAGCCAACCGCGACGTCAACCTCGAAGTCATTCTCGATGTTCCCGTGACGCTCTCCATGGAGGTGGGTCGCACCCGCATTCCGATCCGCAATCTCCTGCAGCTCAATCAGGGCTCGGTAGTCGAGCTCGAGCGCGCGGCGGGCGAGCCGCTCGATGTCTTCGTCAACGGAACGCTGGTCGCTCACGGCGAGGTGGTGGTCGTCAACGAGCGTTTCGGCATCCGTCTCACCGACGTCATCAGTCCCGCAGAGCGGCTCCGCAAGCTCAAATGAACCATCTATTCGCCGCTCCGCACGCTGCGAGCGCTGCAGCGCCTGTGGGCGCGGGCGGACTGGCCTCGGTCACCTTCGCATTGCTCGTGGTGCTCGCCGCGATCTTCGGCGTCGCCTGGCTCGCGCGCCGCGTACGCGGCCTGGGCAATCGCGTCGGCAACGCGATCGATGTACTGGCCGAGGTTCCTCTCGGTCCGAAGGAGCGGGCGGTGCTGCTCAAAGTCGGCAGCGAGCAGATCCTCATCGGCGTCGCGCCCGGACGCGTGAGCTCGCTGCACGTGCTGCGCGAACCCGTCGAGCCGGCCAAGAGCCCGGCGGCCGCGCCGTCGGCCCCCGCCGCAGGGTCATTCGCCGCGCTCCTCAAGCGCGGTCTGGGAAAGCGATGATGTTTCCGAAGGCGATAGAGAGCGCAGCGCAAAATGTTTCCGGCCAGGTGCTCGCCGGCAGGAAGCCGGCGCGCAAGCCTACACGGACGTACTTGCGGCGTCCTGGCCGGGAACATTTTGCGCTGCGCGCGCACCTGCGCCCGGCAACTCTCTTCGTGCTCTTAGCGCTGCTGCCGGCAGTGGCTTTCGCCGGCCCCGGCATCCCCGCCTTCAGCGTGCAGACCGCGGCCGGCGGCGGCCAGACCTATACCCTGACGCTGCAGGTGTTGGCGCTGATGACGGCGCTCACTCTGCTGCCCGCGATTCTTCTCATGATGACGGCCTTCACCCGCATCGTGATCGTGCTCGGGATCCTGCGCCAGGCGCTCGGCGCCGGCCAGACCCCGCCCAACCAGGTGTTGCTCGGCCTCGCCCTGTTCCTGACCTTCTTCGTGATGTCGCCGGTGATCAACCGCATCGACAGCATCGCCTACCAGCCCTACTCGGCGGGCAGCATCGACGGCCCGACCGCGCTCGCTCGAGCGGAAGTGCCGCTGAAGGAGTTCATGCTCCACCAGACGCGTGAGAGCGACATCGCCACCTTCGTGCACATCGCGGGCGGCAAAGGCTACCCGACGCCGCTCGATGTCCCGCTCAGCGTGCTGGTACCGGCCTTCGTCACGAGCGAGCTCAAGACCGCATTCCTCATCGGATTTCTGCTCTTCATCCCGTTCGTGATCATCGATCTCGTGACGGCGAGCGTGCTCATGTCGATGGGGATGATGATGGTTTCCCCCGTGCTCATCTCCCTGCCCTTCAAGCTCATGCTGTTCGTCCTCGTCGACGGCTGGGCGCTCGTGATGGGCAGCCTCGCGCAGAGCTTCTATCACTGAGGACACCGTGACTCCCGACACCATCATGAGCATCGGCAGCCGCGCCCTCGAAATGGCGCTCGCCCTTGCGGCACCGCTCCTGCTCGCTGCCCTCGTCACCGGGATCGTCGTCGGCGCGTTCCAGGCCGCCACCCAGATCAACGAGATGACGCTTTCCTTCATCCCCAAGCTGATCGCGATCGCGCTCACGCTCGCCATCGCCGGTCCCTGGATGCTGAAGATGCTGGTCGGCTACACGCGCGAGCTCATCCTGAGCATTCCGGGGCTCGTCAACTGAAACCGCGCCGCGCCATGCTCACGGTAACTACGACAGAACTGTACCGCTGGCTCGCCGGGCTTTTCTGGCCATTCGTGCGGATCGGCTCCTGCCTCATGGTGGCGCCGGCATTCGGCGCCGTTTCGGTGCCGGTGCGCGTGCGGATCGTTCTCGCGCTCGCCCTGGCGCTGCTCGTCGCGCCGCTCGTGAGCGTCCCGGACGTGGCTCCCTTCTCCGCCGCCGGCGTCGTAATCACCATCCAGCAGGTGATCGTCGGAGCCGCCCTGGGCTTCTCGTTGCAGATTCTCTTCGAAGCGGTGTCCCTGGGCGGTGAGCTCCTCGCCAACAGCATGGGTCTCTCTCTCGCCTTCAACCTCGACCCGCAGAACGGCGCGAGCACGCCCTCGCTCAGTCAGCTCTACTCCGTCCTGGTGATGCTCATCTTCCTCGTGCTGGATGGACACCTCGCCCTGATCCGCACGCTGGTCGACGGCTTTCATACCCTGCCGATCGGCACGAGCGGACTCGGCGCCAATGGCCTCTGGTCGGTGGTCAACTGGGGCTCGGAGCTCTTCTCGGGCGCGCTCGCCGTGGCGCTGCCCGGCGTCACCGCGCTCCTCATCGCCAACCTCGCCTTCGGCGTGGTGAGCCGCGCCGCCCCCACACTCAACATCTTCTCGGTGGGGCTGCCGATCTCGCTGGTCTTTGGACTGGTAGCCCTCATTGCGGGGCTGCCGGCGCTCGAGTCTAGCTTCATCCGTCTGCTCGCGGGCGCCCTCGATTTCCTGCGTCGCCTGAGCGGAGCCTGACACCGTGGCCGAGAACGAGAACGCCCAGGAACGCACCGAGCGACCGACAGCCAAGCGCCTGGAGAAGGCGCGGCAGGATGGTCAGGTCCCGCGCTCCGCCGAGCTCAGCGCCGCGGCGGTGCTGCTCGTTGCGGGAGGCAGTTTGCATTTTCTCGGCGGCTCGATCGGCGCCACGCTGTTCGAGATCATGCGATCGGGCCTGAGTTTCACTCCCGCACAGGCGCTCGACCCGGGGCTCGCGCTCAGCACCGCCTCCGCGGAGCTCCTGCGCGCCCTCATGATCTGCGCCCCGGTTCTCGGTCTCACGCTGATTGCGGCGCTGATCGCGCCGCTCGCGGTGGGCGGCTGGAATCTCAGCTTCGGCGCGCTGGCGCCCGACTTCACGCGGCTCGATCCGATCGCCGGCTTCGGGCGATTCTTCTCGGCGCGGGGCGCCGTCGAGCTCGGCAAGGCGTTCGCGAAATTCCTGGTGGTCGCCACCGTTGCCGGCCTGGTCCTTCGCAAGCAATCGCCCCAGCTGCTCGCCCTTGGCGCCACGCCGCTCCCTGCCGGCATTGCGCAGGCGGTGAGCCTCGCCTCGAACGCGTTGCTCGCCGTCTCGGGGGGGCTCGCGCTCATCGCCGCGATCGATGTGCCCTGGCAGCTCTGGCAGTACTCGCACCGGCTCAACATGACCCGGGAGGAGATCCGCGAGGAGTTGAAGGAAAGCGAGGGCGCGCCCGAAGTCCGATTCCGCATCCGCCGAACGCAGCGGGAGATGGCTCGCCGGCGCATGATGCACGAGGTGCCCAAGGCCGACGTCGTCGTCGTCAACCCGACGCATTTCGCCGTGGCGCTACGCTACGACGAGGGCCGCATGCGCGCGCCTTTCGTCATCGCCAAGGGCACGGACCTGATCGCCGCTCGCATCCGCGAGATCGCGACCGAGCATTCGGTGCCGATCTTCGAGGCGCCTCCCCTGGCGCGCGCCCTCTACCACAGCGTCGAGATCGGGAGTGAGATTCCGGCGACCCTGTACGTGGCCGTCGCCCAGGTGCTCACCTATATCTATCAGCTCAAGGCAGCGCGCACCCGCGGAGCGCGGCCGCCGGAGCCTCCCGCCATCGATCCCGGCATCGATACCGCTCGCCACTGATCCATGACCGCAGCCACCACCACATCGAGTCCCAACATGCCGGCATGGCGCGACATGCTGCGCGCCGGCATCGGCGTGCCGGCGGGAGTCCTCGGCGTGCTCGCGATGGTGATCCTGCCGCTGCCGCCGATGGCGCTCGATGTGCTCTTCACCTTCAACATCGCGCTCTCGATCGTCATCGTGATGGCGGTGTTCTACGTCGCGCGGCCGATCGAGTTCGGCGTGTTTCCGACTGTCCTGCTGCTCGCGACCCTGCTGCGCCTCGCCCTCAACGTCGCCTCCACCCGCGTCGTGCTGCTGCACGGATACAGCGGACCCCAGGCTGCCGGCCACGTCATCGAATCCTTCGGCGAGTTCGTGGTCGGAGGCAACTTCGCCGTCGGCGTGGTGGTGTTCATCATCCTCACCATCATCAACTTCGTGGTGGTCACCAAGGGCGCGGGGCGCATATCCGAGGTCAGCGCGCGCTTCACCCTCGATGCCATGCCGGGCAAGCAGATGGCGATCGATGCCGACCTCAACGCCGGGCTCATCACCCAGGAAGAGGCGCGCACGCGTCGCGCCGAGATCCGCGCCGAGGCCGACTTCTACGGCGCGATGGACGGCTCGAGCAAGTTCGTCCGCGGCGATGCCATTGCCGGCATTCTGATTCTGCTCATCAACATCATCGGCGGCCTCGCGATCGGCACGATCGGCCATGGGATGGCCGTCACCGATGCCGCCCACACCTACACTCTGCTCACCATCGGCGATGGCCTGGTCGCGCAGATCCCGGCGCTGCTGCTCTCGACCGCGGTCGCGCTCATCGTGACTCGCATGTCACGCCCGCAGGACATGGGCGGGGAGCTGCGCCGGCAGCTCTTCGGCAACCCGAGGGCGCTCGGTGTGGCCGCGGGCCTGCTCGGTTTGATGGGGCTCATTCCCGGCATGCCGAACCTCGCCTTCCTGCTCATCGCTGCGCTCTGCGGCGCGACCGCCTACATCATCAGAAGGAGGCTCGCCGCCCAGGCGGCGGCGTCTTCGGTCCCGAAGCCCGCGGCGCAGGCGCCGGAAGCTCGGGAGCTCACATGGGAGGACGTGCGTCCGGTCGATCTCGTCGGCCTCGAGGTCGGCTACCGCCTGGTCTCGCTCGTCGACAAGCGCCAAAGCGGCGATCTGCTCGGCAGAGTGCGCGGCGTGCGCCGCAAGCTCTCGCACGAGCTCGGCTTTCTGATTCCCGCGGTGCACATCCGCGACAACCTCGACCTGGCACCCAACGTTTACCGCATCAACCTGAGCGGCGTGCCTGTCGGCGAGAGCGTCGTCTATCCGGACAAGGAGCTCGCGATCAACGCGGGCCGGGTGTTCGGTCCGCTGCAGGGTATCGCCACCCGCGACCCGGCCTTCGGAATGGAAGCCGTGTGGATCGAGGCGGCGAGCCGTGATCACGCGCAGGCACTCGGCTACACGGTGGTCGATCCGAGCACCGTCATCGCCACGCACCTCTCCTTCGTCATCCAGTCGCACGCGAACGAGATCCTGGGGCACGAGGAAGTGCAGCACCTGCTCAACGGGCTCGCGAAGAGTGCGCCGAAGCTGGTTGAGGATCTGGTGCCGCGCGTTCTGCCGCTCTCGGCCGTGGTGCGCGTCCTGCAGAGCCTGCTCGCCGAACGCATTCCCATCCGCAACATCCGCACCATCATCGAGACGCTGGCGGAACACGCGCCGCGCTCACAAGACCCGGCGGTGCTCCTGACCCACGTGCGCGTCGCTCTCGGGCGGCAGATCGTGCAGGAGATCGCGGGTATCGCCGCCGAGCTGCCGGTCATCACCTTCGACCCCGAGCTCGAGCGGCTGCTTTCGGGCTCCCTCGCCGCCAACTCCACGAGTCCCGGACTCGAGCCGGGGCTCGCCGAGCGGCTGCAGCAGCGCGTCGCGGAAGCGTCCCGGCGTCAGGAGGCCTCGGGGGAAGCCCCGGTGCTGCTCGTGCCGCCGCCGCTGCGCGCGCAGATGGCGCGCTTCCTGCGCGCGGCGATGCCCAACCTTCACGTGCTCGCCTGGAATGAGATTCCCGATAACCGCAAGGTCCGCGTCGTCACCGCGGTCGGCAGGTAACCATGAAGATCGTACGACATACGGCGCCCGACACCCGACAAGCCCTGCGCTCGATCCGCGAGCAACTGGGCGATGAGGCCGTGATCCTCTCCTCTCGCCGCACGGCGAACGGGGTCGAGATCACCGCGGCAGTGGACTTCGACGCCAGCCAGCTCGAGGAGGCCGCCGTGGCCCCGTTGGTCGCTCCGGCCGCCCGGCCAGCCCCGGTTGCCCCGGCCGTCGCGGCAGCCCCGGCCGTGACGGCAGCTCCGGCGCCGCTCTTCGAGGCACCGCCGGCACCTGCCACGGAAGCCATGGGCAAGGAGCTGCAGAGCCTGCGGCGCATGCTCGAGACGCAACTCGCACAGCTCGCGTGGAACGAACGGACGCGCCGCGCGCCGGTGCACACCGAGCTCCTGCGCGAGCTGACCGAGATCGGCATTGCCCGCGACCTGGCCGATCACATCGTCGGCCAGCTCGATGCGCGAGTCGACCTCACGCAGGGGCGCCGGTTCGCCATCGCGGGACTCTCCCAATACCTCCTCGTGACCGGCGATCGCTGGCTCGAAAGCGGCGGCCGAGTTGCCTTCGTCGGGGCCAGCGGTGTCGGCAAGACGACGGTGATCGCGAAGCTGGCCGTGCGCTGGATACTGCGACACGGGGTGAAGGACCTGGCGCTCGTCGCCTCAGACAATGTCCGCATCGGCGCTCAGGACCAGATGCAGGCGCTCGGGCAGCTCCTCGGGGTGCCGGTGCACGTCCCCGAAACATTTGACAGCCTGCCCGAGCTCATCTCGCGTCTCGGGCGCTATCGGCTGGTGCTCATCGACACCCCCGGATCGAGTCTGCGCGATGCGCAGCTCGCGCCGCGCCTCGCGGTGCTGGCCAACTGCGCCTCGCGGCTGGAAACGGCGCTCGTGCTCGCGGCGAGCACCCAGGCCGGAGCGCTCGAGGAGACGGTGCAACGCTTCCGGCCCGCCAATCCGGCCTCGTGTCTGCTGACCAAGATGGACGAGGCGGCAAGCCTCGGCGGCGCGCTCTCGGTGCTCATTCGCGCGCGGCTGCCACTCGCCTACACGAGCGACGGCCAGCGCGTGCCGGAGGACCTGAGGCCGGCCAGGTCCCTGGAGCTCGTTTCCCAGGCCGTACGGCTCGCCCGCTCGAGTGGCGCCGCCGCCGACGAGGATCTGCTGCGACGGCGATTCGGAAGGCCGGCCCATGGTTGAGCTGAGTCTCATCAAGAGCTCCAAGCTCGAATCGCTCGGCCAGCCCGTTCAGGTGATCGCCGTCACCGGCGGCAAGGGTGGTGTCGGCAAGACGAGCGTGTCGGTCAACCTCGCCACGGCGCTCGCGGCCGCCGGGCGGCGGGTGGTGCTGCTCGATGGCGATCTCGGGCTCGCCAACGCCGATGTCTTCCTCGGGCTTTCCCCGCGCTACACCCTGGCGCACGTGCTCTCCGGGGAGCGTACGCTGGATGAGGTGATCCTCGAGACGTCGCAGGGCCTTCAGGTCGTGCCCGCCGCCTCGGGAGCCGCCGACCTCGCCAGCATGGGCGCCGCCGAGCACCTGGGTCTGGTGCGCGCCTTCAGCGCTCTCGCGGCCCGTCTGGACGTGCTCATCATCGACACCGCGGCGGGCATTGCCCAGGGTGTACTTCAGCTCTCACAAGCATCCCAACACGTGCTCGTCGTCATCTGCGACGAGCCGGCCTCGCTAACCGACGCATACGCCCTCGTCAAGGTCCTGAGTCGCACTCACGGGGTCGGACGCTTCCGCGTGCTCGCCAACCGCATTCGCGCCCCGGGCGCCGGCGTGGAGCTCTTCCGTCGCTTCGAGCGCGTCACGGCGCGCTTCCTCGACGTCGTGCTCGAATTCGCCGGCGAAATCCCCGAGGACGAGTACCTGCGTCGCTCGGTGCGCGAGCAGCGCCCGGTGCTCGAGGCCTATCCGGCGAGCCCCGCGGCCCGGGCATTCAAGAAACTGGCGACCGCGGCCGATACATGGCCAGTACCGCCCGGTCCCCGGGGAAACATCGAGTTCTTCGTGGAGCGGCTGGTGCGACGGAACGCGGTGCGGCTGGAAGTGGTGCCATGAACGCGGCGAACGCCTACGGCGCGCGCCGCGCGGCGGATGAGGCGCGCGAGCTCGTGTCGCGGCACGCGGAGCTGGTGAAGCGGATCGCCTACCATCTGGTCGGCCGACTGCCGCCCTCGGTGGAGGTCGACGATCTGATGCAGGCGGGCATGCTGGGATTGTTGGAGGCGGCCTCGAACTATGCGCCCAATCGCGGCGCGAGTTTCGAGACCTACGCCGGCATCCGCATCCGCGGCGCCATGATCGATGCGCTGCGCAAGCTCGATTGGGCGCCGCGCTCGGTGCATCGCAAAGCGCGCGCAGTGGCGGCGGCGGTGCAGGAGATCGAGCGCCATACAGGACGTGACGCGCGCGACACGGAGATCGCCGCCCGATTGGGCGTGCCGCTCGAGGAGTATCACTCGATCGTGCAGGATGCGGCGAGCTGTCGCCTGGCGACGCTCGACGATACGACGGCGGCGTCGGCCGAGGATGCGGCCGACCCCTTCCGGGAAACTGCGGAAGAGGGATTTCGGGAGGCGCTCGCGCAGGCGATAGAGGGGCTGCCGGAGCGGGAAAAACTGGTGATGTCGCTCTACTACAGCGACGGACTCAACCTCAAGGAGATCGGCGCGGTGCTGAAAGTGACCGAATCGCGCGCTTGTCAGCTTCACGGGCAGGCGCTCGTGCGGCTCAAGGCGCGGCTGTCGGACTGGCGTGAGGGTATGACCGGCGCGAGTGTAACGAGACGAGGCGGGCAGTGAGCAAAGATCTCAAATTCCTGGTGGTCGATGACTTCTCGACCATGCGGCGCATCATCAAGAACCTGCTGCACGATCTCGGCTACCCGAATGTCGCCGAGGCCGACGACGGCAAGACGGCGCTGCCGATGCTGCAGGGGGGCGGCTTCGACTTTCTCATCACCGACTGGAACATGCCCGGCATGCCCGGGCTCGAGCTCATCAAGGCCGTGCGCGCCGACGCCAAGCTCGCCAAGATGCCCGTGCTCATGCTGACCGCGGAGGCCAAGCGCGAGCAGATCATCGAGGCGGCGCAGGCGGGTGTGAACGGCTACGTCATCAAGCCGTTCACGGCCGAGACTCTCAAGGAGAAGCTCGACAAGATTCTGGGCGCGGGCAAGTGAGGCTGTAATGTCGAACTTCCAGGTGTTGCAGCTCGAGTACGGCGCCTGCGTCGACGCCCTGTCGGAGGCGCTGCGCAGTGCCGATGAGACGGCGTTCTTCACGGCGGTCGATCACATCGTGCGCATGCGCGAGCCGCAGACGCTCACCGAGATTCGCAGGCTCACGGGGGATCTGCAGAACGCGCTCGAGCGCTTCAGCATCGAGTCGCGCCTCGCGGATTTCGCGGAGAACGAGATTCCGGACGCGAAGACGCGCCTCGCGCACGTCATCAAGATGACCGATGAGGCCGCGCACCGCACGCTCGACCTCGTCGAGCAGTCAGGACCCCTCGCCGAGCGCAGCGCCCGCGAGGCGGGTGCGCTCATCGACTCGCTGAAGACCTATCGCGAGCGCCCATCGGCTGGCGGCGGCTTCGAGGGCGCCGTGCGCGCGATCGATGCCTTCCTGCCGCTCGTGCGGGCGCTCGAGGCCTTCCTGCCCGCCGTCCGCACCGATTCGGAGCAGATCCGCAGAAACCTCGCCGACGTGCTGCTCGCGCAGGGTTATCAGGATCTCACGGGGCAGATCATCCGCAGCGTCATGAAGCTGGTCGATGAGCTCGAGGAAACGCTCGCCAGTCTGACGAAGCTCTCGGGGGACGTCGTCGAGCACACCACGCTCGGTGAGAACCCGGACAAGGGTCACGGACCGGTGGTGCCGGGGGTGACGCGAGGCGACATCGCCGCAGGCCAGACAGACGTCGATGAGCTCCTGTCGGGCCTCGGCATGTAAGGGGCCGCGATGGACATCCTGAGCATCATCGGACTGGTGCTCGCCGCCAATGCCGTGCTCCTCGGCGCCGTGCTGCGCGGCGCGGGGTTGATGGCGCTCATCTCCTTCGAAGCCTTCATGGTCGTCGGCGTGGGCACGATCGCCGCGACCTGCATTCAGACCCCGCTGCCGGTGATGAAGCATGCGCTCAGAATCTTTCCGTGGGTCGTGCGTCCGCCGTCGCGCGATGGCCGCCAGATCATCAGCAAGATCGTCGACTGGAGCAACACGGCGCGCAAGCAAGGGCTCCTCGGCCTCGAGCCGTTGATCCAGCGCGAGTCGGATGCTTTCGTGCAAAAGGCACTGCAGCTCGTGGTCGACGGCAGCGAGCCCGAGGCGATCAGCAACGCCATGTACGTCGAGCTCAACATGCGCGAGCATGCCGACATCACCGCCGCGAAAATGTTCGAGGGTGCCGGCACCTACTCGCCGACTCTCGGCATCATCGGCGCGGTGCTCGGCCTCATGGCCGTACTGCAGAATCTGACGGATCCGGCCAAGCTCGGCGCCGGAATCGCCTCGGCGTTCACCGCCACCATCTACGGCATCAGCCTCGCCAACCTCTTCTTTCTGCCGGTCGCCGGCAAGCTCAAGGGCATCATTCATCGTCAGACGCAGCTGCGCGAGATGATCATCGACGGCATGATGAGCATCGCTCAGGGCGAGAATCCGCGCGCGATCGAGGCAAAGCTGCAGGGCTACCTGCACTAGGAGTCACATGCGCCGCAGGAAAAAGCACGAGGAGGAGCACGAGAATCACGAGCGCTGGGCGATCCCCTACGGCGACCTGCTGACCCTGCTGCTCGCCTTCTTCGTCGTGATGTACTCGATTTCCTCGGTGAACGCCGGCAAGTATCGGGTGCTCTCCGACTCGCTCTACGCCGCCTTCCGGGGCGAGCCGCGCACGCTCGAGCCGATCGAGGTGGGTCACAAACGCGTGGGCTCCGGAGCCGACATCCGCGTCAGCATCGTGCAGCAGGCGACGCTCAAGGGTCAGCCGCGCTCGCTCCTCGCCCCGGTGCCGCTCGCCATCTCCACTCCCATCCCCAACGCGCCCTTCCACGACGAGATGCCGCCACCCGGCGCTGAGAGCGGCGTCAAAGCGGCGACCGGCCCGGTGAGTCCCGCCGACGCCGCGCACGCCGCCCAGGCCAAGGCGGCCGCTCTCATGCTGACGCAGGTTGCGGACGATGTGGTCAAGGCGATGGCGGGCCTCGTGAAGAAGAACCTGGTCGTCGTCCGACGCAAGCAGTACTGGATCGAGGTCGAGATCCGCACCGACATCCTGTTCCCGAGCGGCAGCGCGCGCCTCGCGCCGAGCGCGATCGACATCATTCGCCGGCTCGGAGGGGTGCTCGCCCGTTTCCCCAACCCGATCCGCGTCGAGGGCTTCACCGACGACGTGCCCATCAGGACGCTGCAGTTCTATTCGAACTGGGAACTGTCGGCCGCGCGCGCCGGCAGCGTCGTGCACGTGCTCGCCGACCGGGGCGTCGGGCGCAGCCGCCTCGCGGTAGTCGGCTTCGGCGATCAGCATCCGGTCGCGAGCAACGCCACGGCCGAGGGCCGTAACGCCAACCGCCGGGTAACGGTGGTCATACTCTCCACCGCCCCCGGCGCTTCATCCGATCCTGCCGGGCTACCCACGCTCGCGGCCAATGGCACGCTTCCTGCACGATAACTCCTGACACGCTCGGTCCACGCCGGATTTCCGACACGGCCGGCGTGCGATGTGACTTGCTTCACAGGAGCTTCGCGCATGACTCTGCCGTCGATAGAATTTCTGCTCATCGCGGGACGCGCGCTGTTCCTCGTCTTCTCCTTCGTGATCGCCGCCATCAGCTTTACCGCCTGGCGCCGCGCCACTCGCCGCCAGACGGCCGAGGTGCTGTCGCAGACTCAGCTCGTGCTGCAGCGGCTGGCGGAGCTCGAGGCGCGCCTGGATGCAACGCGAAGCTCGATCGCGAAGCTCGGTGAGCGCCTCGAGCGCCCTGCCGCACCTTCCCAGGCGCCCTCCCCGGGCTATCAGATCGCGATCCGCCTGGCGCGCGGCGGCGCGAGCCGCGAGGAGCTGATGTCGGGCTGCGGACTGACGCTCGCCGAGGCGGAGCTGGTCAGGCGCCTGCACGGTTCCAACGCCGCGCAACCGCGCCAGCACGCTCCGGAACTGCGTCAAGTTTCATAGGGACCCCCTCAAGAGCTCCGTCACAGGCGCCGATACCGGCGCTGTACGGGTAGTCATGCCTCGAATTCATGCGCCCGACCAGATTATGAAAACCCGCAAGCGGAAAACCCCGGTCAAGCAGCGCGCGCGGCGCTCCGCGCAGCGGCCCGCGGGAGAGCGCCGCGCGGGTGCAGCGCGCCAGCGGGCCGCTCG
>DATFCZ010000048.1:0-26195 GCA_035252605.1 Steroidobacteraceae bacterium
GCTTCCTCGAGCTCGCGCATCTCCTCGAGCACCTTGTCGCGGACCTGCGAGACACTTTCCCAGTCGAAGCCGACGCGGGCCGCGCGGCGTCCGAGCTTCGCGGCCCGGGTGAGCGCCGGGAGCGAGCGCGGCACGTCCGCAAGCGCACTGGGATCGGCCGAGCCCGCCTCGCGGGCAGCCTCGGCGCGCTCGCGCGCCTTCTGCTCCTCCCAGAGCGCGGACAGCTCTCCGGTGCGCGTCGCGGCATCCTTGCCTTCAAACACGTGGGGGTGGCGTCGGATCAGCTTCGCGCGAATGCCGCGCGCGACGGCCGCGAAATCGAACCAACCCCTCTCCTCCGCCATGCGCGCATGAAACACCACCTGAAAGAGGAGATCCCCGAGCTCGTCCCGAAGCTTGCCGGGCTCGCCGCGCTCGATCGCGTCGGCCACCTCGTACGCCTCCTCGATCGTATAGGGAGCGATGCTGCGAAAAGTCTGCTCGCGATCCCAGGGGCAGCCGCGCTGCGGGTCGCGCAGGCGCGCCATGAGCTCCAGCAGCGCCGACAGCGCCTCGCCGGCATCGCCGCCGCTCGTCACACCGGATCCTCGATGCACATGCGGTAGAGCGTGACGAGCATTCCGGCCGTGGCTCCCCAGATGTTGCGGTTGCCGTACGGGATGTCGAGCATCTCGGCTTCCGCCTCGGCGTGCCGGAAGCGATGCAGCCGCGGCCGGTGATTGCGCGGGTCGAAGACGAAGGCGAGCGGCACCTCGAAGGTGTCCTCGACCTCCTGCGCATCGAGGAGGAGCTTGAATCCCGGCTGCACCATGCCGACGACGGGCGTGACCCGAAAGCCGCTGATCACCACGTGATCGGGCAGGAAGCCCGCGATGGACACGCACCGCTCCTCCAACCCGATCTCCTCCTTCGCCTCCCGCAGTGCCGCCGCCGTGGGAGTTCCGTCCTGCGCCTCGATCCGCCCGCCCGGAAAGCTCACCTGGCCCGCGTGGCGGCGAAGCTGGGTGGCCCGCTGCGTGAGCAGCACGGTGGGCGCACCTGAATGCTCGACGATCGGCACGAGCACGGCGGCCGGGATGGGCTCGGTGGGAAAGAAGCGGCGAAAGGGCTGACTCTGCTCGAGGGTGAGGCCGGGCACGATCCACTCCTCGGGAGCATGCCTCGGCTCACTGCCCGCGAGCCGCGCGCGGATTCTCGCCGGCCAGTCGATCGGCGCGCGCGCGAGCTCCTCCGCCGCGGCAGCCGCCGCTTCCCCGGTGAGGTCCCGGGTCATGCCTTTCGGATCAGCCACCGCCGCCCGTGCCGCCTTTGATTCCGCCCGTGGCGAGCTCCGCCGGGTCGAGCAGCCGCGCCAGCTCCTCGCGCGGCAGATCGGTCATCTTTTCCGCCACCTCGCGCACCGGCAGCCCCTCGGCATAGGCCTTCTTCGCGATGGCCGCGCCTTTCTCGTAGCCGATGACCGGATTCAGCGCCGTCACCAGGATGGGATTGCGCTCGAGCGCCTGCGCAAGACGGTCCGGATTCACCTTGAAACCGGCGATCGCCTTATCGGCGAGTGCCCGCGAGGCGTTGGCGAGCAGGCGCAGGCTCTCGAGCAGGTTGTAGGCGATCACGGGCAACATCACGTTCAGCTGAAAGTTGCCGGACTGTCCCGCGACCGTGATGGTGGTGTCGTTGCCGATCACCTGCGCGGCCACCATGGCGACGGCCTCCGGTATGACCGGATTGACCTTGCCCGGCATGATGCTGCTGCCCGGCTGCAGTGCCGGGAGCGAGATCTCGCCCAAGCCCGCCAGCGGGCCGCTATTCATCCAACGCAGATCGTTCGCGATCTTCATCAGACCCACGGCGATGGTCTTGAGCTGGCCCGAGAGCTCGACCGCGGTGTCCTGGGAGGAGAGTGCCTCGAAGTAGTTGTGGGCCGGGGTGAAGGGCACGTTCGTGAGATCGGCGAGCGCCTCGCAGAAGCGGGCGCCGAACTCGGGATGCGCATTGATGCCGGTGCCGACGGCGGTGCCGCCCTGCGCCAGAGCGAGCAGGCGCGGCTCCGTCGCCGCCAGCCGCGCGAGACCACTCTCGATCTGCGCGCGCCAGCCCGAGAGCTCCTGTCCCAGGGTCACGGGCATGGCATCCATGAGGTGCGTGCGGCCGGTCTTCACCACGCTGCCGACCTCGCGCTCCTTGGTCCGCAGCCCATCGCGCAGGTGCTCGAGCGCCGGGATGAGCTCGCGCCTCAGGCCGAGAGCCGCGCTCACGTGGATGGTGGTCGGGATCACATCGTTGCTGCTCTGACTCATGTTGACGTGATCGTTGGGGTGCACGGGCTTGCCGAGGTGGCGCGCGGCAAGCGCGGCGATCACCTCGTTGGCATTCATGTTCGTGCTGGTGCCCGATCCTGTCTGAAAGACATCGATCGGAAACTGCGCATCGTAGCGCCCGGCCGCCACCTCCGCGGCCGCGGCATCGATCGCGCGCGCGACGGCGGAGTCGAGGAGCTCGAGGCGCGTGTTGGCGCGGGCCGCCGCTTGCTTGACCAGGCCGAGCGCGCCGATGAAGGCGCGGGGGAGCGCCAGGCCGCTGATGGGGAAGTTCTGCACGGCGCGCTGCGTCTGCGCACCCCAGAGCGCATCGGCGGGCACCTGGAGCTCACCCATGCTGTCGCGCTCGATCCTGAAGGAACTCGTCATGCGGTCGGCTCCGAAGCTCGTGTACGTTATGATAGCGCATGGCCGACAGCCGACCGGATCCTCTTGCCCCCGATCCTCTTGCCGCCCTCGCGGCGCTCTCGCCGGTCGACGGCCGCTACCGCTCGGCCACCGAGCCGCTGCGGGACCTGCTCTCCGAGGCGGGGCTCATCCGCGAGCGCGTGCGGATCGAGGCCGCCTGGCTCCTGCACCTCGCCGCTTCGGTGCCGAAGCTCGCCGGTGCCGCTCTGGCTCCGGCCGTGAGCGCGCGCGCGCGCGAGCTCGCCCGCGAGCCCGATGCGGACTGCGCGCAGGCGGTGAAAGCCATCGAGGCGCGCATCAACCATGATGTCAAGGCGGTCGAGTACTACCTGCGCCAACAGCTCGCCGCGGCCGGAGCGAGCGAGGCTTCCCTCGAGCTCGTGCACTTCGGTTGCACCTCCGAGGACATCAACAATCTCAGCTACGCGAAGCTCCTGGGCGAGGCGCGGCGGCGCCTCCTTCTCGTGCTCGAGGAGCGCACCGGCGAGCTCGCCGCGCTCGCCCGCCGCGAAGCCGACCGGCCGATGCTCGCGCGCACGCACGGCCAGCCGGCGAGCCCGACGACGCTCGGCAAGGAGATCGCCAACTTCGTCGCGCGCTTGCGACGCGCCGAGCGGCGCTGGCGCTCGGTCGAGATTCTCGGCAAGTGGAACGGCGCCGTGGGCAATTTCAACGCCCATCATGCGGCGCTGCCCGCCGTCGACTGGCCGGCGGTGAGCCGCGCCTTCGTCCAGTCGCTCGGCCTTGCCTGCAACGACTACACCACCCAGATCGAGCCGCACGACTGGATCGGCGAGTACTGCGATGCGATCGCCGCCGCGAACATCGTGCTCATCGATCTCTGCCGCGATTTCTGGGGCTACATCTCTCTCGGGTATTTGAAGCAGCGCGCCGCGGCCGCGGAGGTCGGCTCCTCGACCATGCCGCACAAGGTGAACCCCATCGATTTCGAGAATGCGGAGGGCAATCTCGGCATCGCCAACGCGCTGCTGCGGCATTTCGCCGACAAGCTCCCGCTCTCGCGCTGGCAGCGCGATCTCACCGACTCGACGGTGCTGCGCAATGTGGGCGTGGCACTCGGCCACACGCTCATCGCCTGGCGCTCACTCGGCCGGGGTCTCGGCAAGGTGGATGCGGATGCAGCCGCTCTCACCGCCGACTTGGAGGGCGCCTGGGAAGTGCTCGGCGAGGCGGTGCAGACCGTGCTGCGGGCCGCGGGGATACCGGGAGGTTACGAGCGGCTGAAGGAGCACACCCGCGGACGCGCGATCGATGAGCGCTCGCTCGCCGAGCTCATCGCGAGCCTGCCGCTTTCCGCCGCGGAGAAGCGCCGCTTGCAGGCGCTGCGGCCGCTTGATTACACCGGGCTCGCGGCGCGTCTCGCCCGCGAAATATGACAAATGGCGCCCGCGCCGGCGGCCCAGGAATGAGAACTACGGCTCGGTTTTAACTCATTAAGGCAGGCTAAGCGCCTGAATTCGTGACCGATTCGACAAGCCCACCGTGAGCCGCGTCTCTAAGATCGGTATGCCTGCCCCAATTGCAGGCGAAGATCTCAGGCGCCACTCGTGGCTGAATACGGGGAACTCGAGAACAACAGCGCGCTCGCGCAGCTCGCCAACGCCCGCTACTCGCCGGAATCGGTGAGCAGCAAGGGCAGCGGACGGGCGGCCCGCAGCATGGACATGCTCACGGTGCTCACCACGCTCGCGGAAGTGCGCAGCGCGGTCTGCCAGGTGGCGGCTTCCGCCCAGCGACTCATCTCGATCTACACCCCCGATCTCGAGCCCGATCTTTACGATCAGACGGGATTTCTCGAGGTGATCAAACACTTCGTGCTCGCGCGCAGCTTCGCCAAGGTGCGGGTGCTGCTCGCCGAGCCCACCCGGGTTATGCGCGACAGCAACCGCTTCGTCGCCATGGGGCGGCGGCTCTCGAGCTGCATCGACATCCGCTACGTCGCGGCCGGCGCTCGCCAGCGAGCCTCGGCCTATCTCATCGCCGATGACCGGGCGATCGTCTATCGCATGCGCTCCGATACCTGGGACGGCGTCGCCGATATCAACAACCCGCCGGTCGCGCGGCTTTACCTGCAGGAATTCGACCAGATCTGGGACGCCAGCGCCCCCGAGCACGGGCTGCGCGCAGTTCGTCGGTAGCGGCGCCGCTATAATCCCGGGGTGAACCCCGAGATCACCGTTGCTGCCGTGACCGAGACGGACGGCCGCTTCCTCGTCGTCGAGGAGCGGATCGAGCGCCGTCTGGTCATCAATCAGCCGGCCGGACACGTGGAGCCCGGCGAAACGCTGCTCGAGGCGGTGATCCGCGAGGTGCGCGAAGAGACCGCCTGGCGCTTCAAGGCGGATGAGCTCCTCGGCGTCTATCTCTGGCGCCATCCCGGGACCGGGCGCACGACCAAGCGCTTCGCCTTCACCGGCCGGGTCTGCGAGCAGAGTGATCAGCCGCTCGACCACGGCATCGTCGGCACGCATTGGCTCACCCGGGCCGAGCTCAAGCGACGCGAGCCGCAGCTGCGCAGCCCGCTCGTGCTGCGCTGTATCGACGATTACCTCGCCGGTCAGCGCCAGCCGCTTGCGGCCGCGGCTGATCTTGACCTCGGCTCGGCGCTCACCGTCGCCGCGGTGGGACTCTGACCGAGGCTCGAGTCATGAGAGAGCGCGTCATCGTAGGCCTATCGGGCGGCGTCGATTCCGCCGTCGCGGCGCTTCTTCTCAAGGAGCAGGGTTGGGAGGTGCACGGCCTCTTCATGAGCAACTGGGAGGAGGACGAGGACGGCTACTGCACGGCCGCGCAGGACTTTCAGGATGCGCGCGCGGTGGCGCGCGAGCTCGCCGTGCCTCTTCACCGGGTGAGCTTCGCGCAGGAGTATCGCGCGCGCGTCTTCGAGCACTTCCTCTGCGAGCATCGCGCCGGCCGCACGCCCAATCCCGATGTGCTCTGCAATCGCGAGATCAAGTTCGGGGTCGCCCTGGCTTACGCGCGGCGGCTCGGAGCGGCGCGCTTCGCGACCGGACATTACGCGCGTATCGTCCGGCACTCCTGCGGCGTCGAGTTGCACAAGGCGCGCGATCGGGCGAAGGATCAGAGTTATTTTCTGCACGCCGTAGATCCCGAGCAGCTCGCGCAGACGCTGATGCCGATCGGCGAGCTCGAGAAGAGCGCCGTGCGCGAGCGGGCGCGAGCGGCGGGCCTGCCGGTGTTCGACAAGCCTGACAGCACCGGCATCTGCTTCGTCGGCGAGCGTCCGTTTCGCGAGTTCCTCGGCCGCTTCCTCCCCGATCGACCGGGGCCGATCGAGTCATCCGACGGCGAGCGGCTGGGAACTCACCGCGGGCTCGCCTTCTACACGCTCGGGCAGCGCGAGGGACTCGAGATCGGCGGCCGGCCGGGGCGCGCGCAGCTGCCCTGGTTCGTCGCGCGCAAGGATGCCGCCCGCAATGCGCTCATCGTCGTGCAGGGTCACGATCACCCGCTGCTTTTCAGCTCGGCCCTCGGCACCGCTCGCATGCACTGGCTCACCGAGCCGCGCAGCGATCCATTCCCCTGCACCGTGAAAGTCCGTTACCGGCAGGCCGATCAGAGCGCGAGCCTCGAGCCGCAACCCGATGGCACGGTGCGCATCCGCTTCGAGACGCCGCAGCGCGCGGTCACGCCCGGCCAATATGCGGTCGCTTACGAGGGTGACCGATGCGTGGGCGGTGCGGTGATCGAGAGCGTCGAGCCCGTCGGCGCCCAGCGCGTCGCCGCCTGAGCCCTATATAATTCGCGCCGCCATCAAAGCGCAGAGAGTCCTCTCATGACGAACAGCTTCAAGGCGCGCTCGAGCCTATCGGTGGGTGATCGCTCGTACGAGATCTGGAGTCTCGCGACACTGCCGAAGGACAAAGTGGCGCGGCTCCCCTACTCGCTCAAGATACTGCTCGAGAACCTGCTGCGCTTCGAGGACGGCGTCAATGTCACTCGCGAGGACATCGAGGCGCTTCTCGCCTGGGACCCCTCCGCAACCCCCGCGCACGAGATCGCCTTCACCCCCTCGAGGGTGATCCTCCAGGACTTCACCGGCGTCCCCTGCGTGGTGGACCTTGCGGCCATGCGCGATGCCATCGTGCGCCTCGGGGGCGATGCGGAGCGGGTCAACCCCCTCGCGCCGGTCGAGCTCGTCATCGATCATTCCGTGCAGGTCGATGAGTACGGCAGCGCTGGAGCGTTCGCCGCCAACACGCGCATCGAGTTCGCGCGCAATCTCGAGCGCTACGCGTTCCTGCGCTGGGGCCAGTCGGCCTTTCGCAACTTCGCCGTCGTGCCGCCGAGCACCGGCATCGTGCACCAGGTGAATCTCGAGTATCTCGGCCGCGTGATCTTCGATGTGGAGAAGGACGGCAGCCGCAGCGCCTATCCCGACACGCTGGTCGGCACCGACTCGCACACCACCATGATCAACGGGCTCGGTGTCCTCGGCTGGGGGGTGGGCGGCATCGAGGCGGAGGCCGCGATGCTCGGGCAGCCGGTCACCATGCTCATCCCGCAGGTCATCGGCTTTCGGCTCACCGGGCGCCTGAAGCCCGGCGCGACCGCGACCGACCTCGTGCTCACGGTCACGGAGATGCTGCGCAAGAAGGGCGTGGTCGACAAGTTCGTCGAGTACTTCGGCGACGGCCTCGCCTCGCTCCCGCTCGCCGACCGGGCCACCATCGCCAACATGGCGCCGGAGTACGGCAGCACCTGCGGCATCTTCCCCATCGATGAGGAGACGGTGCGCTATCTCGAGCTCTCCGGCCGTCCCCGGGAGCGGATCGAGCTGGTCAACGCCTACGCCAGGCACCAGGGTCTTTGGCGCCAGCAGGGCGAGAAGCCGGCGCAGTACACCGACGTCCTCGAGCTCGATCTCGGAACGGTGGAGCCGAGCCTCGCCGGTCCCCGCCGCCCGCAGGACCGCGTGCCCCTGAAGTCCGCCAAGAGCATCTACGAGAGCAACGCGAACAAAGCCGCCGAGGAGCGCAAGGTCCGCAACGCCGCCGCCCAGGTCAACGCCGCGGGAACCGCGAAGGTCGCGCTGAATGGCTCGAGCTTCCAGCTCGAGGACGGAGCGGTGCTGATCGCCGCCATCACGAGCTGCACCAACACCTCCAATCCCTCCGTCATGTTGGGAGCGGGCCTGCTCGCCCGCAAGGCTCGCCAGCGGGGCCTCAAGGCCAAGCCGTGGGTGAAGACCAGCCTCGCTCCAGGCTCGCGTGTGGTCACCGATTACTTCAAGCGCGCCGGGGTGCTCGATGATCTGGCCGCGGTCGGCTTCGACCTGGTGGGCTATGGCTGCACCACCTGCATCGGCAACTCCGGGCCCCTGAAGCCCGAGATCTCCGCGGGCGTGAAGGCGGGCGATATCACGGCCTGCTCGGTGCTCTCCGGCAACCGCAACTTCGAGGGCCGGGTGCATCCAGAAGTGCGCATGAACTTCCTCGCCTCCCCGCCGCTGGTCGTCGCCTATGCCCTTGCCGGCACCCTCGACATCGACCTCACGACCGAGCCCCTCGGCACCGCTGCCGACGGCAAGCCCGTCTACCTCAAGGACATCTGGCCGAGCGATCACGAGGTGCAGGAGCTGCTCACGCGCTCGATCGACTCGAAGATGTTCCGCCAGAGCTACGCCGGGGTGTTCTCGGGCGATGAGCACTGGAGCGCCATCCAGGTGCCGCCCGGCAAGCTCTACACCTGGGATGCGAAGTCGACGTACGTGAAGAGCCCGCCCTACTTCGAAGGCATGAGCCGCACGCCCCCCGCATTGAGCGACATCCGCGGCGCCCGCGCGCTCGCCGTGCTCGGCGATTCGGTCACCACCGATCACATCTCACCGGCCGGCAACATCGCGAAGTCGAGTCCCGCGGCGCGCTATCTCATCGATCAGGGCGTGAAGCCCGCCGACTTCAACTCCTATGGCGCGCGCCGCGGCAATCACGAGGTGATGATGCGCGGCACGTTCGCCAACATCCGGCTGCGCAATCAGCTCGTTCCCGGGGTCGAGGGCGGCATCACCCTCCATCTGCCGAGCGGCGATGAGACCTCGATCTACGATGCGGCCATGCGTTACAAGGAGGAGCGTACGCCGCTCATCATCCTCGCCGGGCGCGAGTACGGCACCGGCTCCTCGCGCGACTGGGCGGCCAAGGGCACCATGCTCCTGGGCGTGCGCGCGGTCATCGCCGAGAGCTTCGAGCGCATCCATCGCTCGAACCTCATCGGCATGGGAGTCGCGCCGCTACAGTTCAAACCCGGCGAGAGCGTGAAGTCCCTGGGTCTCACCGGCCGCGAGGTGTTCGAGATCACCGGCCTCGCACGCCTGGGGTCCGACCGAGCCGGTGCCGATGCGAAGGAAGTCGCCGTGAAGGCGACACCCGAGGGCGGCGGCAAGGCGATCAGCTTCACGGCACGCCTCAGGATCGACACGCCGAAGGAGCGCGAGTACTACCGCCACGGAGGGATCCTGCAGTACGTGCTGCGGCAGCTCGCCGGCTCGGCTCGCCCGAGCTGAGCCGCGGCGGCGAGGCGCGTCAGGCAGAACAGGTGCGCCTCGCGGTCTTCGATCTCGACGGGACCATTACCCGGCACGATACGCTCGCGCGCTACGTGCTCGGGTTTCTGCTGCGCAAAAAGCCCTGGCGGCTTCCCGCGCTGCTGCTCGTGTTGCCGGCGCTCCTTGGGTTCGCGCTCGGCCGCATCGATCGCGGCGGCCTGAAATCGACGTTCATTCGCGCCACCTTGGGCGGCTGCCGCCGCCGGGAGCTCGAAGCATGGACCGCGACGTTCGTCGATGGCCTCCTCCCCCGGGGTGTCTTCCCGCAGGCGCTCGAGGTCATCGCGGCGCACTCGCGCGCGGGCGATCATCTCGTTCTTATGACCGCAAGCCCGGACCTCTACGTGCCCGCCATCGGTCGGGCGCTCGGATTCCAGGAAGTCATCTGCACCGGCATCGGTTGGGATGGAGAGCGGCTGCGCGGCACGCTGACGACGGCCAACCGCAGAGGCGAGGAGAAGGCGCGCTGCCTCGAGGCGCTGCGCGCGCGCCATCCCGCAATCGAGGTGGTGGCGTACGGGAATGCGGCGAGCGACCTCCCGCACCTCAAGCTCGCCGAGCGCGGCGTGCTCGTCAACGGCTCGGCGGCGGCGCGGCGCGAGGCCGCCCGCGCCGGCATCACGCGCACCGACTGGCGTTGAGTGAGCACCTCACGAAACGCCTCTTGGCCAGGTGCTCGCCGGCAGGACAGCCGGCGCGCAAGCCTCCAAGGACGGATTCACGGCGTCCTGGCCAAGAGGCGTTTTGTGAGGCGCTCCTGCGTCAGTCACATCGACGTGCGGATCTGCCACAGCTCGGGAAAGAATTTGAGCTCGAGCGCCTTGGCGAGATAGGACACGCCGGCCGTGCCGCCGGTGCCGGCCTTGTAGCCGATGATGCGCTCCACCGTCTTCAGGTGATGGCAGCGCCAGAGCTGAAAGTTCTGATCCAGGTCGACCAGCCGCTCGGCGAGCTCGTAGAGGTCCCAGTCCTTCTCCGCGTTGTGGTAGACACCGAGCCAGGCGCCAGCCACCTGCTTGCTCGCGCGGTAGGGCTCGCTGAAGTCTCGTGTCAGGTGGTCCTCGGGAATCCCGTAGCCGCGGCGGCTCAGGAGCCGCAGCACCTCGTCATAGAGCGAAGGGGAGTCGAGCGCGCGCTTCAGCGCCTCGTGGGCCTTGGGATCGCGCTCGTGCACCTCGAGCATCTTCGCGTGCTTGTTGCCGAGGAGGAACTCGAGCATGCGGTATTGGAACGACTGGAAGCCGGAGGAGCGGCCGAGGGCGTTGCGAAACGCCGAGTACTCGAACGGGGTCAGGGTCGCGAGCACCTCCCAGGTGGAGATGAGTTGGCTCTGTACCCGCGAGATGCGGGCGAGCATCTTGAAGGAGGGTGCGAGATCGTCCCGCCGCACGCACTCGAGCGCGCCACCGAGCTCGTGCAGCATGAGGCGCATCCACAGCTCCGAGGTCTGGTGCACGATGATGAAGAGCATCTCATCGTGCTCGAAGGAGAGCGGCTTTTGCGCATCGAGCACCTTATCGAGGTGCAGGTACTCGCCGTAGGAGAGCGATGAGCCCAGATCCCAGTGGATCGGCTCATCCGAGAGATCCACCCGCTCGGACTTGTCGTAGCGCTTGCCGCTCATGGGCTCTCGTCCCCGAACACCCAGCCCGGCACACGCCGCCAGCCATCGAGCAGCTCCCGATCGAGCGTGCGGTAGTCGGGGCAGTGGCGCGCCACGCGCTGCCAGAACCGGCGCGAGTGATTCATGTGCAGAGTGTGCACCAGCTCGTGGATCATGAGATAGCGCACCACGGCCGGGCGCTGAAAGAGCAGACAACAGTTGAGGCTCACCGTACCGCGGGTCGAGCAGCTCCCCCAGCGGGTGCGCTGCCGCCGGATGAGGATGCGCTCGTAGCTGAAGCCGAGCTCGTGCGCGCACTGCGCGAGCAGCGGCGAGAGCACCTGATGCGCGCGCGTCATCAGCCAGCGCCGCAGCGCCTGCCGGACCGACTGGCCGTTGTCCGTCCCGCCGGCGAGGATGAGCAGGCCGGGTGCCGAGCAGGCGATCCGGGCCCGGCGCGGGCCGCCCGAGAGATGCACACGCCAACTCTCCTCGCACGCCGCCAGCTCGATCTGCGGCGGCGGAAAGGGAACCGGCGGACCGGCGCGCCGGCGCGCCTCCTCGCGCTTACGCTCGATCCACGGCCGATGCCGCTCGAGGAAGCGCTCCACGGCTCGGGGGGAGGTTCTCGAGGGCACCACGACCTCCACGCGGCCGGTATGAAAAACGCGCACCGTCAGGCGCCGCGCGCGCTGGCTTTCGCGGACGCTCCACCCCTCGGTGGCATCCTTGTCGGACCATAACGGCAACTGGGACGTCACCATATTGGAAATCGTCGAACCGTGGCGGCAAAATCCCTGACCACTCCATAATACCAGTCGACGGCGCGGCAGATGGGGCGCGTCCGGCCAGGAGATGCCGTGTCCGTGAGCGCACCGATCCTCGAAGTCCGCGATCTCGTCAAACAATATCCCTCCGTGACCGCCGTCGACGGCATTTCCTTCACCGTGTCCGAGGGCATCTGTTTCGGCCTCCTCGGGCCCAATGGCGCCGGCAAGACGACGACGGTGGAAATCATGGAGGGGATTTTGCCGCCGACCTCCGGCGAGGTGCGCTACCGCGGCGAGCCGCTCGGGGCGCGCTCGCGCGAGGAGGCGGGCATCCTCTTTCAGAAGACCGCGCTGCAGGATTTCCTCACCGTGCGCCAGAGTGTGGCGCTCTTTCGCGGCCTCTACGAGCGCGGGCTCGATGTCGATGAGGTGCTCGAGCTCTGCGCGCTCGAGAAGCTGGCACACCGCGACAACCGCAAGCTCTCCGGCGGGCAGCAACAGCGGCTCCTGCTCGCGATCGCGCTGGTGAACGATCCGAAGGTGCTCTTCCTCGATGAGCCGACCACCGGCCTCGATCCGCAGGCGCGGCGCAATTTCTGGGAGCTGCTCGAGTCCATCAAGGCGAGACGCAAGACCATCATCCTCACCACCCACTACATGGAGGAAGCTCAGCTCCTCTGCGATGAGATCGCCATCATCGACCGCGGCCGGATCATCGCGCAGGGCGCCCCGGAGCGGCTTCTGCGCGAGCATTTCGCCGAGGTGCTCCTCGAGCTTCCGCGGCACGACTTCCCGGAGGGCGCCCGCGCCTTGCCCCTGAAGGTGATCGATGCCAGCGACCGCATCGAGATCAGCACCCACGATCTCGACGGTACGCTGCGCACCCTGGTGGAGGCGCAGGTGCCGCTGCGCAATCTGCGGATCCGACCGGCGAACCTCGAGGACCTCTTTCTCGATCTTACGGGCAAGGAGCTGCGCGCATGATGAGGCGACTCTTCGCGGTCTGGCACGCGCGCAATCTCGAGTTCCTGCGCGACCGTCCGACGCTCGTGTTCACGCTGTTGCTGCCGCTCGGCATCGTGATCGGCATGGGATTCATCTTTGGCGGGCCGCCACGGCCGCTCTTCACGGTGGGCGTGCTCGGGACACACAGCGACGCGCAGGCCAATCCCTTGCTCCACGAGCGCTACACTCAGTTCGTGCCCGTTCGCGATCTGACGGCGGGGCTGGCGCAGGTGAGGCACCAGAGGATCGACCTGCTCATCGAGCTTCAACCCCCGGTGCGCTATTGGGTCAACACCGACTCGCCCAAGGGCTATATCGTCGAGAAGCTGCTCATCGCCGCCGATCCGCGCGCGCAGCGCCAGCCGGTCACCGGCCAGGCGATTCCGTACGTCGACTGGCTGTTTCCCGGCATTCTCGCCATGAACATGATGTTCAGCTGCCTCTTCGGCGTGGGCTACGTCGTGTTGAGATATCGCAAGAGCGGGTTTCTGAAGCGCCTGCACGCAACTCCGCTCACCGCCTTCGAGTTCCTGAGCGCGCAGGTGCTCTCACGCCTGAGTCTCATCGTTTTCGTGACGGTGGTGCTCTACGTGGGCATCGGCGCGATCCTCCATTTCCACAGCGCCGGCAGCGTTGCGCTGCTGCTGCTCATCGCCGTGCTCGGATCGCTGTCGATGATCGCGCTTGGCCTCACGATCGCCGCGCGGTTTGCGAGCGAGGAGCTGGTGGGGGGGCTCTTGAACCTGCTCACCTGGCCGATGATGTTTCTCTCGGGCGTCTGGTTCTCCATCGACGGCTCGCCGCAGTGGGTGCAGAGGATCGCGGATCTCCTGCCGCTCACACAGCTCACCCAGGCGGCGCGCGCGGTGATGCTGGACGGCGCCGGCATCGGGCCCATTACGCCCCATCTCATCTATCTCGCGGTGACGACTCTCGCCTTCCTTGCCTTCGGCGCGTGGTCGTTCAAGTGGAGAGTGGAGTAGACATCGCATGCGTTTCTTCAGTGACAACACCGCCTCGGTCTGCCCGGAGATCCTGAGCGCGATCGCGGCCGCCAACCGCGAGCTCGCGGCTCCCTATGGCGAGGATCCCTGGACGGCTCGTCTGGATGAGGTGCTCGGGGATTTCTTCGGCGCCGAGGTGCGGGCGCTCCCGGTGGCCACCGGCACGGCGGCCAACGCGCTCGCGCTCGCCACCCTGACTCCCCCTTACGGGGCGATCTTCTGCCACTCCGAGGCCCACATAGCCGTCGATGAGTGCGGCGCGCCGGGCTTTTTCACGGGCGGCGCGCAGCTCATGTTGCTCGAGGGCGAGCATGGGAAGCTCACCGCGCAGGCGCTCGCCCCGATGCTCGCGGCGCATCCGGCCTCCGTTCACAACGTGCAGGCGGCCGCGGTATCGATCAGCCAGGCGAGCGAGCTCGGCACAGTCTACCGCCCCGCCGAGATCGCGGCGCTCGCCGAGGTGGCCCACCGCAGAGGCCTTTACTTGCACATGGACGGCGCGCGCTTTGCCAACGCGGTGACCTACCTCGACTGCCATCCGGGCGATCTCACCTGGCGCGCGGGCGTCGATGTGCTCTCCTTCGGCGCCACCAAGAACGGAGCCCTCGCCGCCGAGGCCGTGGTGTTCTTCAACCGCGACCTGGTGCGCGACTTCGAGCTGCGCCGCAAGCGCGCCGGGCATCTGCTCTCGAAGCTGCGCTTCATCTCGGCACAGCTCCTGGCGTATTTGGAGTCGGGGGTCTGGCGGCGCAATGCCGCGCGCGCCAACGCGCTCGCCCGCAGCATCGGTAACGCGGCAGGCGCGCGGCTGCTGCACCCGGTGGAGGCGAACGAGGTGTTCGTGAATCTGGGCGATCGGCACAAGGAGTCCTTGCGGGCAGCCGGTTTTGAATTCTACGATTGGGGTGCGCCCGCCTCGGGCACCGCGCGCCTGGTTGCCTCGTGGGACCAGGACGAGCGTCACGTCGAGGCGCTGTGCGCGGCGCTGACTGCGTTGTAGGTGACGTCATGGCCGCAAGAGAGTCTCGCATGCTGGCGCTCGGCACCCCGGCCCCGGCCTTCAGCCTCGCCGATGCCAAAGGCAAGCGGTTTGCGCTGCGGGATTTCGCCGGCTCCAAGGGACTCTTGGTCGCCTTCATCTGCAATCACTGCCCCTACGTCAGGCACCTCCTCGATGGCTTCGTCGATTTCGCGCGCGAGTACGGCCCCAAGGGCCTCGCGATCGTCGCCATCAACCCCAATGATCCCGCCGCCCATCCCGAAGACAGTCCGCAGAGCATGGTGCGGATCGCCGCTCAGAAGGGCTTCAACTTCCCGTATCTGATCGATGAGACGCAGGCGGTGGCGAAGGCTTACCAGGCAATCTGTACGCCCGACTTCTTTCTCTTCGACGCCACCCGCAAGTTGGCTTATCGCGGCCAGTTCGATGCCAGCCGGCCGGGCAACGGCTCACCGGTGACGGGAAGCGATCTGCGAGCCGCCGTCGACGCCCTCTTCGCCGGCAAGATCATCGCCAAGCAGATCCCGAGCGTCGGCTGCAGCATCAAGTGGAAGCCGGGGCAGGCGCCCGACTGGGCTTGAGCGCCCGGCTCGCCGGCAGTGGCCTCGGCCGAAAGCTACAGCTCCCGCAGCCCGTCCGTCACCGGCATGCGCGCCGCGCGCAGCGCCGGGAAGAGCCCGCCCAAAAACCCGATCGCGAGCGCCCACTTGAGCCCGGCTGCCAGCAGCGCCGGCGTCACGCGGAATTCGAACACCACCTGACTGAAGTTCGCTCCGAGCGTCGAGGCGGTGTAGTTGTCGAAGAGCACCCAGGCGATGCCCGCACCGACCACCCCGCCGGCGATCGCGAGCAGCAGCGTCTCGATGAGCACCGAAACGACGACCGGCGCTCCCCTGAAGCCGATGGCCCTCAGGGTCGCGATCTCGCGCGTGCGCGTGGCGATCGCCGCGTACATGGTATTGAGAGCGCCGAATACGGCGCCGAACGCCATGATCAGCGCGACCGTGGTGCCGAGGATCTTCAAGGTCTTGGTGAGCTGCGCGGACTGGGCGTTGTAGTAGGTACGGGTCGTCTGCGTGTCGAGCTTCAGCCGCGGATCGGTCTTGATGGCGGTCTTGAAGGCATCGAAGAGCTTCGCGCTCTGGAGCCGCACGGTGACCGAGCTCGTACTGTCGCCACGGTGATAGGTGGTGGCGACCACGTTGGTATCGGCCCAGAGCTCGGAATCGTGTGAATCGCCGGCGTCGAACTCCCCGACCACCGTCCAGGGCTGACCGTTCAGGTTGAGCTTCGAGCCGAGGGCGGTGTGCGCGAACTCGCGCGCGGCGTTCTTGCCGACGATGAGCTCGCGCAGCCCCGGGGTGAAGCGCCGCCCGGCGATGATCCGAAGCCGCGGGTATAGCTCCCAGGCCTGCTCACCGACTCCGCGGATCTGAACGTTGGCATCGGTGGTTTTGCCCTTCTTCGGGATCGAAGCGGCGACCGAGATCTCGGGCGAGGCGATGGGTAAGCCCTTCACATCGTGCATCACCTGCGGCTCCTGCGCGACGGTGACCACCGCGTCATGGCTCACCACCGAGTTGATTTCCGTCTGCGAGCCGGCGCGCAGCACGATCGCAGTGTCATCGCTCCCGGTCTGTTGCAGGGTCGAGCGAAAGCCCTCGGCCATCGCGAGGAGAGCCACCAGCACGCCCACCACCCCGGCAATCCCGATCACCACCACGGAAGAGGACCCGAGGCGCTGCGGAATCGTGGTGATGGCGACCGCGGTGGCCGACCAGGTCTGATGGCCGGTGCGGGTGAAGGCAAGCCACGCTGCGAGCAGCACCAGACCCGCGACGATCACCCAGGCGGGAAGCGCCACCAGCGCAACGACGGGCACCACCGCCGCAACGAGCACCGCGAGGGCATATCCGATCTTTCGCAACATAGATCTCCCTCAGCGTCCCGCCAGCGCATCGACGATGCGCAGCCGCATGCCGCGCCGCGCCGGCAGCACCCCGACCAGAAGTCCGATGAGCGCCATGAGCCCGAGGCCCTGAAGCCAGATCTCCACACCCACCGGCAGCATCGGCACGGCTCCGAGCCGCGCGCGGATGATGCTCACGACGAGCTCGGCGAGCGCCAGTCCCACCGCTCCCCCGATGGCGAGCAGCAGCACCGACTCGGCGAGCACCATCGCGAGGACGCTGCGATTCGAGAAACCGATCGTCTTCAGGATCGCGAGCTCGGGAATGCGCTCGCGCACCGCCTGCGCCATGGTGTTGCCCGTGAGCAGGATGAGGGTGAAGAACACCGCCCCCATGATCGAGCCTACGATGAGGCCGATGTCGGCGAACTGGCTCACGAAGGACGCCTGGAAAGCGTCCTCGCTCTGGGTCTTGGTCTCGTGGTCGGAATTGGCGGCGATGGCATCGATCGCCTGAGCGACCCGGTCGGCATCCTTGGGATCGCCGATCTTCTCGATGTACCAGCCCACTTTGCCGTTGCCGAACGCCCGCGCCTCATCGAAGTACTGCCAGTGGAAGAAGAGCGCATCCTCCTGTTGCCTCTCGCTCGGATTGGCGACGTGATAGATGCCGACCAGATTGAAGGTCCAGGTATTGGAGCCGTTCTTCTGTGGAAAAATGGTCGCCTGCAGCGGAATCTGATCGCCGATCTTCCAATGGAAGCGCTTGGCGAGGCTCGCCCCCACCACCGCGCCCGTGCGGGTCTGCTGGAAGTCGCGCAGCTCGTCTGCGCTCAGGTGAAATTCCGGATAGAGGTCGAAGAAGTTCGAGGGCACCGCCTCGTTGGCGAAGAAGTTCTTGGGGTCCTGGTAGATGCCGCCGAACCAGTTCGCGTAGGTCGCCTCCGCCACTCCCGGCACGGTCTGGATCTTCATGTAGAGGCTCTTCGGCAGCTCGAGCGTGAAGCTCACCTTGGAGATGGTGATCAGGCGGCTCGCGCCCGCGACGCTGTGCCCGGCGTTCGCGAAAGCGGTGCGCACGGAATCGAGCAGGCCGAAGAGCAGAAACGCCGCCAGCACCGAGAGCAGCGTGAACAGCGTGCGGCTCTTGCGCCGGAAGAGCGCCGACCAGACGAGGTTGAAGTATTTCACGAGGCTGCCTGCGCGGGCGCCTCCGCCGTCTCGACCAGCGTGCCCTTGTCGAGGTGCAGCGTGTGAGTCGCGTACTCGGCCGCCTTCGGATCGTGAGTCACCATGACGATGGTCTTGCCGTGGTCGCGATTGAGTCGTTGCAGCAAAGTCAACACCTCCACCGCCGACTGCCGATCGAGATCGCCCGTCGGCTCGTCGCAGACGAGCAGCGTCGGATCGGAGACGATGGCCCGCGCGATGGCGACGCGCTGCTGCTGGCCGCCCGAGAGCTCACCGGGCTTGTGCGCGGCGCGATCGGCGAGCCCCACGAGCTCGAGGGCGACGGCGGCGTGGCTGCGGCGCTTGGCGGCGGGGAGCTTGGTGAGCAGCAGCGGCAGCTCCACGTTCTTCGCCGCCGAGAGCATCGGCAGCAGGTTATAGAACTGAAAGACGAAGCCCACGTGGCCGGCCCGCCAGCGCGCGAGATCGCTCTGGCCGAGGCGATCGATCCGCTGTCCGGCGACCGTGAGGGTGCCTTCGGTGGGCGAGTCGAGGCCGCCGATCAGGTTGAGGAGTGTCGTCTTGCCCGAGCCCGAAGGTCCCATGAGAGCGAGAAAATCTCCCTGGGCGATGTCGAGATTCACGTGATGCAGCACCTCCAGCTTCTGCTTGCCGCGCACGTACACTTTGCTCAGGTTGCGAATCTCGACCAGCGGGCTCATGACGACTCCTCCCGTAACGGCGGCGTTTCACTGACTCATGTCCGCCCCCGCGCTGCGCTCTCGAGCGGGGAGCCAAGGATCTCGTATCGAAGAGCGCACCCTGAAGTGCGGCTCATCATCCCTTGATGTGACAGTTGTCACCCCGGGCAGCGCTTTACCCCTGCTCGGCCTTCAAGGCGATGCGCGCGCCATCCTGCAGGCGCGCGGGCGGGGATTGCACGACGGCAGTCCCGCTCACGATACCCTGCACGGCCCGCAGATCGCCCTGGCTCGCGCCGGGCGTCACGGCATGCGCGCGCGCACGATCCCCCTGGACCACGAAGACGACCGCGCGGCCATCGCGCTGCACCACCGCCGAGGCGGGTACCCACACGGTGCCCGCCGGCAGTGACTCCGCCGGCGCGCCGCCCGATGGCTCCGCGGCCGCCTGCAGGAACGACACGCGCACCCCCATGTCCGGCAGGATGCGCGGGTCGAGCTTCTCGAAGGCCACGCGCACTTTCACGGTCGCCTTGCTTTTGTCGGCCGTCGGCACGATGGCGATCACGTGGGCCGGAATATTCCAGTTGGGATACGCATCGAGCACCGCCACGGCCTGCTGTCCGGGCTTCACCCGGTGGATGTAGGCCTCGTTGACATCGACGTCGACCTCGAGGGAGCTCATATCGACGATGGTCGCAACGCCGGCCGCCTGAAAGGTGCCGCCACCGAAGATGGGCGAAATGAAGTCGCCCATTTGTGCGGCTTTGGCGATCACCACCCCGGAGAAGGGCGCGCGGACGGTGGTGTAGTCCTCCTGCACCTGCGCCGCGTGCACACCGGCCTGCGCCAGCTTGACCTGACGCTGCTGCGTCTTCACTTGGGCGGCGAGCGTAGCCGCTTGGGTCCGGGCGGTCTCGAACTCCTGCTCCGATACAAGATGCTGGCCGATGAGGGCTTGATCGCGCGCGAAGTCGCGCTGCGCCTGCTCGAGCTGCACCTGGTACTGATTCAACTGTGCTTGGGCGCTCGCGAGCTGCGCATTGGCCTGATCCAGACCGGCGCGCTGGGCGCTGTCGTCCAATCGCGCGAGTATCTGCCCCTGCTTCACGTACTGGCCTTCGTCGAAGTACACGTGCGACACCTGGCCGGGGATCTGCGAGGAGACCGTCGCCTCGCTTTCCGCGGTGACGTAGCCGGTGGCCTGCAGAATGGCGCTCGGCGCGGCGCTCGCCGAGGCCGCGATCGCCGTCGCCTCACTCACCTCGATCGCGCTGTTGCGCACGAGCACGAGCGCCGCGGCGATCGCGATGATGGCGATCGCGATGGCGGCCACCCACCACCGCTTTCGGTGCCCGGAGACCACCGCCTCCCGGTCCGAGCGATCGATCCTGAGCTGCTGGAGCAGTTGAGCCTTGTCGGATTCAGGTGCCATCTGGGCTTCTACGCCCTCTCTCTACGCCGGGAATTCCCCTACCGGATACGGCACCCGATCGGTGACGAACGTCAGGTACTCGACGAGCTGCTTAGTATAGCGCGCAAGGCCGCCGCCGAAACGCGCCAACTCCGGGCTGACATGACCGGAGAAGAGGCGCGCCAGCAGCTGCGCGATCGCCGTGACCGCGAGCGTCCAACTCACGATCCAGAACACCACGGCAAAAAGCAGCATGTAGAGCACGCGCACGCCCAGATCACCCGCTGGCGGCGGCTCGATCGGTTGTGGAAGCCCGCTCATGACCCCTCCTCCAGGCCGATCCTGATTCTTGAGTTACGCGGCGTTACCCGGAGTTACCCGGAGACGATCTCCGCCATCAGCTGCCGGGCCTGTCCGAAATCCGGCGCGACGAGGAGTGCCCGCTCGAGAACGTTACGCGCTGCGACCGCATCGCCGCGCGTCAGATAATCCCGGGCAAGGCCGGTGAAGGCATCGGCGGCGCCCCACGCGGGTAGTCCGCGGCTGTGCGTGCCCTGCGCCTCATAGGCCCCGACGGCGTGCTCGAGGAGCGTAAACGCCTCTTGGGTGTCGCCGCCGAAGAGCTTCGGGCGCTCGCGCGCTCCCTGGGCGCCGAGCAGCAGCACGCGCGGGTTCTTCGGAGCGAGCTTCAGCGCCTTGTCGATCCGCGCCAGGCTGAGCGGGGCTGCGAGCGGTGCGCGCCAGGGATCCACATAGCTCTGCAATGCGAGACACGCGGACTGCAGCGCGAGCGCCTCGGCCGAGGTGGGATCGAGCACGAGCGCCTTATTGAGCCGATCGACGCAGCGCTCGGTGAAGGGCCACGCCTGCGACTCGTTGCCCTTGGCGAGGAGCGCCAGCCGGTAATCGAGGAGCGCCGTGTAGTAGCTGCGCCATTCCTCATCGCGAGCGTCGCCGTGTCCGGAGCCGTCGGCTGCCGAGAGCGAGCGGTCCACCGCCTCGAGATCACCGACATTCTGCTGGAAATAGCCGCTCTCGATCCGGCGCTCGATCTGTGTCCAATCCGCGCCGGGCTGCGCCACGGCCGCGGAAGGCGCGCCGGAGGCGGCCGGAGCCGCGAACGGGGCTGCCGCCGCGAGCAGGACGAGGAGAACGGTAGAATGCCCGCCAATCATGGCTGAGAACGATAGCACAGGGACGCGGGCAGCCGCCCTCTCACCCGCGCCGCTCATCGACATAGGAATCAATCTCGCGCACGACAGCTACGACTGCGACCGCGACGCGGTGATGGCGCGCGCCGAAGCCGCAGGCGTCGTACAGATGATCGTCACCGGCTCCTCCGCCGCGAGCTCGCGCGCTGCGCTCTCACTCTCCCGACAACATCCCGGGAAGCTCTGCGCAACCGCCGGTGTGCATCCGCACCATGCGACAGAGCTCAATCCCGCCGTGCTCGCGCAACTTCGAGAGCTGGCGCTCGAGCCCGAGATCGTTGCCGTGGGCGAGTGCGGGCTCGACTATTACCGCAACTACTCGCCGCACCGCGTCCAACGAGAGGCTTTCCAACGGCAGCTCGAGCTCGCCGCCGGCTGCGGCAAGCCCGTGTTCCTCCACCAGCGCGATGCGCACGAGGATTTCATCGCCATTCTGTGCGAGCATTGGCCGGCGCTCGCCGGCGGAGTGGCGCACTGCTTCACCGGCGCAGGCGCGGAGCTCGAGGCCTACCTCGAGCTCGGGCTTGCCATCGGCATCACCGGTTGGATCTGCGATGAGCGCCGGGGCGCGCACCTTTTGGAGCTCGTGCGGCGCATCCCGGCCGAGCGATTGCTCCTCGAGACGGACGGCCCGTATCTTCTCCCGCGCGACCTCACGCCAAAGCCCGCCTCGCGCCGCAACGAGCCGGTATATCTTCCACACATTGCCGCCGTCGTGGCCCGGGCGCGCGGCGAGCCGCCCGAGTCGCTGGCGCAATCGAGCACCGCGGCGGCGCGCAGGCTTTTCCGCCTACCGATAATCAACATCAATAAACCACTATAACATTATGTATTTTAATATCTCTTAATTCGATCCGGAGAATCCATGGACCTCGAGCAACTGCGTGCCTCCATTGCCGCCTCCTGGCGCAGCTCCATCATCGAGCGCCTGACCGCCTACGTGCGCATTCCGAATAAGTCGCCCATGTTCGATCCCGCATGGGAGGCGAACGGACACATGGAGGCCGCGGTGCAGCTCATGGCCGACTGGTGCCGCGCGCAGCCGGTACCCGGAATGAGCGTGGAGGTTCGAAGAATCACCGGCCGCACCCCCCTGCTCCTCATCGACATTCCCGGCGAGCTTTCGGGCTCGGTCCTGCTCTACGGTCACCTCGACAAGCAGCCTGAATTTACCGGCTGGCATCCCGGCCTCGGCCCGTGGTCGCCGGTGTTGCGTGAGGGCAAGCTCTATGGCCGCGGCGCGGCGGATGATGGCTATGCGCTTTTCAGCTCGCTCACCGCCATCGCAGCGCTCAAAGCGCAGCGCGTCGCGCTGCCGCGCTGTGTGATCCTGATCGAAGCGTCGGAAGAAAGCGGCAGCATCGATCTTCCGATGCATCTCGAGGCGCTCGGAGATGCGATCGGCGATCCTGCGCTCGTGGTGTGTCTCGATGCCGAGTGCGGCAACTACGAGCAGGTCTGGTGCACCACTTCGCTTCGAGGCAATCTCGTCGGGCTCTTGCACGTTCGCGTGCTCGAGGAGGGGGTGCACTCCGGGATGGCGACCGGAATCGCCCCAACACCCTTTCGCATCGTCGAGCAGCTTCTCGCCCGGCTCGAGAGCCCGATCAACGGCGGCCTCATGCTCGATGAGCTCTCGGTGACGATCCCCAAGGACCGTCGCGCTCAGATCGAGGCCGCGGCGCGCGTGCTCGGCGAGTCCGTCGCCGGCAAGCTTCCCTGGGCGTCGGGCGTGCGGGCGGTCTCGAACGATCCCGTGGAGCTTCTCGTCAACAGTACGTGGAAGGCGACGCTGGCGGTGACCGGCGCCGACGGCATGCCTGCCACGATCTCCGCGGGGAACGTGCTCCTGCCCGCCATCAGCCTGAAGCTCTCGCTGCGCCTGCCGCCGACCTGCGATCCAGCACGCGCCGCGCGCGCCGTGAAGGAGTCGCTGGAGCACGACCCGCCCTACGGCGCGCAGGTGCGCTTCGAGTCAGGAGCGGCGACGGCGGGGTGGAACGCCCCGGTTTTCGCGCCCTGGCTCGAGGAGTCGATCACGCGCGCCTCGCGGCGGATCTTCGGGCGCGAGGCCGTTCACGTCGGCTGTGGCGGCACCATTCCCTTCATGGGCATGCTCGGTGAACGTTTCCCGCACACGCAGTTCTTCATCACCGGCGTGCTCGGGCCCCATGCCAACGCCCACGGGCCCAATGAATTCCTGCACCTCGACTACGCCGAGCGGCTCACCGCCTGCGTCTCGCTGGTGCTCGCCGATCACGCCGCTTCCTGCGGAAAGGTTTCCTAGGAAACTAATCGCGCAAAGTGCCCCGCACGCTCGCCGCGTGCTTAGCGCATGTGCGCCATGTAACTCGGCTTCACCGCGGCCCGGATCTTCTCCCAGCCCTCGCGGAAGGTGTCGGCGGCCGGCTCCGGCTCATGCTCCATCGGCGGAAATTCCGCCCGCAGGGCATCGATCATCAGCGTCCATTTCGGCAGTCCCTTGGGAAACTTGCCGCGCCGCGTGAACACCACCCTGCCCTCCACCGGCACCTCTCCGGCGATGGCCTTCACCGCCGCGACCCGATCATAGAGGCCGCTCTGCGGATTGGTGAAGGTGAACCGCCGCGGCCCATCCATCACCGTCCACTCCGCCATCTGATCGCCGCCGAAGATATTGCCCTGCACATCACGCAGGTCGATCACGAGCACTCCGCGCGAGGTGAGCAGCAGGAAATCGACGTGAAACCCGCCGCCCATCCCATCGGGCACGAGCACATCCACGACGTGATCCGAACCGGTCGAGGTTACCGCCAGGCGCAACAGCTTGCGGGCGCGGTACTGGCGATACCAGCGCCAGAGCCAGGAGAGGCCAAACCCCAGCCCGGCGGCAAGTCCGATCAGAATCCAGGCGGTGGGCGGCAGCTTCCCGATCTCATCCACGTCGACGACCCCTCGATTACCCTGTCGGCCGCAGTGCGTCCCGGAGCGAGGCCAGATCGGCATCGATCTCCGTGTACTCGGACGCGCGCGCGAACAGTTTAGCCAGCGAATCCGGCATCGGCACCTCACGGCCGATCAGCGGCGCCACGATCTCGCGGAATTTGGCCGGATGAGCGGTGGCTACCAACACCCAGCGGCCGCTGTCACGCCGCGCGGGCGGCAGGCGCGCGTACGCCTCGGCGGCGGTGGCCGTATGCGGACACCAGATCTGGCCGAGCTCCTCGTACCCCGCGCGGATGCGCCTGCGGATGGCCTCGTCCTCCACGCTGTAGGCGCTCACCGCCGAGCGGATCTCGCTCAGGGCCGGATAAAGCGTGCGCAGACGCTCCATGTTGCTCGGATTGCCGACGTCCATGGCCGAGGCGAGCGTGGCAACACTCGCGCGCGGGCTCCACTCGCCGGTGTCGAGGAAATCCGGCACGGTGCGATTGGCGTTGTGCGCCAGCACGACCTCCGCGATCGGGAGCCCGAGCTTGCGCGCCCAGATGCAGGCCACGGCGTTGCCGAGATTGCCGCTCGGCACGATGAAGGAGGCGCGCTCGCCATGGCGGCGGAATACCGCGAGGCTGGCCGCGGCGTAGTACACCGCCTGCGGCAGGAGTCGTCCGAGATTGATGCTGTTGGCCGAGGAGAGCGCGCGCTCCTCCCGCCACTTGGGGTCGAGGAACGCCTGCTTGACGAGGCGTTGGCAGTCATCGAAGGTCCCGCGCACCGACAAGGAGCGCACGTTGCTGCCACCCCAGCAGGTGAGCTGCCGCTCCTGGGTGGGTGAGACGAGACCCTTGGGGAAGAGCACGGCCACCTCGATCCCCGGTCGGCCGTGAAATGCCGCCGCTACCGCGCCGCCCGTATCACCCGAGGTGGCGACGAGAATGGTGAGCGGACGGGACTGCGGGTCGCGCAGGCGCGCGAGGCACGCGGCGAGAAAGCGCGCGCCGAAATCCTTGAAGGCGGCCGTGGGCCCGTGAAAGAGCTCGAGCACCGCGAGCCGGCCGCTGTCGCCGAGCGAGACGACCGGCGCCGGAAAGTCGAACGCTTCCGCGCTGATCGGCGCGAGCGACGGCGCGAGTGGATCGCCTTCGAGAAAGGGAGCGAGCACCTTCTCGCCGAGGCTCGCCAGCGTCTCGCGCGGACCGTAGGAGCGAGGTGCGGGGTTCGGCCACTCGCTCGGCACGTAAAGCCCGCCGTCGGGCGCGAGCCCCTGCGCCAGGGCCTCGCCGAACCCGGCGGTCAGCTCGGCATTTCGGGTGCTCCTGAAGCGCATGGCACTCATCGCTCCGTCTCGATGATGCGGGCGCCCTCCCCGCCGACATCGACCAGCCATTCGTCGAGGTGGATCGAGCCGGCGGCGAATTCGCGGCGCATGGCATCGAGCACGCGATGGGCGTCCTTGGCGAGCGCCCAGGCGAAAAGTGCGGGACCGGCGCCCGAGATCGAGCAGCCGAGCGCCCCCGCCTGCATGGCCGCGAGCCGCACCGACTGAAAGCCTGGAATCAACGCCTGGCGCTGCGGCTCGATCACCACGTCCTCGAAGGAGGCGCGGATCATGTCGAGATCGTCCGTGTAGCAGCCGGAGATGAACCCCGCGAGATTCGCCGTTTGCCAGACGAAGTCCGAGAGGTCGACGCTGCGGCTCAGGATCGCGCGCGCCTGCTTCGTCGACAGAAACATGTGTGGATGCACGATCACCGCGCGCACTCCCGCCGGAACCGGGATGCGCTTGACGCGGGGATGGTCGATGCCGACGGTCAGCACCAGTCCGCCGTAGAGCGAGGGCGCGATGTTGTCGACATGCAGCGAGCCGCTCGCAACGGCCTCGCCCTCCATGGCGAATTTCAGCAGCTCGAGCTGCGAGCGCGGCTCATCGAGGAGCGCATTGGCGGCAACGACGGCCCCGACCGCCGAGGCGGCCGACCCGCCGAGCCCCGAGCCGAGCGGAATGCCCTTCTCGATCTGCATGTCGATCCCGAAGTCGAGGCCGAGCGCTGCGTGCATGGCAAGCAGCGCGCGGCCGGCAGTGTTGCGCTCGGGGTCCGAAGGCAGCTCCGCTTGCACGCCGCGGATGTCGCTGATCGTGACCGCTCGATCGGCTCGGCGGGTGACGGTCACCC
>DATFCZ010000049.1:0-24066 GCA_035252605.1 Steroidobacteraceae bacterium
GCTCGCGCTCGAGCTGCTCGCGCGCTGCGGGGTTCCCGCTGAGGGCGCGCGGACCAAGAGCTGGGATGAGTTTGCCCGACCGGGCGCACCGGAGCTCGACTTCGTATTCACCGTCTGTGACAACGCCGTTGGGGAAGTCTGTCCGGTCTGGCCAGGGCACCCGATGACCGCGCATTGGGGCGTGCCCGATCCTGCTGCCGTGCAGGGCAGCGAAACCGAGCAGATGCGGGCGTTCGAGGAAGCCTTCCGGATACTCGAGCGACGGATCGGCATTCTCATCAGCCTGCCGATCGCGAGCCTCGATCGGCTGTCGCTGCGCGAGCGCCTGCGCGAGATCGGAAGGCTTTAGCCATGTCGGTATTCGAGCGCTATCTGACGCTCTGGGTCGCGGCGTGCATCGCCCTCGGCGTGACCCTGGGACATCTGTTCCCGGTGGTGTTCCAGGATATCGGCACGGTGCAGGTCGCGCACGTCAACCTCCCGGTGGCGGCGCTCATCTGGCTGATGATCGTGCCGATGCTCATGAAGATCGACTTTCGGGCGCTCGGCGGGGTCCGGCGGCACTGGCGCGGGATCATCGTGACGCTCCTCGTCAATTGGGCCGTCAAGCCCCTCTCGATGGCGGCGCTCGCGTGGGTTTTCATCGGGCACCTCTTTCGCGGTCATCTGCCCGCGGCGCAGATCGACAGCTATATCGCCGGGCTCATCTTGCTCGCCGCAGCGCCCTGCACGGCCATGGTGTTCGTGTGGAGCAACCTCTCGGACGGGGAGCTACACTTCACGCTGAGCCAGGTGGCCCTCAACGACCTCATCATGGTGTTTGCGTTCGCGCCGATCGTGGCGCTGCTGCTCGGGCTCTCGGCGATCACCGTGCCATGGGACACGCTCCTGCTGTCCGTCGGGCTGTACGTCGTGATGCCGATCATTCTTGCGCAGGCGCTGCGTCGCAGGCTCCTGCTCGGCGGACCCGAGCGGCTGACCAAAGCTCTGCGCCGGATCGGCCCGGCGAGCCTCGCGGCGTTGCTCGCGACACTCGTGCTGCTCTTCGGATTCCAGGGCGAGCAGATCCTCGAGCAGCCGCTCGTCATCGGGCTCCTCGCGGTGCCCATTCTGATCCAGGTGTATTTCAACTCGGCGCTGGGCTACCTTCTCAACCGCCTCGCGGGAGAGGCGCATTGCGTCGCGGGTCCCTCGGCGCTCATCGGGGCCAGCAACTTCTTCGAACTCGCCGTCGCGGTCGCGATCAGCTTGTTCGGCTTCGAGTCCGGCGCGGCGCTCGCAACTGTGGTCGGAGTGCTGATCGAGGTGCCCGTGATGCTCTCGGTGGTGAGCATCGTGAAGGCCTCACGGGGCTGGTACGAGCGCTCGATCCGGCTGACAGCCGCCACGGCTCGCGAGATTCGAGCTGCGGGGGTCAGTCTGCCTTCGCATCTTCCTCCGGATCGAACGCCGCCTTGAAACGGTCACCCAGCTTGGCAGGAGCGAGGCTCGCCGGGATCATCAGGCGCCGCGTTGCGGAGAGGGTCAGAAACCCCACAACGACCGGATTGTCGACCGAGACAGCATCGCACTCCCCTCGCGCGTTCCGTGCGCCGTCCGTATGGTCGTCGTTGCTGGGAAGAAGCCCTCAGGCATCGGGCCGCCCGCCATCGGCGGCGTGTTTGGTCTCCAGTGCTGCAATGAGCGGGCAGCGCACCTTGCCTGTATTGCACTGACATTGATCGACCAGGGCGGCGAGGGCTCGCTCGATTCGCCGCAGCTGTCGCACCCGCTCGCGGACCGTCGCGAGCTTCCGCGACGCGAATCGCTCGGCTTCGCGGCAGTGCGTGCCGTCCTCGAGCGCGAGCAGGTCCCTGACCTCATCGAGGCTGAAGCCGAGCGTCTGGGCCTGCTTGATGAATCGCAGCCGGCGGGCATGGACCTCGCTGTAGCGCCGGACACCGCCAAGTGGCCGATCTGGCTCATGGAGCAGACCGCGCCGCTGGTAGTAGCGGACGGTTTCCACGTTGACGCCGGCGTCACTTGCCAGCCTTCCGATCGTGCGAGACTCGGGCATGTTGACTCCGTACTTGAGTACGGCAATACAGTACGCTCATGGCTCGAGTGGCGAAAGGCATACCGTAGCATGAGAGCAGCCCATCACCGAGCCGCCGCACAGCCGGCGACGCGGCTGCTGTCCCTCGCTGGGATCGTGGCGGCGCTCGGGGCGGCCTCCTGCTGCGTGGTCCCCTTCCTGCTCTTCGCCCTGGGCGTGAGTGGCGCATGGATCGGCAATCTGACGGCACTCGAGCGCTATCAGCCGATTTTCGCCGCGGCCTCGCTCGGCTTCATTGTGTGGGGTGCCTGTCGGTTGCGCCGCAAGGCGAAGATCGCCTGTGCGGAGGGCTATTGCGCGACAGCGCGCTCGGACCGGATCGGCTCCTCAATTGTCGCCGCGGAGCTCGCTCAGGCCTACGCACGCCTCGGCAGCCGGGTGACGATCGCGGCTCGCAGCACGCTCTTCTTCCGCGAGGATCCGCTCATCGGCGAGACCTTGAGTCGGGTGTTTTCCGAGGAGGGCATCGAGGTCATGCGGCAGACCCGTACGCACGCCGTCGCTCACCGGAGTGGGGAGTTCTTGCTCGAGACATCCGCCGGAGCGCTGCGAGGTGATGCGCTGCTCGTCGCCGCGGGTCGCGCGGCCAATGTTGAGGCGCTGAGCCTCGAGGTCACCGGCATTGACCTCACTGAGAGCGGCCGGATCGCCGTCGATGAGCACCTGCGAACGAGCGTGCCACACATCTACGCGGCAGGTGATTGCACCGATCAGCCGCAATTCGTGTACGTCGCGGCCGCCGCCGGCTCCCGTGCAGCCGAGAACATGACGGGCGGGGATGCGACGCTCGACCTGCGCACGATGCCCGCGGTCGTGTTCACCGACCCGCAGGTCGCGACGGTGGGACTGACGGAGGCCGAGGCACACTTGAAGGGCATCGAGACGGACAGCCGCGTGCTCACGCTGGAGAACGTGCCGCGCGCGCTGGTCAATTTCGACACCCGTGGCTTCATCAAGCTGGTCGCCGAGGCCGGCAGTGGCCGATTGCTCGGCGTACAGGCCGTCGCGGCGGAGGCCGGCGAGCTAATCCAGGCAGCCGCGCTGGCCATCCATCATGGCATGACTGTCGCGGATCTCTCGAGCCAGCTCTTCCCGTACCTGACGATGGTGGAGGGATTGAAGCTCGCGGCACAGACGTTCTCGAAGGACGTGAAGCAACTGTCCTGCTGCGCGGCGTAGCGCAACCAGCGTAGGCGTATGGAGCCTTCCCACCTCCAACCTCCTGAGCAAGGGCCGCGGTGGCGCGCTTATTGCTGGGGCGGGCTTGCCGTGCTGACATGCCCGTGCCATCTGCTGCTGCTCATGGCCGCGCTCGCGGGCACGACCGCAGGTGCGACAATCGAAGCGCATTGGAGTTTGGCTGCCGTGGCGCTGGCTACGCTCTTCGGGCTCTCTCTGACCCAGGCGTGGCGGGCGTTCAATCGAATGAGGCCATCATGAGAGCGGACCCAGCTTGGCTCGATATCGGAGACGGCTTGGTCGCGGGGCTGGTCGAGACCAAGCTCACGGAGTACGGGCAGCAAGCCCTCTGGGCGCTGACACCCCAGCGCATCAAGGATCAAGAATCCCGCGTGATCACGCATCAGTGCGCGGCCGGCCCAGTGCCATGCGTGGCGGATGCTGCCGATGGCAGTTGCTCTCGCCGCAGTCAGCGCCGTATCGGTTTCGGCGCGCAGCTGAGAATGAGGATGGAACGGCTGTGGGTTGGCGCCGAGTAGGGTAGCAGAATGGCCACTCAATACGACCTCATGATCATCGGTACCGGAACGGCCGCCATGGTCGCCGCGATGCGCGTGCGTGCCGCCGGCTGGCGCGTGGCGGTCATCGACTACCGCCCGTTCGGCGGCACCTGCGCGCTGCGCGGCTGCGACCCGAAGAAGATGCTCGTCGGCGGCGCCGAGGCCGTCGATCATGTTCGCCGGATGAGCCGCAACGGCGTGGCGGGCGAGGTGCACATCGACTGGCCCGCGCTGATCGACTTCAAGCGCACCTTCACCGATCCGGTCCCGGGGCATCACGCGCATCGTTACCACGAGAAGGGCATCGACACCTATCACGGACACGCGCGCTTCACCGGGCGCAACAGCCTGACCGTGGACGGCCAAACCTTCGGAGCCCGTCACATACTGATTGCTGCGGGCGCCGAGCCGGTCACACTCGGCATCCCTGGGGAAGAGCACTTCGCAACGAGCGAGGATTTTCTCGCGCTGGAGCGGCTCCCACCCCGCATCGTGCTGGTCGGCGGCGGCTACATCGCTGCGGAGTTCTCCCACATCGCCGCGCGCGCAGGTGCCCAGGTGATCGTCCTGCAGCGCGGCGAGCGCATGCTCGAGCGCTTCGATTCAGAGCTCGTCGGCTGGCTCATGGAGAAGTTCCGCGAGATCGGGGTGGACGTACACCTGCGAACCACCGTGAAAGCGATCGAGAAGCGAGGCTCGGGCTTCCTCGTGCGCGCCTCATCAGATGGAGCCGAGGCGACCTTCGAAGCCGACCTCGTGGTTCATTCGGCTGGCCGGGCGCCCTCGCTCGGAGCACTCGACCTCGAGGCTGGCGGCATCGCCGTTGAGAAGGGCCGCCTCGAGCTCAATGAGTACTTGCAAAGCACTTCCAACCCAGCCGTGTACGCCGCTGGCGATGCGGCACAGAAGGGACCGCCGCTGACACCCGTTTCGAGCCATGACGCCAAGGTGGTCGCCGCCAACCTCCTCGAGGGCAACCATCATCGGCCGGACTATCGGGGTGTGCCGAGCGTGGCGTTCACGATCCCGCCGATCGCCGCGGTCGGCCTGAGTGAGCGCGAGGCCAGCGCGCAGGGGCTGAAGTTTCGCACCAAGTCGCAGAAGGCCTCCGGTTGGTTCACGGCGCGTCAGGCAGCGGAGAAGACCTACGGCTTCAAAGTGCTGGTGGAGGAGGATTCCGGGCGCATCCTCGGCGCCCACCTTCTCGGCCCGCACGTGGATGAGGTCATCAATCTCTTCGCGCTCGCGATTCGGCACGGGCTCACGGCGGCCGAGCTGGAGGCGACGATATTCGCCTATCCGACGGGAGCATCGGATATCGGCTCCATGCTCTGAAACACGGCGAGCACCCCTTCATCGGCTGGCGCGGGCTATTCCTCGCCGCCGCCGCGGCGGGCGTAATGGCCCTGCTCATGATTCTGCCCCATCGCCGCCAGATCGCCACCGCCATGCAGCCCGTAAGGAGCACGCTGGGCGATCTGCTGCGCGGCTACATAGGCCTCCTCGGTACCGCGCGAGGCCGGCACACCTATGGCTACGTCCTCGTCAATTCGATGTTCCAGTCCGGTGTCTTCACCTGGCTCGGCGTGTATTTCGCACGCCGGTACGGCCTCGGCTCCGTTGGAGTTGGTCTCGCTTTGCTCGGATACGGCGTGCCTGGTTTGCTCTTCGGACCGATGATCGGCCGTGCAGCCGACCGTCTCGGGCGAGGCCGGCTGCTCCCGGTTGGGCTTGCTGTGAGTACGCTCGCCGCGGTCGTTCTCCTCATTCGTTTCCCGCGCTTTCTCGCTCCCGTGGTGGCCCTCGTGTTGTCCCTCGGCTATGACATGACGCAGCCGCTCCTGGCCGGAATCGTCACCGCCCTCGGGGGGCGCCGACCGGGGCAGGCGATGGGACTGAACGTGTTCACGCTCTTCGTGGGTTTTGGCCTCGGCAGTCTCGTCTTCGCAGCGCTGCTGCGCAGCGGCTTTGCGGTCGCATTCGGCACGTTTGCCGCCGTCGAGCTGATTGCGATGCTCTATTCGCTTCGCGCGTTCCGCTGCGAGATCCCGAGCGGTGCTGCGGGTTTTCGGGCGGTCAATCGCGGTTCGCAATAAAGATGCGCGGACGCGGATTGGCGCGAATCCATCACTCGGGCACAAGTTAGCTAATCATGCGGCGGAATCGCAATCGGTTACAGCGCTCCGCGTGGGGGACCGGACCTTGGGTCCCCTTGCCGGTCCGCTTCGCTTACCATCGCAGCACCCGCGGTCCAAGGAGCGCTCCGAGGAGTGCGCAGACCAGGATCGGACCGGCGTACCAGAATCCAACGAACGGGAGCGAGCTGGCCGGCTGGTGCAAGGCGCAGGCGCCCGCACCGATCGCCCCCGCGACGAGTCCAGCGACCGCGCCCGCCGATCGCAGTCGAGTCGGCGCTCCCTTGCGAAGGACCCACACGAGCGCGATGAAGGGGGCCATCGCAAAGAGGGGAATGCAGATCAGGCAGATCGTCCATCGTGGCCCGAAGATTATCTGACTTGAGATCGCGGGATGGATCGCAAGGGCCCCCACGACGCCAGCGCCCAGAACCGCGATGACGAGCACGATCAGCGCAGTCGGTCCGCGCATCGATATCCCCGGGTACGCGGCCTTGAGCAGGTATCTCGATCCCGCAACGACGACCCCCAGCGCGAGCGCCGCAGTCAAGACGATGAGCCCCAAATCACTCTCGCGCAACGCACTCGGGGACGTCCCGAGCAGGGCCTCCATCGCGCAGAGGGCCAAGGCGGTCCCCAGGATGAGCGCCACGATGAAGGCATTGCGAAACGATCGGCCCTCGACCCGCTCGACCGTCACACCGAGTGTCTCGATGAGCTCATCGGTCTTCATGCGCTGCTCCCTTGCGCTTGACGAGCAGCGCCAACGCCTTCACGCCCCGATGCACCGACACTTTGATCGCCGACGGCGACATGTTCGCCGCGGCGGCCGCCTCGCTCGTGGTGAGCCCCGCGAGTTTCACGAGCTCGATCGCCCGTCGCATTTTTGCCGGCAGTTGCGCAAGGAGTGATTCCAGATCGAGCCGACTGTCCGTCTCGGCGGCCTCGTCCTCACAGAGCACGTCCTGCAGCTCCTCCATCTCGAGATCCCCCGCCGATACTCTCGTTCGACGCAGGTAGTCCATGAGCCTATAACGTGCGATCGCCTGGGCCCATGGGGTGAAGAGCTGTGTCCGATCGTACATGTGCCTTCGCGTGTGGATCGCGATCAGTGTCTCCTGCGTGAGATCTTCCGCGTCCGCGGACCCTCGTCCGATACGCCTCAGCTGATTCGTGAAGTAGGCTCGCAGGCGCGTGCTCAGCCGCTTGAGGAGCGCCACGTGGGCTGAAGCGTCCCCATCCATGCCCGCCAGCATGAGAGCGCGCAACTCGACTTCGTCCGCATGCACAGCCACCGATCAGCGCCTTCAGGCTGGCGGACCGCAGCCGTGGCCGCGCGCGCCAGGAGAAATCTGCGGCAGGGCAGTGGCCGCAGCACTGCGGCCTGCGCTCTCCTTCTGCGGAGCCTTTCGCTTGCGTGTGGTGCCTACCGCTGCATCAGGTATCCATGCACGCGCCAGCAGGTGACGAGATTCCGTAATGCAGGCTTCTCCATGAGCTGAGCGTGTGCGCGGAAACAGGCCTGCATCTCGGCATCCGTCACCGCGAACGCGGCAGGTACGAGCACGACGGACGAGAGTATCAGAAAGAGCATCAATCGACTTTTCATCGCCGAACCCTCCTTCGAGGCAAGGTAGGCAAGACTGCCGTTCGGGTTGCAACGCAATCTCACCACCCCTACCTGTCAGTACGCCGCGAGGCATCCGGCGGTTACAGTAGTGTGAGCTCAGCGGCGAACCGGTTCTCACGCACACTCGACGTGCCGCGGCTGAGACTTGCCACTGCCAGCCGCCGAGGTGCCGGTCGAGCATGTGATCACGCCCGGTATCCAAAGGTGCCTCCAGACTCAACCGATCTTGCGGATCCGCTCGATCACCGCAGCCTTACCGCGTAGGGTGAACTCAAAGTCGACCTGATCACCCGCCTTGATGCCCTTCAACTGTTGTGAGCTCGCCTGAAAAGTCATCGTCATGGCGGGCCACCCGAGCGCAGCGACCGGATGATGAGCGATCATGACCCGGGAATGGGCCGCATCGACCTGAACCACCTTGCCGGTCGTATGACCGACCTTCTCTTTCTGAGCGCTCATCGCGCCGGACATGTGCATCCCCGGCATACTCATCCCACTCTGCGCACCCGCGCTCTGCGCATCCGCGGCCGTCGCGGTCAGCGCGGTGAGCGAGAACGTGACCAACAAGATCAGCAATGACTGTTTCTTCATCTTCATGGCGTTACACCTTCAGTGGTGCCCGGTCGGGCGAGAAGTTTTGAGGCGAGTCACTGCGCAAGGGCGTCCGCCTCACCTGAGGCGACCTGCGGGTACAGCGTCCCGCGCCGCAGCGCGCGCTCCTTCAGCATCGTGAACAAGATCGGCACGAGAATCATCACGGCGAGCGTGGCGCTCACCATGCCGCCGACGATCGGCGCCGCGATGGGTTTCATCACGTCCGAGCTGACCCCCGATTCCCAGAGCAGCGGCCCGAGACTGCCGATCACCGCGAAGACCGTCATGAGCACCGGACGCAGGCGCAGAACGGCACCATCGATCGTAGCGGCCTCGATGTCCTCGTGTCGCAGCGGACCGCTTTGCGCCATTCGGGCATCCAACGCCTCGTGCAGATAGACCACCATCACGACCGCCGTCTCGACGGCAATGCCAAAGAGATCGATGTAGCCCACGGCGACGGCGACGCTGAAGTTGTAGCCGAGCACCCATTGCAGCAGCAGTCCGCCGGTCAGCGCGAAGAACACCGGGAAGAACAGGATCGCGGCCTCTGCGGCCGAGTGGAACACCAGGTAGAGCAGCAGGAATATCACGAAGAACACCACCGGCAGGATGACCTCGAGCCGTGCTTTCGCCCGCTGCTCGAACTCGTACTCCCCCGACCAGCTGTAGGTATACCCGGCCGGCGGGTCGAGCTTCGCTTTGAGCAGCCGGTCCGCGCGCGCCACGAAGCCGCCGTAGTCCGACGTGTCCAGATTGAAATAGACATAGCCCGTGAGTCGGGCTTCCTCGTCGCGGATCATCGAGGGCCCACTGGAGAAGGATATCTTGGCGACTTCATCGATCGGAATCTGTGCCCCCGAAGGCGTAGCGATCACGACGCGCTCGAGCTCCGGAATGTCGCTGCGAAAGTCGCGGTTGTAGCGCACGTTGACCGGAAACCGCTCGCGACCCTCGACGTTCTCGGCGACTTGCGCGCCCCCGATGCCGGACTCGATAACGCGCTGGACATCCGCCACGGTGAGCCCATAGCGGGCGGCCACTGCCCGATTCACGGCGATGTTGATGTAAAAGCCTTGCGAGACTCGCTCGGCGAAGACCGACTGTACACCCGGCTGTCCGGAGAGAATGCTGCTGATCTCGGCGCCCACTCGCTGGATGCCGGCGAGGCTCGGCCCCTGGATCTTCATCCCCACCGGCGTTTTGATCCCCGTAAGCTCCATGTCGAGGCGATTCTGCACCGGCATGGTCCAGGTATTGGTGAGGCCCGGGAACTGAAGCTTGGCGTCCATCTGCTGTATCAGCTTCGCGTAGGTCATGCCCGCGGGCCATGCGCTCCTGGGCTTCAACATGATCGTCGTATCGAACATGTCGAGCGGCGCGTTGTCGGTCGCGCTGTCGGACCGGCCGACGGATCCGAACACGGACTCGACCTCCGGGAACGTGCGGATGATCCGGTCCTGCTCCTGAAGCAGAGCCGACGCCTGGGTGATGGAGATGCCCGGCAGCGCCGTGGGCATGTAGAGCGTCGAGCCTTCGAAGAAGGGCGGCATGAACTGGCTACCAATCCCCGTCGCGAGCGGCACGATGACCGCGAGGCAAGCGAGCGCGATGACCGCCGTCGTCTTGCGGTACCGCAAAGCAAGCCGGAGTACGGGCAGATAGAGCGCCTGCGTGACCCGCGTGACCGGATTGCGCGACTCCGGCCGCAGCCGCCCGCGAATGAAAAGCGGCATGAGTACGGGCACCAGCGTGATGGCGAGAATGGACGAGAAGGCGATGGCGAAGGTTTTGGTCCAGGCAAGCGGCTTGAACATCCTTCCCTCCTGCGCCTCGAGCAGGAAGACGGGCAGGAACGAGACGACGATGATGACGAGCGAGAAGAAGAGCGCCGGCCCCACCTGCTGAGCCGCGGCCAGCAGGATCTGCCGCCGCTCGCGCTGAGGACCACGTGCCGCCGCAGCGGTCTCCGTCACAGGCAGCTCACCGTTGTGCCCCGGTCCGCCCGTCGCTCCCCCGCCCGGCTCCACAGCCTGCGCTTGCCGCTCGGCCAGTCGCCGATAGCCGTTCTCGACCATGACGATGGCCGCATCGACGAGCACGCCAATCGCGAGCGCCAGTCCCCCGAGCGACATGATGTTGCTCGACACGTGCAGGTAGGCCATGGGAATGAAGGAGGCCACGACCGCGATGGGGATGGTCAGGATCGGGATCAACGCCGAGCGGAAATGCCAGAGGAAAACGATGATGATGAGGCTTACCACGATCGCCTCTTCGATCAGATCGCGCTCCAGGGTATGAATGGAGGCATGGATGAGCTCGGAGCGGTCGTAGCCGGCGCGAATCTCGATGCCGGGCGGCAACGAGCGCGAGATATCGGCGATCTTCGCTTTCACGCCATTGATCACATTCAGCGCATTCATCCCATAGCGCATGACGACGATGCCGCCGACGGTCTCACCCTGCCCGTCCCACTCCGCGACACCGCGGCGAATGTCCGGTCCAAAGCTGACCGTGCCGAGATCCCGAATCAGAACCGGCGTGCCATTTTCGGTTGCGACCGGCACCTCGGCGAGGTCCTTCAGTGAGCGCAGGTATCCCAGGCCGCGAATCATGTACTCGGCGCCGCCCATCTCGAGGAGGCTTCCGCCGACCTCGTTGGTGCTGGCCCGGACGCGATCGATCACAGTCGAGAGGGGAATGTCGTAGGCCCGGAGCTTGTTCGGATCGAGCTTCACCTGGTATTCGCGAACGAAGCCGCCGATGGTGGCGACTTCCGCGACCCCCGGGACGGTCTCGAGCTGGTAGCGCAGATACCAGTCTTGCAGACTCCTCAAGTCCGCGAGGCTGTAGCGGTGGGTGTGGTCCACCAGGGCATACTCGTACACCCAACCCGCTCCGGTCGCATCGGGTCCGAGCACCGGATGAACTCCAGCCGGCAGGCGGCCCTCGATCTGCTGCAGGTATTCGAGCACGCGTGAGCGCGCCCAGTAGAGGTCCGTGCCGTCCTGGAACACGACAAACACGTACGAGTCACCGAACATGCTCTGTGCCCGCACGGCCTTCACGCGCGGCGCCGCAAGCAGCGTCGTGACGATGGGATAGGTGACCTGATCCTCGATGATGTTCGGCGGCTCGCCGGCCCACTCAGTATGGATGATGACCTGTACGTCCGAGATGTCGGGCAGCGCATCGAGCGGAATGTGCTGCATCGACCAGATCCCCGCGAGGACCAGCAGGACCGTCCCAGTGAACACGAGGAAGCGGTTCCGGGTACACCAGTCAATGACCCGCGCGATCATCTACATGCCCCCCGCAACAGCGACGGAGAGCTGCTTCATCGCGATCGTCTCGCCGCTTTTCTGGGCAACGACGGTCACCTGCCAGGCGCCGCCTCCCGGCAGCTCGATCGACCCCTCGTAGGCGCCGCTGCCGCGATCGGCGAGTTGAGCGGCCACGCGGTGCGCGGCCATGCCCATCGCGGGCATCGCGGCCATAAAGAATGTTGCGGTCACTTGTGCCCCGGCGATCGGCGCTCCCTTTGCAGTGGTGAGCTTCACGCGAAGCCCGTTGCGGCCGGTCCGCGGCGGATTCGGGTCCGTTGAGAGCTCGATCGCCGCCTGTGAAGCGTTTGACGCCCCGGCGGCACCGGCTCCCGGAGGCGGTGGCGCGAAGGACCCCAGCGCCGCTTGCAGTTGGCTCTCCGAGTCGATCAGGAAGTTGGCGGAGGTGACGATGCGCTCACCGGCCTCGAGCCCCTTCATCACGATGTAGTCATCGCCCACCCGCGCGCCGAGCTCGACCTCGCGCGGCTCGAGGTAGCCTCCGCCATGATCGACGAAGACGATCTGCCGCGTGCCGGTCTCGAGCACACCGCTCGCCGGGATCACCTCGTGCCGTCCCATCGGCACATCGAGGGAGATATTGACGAACATCCCGGGCATGAGCTTTACGTCGGAATTTGCGAATTTCAAGCGCACGCGTGCCGTGCGGGTGGTCATGTCGACATCGGGATAGATGAAGTCCACCCGGCCGGAGAACGTCCGGCCCGGATAGGTGTCGACGGTGAGCGTGGCGGGGTCGCCGACCTTGATGCGTCCCAGATCGTTCTGAAAGACCTGCGCGAACACCCAGATCGTGGACAGGTCCGCAATCGTGTAGAGACGGGTGCTCGGGTCGGCATACTTGTTCGGCAGCGCCTCACGCTCGGTGACGTAGCCGCTCGCCGGGGAGTCGATCTCGAGCGCCTGCTGCACCTTTCCGCTCGAGGCGAGCCGTTTGATCTCGCGCGCGGGGATACCCCACTGCGCCAGGCGCGCCCGCGCCGCATGGACGAGCGAGGCGGCATCGCGGGCCACTTCGGGATCGGCACTGCGCGCGAGCTGGCGCTGGCTCCGCTCGGCCAACAGGTACTCGCGCTCCGTCGAGACCAGATCGGGGCTGTAGATCGTGAAGAGCGGCTCACCGCGCCGCACGTGCTGGTAAGTCGAGTCGACGTAGACTTTCTGGATGTAGCCCGAGAATCGCACCTGGACGTAGGCGAGCTTGGTCTCATCGATCGCGACGTTGCCGGTCGTGATGATGTGATCGGATACGAGCCGACTCTCGACCTTGCCGGTCTTGACCCCGATGCTCTGCAGGCGCTGCGGCGAGAGCTGCACGGGTCCGAGCTTGGGGCCTGCTGAGTCCGATGGGGCGTTGGGAGCGCTGGGTGAGCTCGGATCGGCCGCGGCCGGACTCGAGGCGTTCGCCGGTGGCCTCGCGTGCAGCGCCGGGGCCGGCGGGCTCATGCGCCACCATCCGACTGCCGCAATCGCAAGCAATACGAGGAGAACCGCAATGGCGGCAAGCGCCACCCGAAATCGTGAGCGATAGTTCGTCATCGTTTGAACCTCGAATGCATCACCCGAGCTCTTGTGGTCGGAGCCTCACGGGATGGGATCGGCCGTGAGTGCGGAGCGCGGCTCGAGCAGCCCTCCGCCGCTCGCCCGGTCGAGCTCGGCGAGCGCGCGGAAATACTGCGATTGCATGCGGGCGAGAGCGAGCTCGGTGTCGAGCCGGTGCTGCTCGGCGGTGAGTACGTTGAGAAAATCGCCGCGGCCGCTGCCGTATTCCGCACGGGCCACCTCCAGGGTGCTTCGCGCAAGCGGCACCAGCTCATCGCGATAGAGCGCAACCGACTGCTGCGCCTCCCGCACCGACGCGTAGTCGGCGGAGAGGTCCGCAAGCAGGGATGCTCGTTGGTCCTCGAGGGTCGAGGCGGCGCGCCGCGCCTCGGCGTGCGCTGCATCGATCGCCGCGCGATATTTGCCCTGGTCGAGCGGAACCGTGATGGAAAGTCCCACCATCGGTCGCATGGCCGGGTCGGCCCACATACTGTTGTAGCCGGCGCTCACGCCGAATTTCGGGAAGCGCTCCTTCTCCGCAAGCTGCTGTCGCGCTTGCGCGGCGCGCTCTTCGGCCGCCAGCTCCTCGAGCTGCGGATGCGCAAGCGCGCGCCGGGCCAGGATCTCTTCCGCAGGCAGAGCGGACGCCGACGGCAACTCTCCAGAGCCCGGAATCTCGGCGCGGGGAGGCCGGTCGAGGAGCGCGTTCATGCGCGCCTGAGTGACGGTCAGATCGCGCTCCCACTCGAGCCGCTGCTGCTTCAGCATCGCGCGCTCGACGTCGGCCTGCAGCACGTCCTCCTGCGGCGCCTGGCCGGTCGTGTAGCGGATACGGGCGACGTTACGCAGTTCGGTGAGCACCGACTGGTTCGCCGCGTTGATCTCGAGCGCGCGATGGACGTACGCCCAGTCAGCAAAAGCGCCTCGAGCAAGGGACGCAAGCCGCAGGCGCAGCGCATCGAAGTCCTGCCCCGCTGCCTCCGCATTGGCGCGGGCCACCTCTCGGCGCGCGTCGAGCGTTCCCCACCAGGGAAAGGACTGGCTCACCTCGACCTCCCCGCTGGGTCCCCCCGCGGTTCCGACCGTACGTGGCGCGGCCGAGACGCTCAACGTCGGATCATCGAGCGACCCCGCGGGCTTCACCTGTCCGACGGCCGCAAGGACGGCCTGTCGCATGGCTTCAAGGCTCGCGTTGTGGGCGAGGACCAAATCCGTGAAGGCTTCTGCTGTGAGCGGCGCTTTCATTGGCGCCTCGTTCACGGAAGCAGACGATCGAGGGCTTGCCAGAGTGGCACTCGTGGCAAAGAACCCAATGACGAGCCCACTGATGAGGCTCATCCAGCGATGAGGCACGGGAGACTCCTTCTGCGAAGACAATCACGTGACGAACAGGCGCGCAGGCTTTGCGCGCGCGCCGGTCAGGCGCAGAGGAGTGGGCTAGATTCTCAGCCGAAGCGTGGCGAGATAGATGTGTCGGCCGGGCGGGTCAGGAACTCTCGCCTCCGGCGGCCCTTGCGGTGGTGGTATTCGGCCCGCCGCGACGGGCGGTCCTGGCCATATCAGAATCGCCGGGGGAGAAAGGACGGCGGGTCGGACCTCGCGCCCTGATACCTGCATGGCGCGCAGCGGCTGACCACAAGTGCAATGGGCTCCTGCTGCGCACCTGTCCAAGCGCTCCGGCGCCACTACAGAGCCGAAACGCGGCCGCACTGGGTGATTGACGGCCGGCTGGCGCATGGCGGCTTGATCCATGCCATCGCAGCAAGGAGCTGGGCCAGATGCCCCGTTTGGGCACGCTACGGCGCGATGCGTAGCCCCGAGGGCCAGCACAGCGGCGATCAGAATCAAGAGGCAGGCAAAGCTTGAACGGGATCGTGCCATTTATATCTGATGCTACCCAAACTGGTGATACTGCGCCACTACGGCACGCACGGTGTAACCCTTGCCTCCCCCAGATCGAACGCCCCTTACTGGTAGCTGGACGACCCCTACGAGCGCCAGGGCGCACTTGACGTGCCGGAGAGTGAGGTCCGCGCGACGGTGCCTGTTCTTCAGTCGCGCACATCGGCGCTCACCGTCCATGAATACGCATCCGAGGCCATCCGGGTTACATCGACAGCGTATCGGCATTTCGGATGACACAGGGCCTACCGCAGCGCTCGCGGTGACCGGCTCCGCTGTCACGCGGCCCTACCCTTCACCGTCGCGACAAAGTGGTGCGGCGAGCAGCGCCGGAAGAGACGGCCGGCGTCAACTATACCGGTGTGATGTGGATCGCGAACTTACCGAGCGGGAACATCATTTGCGCGAGCGCTCGGCGGCTCCGATAGCCGCTCGAATCTTCCAAACCGCTGCGCCAATGCCGGCAGTACCAGCAGGTTCAATGCCGTCGAGGTAATCAACCCGCCGAGAATGACGATCGCCATCGGTCCCTCGATCTCCTTGCCGGCCTCACCCGAGTGCAGCGCAATCGGCAGGAGACCCAGAGCGACGACGAGCGCCGTCATGAGAATGGGCACCAGCCGCTCCGTCGCACCACGCGCGGCCGTCTCGGCACCCCACACCAGACCCTCCCGCGACACCAGCTCCTCATAGTGCGAAATGAGCAGGATCGAATTGCGCGCGCTGATGCCGAACAGCGAGATGAAGCCGACGAGGGAGCCGATTGAGAGCGCCCCGCCGCTCAGCAGCACGGCGAGCACGCCGCCGGTAAGTGCAAAGGGCAGGTTCGCGAGCACGAGCAGCGTATTGCGCGTGTTCTGGAATACGAGCGAGAGCAGCAGCACGATGATGACGGCAGCGGCGATGGAGTGCAGAATCAGCTCGCGCTGCGCGACCGCCTGCGCTTCGGCTTCACCACCCACGACGAGCGTGACACCAGGCGGGAGTGCCAACTGGGCGGCGAGTCTGCGGCGCACTGCGGAGGCGAACGAGGCCATATCGCGTCCTTCCACATCGCAGGTCACCTGCCTGCGCCGCAGGGTCCCCTCGTGATCGATGACATAGCGGCCCGAGCCCAGGACAACATCCGCCAGCTCACGCAGCGGCAGGCGCAGTCCGCTCGCATTCTGCACCAGGAGCGACCCGACGGCCTCTGGATTGCGACGGCTTGCGCTGTCGAGGAGCACCGTCACATCAAAGGCCCGGTTGCCTTGATAAACCTGAGACACGGTCGTTCCTTGATAGGCGGTCTCGACCGCATCGAGGACATCCACCGGACGAAAGCCGAACTGCTCGAGCCGCTCTTGGCGCAGCCTAACCGTCAGTTGCGGTGAGCCCGTCTGCGCTGCGAGGTACACATCCGTCGCCCCGGGGACGGAGGCGATGATGCGCCGCACTTTCTCGGCAGTGGTGTCGAGCTGACCGAGGTCATTACCAAGGAGCTTCACGACGAACTCGCCGCTTGCACCGGAGAGAATCTCGTCGATGCGCATGGACAGAAACGTGGTCACTGAGGAGGTCACGCCAGGGTAGGCGGCGAGCACCTTGCGGATGCGCTCCTTCACTTCATCCTCGGAGCTCGTCAGGTGCCGCCGCAGCTCGACGTGCAATTCACTGTATTCCGGACCCTCGGTGTCTTCGCCTTGCTCGGCGCGGCCGGCCTCCTGCGAGACGGAGAGGATGTCGGGGTCCTTGAGCAGCTGCTCGCTGATCGCGGCGCCGGCCCTCAATGAGGCAGACAGCGATGAGCCCGGGGCCAGAGTCATCCGGATGACATAGTGTCCTTCATGGAATTCGGGGAGAAACTCGCCGCCTAGGAACGGCAAGACCACCACGGCTGCGACGCACAGTACGGCCGCAGCCGCGATCACCCAGCGCGCGTGCCGAGCGATGGCATCAAGTGCTCGGCGATGCTGATGCTTGAGCCACCCGATGTACGGAGGTTCCACCATCCGCACCCGTGGAAGGAGCAGGTAACACAGCGCCGGCGTCAGCGTTACGGCGACGATGAGCGAGGCAAAGATGGCAAGGAGGAAGGCGACTCCCAGTGGCGCAAACAGCCGGCCGTTGATGCCCGACATCATGAGCACGGGGATGAACACGGCGGCGACGATAAAGGTCGCATAGACGATGGGGCTTCTGACCTCGATCGTCGCATCGAGCACGATCGAGAAGATGGAGCGCGAATCGCGCCGCTCGCGTGACTCGCGTAGCCGCCGCCAGACGTTCTCGAGCCCGATGATTGCGTCATCCACGACGACGCCGATGGCAATCGCAAATCCGCCCAGCGTGATCGTATTGAGCGAGGCTCCCATGGCGTTCAGCACGATGATAGCTGCCAGGAGCGACAGCGGAATGGTGATGAAGGCGATGAAGGCACTGCGCAAATTGGCGAGAAAGGCAAACAGCACGATGATGACGAGCACACCACCAATCAGAAGCGCATGGTCGATGTTGTGAATCGAGGCTTCGATGAAGTTCGCCGGGCGAAAGAGCGCCGGCACGAGCTTGACGTGCTGCGCCGCGAGGAGCGGTTTGAGCTGCCCGAGCACAGCCTCGACGCGACGAGTCACCTCCAGGGTATTGGCCCCGTACTGGCTGTGCACCATCAGCACGACGCCGGGCTTGCCGTTCACGAGCCCATCGCCGATCTTGGGCTCGGGTCCTTCCACCACGGAGGCGACGTCTTGCAGGCGCACCGTGAAGCCGTTCTTGTGCAGCAGAACCGTCCGCCCCAACGCCTCGGGCGTTACGGACTGTCCTTCCGTTCGTAATGTGACCCGCTGGTTATCGTTCTCGATGAAACCGGCCCCGCGGATTCCGGTCGCCTCGCGCGCCGCGGCAATGACCTCCTCCAAGGAAAGGTGATAGGCCAGAAGGCGATCGGGATGGAACTGGATCTGAAGCTGGCGCACCTCCCCACCAAAGACCTCCACGCGTGCAACACCCGGCACGCCGAGAAGCCTCAACCGCACGACCCAGTCGGCGAGGGTTCGCAGCTCCATGGGCGTTCGCTCCTGGGAGACGAGCCCGAGGGTCATCATGAGACTCGTCGAGGAGGTGAGCGCGCCCATCTGCGGCGGGTGCACGCCCTGCGGCAGGTTGCCCGCGAGCTGCGTGAGTCGCTCGCTGGTCAGCTGGCGAACGCGAAAGATGTCGGCAGATTCGCGGAAGACCAGGGTCACCACCGACAGGCCCTGGATGGACTGCGAATACAGGTGCTCCAGTTCCGGAGTACCGTTGAGTGCGTATTCGACCGGGCGCGTCACGAGCGCCTCGACCTCCTCGGGGGTGAGGCCAGGCGCCTCCGTTTGAATCACGATCCGCGGAGGTGAGAACTCCGGAAAGACATCGAGCGGCACCGACTGGGCGATGAAGAGGCCATAGGCGGCAAGGAGTAAGCTCGCAATCAGGATCACGCCGGGGGCGCGCAACGAGAATTCGACGATCCGCCGGAGCATGCGAAATCAGGGCCTCGATGAGTGACTGCTCGGGGCGCCGCGACCTTAGTCCGCGAGCTGCGTTTCGGGCTTGAGCTCTTGGGACAGAAGCAGCTGAGCGCCCTCCGTCACGACCCGGTCTTTGGGATGAAGGCCGCTCTCTACCAGCCAACCGCCGGGAAGCGGCGGGCCCAGGGAGACCGGCGTTCGTACAAAGCGAGTCGAACCTCGTTGCACGTACACCCAGGTGTTGCCCTCATCGAGGAGGACGGCGGACTCGGGAAGGAAGACGCCATGGAGCGCCTCACCACCGAGTTCCAGGGAAGCGCTCACCGCAGCACCCACGGCGAGCCTCAATGGATTGCCGTGAGTCAAGAACAAAAATCCCCGCCCTTGAAGCTCAGGGTCCGTCGTCGGCGCTGGCCCAAGATAGCCGGCCTCCACGGTCTCTTTCGGGTCGGCCGGAGCACTCAGTCGGGCGCGGCGTGGTTCAGCCGGTAAAGCAGCGCCAGCCGGCAGATCGATGCGAACCAGGAGTCGCCGTTGCGCGACCAGGGCTTGGATCAAGGCAGGCAGATCCGCTCGACTCGCAAGCGCGAGGCCCCAGGTGAGCTCGATCCGATCATGGATGGCTTGTGCCTGCAACCGATCGCGCGCGGCCGCTGCTGTTGCGGCCTGCAGTGCACGCATCGAAGCCGTGTCCTGCCTTAGCAGCGTCTTCACACGCAGGAGCTCCTCCTCGGAAGCCTTCGCGGCTGCGCGAGCGGTGCGCCACTCACTCATCGAGGCGGCGAGCGGCTCCGGATCGAGCACGCGTCCGAACCCAGCGAGTGTCTGCGCCGCAGTGACGGCGCTCAAGGAAGAGACACTCAGGTGCAGTGCCCGCTGCACATCGGCGTTCACCTCGACGATGCCGGAAGGCTGGGTTCCGGACGCCTCGGAGGTCTCGGTCGCATCAGCTTTGGCGGCGCTCGACGGGGACTCTCCGGAGCTCGAGCAACTGACCACGAAGATGATCGAGAGCAGGACCATCCAGCCTCGTGGTCCCAAGGCGAGCGGCCACAGCGCGGAGGCACGACCCGCCATTCGGGTCAGGCTGCTTGCCGGGCCGAGGAGTGTGATCGTTCGCCTTCTCATTCGGCAGCCTCTCGCCGGGGTGAGCGCTGTGTCGACTGGATCTGCAGCACGATCGCACGGGCATCGCCTTCAGAGCCGAGCGGCCGCTGAAGGGCATCCTCGAGCACGCGAAGCGCCCGCTGTTGCTTTACGTCCGCCGCAAAGACCAGATTCTCCGCGTTGATCAGGTCGATCCGGGCCGCAATCACGCCGAGCGCGCCGACGGCACCCGCATTGTGTTGCGACTCCATCGCGTTCACGCTCTGACGTTGAGCGACGAGCAACGCCTGGGCGGCCATGGAGGAGGCTTTCGCAGCATTGAGGGCTGAAACCCCGGAGTCCACCTCGTGGATCACTTTGGCCTGCAAGGCGATGAGCTTCGCGGCGGCCTCGCTGCGGCGCGCAGCCGCTTCGGCGATCGGTCCCTGATTCTGGTTGAGGATCGGCAGCTCGAGGGTAAGTCCGAGGGACCACATGTTCTCGCCCTCGTTCCACGCGTACCCGGGACCCAGGTGCAAGTCCGGATATTGCCTCGCGACTTCGAGCTGCAGCGCCGCTTGGGCGGCTTCGTATCGCGCAAGCGCCTCCATCACATCCGAGCGGCTCCGTAACGCGCGGCGGCGAGCGCCCATGTCGCTGAGCGCCGTCGCATCAGGTGGATGGAAATCGTAGGACAGTTCCGCTCCGCGCAGTGCGCGCAGCGGAACGCCGAGCGCATCGGCGCAGCGTGCCCGCGCTTCAACCAAATCGGCGCGCGCGTTCTGCAGCCCCAGCCGATCCTTTGCGGTTTGCACTCGGAGCGCGGTCAGATCACTCCCGGCAACCGCGCCGGCCGCGAGTTCCCCCTGCTCCAGGCGTGTCGCCCCCTCCTCGAGCCCGATCAGGCTCTCGAGAAGCTGCGTGCGGCGGCGGGCTACCGAGTAATCGAGGAAGGCGCGAGTGAGCTTGCGCCGCACGTCCCAGGCGGTGCTGATGACCTCCCAGCGCGCGGCCTCCGCCAACTCCCGTGCTTCGAGAATGCGGTCGGCGCGCTTGCCCGCAGTCTCGAGCGGTACATCGAGCGCGATCGACGGCATCCAGTGACCGACATCGAGCGGCGGGTTCGTACTGTAATCCGGCACGAGACTCAAGCTGGGATTGGGCCGCGCGCGGGCAGTCCTTATACCTGCCGTGGCGACCTTCCAGTGGGTGCGCGCAACATCGAGTACCGGGCTGTAGTAGAAAGCGGCCAACGTCAGAAGTTCCAGATCCCAGGTCTTTACCGGCCACTCGGCAAGCGGATGGCCGAGACTCGTTTCGATGTAGGAACGCAGCCCAGGGTCCGACAATGTACGCGACTCGAGCGCGATGGCGGTTTGAGCGGGCACCAGCGGCTTCGGCGTGTAGTGCGCGCACCCGCCGATAACCACAGCACAGGTCACCACGGCGGAAGGGAGCATCCGGCCGATCTTCGGCGGCTTGATGCCAAGGCTCATCTGGAATCTCAAACTGCGCGTACCCCGTCAGACGGTACCCACCCTGATCGTCGCGTTGCGGGCCTGTCCCGAGGCATCGCAAGCGCCCGCCAGCAGCCCTGCGGTCTGCTTCGCCGGACGCCCTCGTCCGGCTATTGGAAACCTTATAGTACCTATAAGGTCAAGCATCCGCTCAGCATTGCCGATGCGTGCCGGGTCCTGGGTCGCGCCGGGTAGCGGATCAATGATTCAGACGCGCGCGCGGGCGCCTCGAGGCTCGCGTTTTTCAGCGAAACGGGACAAGTTCAAAGATTCCAATATCCGGCAGTTTGCGATCCGTCGGCCTTGGCAGGAGCTCGCCAGGGTACGAAGCGTCCGCTCCAGGCGTTTGAGATCGGCAATCCTTTCCCGCACTCCGATCAGGTGCTGCTTCGCGAGCTGGGTCACCGCCTCGCACGGCTGATCGACTCGTTCCGCCAAACGCAGTAGGCCGCGGATTTCGGCAATGGAGAACCCGAGATCGCGGCAGCGCCGCAGAAACCGCAATCGCGAGAGGTGTTCGGGCGCGTACTGCCGGTACCCGCCCGCGCTTCGCGGTGGGGCGGGTATAAGGGCCACCTGTTCGTAATAGCGGATCGTTTCGGCAAGCACGCCGCTACGCCTGGCCAGTTCACCGATTCTCATAGGACAGCACCGACATCGATCTGCACTCGGTCGTGAAGCATACGCGATCGTCCCAGACGGTAGCCGCCCGGCGCAACTGGACCGTACGTCACCCTCCGCAAGCCTCGAGACACAATCGTTGCGAGCCTCGGAGCAAACTGGTGCAGGGCGTTGCAAGTCGGCGGTGAGCGCTTCATTTCGCTGCATCACGGCGCCAGTCGGGCCGCACGAAGCTGGGGCTCGCAACAGTCGGATCGACGCCAACTCGCACGTAATTCGGATCGCAGATTCCGAACGGTACCTGGAGGATCTGAGGGGCGCCGCCGATAGCGACGCCGCGATCCGCTAAGGGGAATTCGGCCATGTCCACATTAAACAACCGTCTCGATCCCACAGATCTGCTCCGCGCCGAGGGTGCGAACGGAAGCATCACCGTGAGCGGACCCAGCGTCGAAAATGAACCGCCAAACCGGCACAGTCCCATCAGGCTACTGCGGCTTGCCCAGGTCATGGAGATGACCGGATTGCGCAAGACGAAGATTTACGAGCTACATGCGGAAGGGGCCTTTCCGCGGCGCGTGAAAATTACCGCACACTCGGTAGGCTGGGTCGAGGCCGAGGTGCAGGCGTGGCTCGCGCAGCGCATCGAGAGCAGCACGCACGGGCCAGCCACTTCGTGGCGCGGAACTGCTCGTACTTAAGCTGCTCTCGCCGGAAGCAACGGCGCGATCGACCGCAGCGAAGCGGCTTCTTGTGCTGTGGCGACATACGGTTCGCCGGACAGCCCACGCATGAGTTCTCCGGTCCATTGTTCGAGCGCTTGCCGCATCTCCTTCACATAGCCGTACCGGTTGTAGATGGCAGTAACGCTGCCATCGGCATGGCCGAGCACCCGACGGATGAGCTGCTCGCCGCCCACGCCGAGCAGTTCTGCAATGCGCGTGGCTACGGTTCGTCGAATATCGTGCGGATTGAAATCTTTCACCGACCGCTCCCCGGTCACGGAACACATGGCGCGCATCAGGCGGCCCTGCGCCTTGCTCCACCCCCCAAGTTGCCGCCGGCCGTCAGTGCCCGAGAAAATGTATGGGCCGTTCCGCGTGGGATGATGGGCGTACACGTACTCGATCGTCTGAACGGCAACAGGTACGAGCGGCACCACGTGGACGTGATCGCTCTTGAAACTGTCCGCCGGGATGACGCTGAGCGCCTGCGGGAGATCTATCCAGTCGCGTATCGCTCGACCCCACTCACTCTCGCGCGTGCCCGTCACGAAGAGCAGCCTGTATACCGGACCAAAGGGATACCCGAGTGACCCGCTCGCGATCCAGGCGATCTGACACTCCTCTCTCGAGAGCACCCGGTCGCGTCGCCGCTTCTTCGGAAGGTTGGCTTCCATGCCCTCCGCCGGGTTGTCCTTCCGCGTAAGCAACTCCTCCCGGATTCCCCAGTTCATCATCTTCCGAAATACGCTCAACACCGTCCGTGCGGCCTCCTTGCCCCCTCGCGGTCTATCTCGCGGACCGTTGCCGCGCGGAATCTTGATCATGGTCTGCCTGAGCAGATCCCGAATGTCCTGCCGGGAGATCAGATCGGCCAGCGCGGAACCTACGCGCGGCACAATATGCACCTTGATGGTTCCCGCGTACTTCAATGACGCGCGGAGCTCCTTCATCTGGACGTACTCCGCCATGAACTTCTGACTGAGACCCTCGATGGTGAGTCCACCCGTCGTTGCGGCACGCTCGAGAGCGACCGCCGGATTGATGCCCTTCTTCGCCTGAGCGATATAGAGGTTCGCTCGTCCACGAGCATCCTCCAGGGATACCGTCGGATATTCACCGAGCGTCAACCGATTCCGCTTCCCCTTCTTCTTGAAGCCCCGCTTGCTCACGCCTCCCTCCCCGTCGGCCCGCACGACCAGCGACCACGTTGCTCCCCCCGGTCCGATTCGGAGCTGAAGGCCGGGAACGGCCGCGTCCCGGATGTCCATTCGATCTTGTGGCGAACCCTTGAGTAATGCCCTCAAGGAGGCATCGGTGAGCTTCTTCATTGGGGTGCAATTTCGCGTCGCTGGGTGCAGATTGGGTGTCAATTTCGCGCGGAACGGAGCGAACTTCCCCGAACCGCCGCGGACCTCTGTCGCTTCTACAACCATGATTTTACGCGCTTTTTGAACTATAGTGAACCGCCGCGTTCGATTGCGCTTATAATTCGGGACGTAGGTGTCGCAGGTTCAAATCCTGTCACCCCGACCAAGAGAATCAGTGCGTTACGTTTGATCGGCGCTGGCATCGTCCACTCGACCAGTGCTCCGAAGCACAGCCAAAGCACATTCGGTTCGCCTTCCCGCTGCGCCGCGCGTGCTCGGCG
>DATFCZ010000050.1:0-5270 GCA_035252605.1 Steroidobacteraceae bacterium
CGCCGAGGCCGCCTACCGGCTGCGCGAGTGAGCCGGCGGCGCCGCCCGCCGCCAGCCGATACAACAGCGTGAACACCGTGCCCGGGGAGCGGGGCCCGAGATTCGTGCCGAGCACCGCGTCGAAGGCGAGCGCGCCCTTCAGGAGCGGACTCTCGAAGTGCTCATCGAGCAGGTCCTGCACGCACATGCCCGCGATCCGCAGCAGCTCGCGCATGTCGGATCGTCCGAGCAGGCGCAGACGCGCGCCGAGTTTCAAGAGCGCCAGCCGATCGCGCCAGGCGCCGGTCCCCAAGCGCGGCGGCACCCGCTCGAGTAGCGGACGGAGCGCCTCGGCGAGATGACTCATGCGCGCGGTATACCCGGGGAAGGCGCGCGCATCGGCGCCACCCAGACCCTCAACGGCAGCATCTGCGCGCCCCGGGAGCCGCAGCGCGAGCGCCCCCGAGAGGGCGATGGTCGGCATGCCCTCGGCCGCCAGACGCAGGCCGTGGGCGCCGAGTCTCAGCTCCTTGAGCAACCAGCCCGGCAGCAGATGCAGGAGATGCGCGCAGCTCGAGACGCGAAAGCCCGGCGCGAACTCTCTCGTGCTCGCCGCGCCGCCCGCCCGCTCACCCGCTTCCAGAACCAACACCGAGCGTCCCGCCCGCGCGAGATACGCCGCGCAGGTGAGTCCGTTGTGCCCGGCGCCGATGACGATGCAGTCGTATCGCGAAGCGCTCACCGCTTCAGATCCCCGAGAACCGCGGCCGCGGCGTTGGCGCCCGGCGCTCCCATCACCCCGCCACCCGGGTGGGTGCTCGAGCCGCACATATAGAGCCCGCGTATCGGGGAGCGGTACTGGGCATAGCCGGGGACGGGGCGGTTGAAAAGGAGCTGATCGAAGGTCAGCTCGCCCTGGAAAATGTTGCCCTCGGTGAGGCCGACCTCGCGCTCGATGTCGTAAGGGGTGCGGATCTCGGCGTGCAGGATGAGGTCGTGGAAGTTCGGACTGTGCTCGGCAATGGAATCGATCACGGTGCGCCCGAAGCTCGCGCGTCTCTCCTCCGTCCAGGGACCCTCCGCCAGGGCATAGGGGCAGTACTGCACGAAAACCGACATGTAGTGCTTGCCCGCGGGCGCCATGGTGGGGTCGATCTGCGTCGGGATGAGGATGTCGAGATAGGGCCGGCGCGACCAGCGGCCCTCCTTCCAGTCATCGTACGCGCGCTCCAGCATCTCGATCGTATCGGTCACGTGCATGTCGCCGCGCACGCAGGGAGCGCCCGCCGGGATCGCGGGAAAGCGCGGCAGAGCATCGAGCGCGATGTTGAGCTTGCCCGAGGAGCCGCGGATCTTGAACTGCCGGACCTGCCTCACGAATTCCTCGGGCAGCTCCTTCGGGTCCATGGCCTCGAGGAACGTGCGGCGCACATCGAGATTGGAGACGACGAGCTTCGCCGCGATCTCCTCGCCCCCCTCGAGCACCACGCCGACCGCGCGGCCGTTTCGGGTGAGGATGCGCTCGACGCCCGCCTCACAGCGGATCGAGCCGCCGCTCGATGCGAGCGCCGCCGCGAGCGCCTGCGTGATCGCGCCCATGCCGCCGCGGGCGAAACCCCACGCCCCGACGGTGCCATCGATGCTGCCCATGTAGTGGTGCAGCAGCACGTAGGCCGAGCCCGGCGAGCGCGGACCGAGCGCTGTCCCGATGATCGAGCTGCCGGCGAGGTGCGCCTTGACGATCTCGCTCTCGAAATACTCATCGAGCATGTCCGCGCAGGAGAGCGTCCAGAACCGCAGCGTCTGGTACATCTGCTGCTCCCCGAGGCCGCCGAAGTGGCGCCCGAGGTACAGCAGCTCGCGCAGGTCGCGCGGCCGGAAGGATGTCGGGTCGGGCGGAGCGCGCAGCAGGAGCGGCTTGATGAACTTGCAGTGCCGCAGCATGTCGTGCGCGAAGCGATCGTAGGCCTCGGCATCGCGACGCGAGTGGCGGGCGAACTCGCGGCGAAGGGCATCGTGGTTGTCGTAGAGGGCGAGGTGGCCGCCGTTGCGCATCAGGGTGCAACCGCCCTCATAGGGGATGATCTGCAGCCCGTGGCCCGGAAGATCCAGGCTGCGGATGATCTCGGTGCGCAGCAGACTGCAGACGTACGAGCAGTTGGAATAGGTGAAGCCGTCGTACAGCCGCCGGCTCACCGCCGCGCCGCCGACGTAAGGATTGCGCTCGAGCACGAGCACCTTGAGTCCCGCGCGCGCGAGGAAACAGGCGGCCACGAGGCCGTTGTGGCCGGCGCCGACGACGATCGCATCGGGACGAGCGCGGCCGGCTCTCCCGGCGGCAACGACAGCGATCCGCTTCCAGGGCGCGAGCGCCATGCTCATCCGCCGGCCTGGCGCCGTCCACCGAGCGTGATCAGGGTTTTCTCGATCGCCACCTCGAAGGCGGCCAGCGTCTGTTTCAAACAGGCCTCGTCGTGCGCGGCGCAGATGAACCAAGGCTCGCGCGAATCGGGCTCGCAGAGCACCCCCTCATCGTGCAGCACCTTGGCCGCGGCATCATAGAAGGTGTAGTCGCTCCCTTTCCAGTCGCGGTAATTACGCGGCGGCTCGTGCGCGAAGTAAAGGCCGCTCATGGAGGGATGCCCGACGAAGCTGTGAGCGATACCGCGGGCTTTGAGGATGGCGCTCATCCCCTGGCGCAGCGCCGTCCCATAACCGGCGATCCGCTCGAGCGCGTCCGTCTCATCGAGAATCTGCAAGGTCCGCTCCGCGGCGGCGAGCGACACCGAATGCGCGGTGTACGTGCCGCCGTGGGCGACGCCGCGCCCGATCTTGCGCATGATCTGCTCGCGCCCGGCCAACACCGAGATGGGATAGCCGTTGCCCATCGCCTTGGCGAAAGTGCAAAGATCGGCCTTGACCCCGTAGAGCTCCTGCACGCCGCCGCGCGCCACCCGAAAGCCCGTCTTCACCTCATCGATGACGAGCAGCACGCCGTAGCGGTCGCAGAGCGAGCGGGCCGCGCGCAGATACGCCGGGTCGGCTGCGATCCCGAGGCAGTTGCCCATGATGGGCTCGATGAGAAGACAGGCGACCCGGTCCGCATGGCGCTTCAGCACGTCCTCGAGCTGGTTGGCATCGTTGGCCTGCACGAAATGCGCGAAGCTGCGCGTGCTGAGCGGGATGCCCTCGCTGTAGGGGTAGACCACAGGCTCGCCCACCCGCGTCCACTTGTCCATGGGCGTATACCACATGGCGGCATCGAACAGGCCGTGATAGCTGCCCTCGAGGATGACGTAGTCGTCCTTGCCCGTGTAGGCGCGCGCCAGACGCAGTGCCGCCATGACGGCCTCGGTACCGGAGTTGGAAAAGCGCACGAGCTCCGCCGCGGGGACCATCTTCGATATGCGCTGCGCGACGGTGTACTCGCGCTCGGTCGATAGCGCAAACACGCCGCCGACCTTCATGCCCTCGCAGGCGGCCTCGTCCACTCTCGGATCGGCATGCCCGAGGATCGCCGGTCCGTAGCCCAGGCGGTAGTCGACGTACTCGTTGTCATCGAGATCGACGATCCGGCCGCCCCGGCCGTACTTCACGTAGATCGTGCGCTCCTCGCCCCAGAAGCGGAAGTTCGAGGCGACGCCGAGCGGCAAACGGGTGAGCGCCTTGCGGTAGTGGGCGCGGCTCTTCTCGAGGACTCGGGACATGTCCCCTCCTGCACTGGGTGAATGGGTTTGAGCGCAACGGTAGCACCGCCGCAGCATTCAGTCTATATGCTTATATAAATTTCTTTGGTAAAATTGAACGACTATATAAATCACGCCGCGAGAGTCCCATGACCTCATCCGCCGTCCGCCAAGCCGAGATCGCGCCGGCCCCGCGCGCCATGCCTGCCTGGACCTACAACCACCCCGAGATGACCCGTCTTGAGATCGAGCGCATTCTCGAGCCGAGCTGGCAGATCGTCTGTCACGTCAACGACATCCCACGGCCGGGCGATTTCGTGACCTTCGACCTGGGAGCCAACGGCGTGGTGGCGCTGCGCGATTCCCAGGGCGAGATCCGCGCCTTTCACAATGTCTGTCGGCACCGCGGCGCGCGCCTGCTCGATGGCACGGGGCACTGTCCGGGCGCAATCACCTGCCCCTACCACGGCTGGTCCTATCGCTTGAGCGGCGAGCTGCGCGGCACCCCCGAGCGCGACAGCTTCCCTGGCCTCGAGCGCTCGCAGTGGGGATTGAAGCCGGTGCGTTCACGCGTGGCGTTCGGGTTCGTGTTCGTCTGCCTCGCGGGCGATCCGCCGCCGGTCGAGGAGGTCTGGGGCGAGCTCGCCCACGAGCTGGACCCGTACCGGCTGGCGGAGATGCAGCCGCTCGGACCGCTGTACATCGAGCACTGGGACTGCGACTGGAAGATAGCCATGGACAACTATCTCGAGTCCTATCACGTGCCGATCGGCCATCCCGGGCTCTTTCGCATGTTCACGCCCGACTACGAGGATCAGGTGCTGCTCCCGAGCGGTGTGGCGCGCGGCATCAGCTACCTGCGCGAGCATCCCTCGAGCCGCTGGAGCGAGCGGCTCTATCAGAAGCTCGTCGCGCCGACCGCCGTGGAGCTGCCGCAGGAGCAGCGGCGGCGCTGGAGCTTCTACAGCATGCTGCCCAACATCGGCATCGATATCTTCCCCGAGCAGATGGACTTCTTTCAGGTGCTGCCGCGCGGCCCGGGCAAGTGCACCATTCGCGGCGGCTGCTTCGCGCACCCGGACTCGCGGCGCGAGATGCGGCTGCTGCGTTATCTCGGCTCGCGCATCAACCGGCAGGTGCAGCGCGAGGACGAGTTTCTCTGCGCCCGGGTGCAGCGCGGGCTCGGCTCGCGCTCGTACGAGCCCGGACCCCTCTCGACCCTCGAGGGCTGCATGCTGCAGTTCCACGATGTGCTGCGCCGCCGGATTCCCGAGGCGCGCGAGCCGCACGCGCCGGCCCGATTCGCATAGACATGACTCAGCGAGTCGGGGACAGGGATGTGTGCCTGCGGATCCCGCGCTTCACGTGACCAGCGGCAACAGCGTGCCGATCGAGCGTCTGAACTCCGCAAGCGCCGGTGCCGCGGCGCCAGAGTCCGTCTGCGCCGAGAGCGGCGACAAGGCCTCGAGGCCCCGTTGGGTCGACTCGGCGAGCGCCACCTGCTCGGCAAGGCTCAGGCGCGCGCCGCGGCGCGAGGAGCCCCGTCGCCGCCCGCTGCGGCGTGCCGGCCGCATCGTCCAGCGCACGATGCGCGAGCGCCCCGCC
>DATFCZ010000051.1:0-50479 GCA_035252605.1 Steroidobacteraceae bacterium
CAGTATGCCGATCTCTTCGACCGCATTCGTAGCGGCTTCGCGCTTCCGGATCCCGATGAGCACGCGATCGACAGCCAGCTCAACTGGTACGCCTCGAATCCCGAATACCTGCAGCGCGCCTTCGGCCGCGCCGACATGTACCTCTACTACATCGTCACTCAGCTCGAGGCCCGGCACATGCCGCTCGAGCTCGCGCTGCTGCCGGTCATCGAGAGCGCCTACGAGCCCTACGCCTACTCGCGGGCGCGGGCGGCCGGCCTCTGGCAGTTCATCTCGCCCACCGGCACGCGTTTCGGCCTGAAGCAGGACTGGTGGTACGACGGGCGGCGCGATGTGGTGGCCTCCACCCATGCGGCGCTCGATTACCTGCAGGCGCTGCACGATGAATTCAACGGCGACTGGCTGCTCGCCGTCGCCGCCTACAACTGCGGCGAGCTCGCGGTGCAGCACGCCGTGCAGGTCAATCAGGCCGAGCACCGTCCGATCGATTTCTGGCACCTGCATCTGCCGCGGGAGACCGAGGCGTACGTGCCCAAGCTCCTCGCCATGAAGCGCCTGGTGGAGGATCCCTCGAAGTACGAGCTCGCCTTCAGCGCGATCCCGAATCAGCCGTATTTCGCGCGCGTGAAGACCCCCGGCCAGATCAACATGCAGGTCGCCGCGCAGATCGCCGGCATCACGGCCGAGGAGGTTTACGACCTCAACCCCGCCTTCCACCGCTGGGCCACCGATCCTACCGGGCCCTTCTATCTGCTCCTGCCGGTCACCGCCGCGCCGATCTTCGAGCAGAACGTCGCGCAGCTCACCCAGGATGAGCTCATGGGCGTCGAGCACTACGAGGTGCGCCGTCACGATTCGATCTACTCCGTCGCCCGCCAGTTCAAGACGAGCGTCGCGATCCTGCGCAAGCTCAACACCCTGGATGGCCGGCTCACCGTTGGCGAAGACATGCTGGTGCCGGCGACCACCTACACCTTGCCGCAGAACGTGCGTCTCGCGGCGGCGCGCGTCGACGGCCGCGCCCGCTGGGGCAGCTATCTGCAGTTTCAGGTGGTGCGGCGTGGGGACTCGCTCTGGAGCATTGCGCGCCATTACCGGATGAGCCCGCGCACGCTGGCGCGGATGAACGGCATCTCGGTGCATCACATCATCCGCCCGGGTGAGAAGCTGCGGCTCTATGCGCGCGTGCCGGTCGAGCATCACGGCGAGCTGCACTTCGAGGTGGTGCGCACCGGCGATACCTTGTGGTCGATCGCCCGCCGCCACGGCATGAGCGTGCAGACCCTGGCGAGCTTAAATGGCATCGGACGGCATGCGATGCTGCACCCGGGTGAGCGTCTGCGCCTTTTCACCCATGCTCGCGCCGGCCGCTCGCATGCCTCCGAGGGCGCAGCCGGTGCCGACACGAGCGCACGGAAAGTGGTCTACACGGTCCGCCGCGGCGATAACCTCTGGCAGATCGCGCGGCTCTTTCAGGTGAAGGTCTCCCAGATCCTCGCCTGGAACGCCATTGGCCTTCACAGCCCGATCCTCGCCGGTCAGAAGCTCACCATCCGCGTCGGCTCGGGCGGGTAAGGCTCGGCATGGGGTTTCTCTCCGGCAAGCGCGTATTCATCGTCGGCGTCGCCACCGACCGCTCGATCGCCTGGGGGATCGCGCAGGCGATGCATCGCGAAGGCGCGGAGCTCGCCTTCTCCTACGTCAACGACAAGATGAAGGAGCGCGTCGAGCCCTTGGCGCAGTCCGTGGGCTCCAAGATCACGATGCCCCTCGATGTGACGGTCGACGGTGAGATCGAGGCCGCATTCGAGCGCTTGAAGCGCGACTGGGGGAGCCTCGATATCGTGATTCATGCCGTCGCCTATGCACCGCGCGAGGCGATCGCCGGCGGCTTTGTCGAGAACACCTCGCGCGAGGCGTTCCGGATCGCGCACGATGTCTCGAGCTACAGTTTCACCGCGCTCGCCCGCGCCGCGGCGCCGCTCATGGCGGGCCGGTCCGGGGCGCTCCTCACGCTCTCCTATCTCGGCGCCGTGCGCTCGATCCCGAGCTACAACGTCATGGGCCTCGCCAAGGCGAGTCTCGAGGCCAACGTGCGCTTCCTCGCCGCCGACTTAGGTCCCCGCGGCATCCGGGTGAACGCCATCTCCGCCGGTCCCATCAAGACGCTCGCCGCCGCGGGCATCGCCGGCTTTCGCAAGATGCTGAGCCGCGTCGCCGAGGTCGCGCCGCTGCGGCGCAATGTGACGCAGGAGGATGTCGGCAACGCCGCCGCGTTCCTCTGCTCGGATCTCGCCGCCGGCATCACCGGCGAGATTCTCTACGTCGACGGCGGCTTCAACACCGTGGGGATGAGCTTTCCGCAGGAAGCGGAGGGCTGAGGCGTCCGCGCGGCAGTTTCCGACTATTGGAAGGCGGCCGGGTTCTTGGTGACCTTGCTGGTCGCCCGCAGCTGCGCGATGTAGCCCAACGCCTCCGCCTGGCCCTCGCTCTGCAGCTGCTCCTGCTCGAGCACCCGCTCGAGGTAGCGGTTGGTCTGCTGCGTGCCGCTGCGGATCTGGCTGACGGCAATGAGCGCGGCGCCGCCCTTAGGGAGCGTCACCGCCTGGTACACCGGGCCATGCACCGGCTTCGGGGTCGCGAAGGCCGCCGACAGGATGTCGGTTGGAACGGAGGGATCGCCGCGGCCGACGAACTTCGGCGGGTCGACTTTCACCTTGAGGCTCTTGGCGACCTCATCGAAGGAAGCGCCCGCGAGGAGCTGGGCGCGGGCCGCCTGCGCCGCCGCGAGCGCGGCATCGGTCTCGCGCTGCTGCTTCAACGCGGCGACGATGCTGTCGCGAACGTCGGCGAGGGGCTTCACGTGCGGCGCGTGACGGGCCGCCACCTCGAAAATCACCATCTTGTCGTTATCGAGAATGACCGGGCCTCCGAGCGAGCCTTGGGCCACCGCATTGGCGCCGAACACCAGGTTCTGCAGCGGCTTCTCCTCGCCGAGCGGCGGCCCACCCGCGCCCTTGAGGAACTGCGGCACCTCGCCCGTCGTCAGGTTGAATTCCTTCGCGAGACTCGCGAGGCTCACGCCGGGATCCTGGAGCCGGCTCTGCAGCTTGTCCTCGATGTCCCCGAAGCGGTTGCTGGCCGCGCTCTGCTTGATTTGCGCCTCGAGCTGCGGGCGCGCCTCGGCGAGCGTCTTGGTCCTGCCCGGCTGGATGCCATCGAGTCGGATGATGTGATAGCCGTACTGGGTCTTCACCGGTCCCACGATGTCGCCGACCGATTTGATGTTGAAGAGCGCATCCGCAAACGGCTTGACGAAGCCGCTGCGGTCCATCCAGCCCAAGCTGCCGCCGTTCTGCGCCGAGCCCGGGTCCTGCGAGTACTTCTTGGCGAGCGCGGCGAAGTCCTGCTTCGATTGGGCGAGCGCGAGCACCTTGTCGGCCTGCTTCAAGGCCGCGGCCGGGTCCTTGCCGAAGGGAATGAGGATGTGGCTCGCCTCACGCCGCTCCGGTAGCACGAACCGGCTCTTCTCCTTGTCGTAGGCGGCCTGCACATCGGCGTCCGAGACGGTCTCGGTGCTCGCCACCTGGGCGAGGGTGAGCTGCGCATACTTGAGATCCACCGCTTCCGGGACGCGGTAATCGGCCTGATGGGCCTTGTAATAGGCCTCGATCGCCGCCGGATCGATGGGCGCATCGCTCTGATAGCTCGCCGCGGGCAGGATCGCGTACTGAACCTGCCGCTCCTCATCGCGCAGCGCCTGCGCGCGGGCCGCTTCCGTCGGCGTCACGAACTCCGAGGCGACGATACCCCCGAGCAGTTGCCGACGGCGCAGGTCGCTGCGCGCATCGCTCTCGAATTGATCCTGGGAGATGCCATTCTCGGCCAGCACTTCCTTGGCCGCTTCCGGCGAGTACTGCCCACCCACCTGGAAAGCCGGCAGACTCTTGATGTAGCCGACCAAGTCCGCTTCGCTCACGCGATAGCCGAGGTCCTGGGTGTGCTCGGATACGAGCGCATCGCTGATCAGGCCCTCGAGCACCTGGTCCTGGGCGCTCTTTTCCACCGTCGCCGGGATGTTGCCCCCATACTGCTGCTGCAGCTGGCCTTGCTGGCGCAGCCACGCGTTGCGGGCCGCATCGAGGGAGATCGTCTGCCCCCCCGCCTTGGCGGCGTAGCTCGAGCTACTGAAATTGAGGTTGACGATGCCGTAGGCGCCCCAGGCGGCAAAGACCAGGGCGAGCGCACCCAGGATGCTGTACCACAGCCACTTGTGCGTCTCGATGGTGTCGGTGATTTTCTGCAGCATTTTAAGGGTGGCGGAGCGGACGGGACTCGAACCCGCGACCCCCGGCGTGACAGGCCGGTATTCTAACCAGCTGAACTACCGCTCCGAGTTTGGGGGGCCGAATGCTATAGGACGCTCCGGCCGCTGTCCATGAGGCCCTCGCCCGCCGGCCGGGCGATCTGTGACCGGCGACAGTCGCGCCAGGCGCCGGGGCGTGGTAGCGTCTACGAGCTCGGCCATGGCGACGGTCGCGTCAACCGAATCTGCGCCCGCGCGGTTTGAGGATGGCGGAGCTGGGAAGTTCTGCGGAAGGTAGGTCCAGGTCATGAGATCGTTCGGTTCGCCCCTCTTCGCTGCCGTCGCGCTCGGCGCCGCCCTGCTGGCCAAGGATGCCTGGCTCCCCGCCACGGCAGCCCTCGGGGACACCGTCGCCTCCGTCCAGGCCGATCGGGTGGCCCTCAAAGGTCAGCTCCGGGTGCGCTCGGAGCCCGGCTATTCCGTCCATGAGATCACGGCCGCCACCGGCACGGTGGTGCGGGAGTACGTCTCCCCCGCCGGGGTGGTATTCGCCGTGAGCTGGAGCGGGCGGACGATGCCCAACCTCGCGCAGACGCTCGGCACTTATTTCAGCGACTACCAGGCGGCGGTCAAGTCGCAGCGCGCCGATCACGTGCATCGCGGTGGACATAATCACCTCGAGGTCCGCACGCCGAAGCTGATCGTGCGCGCGGGCGGGCACATGCGGCAGTACTTCGGCACCGCTTACGTGCCCTCACTCCTGCCCCCGAATCTCTCGATTTCCGATCTTCACTAATCGTTTGCGAGGGACAGTGCGCAAGCTCATTCTCTTGGGTCTCGCCCAGGCCCTACTTCTCCTCGGCGGCTGCGGTGGCGGCTCGGGCGGCATCGCCACCTCCAACAACGGCGGCGGCGGCGGCGGCGGCAACGGCCCCGGTAATTCGGTCACCATGACCGTGGACTCAGGTCCCGACCCGGCATCGGGAATCGATGCCGACACGCCCTTCATCACCGTGACGGTGTGCGCGCCCGGCAGCACCACCAACTGCCAGACCATCGATCACATCGAGGTCGACACGGGCTCCTACGGCCTGCGCATCCTCTCCTCGGTGCTCAACTCCTCGCTCGCCTCGGCGCTGCAGCCCGAGCAGTTGGGCGGCAATACCATCGTCGAATGCACGCAGTTCGTCGACGGCTTCAGCTGGGGACCGGTGAAGCTCGCCGACGTGAAGGTGGCGAGTGAGTCGGCGGGCAGCGTTCCCGTTCAGGTGATCGGCGATGCGGCCTACGAGAACGAGATTCCCTCGGCCTGCTCGAGTACCGGTTCGCCGGAGAATACGGTTGCGGCATTCGGCGCCAACGGCATCCTCGGGGTCGGGCCCTTCGGCGATGATTGCGGCCCCGGCTGCGACATTGCGGTGACGAGCACCAACCCGACGAATCCCGGCTGGTACTACACCTGCCCGAGCGGCGGCACCTCGACCACGGCCTGCTCCGAGGCGGCGGTGAGCGAGAGCTCGCAGGTCACCAATCCCGTGGTCGATTTCCAGACCGACAACAACGGCGTGGTGGTGACGCTGCCCGCGACCGCACAAGGCGCGGCTACCGCCACCGGAACGCTGATATTCGGCATTGGCACCCAAAGCAACAACGCCGTCACCACACAGACCGTGCTCACGGCGGATGCCAACTATGGCGATGTCACCACCACCTACACCACCCAGGACAACAAGCAGGAGTTCCTGCCCTTCTCCTATTTCGATACCGGCTCCAACGCCTATTACTTCGCGGACGACGGCATCCCCTCACTCAGCGCCTGCAGCAGCCAACCCGGCTATAGCAGCAGCAACCCGCAATCGTGGTTCTGTCCTGCCTCCGACATCAACCTGAGCGCGACCAATTCCGGCAAGAATGGCTTGCAGTCGACGGTGAACTTCAAGATCGGCAATGCCTACGCCTTGTTCAATACCTATCAGACCGGCACGGTGTTCACCGACTTGGGCGCGAGCAGCGGCACTGAGTCCGCCAACTGCACGAGCCAGGGCACCGCGAGCTCGGACACCAGTTGCTCCTTCGACTTCGGATTCCCGTTCTTCCTCGGCAAGAGCGTGTTCATCGCCATCGCGGGCGCAAGCACCACCGCGGGCACCGGCCCGTTTTTCGCGTATTAGCCGACGGCGCGCAGGGGTGCGCGCCGCCGATGCGATGAGCTCATCGGTGAGGCCGAAAGATCGACCGGTGGCAGATGCGCACGGCGCAGACGGACGTTGAGCTTGCGGATCGCCGCCTGGCGAGCCTGCCAGACGCGCACCGCATCGTTCAACTCGCCGCTCTCCTTGTGGAGCACCGTCGTGTCCGCCGCCGTCGGGGCGATGTCGGCTGACTCCGCATCGGCCTCCATGGCGCCGATTCGTCGACTGATGTCGCCGAGATCGGTCGCGCCGGCTCCGGTGACATCGCCCATCATCGCGACGGTCGAGAGGAGCGAGCGGTCCCCGTGCCCCGTCTTCAGGCGTTGGGCGAGTGCGTCCAATTGATCGTGCGCGCCGCTTTCTGCCCGGTACACCGAGCTCGCACGCTCGAGCGCCGCGCAGAGTGACTGGCTGTAAGTGAGGAGCGAGCGCAGATCGGCGCTGCTCGCGTGGACGCGCGGATCGAGCTGCACCACGAGGGGCGCCCGGTATTTTTCTCCATTCACCGTGAGCACGAGGCTGTAGATGCCGGGCAGCACGAACGGGCCCTCGACCGCGGTGGGCGTATCCTCGCCGAACACCGCGGCGATGCTGTACTCGTACGAGATCGCCTGCGGACGCTCGTATCGCAGATTCCAGACGAAGCGGTGCATGCCGGGCGCCGCCGACAGCCTCGCCGCCGGTCGCAGCCACTCTTCCCCGAAGTACCGCTCCGCGGGGATGGCGGGCTGCGCCTCATCGGAGGCGAAGCGGCGCACGAGCTGGCCCGTGAAGTTGTAGATCTCGAGCGTCACCGGCCCCTGGGTGTCCTTGCCCAGCCAGTAATCGATCACGGCGCCGGCGGGCGGATTTTGCCCCTCCGGAGTCTCCGGCGGGAGCGGGGTGTCCTTGTTGTTGTTGGGATGGACCCGCCAGGCGATCTCCGGCGCGAACAGGTGCGCCGGTGCGGCGAGTAGCGTGCCCGAGAGCTGACGGAGCGGCGTCAGATCATCCAGCGCCCAGATGGCTCGCCCCTGGGTTGCGGCGATGAGATCATCGCCGTGCACCAGAAGATCGTTGACGCGGGCGTTCGGCAGGTTGAGCTTGAGCGACTGCCAGTGATCGCCGTCATCGAGGGAGAGGTACGCACCCTGGGAGGTGCCGGCATAGAGCAGTCCGCTGCGCACGGTATCGGCGCGCACGACCGGCGTGACCTCATCGGCGGGCAATCCGGCATTGATCTCCGTCCAGGACTTGCCATAGTCGTGCGTTCGAAACACGTGCGGGCTGAAATCATCCTGACGGTGATCGTCCACCGCGGCGTAGGCGGTGGCGGGATCGAGCGCCGAGGCGTCGATGGCGCTCACCTTCTGCCAGGGCTTGAGCGAGGTCGGCGTGACGTTCTGCCAGTGCTGACCGCCATCGCGCGTGAGTTGGATGAGGCCGCTATCCGTTCCCACCCAGATGAGATTCGCGCTCTTGGGCGATGGCGCGATGGTGCTGATCACCCCATACCCGCAGGCCATCGCCTGCGCGCCGGCCACCTCGCCGTTGCAGCCGGGCGCGCCCGGCCGCTTGCCGGTGAGATCCGGTGAGATGACCTCCCAGTGCTCGCCCTGGTCGGTGGAGCGAAAGAGGACCTGCGCTCCAAGGAGGAGCGCCCGCGGCTTCGTCGGCGTGAAGGCGATCGGGGTCACCCAGCCGTAGCGATACTTCACCTGCGTCGGGCGGGCACCGTAGCTGTTGATCGGCCACGGGGTGACGTTCGCCACCTGACCGGTCAGCGCATCGTACCGCGAGACTCTGCCGCCCATGCCGCTGCCGAACACGACGTTGGCATCGTCGGGATTGGGCAGCATGTAATCGCGCTCATCGCCCCCCACCGGGTGCCAGTCACGGAAGGTGAGCGCACCATAGTCGCTGCGGCTTGCGGTGCCGACGCTGCCACTGTCCTGCTGGCCGCTGTAGACCCAGTAGGGAAATCGATTGTCGGCGGCCACATGGTAGAACTGCCCGGTCGGCTGGTTGTACCAGCTGCTCCAGCTGCGCCCGTCATCGACGCTCACCACCACGCCCTGATCCGAGGCGGTGATCCAGTGATCCGGATGCTGCGGATTGATCCAGAGAAAGTGGTAATCGTCACCGCCCGGTGCGCCCTTGATGATCGTCCAGGTCTTGCCGCCATCGCTCGAGCGGCGGATCGACTGGCCCGCCGAGTAGAGGACGTCAGGGTTACGCGGGTCGACCGTGATGCGCGAGAAGTACCACGCGCCGAAAGTCCCCTGGTCGGCATTGACCCGCTGCCAGTGATCGCCGCCGTCATCGGAGCGCCAGATGCCGCCGTCGCTCTTCGATGCCACGGTGGCATAGATGCGGGTGCCTTGGGCGGTGTGCGTCACCGCAAGGCCGATGCGCCCCAGGGGACCCTGGGGCCAGCCGTTGCCGGCGAGGCGAGTCCAGCTCGCCCCCCCGTCCGTGGAGCGATAGATGGCGCTCCCGGGGCCGCTCAAGGGCTCGAAGTAATCGAGCCAGGGGGAGCCACGGACCTGCCAGGCGGCGGCGTACAGCAGATTGGGATTGGTCGGGTCGGAAGCGAGGTCGACCACGCCGGTATCATCGTCGATTGCGAGCGAATGCGCCCAGTTCTTGCCGCCGTCCGTCGAGAGATAAACGCCTCGCTCGGGATTGGAGCCAAAGAGATGCCCGAGGGCCGCCACCACCACGACCTCGGGGTTATTCGGATCGACCCAGATGCGGCCGATATTGCGGGTAGCGCTGAGGCCGAGCGCCTGCCAGCTCTTGCCGCCATCGGTGGACTTGAAGACACCGCGCCCGGAGCCGACGTCGTAGCGCGGAGCGACCTGGCCGGTGCCCACGTAGATCGTAGCCGGGTCGGAGGGGGCGATCGCGAGCGCGCCGATGGCGGGCGGCAGGCTATCCCCTACCGACTGCCAGGTCCGGCCGGCATCGATCGTCTTCCAGATGCCCCCGCCCGCAGCGCCGAAGTAGAACGTGTCGGGCTCTCCCGGCACGCCCGTCGCCATGGTCGCCCAGCCGCCGCGGAAAGGGCCGATGAGGCGCCACCGAAGCTGTGCATAAGCCGAGGGCGCCACCGTGCCCGCAGCGCGAGGCGCCTGCGCCGCCGGATCTGCCTGCGCACTCGCGGGGGAGATGGCGAGCGAGGCTGCCCCGAGTGCCAGGGCGATGCCGAGAACGCGCATCGGCCCTGAAATGCCGCGGGTGCGCTGCGCCTGCGAGCGGTGATCCGTCATGGTCATTGGCGACCCCCCAAGCGATAAAACCGGTAAACATACCGGATTCGAGAGCGCCTCGCCTGCGGTCTCGACCGGCGGCGCGGCGAGAGCGACCGGTGTTGTCGCTTGCCGAACGCCGATCCTTGCAGGATCATCAGCGGGCTCCGAAGGAGACCTCTGATGTCGCCGATCTCACTCAGCGTCAACGGCAAAGCCGTGACCGCCGCTGCGGAACCCGACACTCTCCTCGTCACTTATCTGCGCGAGCATCTGCGGCTCACCGGGACTCACGTCGGCTGCGACACCGCAAGCTGCGGCGCCTGTACCGTGCTCGTCGGCGGCCTCGCGGTGAAAAGCTGCAACGTGCTGCTCGCGCAGGTGGCCGGTGAGGAGATCACGACCATCGAGGGCATCACGCCCGCGGACGGGTCGCTCCATCCGATGCAGGCCGCGTTCAAAGCCTGTCACGGCCTGCAATGCGGCTTCTGCACCCCGGGGATGATCATGAGCGCCATCGACCTCGTGACCCACCACGAGCATGCCACGCGCGAGCAGATCCGCGCCGGACTCGAAGGCAACCTCTGCCGCTGCACGGGTTATCAGAACATCGTCGCCGCGGTGATGAGAGCGGCGCAGGCGATGGAGCGGGGAGGCCGACCATGAGCGCTGCGCAGGTCCCCTACGTCGGCCGAAGCGTCGAGCGCAAGGAGGATTACCGCTTCGTCACGGGCAGCGGGACTTATACCGACGATATCGTGCTGCCGCGGCAGACCTATGGTTACTTCCTGCGCAGCCCCCATGCTCACGCCGCGCTGCGCTCCATCGACACCCGCGCCGCCTCGAGCGCACCCGGGGTCCTCGCCATCTACACCGCGCGGGATCTTGCCGGCATCGGCGGGCTCCCCTGCGGCTGGCTCATCCACTCGATCGACGGCAGCCCGATGAAGGAGCCCAAGCATCCCGTGCTCGCCGAGGGCAAGGTGCGTTATGTCGGCGATCCGGTGGCGCTCGTCGTCGCCGAATCGGCTCGCGAGGCCAAGGCCGCCGCGGCCCTGATCGAAGTCGACTACGAGGTGCTGCCCGCCGTCATCGACTCGGCAAGCGCCGCATCCTCGGGCACCGCGCTTCACGAGGAGGCCCCCGATAACGTCTGCTTCACCTGGGCCCTCGGCGATCAGGCCGCGGTCGATGCGGCATTCGCCAAGGCGGCGCACGTCACGCGCTTCTCGTTCGCCAACAACCGCCTGATCCCGAACGCCATCGAGCCGCGCGCCGCCAACGCCCAGTACTCGCCGGCGAGCGACTCCTACACGCTCTACCTCACCAGCCAGAACCCGCACGTCGAGCGGCTGCTGATGGGCGCCTTCGTGTTGGGGCTTCCCGAGCACAAGCTGCGGGTCATCGCGCCGGATGTCGGCGGCGGCTTCGGCTCGAAGATCTATCTCTATGCCGAGGAGACGGCGCTCGTCTGGGCGAGTCGGCGCATCGGGCGGCCGATCAAGTGGACCGCCGAGCGCAGCGAGTCGTTCTTGAGCGATGCGCACGGACGCGATCACGTCACGACCGCGGAGCTCGCGCTCGATGGCGAGGGGAAGTTTTTGGCGCTCCGGGTCGACACGATCGCCAACATGGGCGCGTACCTCTCGACCTTCGCCTCCTGCATTCCGACCATCCTGCACGCGACGCTCCTTGCAGGACAATACGCGACTCCCCACATCCACTGCCGGGTGCGCGCGGTGTTCACCAACACCGCGCCCGTGGACGCCTATCGGGGCGCCGGCCGGCCGGAGGCGACCTATCTTCTCGAGCGCATCGTCGAGCTCGCCGCGCGCGAGCTCAAGGTCGGACGGATCGAGCTGCGCCGGCGCAACTTCATCCGCACCTTCCCTTACGCGACACCGGTCGGCCTCACGTACGACACCGGGGATTACGAGGCGACGCTCGATCGGGCGCTCGAGCTCGCCGACGTGCGCGGTTTTCCGGCGCGCCGCGAGCGCAGCGAGCAGCAAGGTCTCAAGCGCGGTATCGGCTACGCCTGCTACATCGAGGCCTGCGGCATCGCCCCTTCCGCCATCGCCGGGCGTCTCGGCGCCCGCGCGGGCATGTTCGAGGCGGCGGAGCTGCGCGTGCATCCGACCGGCAAGGTGACCGTGTTCACCGGCTCGCACAGCCACGGCCAGGGTCACGAGACGACCTTCGCCCAGGTGGTCGCGGACCGGCTCGGCATCGCGCTCGAGGATGTGGAGATCGAGCACGGCGATACCGGCAAGGTGCTCTTCGGCATGGGCACCTACGGCTCGCGCTCGCTCGCCGTCGGCGGCAGCGCCATCATCAAGGCCGCCGACAAGATCATCGCCAAGGGCAGGAAGATCGCCGCGCACCTGCTCGAGGCCGGCGAGGAGGACATCCAGTTCTCCCAAGGTGCCTTCCGTGTCGCCGGCACCGATCGGGCCAAGACGTTCGCCGAGATCGCGCTTGCGGCCTACGTGCCGCACCACTACCCGCTCGAGACACTCGAGCCCGGGCTCAACGAGAACGCCTTCTACGACCCTCCCAACTTCACCTTCCCGGCGGGAACCTATGTCTGCGAGGTGGAAGTCGACCCACGGACCGGTGTGGCGCGCATCGACCGGTTCACCGCCTGCGATGACTTCGGCACGGTCGTCAACCCCATGATCGTCGAGGGGCAGGTGCAGGGCGGACTCGCGCAGGGTATCGGCCAGGCGCTGCTCGAGGGCTGCCACTACAACGAGGACGGGCAGCTCCTCACCGGGAGCTTGGTCGATTACGCGCTGCCGCGCGCGGACGACTTGCCGGATTTCGTGATCGAGACGGTGCGCGGCACCCCCTGCACCCACAATCCCCTGGGCGCCAAGGGGTGCGGCGAGGCGGGCGCGATCGGCTCACCTCCGGCGGTTCTCAACGCGATCGTCGATGCGCTCGCACCGCTCGGCGTGCGCGATGTGCAGATGCCGGCGACCCCCTATCGCATCTGGCAGGCCATCCAGGCGGCCCGGAGCTAACCGATGTCCCCACTCGCCTATCACCGGCCTGCCTCCACGGCGGAGGCGGTGCAGCTTGCAACCGCCGACAGCGAAGCGAAGCTCCTCGCCGGCGGCCAGTCGATCGTTCCCTCGCTCAAGCTCGGACTCCTCGCCCCCTCGGCGCTGATCGATCTCGCGGGCATCCCGGAGCTGCGCGGCATCCGCCTGCAGGGCCGCGCTCTTAGCATCGGGGCGATGACCACCCACGCGCAGGTGGCGCAGTCCGCCGAGGTCCGCTCCTCCATTCCCGCCCTCGCTGAGCTCGCCGAGGGCATCGGCGACCGCCAGGTGCGCAATCGCGGCACCGCCGGCGGCTCGCTCGCCAACAGCGATCCGGCGGCCGATTATCCCGCTGCCGCCCTCGGCTTGGGCGCCGTTCTGCGCACCGATCGGCGCTCGATCCCGGCGGACTGGTTCTTCAAGGGCCTCTTTGAGACCGATCTCGCCGCGGGCGAGCTCCTCAGCGTGGTGGACTTCCCGGTGCCCGATCGCGCGGCGTATGTGAAGTTGCCGCAGCCGGCTTCGCGCTTTGCCTTGGTGGGCGTATTCGTCTCACAGACCGCCGGATCGGTGAGAGTTGCGGTCACGGGCGCCGCGGCCTGTGCTTTCAGGGTCACCCCGATGGAGGAAGCGCTGGCGAAGAAGTTCTCGCCGGAGTCGCTCGCCGGCATCACCGTTCCCGCGGATCACTTAAATAGCGACATCCATGGGAGCGCCGAGTACCGCGCGAGCCTGATTCCGGTGTTGGCGCGGCGGGCGGTCGCGCAGGCGCTCGGTCTTTGAGCGCGGCCGGCCGCCGTGGCGCCCTCCGCGCAGAAGCCGGCTTCGATCGAGGCGACCCGATCACTGTTGCTTTCCGAGGATTACGTCGCGGACCGTCAGCTCGCGACCGCGGTCTATCTCGCGCTTGCGCTCGAGCGGCCGCTCTTTCTCGAAGGCGAGCCCGGCACCGGCAAGACTGAGATTGCCAAGGCGCTCGCCCGCGCGCTCGGCGCCGAGCTCATCCGGCTACAGTGCTATGCGGGTCTCGATGTGAGTCTCGCGGCTTATGAGTGGAATTATGCGCGCCAGATGCTCGAGATCCGGATGCGCGAGGCAGCCCACGAATCGCGCGAGCAGATCGCCGCGGAGCTCTTCGGCGAGCGCTTTCTCATCGCGCGCCCGCTGTTGCGGGCGCTCGAGCCTCACGAGACCCCGCCGGTACTCCTCATCGATGAGCTCGACCGGGCCGATGAGCCTTTCGAAGCCTACCTGCTCGAGGTGCTGTCGGACTTTCAGATCACGATTCCCGAGCTCGGCACCATCGCCGCCGCCCGAGCCCCGATCGTGGTCATCACCTCCAACCGCACGCGCGAGATCCACGATGCCGTGAAGCGTCGCTGCCTCTACCACTGGGTCGGCTACCCGGATGCGCAGCGCGAGCTCGAGATCCTGCGCCGCAAGGTGCCGGGCGCGCAGCAGGCGCTGTCGCTCCAGGTGGTCGAGTTCGTGCAGCGCCTGCGTACGCTCGATCTCTACAAGCTTCCGGGTCTCGCTGAGACCATCGAGTGGGGGCGCGCGCTGCTTGCGCTCGACTGTCAGGCGCTCGACCCGCGGACGATCGATGACACGTTGGGATTGCTCCTCAAGCACCAGGACGACATCGCGCGCGTGGCCGGCACGCAGGCGCGGCAACTCCTGGAGGCGATCGGCAGCGGAGCCGGCCAGTGATGTCGGACCCCGGTCATCTTGCGGAGAACGTGCTGCATTTTGCGCGCCTGCTGCGCGCCGCGGGCCTGCCGGTCGGAACCGATCGGCCGCTCCTTGCCCTGCGCGCGCTCGAGCTCGCCGGCATCGACTCGCGCGCGGATCTGCGCACGGTGCTCGAGGCCTGTCTCATCGATCGCTTCGAGCATCGGGCGCTTTTCGAGCAGGCATTCCTCGCCTTCTTTCGATCTCCGGAGGGTTTGAGTGGCTCGGCAGCGCCACCGAGTTCAGCATCGCACCGACAGTCGCTGGTGCGCACGCCCGCTTCTCGCCGCCTCGCCCAAGCGCTTTGGCCCGAGCGTCAGGGGACACCGCCCGCTCCCCCGCCGCAAAAGGAGCGGACGCGCCATGAGGACCTGCAGCCGAGCGCGTCCGATCGCGAGCGGCTGCGCCGGGCGGACTTCGACACCATGACGGCGGCGGAATGGATCGCGGCAACTCGGGCAGCCGCCTCGTTCACGCCTCTCCTCAAGCGAGCTCCGACCCGGCGCGAGGCGCCGGCGGCGCACGGGCGCAGGATCGATCCGCGCCGGCTGTTGCGCGACTGCGCCCGCCGCGGCGGCGAAGTTGCCTCCTTGCCGCGCCGCCAACACCTGACGCGTCTCGAGCCGCTCGTCGCCATGGTCGACATCTCGGGCTCGATGTCGCGCTACTCGCGGATGTTCCTGCATTTCCTGCACGCACTCGTCAACGGATCGCAGAGGGCGCGCGCTCGGGCCGCAACACCCGTGGCCGCGTTCGTCTTCGGAACACGATTGACGCCCATCACGCGCGCCCTTCGCGCGCGCGATCCCGACGATGCGCTGTCCCGCGTCACGCGCAGCGTGCCGGATTTCTCGGGCGGTACGCGCATCGGCGCCTGCCTGCGGGAATTCAACCGCCTGTGGGCCAAGCGCCTGCCGCTGGCCGAGGCCACGGTGCTGCTCGTGACCGACGGCCTCGAGCGCTCGGAGGTCGAGCCGCTCGAGCGCGAGGCGGCGCATCTCGCGCGCTCCTGCCGACGCCTCATCTGGCTGAACCCGCTCCTGCGCTACGATGCCTTCGAGCCGCGGGCCCGCGGAGTGCGCGCCCTTCTGCCCCACGTCGACCAGCTCCTCGCCATCCACAATCTCGAGTCGCTCGAGCGCCTGGCGGAGGCGCTCTCGGACAAAACATGGAAATGAAAGGCGAACGACTGCTGCCCTGCGACCGCGCGACCGCGTGGCGGCTGCTGAATGACACCGAGACGCTGAAGCAATGCGTGCCGGGGTGCGAGAGCATGACCGCCGCGGCCGACGGCAGCTATGAGGTGCAGATGACCGCCGCCGTCGGGCCCGTCAAGGCGCGCTTCAAGGGCAAGATGTCCCTCGCCGACATCAAGCCTCCTACGCGCTATCGGCTCATCTTCGAGGGCCAAAGCGCCCAGGCGGGCTTCGCGCGCGGGCAGTCGCGCATCGAGCTCGAGGCCGTCCCGCCCCATGAGACGCGCCTGCATTACGCGGCGAGCGCGCAGATCGGCGGCAAGCTCGCGCAGATCGGCTCCCGGCTCATCGATGCGGCCGCAGCGGCGACCGCCGATCGGTTCTTCGAGGCGTTCGCCGCGCGCCTCGCGGCAACGCAGGGACCGCCGGGCGCTGAAGCCGCCGGGGGGCCTGCGCAGGCGCAGCCCGCGGCGCCGGCGAGCTTTGGCTTCTGGCGCTGGCTGCTCGCGCTCCTCAAGCATTTGTTCGCTCGCGCGCGCTGAGTTCCTCGATCTGCGAGAATCCGCTGCACCCCTCTTTGGCGCAACGGATGAGACACATGCCTGATCTCTCGGCGTTCCCGGTCACGCGAAAATGGCCGCCGCGGTTTCCGGAGCGGCTGCAACTTTATTCATTGACGACGCCGAACGGCGTCAAAGCCTCGATCATGCTCGAGGAAATCGGGCTCCCCTACGAGGCGCACCGCGTGAGTTTCGAGGCCCGGGACCAGCTCTCCCCCGAGTTTCTCGCGCTCAATCCCAACAACAAGATTCCGGCGATCCTCGACCCCGACGGCCCGGGCGGCGAGCCGCTGCCGCTTTTCGAGTCCGGCGCGATCCTCATCTATCTCGCGGAGAAGACCGGCCGGCTGCTGCCGCGCGATCCGGCCGGGCGCTACGGAGCGATTCAGTGGCTCATGTTCCAGATGGGCGGGGTGGGACCGATGTTCGGTCAGGTGGGATTCTTCAACAAGTTCGACGGCAGGCACTACGAGGACAAGCGCCCGCGCGATCGTTATGTCGCCGAGTCGAAGCGCCTGCTCGCCGTTCTCGAGCGGCAGCTCGCGGCGCACGCCTGGATCGCGGGCGATGAGTACACGATCGCCGATATCGCCACCTTCCCCTGGATCCGCAACCTCATCGGCTATTATCAGGCCGGGGATCTCGTCGGCATCGCAGACTTTCCCAACATCACACGCGCGCTCGAGCGTTTCCTCGCCCGCCCCGCGGTTGCAAGAGGACTCGAGATCCCGAAAAGCGGCTGACGCCGTGAGCGTCCGCACACTCATGGTGCAGGGCACCACCTCCGATGCCGGCAAGACCACGCTCGTTGCCGGACTTTGCCGGCTGCTCCATCGGCGGGGCGTGCGGGTCGCGCCCTTCAAGCCGCAGAACATGGCCTTGAACAGCGCCGTCGGCGTGGATGGCGGCGAGCTCGCTCGCGCGCAGGCCCTGCAGGCGCACGCGGCCGGCATCGCGGCGACCGTCGACCTCAATCCCGTCCTGCTCAAGCCCAGCACCGATCAGCGCTGTCAGGTCATCATCCACGGCAAGGCGGTGGGCGAGATGGGGGCCTGGGCCTACCACGAGTTCAAGCACCGCGCTCGCGAGGCCGTACTGAGCTCGTATGCCAGGCTGAGCGAAACGTACCAATTCATTCTGGTGGAAGGCGCGGGCTCGCCTGCGGAGATCAACCTGCGGGACGGCGACATCGCCAACATGGGTTTCGCCGAAGCCATCGACTGCCCCGTCGTGCTCATCGCCGACATCGATCGGGGCGGGGTGTTCGCGCACCTCGTGGGCACGCTCGCGCTCCTGAGCGCGAGCGAGCGGGAGCGTGTGCGCGGATTCATCATCAACCGCTTCCGCGGCGAGCGCTCGCTCCTCGAGCCCGGGTTGCAGTGGCTCGAGGGGCATACGGGCAAGCCCGTGCTCGGCGTGCTGCCTTATCTTCAAGGGCTGCGCCTCGATGCCGAGGACGCGATTCGCCGCGAGGCCGCTGCCACGGAGCCCGCCGCCGCCGGGGCCGGATCGTCCGAGAGGCTGCGGATCGTGGTGCCCGTGCTGCCGCGAATCAGCAACCACACGGATTTCGAGCCGCTCGCCGATCACCCCCAGGTCGATTTGCGCTACATCGACGCCGCGACGCCGCCACCGCCCGCGGACCTCGTCATTCTTCCGGGCTCGAAGTCGGTTCGCGCCGATCTTGAGTGGCTGCGAGCTCATGGCTGGCCGGCATATCTCGAGCGGCACCTGCGTTACGGCGGCAGACTCCTCGGCATCTGCGGCGGCCTACAGATGTTGGGTACCTCCATTGCCGACCCGCAAGGGATCGAGGGCCCACCGGGGGCGAGTCCGGGGCTCGGCTGGCTCGATCTCACGACGGTGCTGCAACCGGGCAAGCGATTGTGCAATGTCGCGGGGCGCCTGCAGCTGCAAGAGGCGCGCGTGCGCGGCTACGAGGTTCATGCCGGTCGCACCCGCGGTTCGGCGCTCGAGCGCCCGGCCGTCGTCCTCGATGATGGCACACCCGATGGGGCCATCTCGGCGGACGGGCGGATCGTCGCCACCTACCTGCACGGCCTTTTCGAGGAGAGCAGCGCCTGTGCGGCGCTGCTGCGCTGGGCCGGAATCGCGCGGCCGCTCGCGATCGATCACGGCGCGCGCCGCGAGCAGATGCTCGATCGGCTGGCAGATGCGATCGAGTGCCATTGCGATCTCGAGCGCCTGCTATCGTAGCGAATATGCAAAACGGCGGACCCGAGACCGAGAGCGAGAGTGAGCGGCGCTACCGCGCCATCTTCGAGAATCCGTTCGATCGGATCGCCGTGCTCGATGCCGTGCGGGGTCCGGACGGTGCCATCCTCGACTGGCGCTTCCGGGACGCCAATGCCAACTGGATACGCTCGCTCGGCCGACCGCGCGAGCAGCTACTCGGCAGGACGCTGGGCGAAGTCATGCCGGAGCGCGCCGCCGAGCTCATCGCCCTTTACACGCGCGTGCTCAAGGAGAGCCGGCCGCAGCAGTACGAGGCTCGCAGCGGCGACACGGATCTCCTCATCAGCGTATTTCCCATCGGCCACGACTCGATCGTCAGCTCCGGCGTCGACATCAGCGCGCGCATCCACATGGAGGCGGAAGTCAAGCGGCTGTTGGAAACGAACCGCGCCGAACGGGAATGGCTGTCCGCGGTCCTCAACGCGATGACGGAGGAGGTCTATTTTGCCGATCCGCAGGGCCGCTATACCTACGCCAATCCGGCCGCGCTGCGCGAATTCGGCCATGACAAGGTGGAAGGGGTGCAGATCGAGAAGATCGTCTCGCAGCTCGAGGTCCTGAGGCCCGACGGCACGCGGCGACCGTTCTCCGAGGCCCCGCCCGTGCGCGCGCTCGCGGGCGAGATCGTGCGCGATGAGGAGCAGATCGTGCGCATCCCGCGCACGGGGGAGCTGCGCCATCGGCAGGTGAGCGCGGCTCCTGTACGGGATCGCGGCGGCAGGATCATAGGATCGGTCTCGGTCGTGCGCGATGTGACCGACAAGCGTTTGCGGCAGAAGGAGCGTCAGGCCGCGGAACGTCAGCGCCAGCAGGTCGTTCGCACCCTGGCGCACGAGCTGCGCAACCCGCTCGCGCCGCTACGCAACGGCATCGAGCTCCTGCGAAGGGTGCGCCAGCAGCCGCAACTCCTCGACACCCTGCCTGCGATGATGGAACGGCAGATCCGCCAGCTGGTGGCGCTCATCGACCGTCTGCTCGATACGTTCGAGGAAACGCCTCCCGGCGCAGGTCCGGGAGCGGCCGAATGACTCACAGCAGCGCGGCCAACTGAGCCTGCCGCGAGCCCATCGAAAAATCATCGCGTGGAAAATGATCTACCATTGCGATAGGCCGCATTAGTCGAGGTTCATGATGGCAGGCACCGCCCGGCAGGGTATCGTTCTCGCAGTCGCAATGTCCCTGCTTGCCTGGATACCTCCGCAAACCGCGACCGCGCGAGCGCATCCGACGCTCGACGGCTCACGGTCAGCGAAGGCGTACCTGGGGCGCTGGGACTTGACCGTGAGAACTCCGACCCGGGAGCGGCCGTCGTGGCTCGAGATATCCGACGACCACGGTCGACTCGAAGGTCTCATGGTCGGGCTTTGGGGCCACGCCACGCCGACGGGCGAGATTCGAATCGAACGCGGTGAGATCGAGCTCTCCGTGCCGCAGGACGAAGGCTTGCCTGAAGGGACGAAATTGCACGGCCGGCTCGCCGGCCGGGGACTCGCAGGCACCCTGACGACGGCCGACGGGGCCTCGTGGCCGTGGACCGGCCAGCGCGCGCCGGCGCTCGCGCGCACGGGAGCGCCCCAATGGGGCAAGCCCATGCGGCTCTTCGATGGCAGGGACCTTGCCGGCTGGACGTTCACCGATCCGACTCAAGCGAGCGCCTGGAGCGTCGAAGATGGCACGCTTGTCAAGCATGGCCGGGGCTCGGAGATCGTCACCACCTCCAGGTTTCGCGACTTCAAGCTGCACGTGGAGTTCAATTGCGGGCCGATGGCCAACAGCGGCGTGTATCTGCGCGGCCGCTATGAAGTGCAGATCGCAACCAACTCGGAGCAGGAGCCGCCGAACCGCCGCATGGGATCGGTCTACGGATACATCGCACCCGAGCCTCCGCTCCCGGCGACGCCGAATGTCTGGCAAAGCTACGACATCACGCTCATCGGGCGAACCGTCACCGTCGTCCACGATGGCCGCACGATCATCGATCGGCGCGAGATTCCCGGGATCACCGGCGGCGCCCTCAACACCGATGAGGGTTCGCCGGGGCCCATATACCTCCAGGGAGCCGAGGACGGTCGGGTGGCGTTTCGCAATATCGTGATCACACCCGCAGAATAGTTGCCTCGCCTCGGCACCAGAGGAGCGAAGGCTCATCTCACATCTCAGCACAAGGGGATTCGGATGGATAAGCGAGAAATGTCCCGTCGTGAATTCGTGCGCCGCTCGACGCGGGCCGGCATCGTGTTGGCCGCGTCGCCTTATCTCATGCACGCCGGCCCCGCGGGCGCGACGATGCAGTCGGGCGCCGCGAGCGACCGGATCCGCTTCGGCATGATCGGCATCGGTATGCGAGGCTCCGGCCTCCTGGCCACCGCCGTGCAGCTCCCCGGCATCGAGTGCGTCGCGGCCTGCGACCTCTACGACGATCGCCATACCCTCGCCAACGAGATCATCTCCGGCGCAACGGGCAAGAGCGTGCCGACGACCCGCCGCTACCAGGATCTGCTCGACAACAAGGAGATCGACTGTCTGGTCGCGGCCGTGCCGGATCACTGGCACCAGAAGATCGTCGTGGACGCCTGCAACGCCGGTAAGGACATTTATTGCGAGAAGCCGATGACCCACAGGCTCGAAGAGGGCTTCAGGATGATCGAGGCGGCGCGTAAGAACGAGCGCATCGTCCAGATCGGAAGCCAGCGTCGAAGCTCCATCACCTTCCTCAAGGCAAGAGAGCTCATTCGCCAGGGCGCCATCGGCGAGGTGCACTCGGTCCAGGCGATTCTCGGCCGAAACTCCCCGTGCGGCGCCTGGGTGTATGCGCCGCCGCCCAATGTGTCACCGCAGAACCTCGACTGGGAAACCTGGCTCGGCGATGCGCCCCGGCGGCCCTTCGATCCCATTCGTTTCGCGCGCTGGCGCGCCTTCAAGGACTACGGCGAAGGCATGCCCGGGGATCTGTTCGTCCATTCGCTCACCGGCATTCACTACGTCATGGGCCTGGATGCGCCGCCCGAGCGCGCCCAAAGCACCGGCGGACTCTTCTATTGGAAGGACGGGCGCGAATTCCCCGACGTGATGACGACGCTCTACGATTATCCCAACCTGCGCGTCGCCGTTTTGATGACCCAATGCACCGATCAGGACGAGGTGACCCGCTTCCTCGGCACGCGCGGGATCATCGAAGTTCACGGCGAGGGCGAGCAGATGACCGTGGCTCCTCAGGACGGCAAGGACGATGCGCCCTGCTACTACGATACGAGCTATCCCCAGAAGGTGCAGGGTGCCTATGAGAAGACCTGGCACGCGAACAACGATCCGATGCCGGGCGCGGCCAAGCCGATCGAGGGCAGCGAAACGTATGCATTCCCGCCCAATTACGACCCCGTCAAGGATCATCTGTGGAATTTCTTCCAGTCGGTGAAGACGCGGCAGCCTTCGGTCGAGGATGCGGTCTTCGGCAACAACACCTCGATTGCCTGCCACATGGCCAACTACTCCTACTTTCACAGGAGCGCTGCGGTGTGGAACGCGAGCCGCGAACGGATAACGGCGTAGCGGGTCGAGCCGCGGACTCGGGCGCGACGGCGCCTGCGCAGCGGGTGGCTGCCGCCCGAGCTTGCCTAGTTCCCCTTCCGGAGCACCAGGTAAGCGGCGCTCGGGCGCAACTTCTGCAACGCCGTGCGCGCGTGATATCTGAGATTCCAGCGAAGCGCCGCAGCGCAGAGCGCATCGAGCCAAACGGCCGCCAGGTTGTTGTAGCCCTTGAAGGCCGCGTTGATGAACCGGTGTGACAGCGGAAACTGACAGAGGCTCTCGTGCACGAGCTCGAGGCGCTTACGGCCGGCGATCTCGCGGAGGATCGCGATCGGGATCCCGCGCTCGCGTTTGGTAAGCCCCGGGCGTGGTTTGCGCCAATCGCCCATCGAGACGATCGGCTCGCGCAGCAAGAGGTAGCCGCCGACGCGCATGACTCGGGCGAGCTCCCCGACGACGAAGCTGACATTGGGCAAATGATGGAGGACACCGAAGCAGGTGATGAGGTCGAAGGCGCCGTCCTCGAGCGGGAGCTTTCCGAAAGGACCTGGCTTCAGATACCTCGTCGGGACGCCGCAAACCTCAGGGCGCACGAAGGCGTTTGAGGATTCGATGATCGTGAGCTCGCCGATCCGGGATGAGAGCGGAGCGAACTCCTCGCCGTAGGCGCTCCCGAATCCAAGCGCTCGGGAGAAGTGCCGATCCGGCGGCAGGTGCCTGAACGCATGCCACGCGTTCAGGGCGTGGTAGCGGTAGCGGTAGGAAGCCGCGTCCTTCGACCCCAGATCAGCATAAGCCTCGGTCTCATCCGCATACCATGCGGCGAGTTCCTCTTCTGCGAAATCATCGCCATACAGGGCCGCACCCGACAAGTAGCGCTCCACTTGCCCTCCCTGCGCCTGCCCGCTGCTCGGTAGCGATGTCAATGTGTAGACTGAAGTCCGAATACAACTGGTGGGCATAGTGTACACGACGGGGAGCCGGGCGACCGGCACGCACCCTTCGCAGCGGCCGACTCGCGGCTGAAGCACCGCCTACGCGTCAGAGCTTCGCCTATGCGGTTGGGGAAGCCGTCCTGTCATTGAGCGCTGCTCGCATTGACATCCAAGTCAAGGAGCCAGTGCCCGCTGTAGCGATGCCACACCTCCAAATACGTGCCTCGCTCGATGACCTTCTGTTGCAGAAAAACCGTGTACGGGCCGTAAAAATAGGCGAAATCACCGGCCGCTGCGCTTCGATCCACCTCGACGCTCACTTTGGCACCCGATTTCGCCATCTTGGCGATGGCTGTATGGATGGCTTGGCGGCCATGGATCGGGGCGGCGCCGGACATGACTAGCTCGGCATTCTGTGAGTAGAGGTCTGCGACAGCGGCCGAGTCGCCGCGATTGAAAAGAATCTCCCATGACTGCTTGCGCGCCAGTGGGGGGTTGCTTTCAGTTGCGGGTCTGCAGCCGCAGAGGGCCAAAGAGATCGAAAGGAGGAGCAGCAGCCGAACCCGAGCGCATCCGGCAAGCATGTGCGGTCGATTCATGGAGTATGGCCGTGCTCTTTGAGAGGCTGCGCGGGAGCCGTGGACGATCGCATCTGCCAGGCTTGATCGATGAGATAATCCTGGATTGCTTCGACGTCGGTGCGTGTCACATCGTTACTGAAGCGGCCCATTCCCTTGGCTTGCAGGGCGCCGTGCAGCACGATCGCGTAAATGGCGGGACTTAACGCAGCCGCCGATCGGCGCAGGTCCGGCAAGAGCCCTCGACCAAACACATGGCACCTAGCGCAATATCGATTGTAGAGCACCTCGCCGCGGGCGATCTGCCGTGCGCTGCCGGTACGAGCAGGTGGCGCCGCAGACACCGCCGGCTGAAATGGGGCGGGCTTTGGAGTTGGGCCGCCTCCGAGACGAAACGTGACGATGCGGTCTTCGTTGCCGAATCGGTAGGCCGCGCTCGCTTTGGGAAAGGGCTCGTAAAGTAATCCGCCGCCGTAACCTGCCATCACGGAGACGTATTGCACGCCTCCCACGCGGTAGGTCATGGGTGCTGCCAGCATCGAGGTTCCGACTTCGATCCGCTTCAGGAGCCTGCCTGTATCCGCGGCATAGACATTGAGGTAGCCGTCGGCATCACCCTGAAAGACCAGATTCCCGCCTGTCGAGAGAATGCCGCCATCCCAGTAGGTCGCAGTTTGTCTTTGCCAAGCGATTTTGCCGCTCATTGGGTCGATCGCCCGGATGAACCCGCGACTGATCGGCGGCGGTCCGCCCCGAGCGAGGTCGCGCAGCGGCGGCAGCGGACCATATAGGCTCGCGAGGTCCTTCGGCGAGTAGTCCTGGGGAAGGAAGAACGCCAGATCGAAGTTACCCTCGATCAGTCCGGCCCGAAGGTGCGTCGTGTTGACATACACCATCGGCGTGTCGATGACGGGAATATAGACGAGGTCCGTCTTTGGATCGAAGGACATCGGTTGCCAATTGTGACCACCCAGGGGGCTCGGCCAAACGAGCGCCGGATGGTGGGTCCAGTCCAGCGAGAGTCGCGGTATGGGCTCATGGGTCTTCGGATCCAGACCCTTCGTCCAGTTGATGTAAGTGAACCGTTTCCCTGAGAGGAGCTCACCCGTAGCGCGATCCAGGACGTACAAGAAGCCATCCTTGCTCGCCTGCATGATGACCGGGCGGGATCGGCCATTGACCATGAGCTGCGTCAAGACCAATGGGTTCATCGTGTCATAGTCGAACCCTTCACCCGGAACCTCCTGGTAATACCACGCCATCTTGCCGCTATTGGCATGCACCGCGATGATCGAGGCGATATATAGCTCGTCGCCGTACTTCTTCGGATCGATCTGGCCGTGGTAGGGGGACGCATTGGCGGTTCCGAAGTACACCAGGTCGAGTTTCGGATCGTAGCCAAGACCATCCCATACCGTGCCGCCCTCGCCCATCGACCAGTCGTATCCGGCTGGCCAGGTCTTGACCGCTGCCTGCAACTGCGGTTGATCTTGCGGTCCCAGCTTCGGATTTCGCGGGACGGTGTAGAAACGCCAGCGAAACTTCCCCGTGGCGAGCGAATAGGCCGAGATGGATCCCCGCACGCCCTTGAAATCAGCCCCGCCGTAGCCAATGACGATGACGTCACCTGCAATGAGCGGCGCGCCGGTCACGTAGTAGTGGGTGTCCGGCGGATGGGGTGGGAGCGTATCCACGCGCCAGACGAGCTGGCCGGTGCTCGCATCGATGGCGTTGAGATAGCCATCCAGGCTCGCGACATAGACGCGCCCCTTCCATACGGCCACACCGCGGTTCACGATATCGCAGCACGCGTACTTGCCGTAACCGCCGGGCACGTGTGGATCGAACGTCCACAGCAATTTCCCGGTCGCCGCGTTCAGCGCGTATGCAAAGCCCCAGGGACCCGAGGTATACATGACGCCATCGACGACGATCGGCGTGGCTTCGAGCCCCCTTTGCAGCCCCAGTCGGTGTTGCCATGCGAATCCCAGGCGCGTGACATTCCTGTCGTTGATGCCTTGCAGCGGCGAGTAAAAGGATTGACCGACATCCCGGCCTATGGTGAACCATTGGTCAGGTTCCGCTGCGGCATTGACGAGACGAGCCACATCCACGTTCCCGGGAGGCGTTGCGTTCGCCGCCTGGGACCGAGGCACTGCGGCTGAGCTTGAAACCACCAACGACAACATGCCGCAAAACGCGGCGGTAAACCTCGGCGCCGCGCCCGATGAGACGATCGGCTTCCCGCTGACGCCATGCAACCGCGTGCGGCTGATATCGAACCCGAAGATCCTGCTCATGTTGAAACAGTATTCATGCCAAGCCACTCGCCAGGCGAAGATCTCGAGGCTGCCGGTGCGGCGCGCCTCAGTGGAAATTGTAGCTCACCGCGATGCCCGCAGTGAGAGGCTGAGTCATGGTGAAGCGCGTATACGCTTGCGTCTGCAGCGCCTCCTGCGGCTGGGGGTCGAGCAGAACCGCATTGTTCGTGAGGTTGTTCACGAATAGACTTGCTGTCCACGCATCGCCACTGTTGCCGAGGCCCTTCAGTCCGAAGCGCAGATTCGCCAGGCTGTAGGCCGGCAGAGTCATCAATACCTGATTGATGTTCTGCAGCGTCGCGGTCACCACCAGCGGCACCTCACTTCTATCTCCGACGTAGTCCGTCTCGAATGACCCGAAGAACGCGAGATTATCGGAAAGGTCGTGTTGCCAGCTCAGAACTCCAGAGGCCGTGAGTTTCGGGGTGTCCGGGACCGAGCTGCCCTCGGGGTAGCCGGTAATGGCGCTGTCGTGCAGGAATCGCGCGTGCGTATAGCCTGCGTTCAAATCGATACGGAAGCCCAACGGGAGCAGCGCATTCAGCTGCGCATCCAATCCAGCTATGGCGGCGTCCGCGCCTGTGACAGTGAGATTGAACCCCGACATGGCCGTTTCGATCTGCGGATGCAGCCACTGTTCGTAGTAGCCGCTGATGTCCAGGATCAGTCGACGATCAAAGAAGGCGGACTTCTCTCCGAGCTCGTAGCTCCACAAATTATCCGACTTGAAAGTCGCAGGCGCCTGCAGGAGCACATTGGGATCACAGGTTGTGGTAAGAAGCACCTTGGCCTGGATCGCGCATTCGTTCGCCACCTCCACTGAGTTCAGGGCCTGGTTGGCGGCGGTCGCCGCGAGCACCGGAACCGGCTGGCTCGCGCCACCCAGGCGAAACCCCTCGGCGACGGTGGCGTAAACCATCGCGTTGTCATTGATCGTATCAGTTACGGTCAGACTTGGGATCGTGCCGCTAGCCCCAATCGATGACGTGCTGTTGAATCGCTGGGTGTACGGAGGCACCAAGAATATGCTGAACACTCCCCACTGACTATTTTGCTGATTGAGGCTGTAATGGTAGTGTCGAACGCCAGCCGCGATCTTCCAGTGCGGAGTTATGTCCCAGGATGCATTTCCAAAGACGGCGTTTTGGATGATGACTTGCGGTTGCAGATTGAAGAACAGAGCCGTACCGCCGAGAATCGGCGTCGCCTGAGGAGCGGTGACTATCTGATCCGTCTCGGAATAGAGGTCCTGGTAAAAATAGCCGAGTAGCCACTGCAGCTGACCCCGCGGCAGGTGAACCGGTGTCGTGGAGGCCAAACGGAATTCTTCGCTCAGCTGTCGCGTATAGTCCTGGTTGGCGATGCCTTGGCCGAAGGGTGAGGCATTGGGACCGATGCCGCCACCGGAAACGTCATACACCGGAATGCCGATCGCAGAGGCTATCTCTTCGGTGCTGTCCTCTTGATGTATCGAGTTTCGATGCCAGAAGCCGCTGGCGGAGGTCAAGGAAACCGTCGGCAGGTCGTAGACGATGTTCAAGCTGCTGAAGCTGATCGCATCGGTCTGCGGCTCGGGGCGTCATAGATCTCGTAATGCGCCCAGACGGAGGGCATCTCGGGATGTGTGGGCTCGCCGTTGACGTCGACTTCGTTCGGGCCACCGGAAAGAGTCCGCTCGTACATGGCCATCGGACGAATCGTCAGGTTGCTTACGGGCCGCCACAGGATCTCTGCGCGAATCTGATCCAGATTTGTGGTGTTGACTCCCGAAAGGCTTTCCTGCAACGGCGCGGTGTAGAAGTTGCTCGGACGCGAGACGTTTGGATAAACGCCGGAATCGACAGCGACGGCTCCGTCCTGAATCACCAGACGCTTGATCCAGCCGCTGTCAGCGGCAAAGGAGCCCACGATGCGCACGGCCGCCGTATTGCCCAATGGGACGTTCAGCATGCCGTTTTCTTCGTGATTGATGCCGCCACCCGAGGCGGTAGTGGATAGTACCTCCTGCGTACTGGCTGCGTAGGTGTTGAGTTGCGGCTCGTTCGGGATCAATCGGATGGTTCCTCCCATGGAGCTCGATCCGTATAACGTCCCCTGCGGACCGCGCAGCACCTCGACCCTGTTCAGATCATAGGTGCCAGGGTCGATGAATATCTTGCCGAACTCCGATGTGGCCGGCGCCGAAAGCGGTATGTCCCCCAGGTAAAGTCCCACCATGGACGTATTGCCGCCCTGGGAATTCAAGCCGCGGACTTCGAACTCGTTCTCGCCGGGACTTCCGGAGGCCCGCATGGCGAGCCCCGGTACAGTCGTGACCAGAGAATCCAGGTCCGTGAGTCCCCGGTTCGCCATCTCGGCACCGGTCAGCGCCGTGATGCTGATCGGGGTCGTCTGAACGGTGGTTCGACGCCTCGTTGCGGTGACGACGATCTCTTTGAGGGTCGTGGATCCGGCGTTCAGTGACTGCGCGGCAGCGGGAGTAGCAAGACCGAAGGTGGTGAGGCACGCAAAGAGAGTCAGCAGTGCCGGCCGAAGTCGGTGCATCGTAGCTCCCCCAGGATTTCACCGTTGACCGGCATGGTAGCTCGCGCTAGATTGACTCCGTTATCCGTTTTGCGCAGGAGGGGCCGTGTGTTCGGCGATCTAGCGACTCCTCCACCCTGGGTACGAGTCGAGCGGTTTTGCGATATCGACTCGCAGGCTGCGCAATATCGCGGCTACGGGCAGGAATACCAGCAGCTGAGCCCTGGCTCGTTCGATGGACGGGTGACTGCGTTCGATTTCGGCGACGACTTCGCTCTACAGTTCGAAACTGCCAATCAAGAGCTCGCCCAAGCTGCTGTCACCCCTGCCGATCATTGGGGAGTTTGCCTCCTTACGGAGAATTCCCCGCCCTGCACATTGAACGGAGCGACCCTGGCGCGGGATCACGTAGTCGTCTGCCCGGGCGGCAAGGCGCTCGTCGGCAAGACCCCTGCAGGAGTCAACGTTTACTGCATGGACCTCTCTCGAGAGCTTGTGCTCGGGGAGGCCCACAAGCGAGGCGGCGTCGAGGTCATCTACGATGCCCGGGGTGCGCGATCTTTGCGTGAGGCCCTGATATCGGGGCTCTCGACTCTGGTGCGGCTGCAATCGATTGAACAGCATTCCGCGGCGGCAAAGGCCTTCAAGTCTTCAGTAGCCGATATTCTCTGGCGGATAGTCTCAGGAACCACTGCGGACTCGGTCGAGCGAACACCGCAATGCGCGCGGCGGCGCGCGGTGCGGCTTTTTTGCATCGCCCAGGAGTACATCGACCACCGCCTGACAGATGGCATCTCAATCGCGGAGGTTTGCAAGCACGCCGGCGCCAGTCGACGATCTCTGGAATGCATATTCCAGTCGATCCTGGGTATGGGACCGGGCGCCTACGTACGGAATCTGCAACTCAACCGAGTGCGCCGTGATCTGCTCTCAGGCGATCGCGAAGCGCTCTCGATCGGGGAAATAGCCGCCCGATACGGGGTTTGGCACTGGAGCCGGTTTTCTCAGAACTACAAGCTGCTCTTTGGTGAACTACCGTCGCAGACTCGAGCCCGTCGCGCCTCCGCTCTGTCGGGCGGTGGCAACGCGCGCTCGCGGCAAGCATCGCAAGCGCCGCTCCACGAGCTCGGAGACTTCCAAGCCGCCCTTGGTCAGTAGCAGTGCTGTCATAGTCCCTCTGTTAGGTCCAGAGGCCCTTCGGAGCAACGGCGCCTACCGGTCGGAGCTTTTGCGGAGCACAGCAAAGTGACGACATCGTCGTGGCACCGCTGGTACGGACTCGGAATCCTCACCGCGGTCTACGTCTCGAACATCGCCGACCGGTACGTCATCTCGACCCTGATCCAGCCCATCAAGGCGGATCTTCACCTGAGCGACACCGCCATCGGCTTTCTCACGGGAACGGCTCTCGCGATCTTCTACATCGGGATGGGCATTCCGCTCGGGTTGATCGCCGACCGGGTCGACCGGCGAAAGCTCATCGCACTTTCGATCGCAGTATGGTCTGCCATGACCGCAGCTTGCGGAGCGACCGCGAACTTCGCGCAGCTTCTCCTTGCGAGGATCGGAGTTGGCATTGGAGAAGCGGGAGGCACGCCGGCCTCGCAGTCTATGCTCGCCGACCTCTTCCCCTTTCGGCAGCGAACGCTCGCCACATCGATTTTCGCCCTGGGAGCCGCGGCGGGTTCCATGCTCGGCTCGACAGGCGGTGGGCTCATAGCTGGACGCCTCGGTTGGCGGGCTGCCTTCATCGCGCTCGCAATTCCGGGAGCAGTCGTGGCGCTGCTCGCGCGCTTCACCCTGCGTGAGCCACAGCGAGGCGTTTACGATACGGGGGTCAAATCGGAGGCGCCGAGTCTGCGAGAGACATTGCGCTTCATAGGTACTCAGCGCTCCCTGGTTCACGTCCTCGTAGCCGCGACGATCGTGACTTACTGGGGCTGGGGTCTTCTCTGGTGGACTCCCGCATTCCTGATGCGCTCCCATCATCTATCTGTCGGCCAGGCGGGCGAATTGATCGGAACGATCAGCGGCGCTGCCGGCGCTCTCGGGATCATCGGCAGCGGGCTACTCATACATTGGTGCGCGCGCAGAGACCCTCGGTGGCAGCTTTGGATCGTAGCCCTCGCCACCTTACTGGGGACATTCGCCTCAATGGGGGTTTACACGGCCCGCGGCATGGGAACCACCACGCTGATGCTTTGGCTTTTCGTCCCGGTCGCATACCTCAACATCCCTCCGGTCCTGAGCCTCGCACAGAGCCTGGTGCTTCCGGGAATGCGCGGCCTGACCTGCGCGATCCTGCTCTTCGGTGCCAATATCGCCAACCTGGCCCTCGCGCCACAGTTGATCGGCATGATGAGCGATGCAATCAATGCACATGCGGGAGCCGGGCCAGACTCCCTACGCTGGGCCCTGATCGCGACCACCGTGACGGGATTGTGGGCTGCGTATCACTTCTTCGCCGCGACCCGTGATCTTCGAGGAGACCTTGCTCGGGCGGGAGTAAACGCCAAAGAGCGAGCCGGGGCACAGCAGGAGATCTTGACCCAAGAGCCGGCGGCCGCCGCGAAGAGACCGTAGCTCCCGAACGGCTCCTTCCGCATGCGCGCCTCGCGCGGTCCATCCGGCCTCACGGCTACGGCACGGCCCAATTCATGCAATCGCGGAGCTGCGGCGCGCCAGATCTGCCAGCCGAGCCCGGTAATCTCATTGCAGTTTGACCATGACGTGCCGCGCCACCGTATAGTCCTCGAGCGCGTAGACCGACAGATCTTTGCCGTACCCCGAGCGCTTCATTCCCCCATGCGGCATTTCGCTGACGAACGCGAAGTGGGTGTTGATCCAGGTCGTGCCGAATTGCAGACGCGCCGCAACCTGCATGGCACGCGATACATCTCGCGTCCACACCGACGCCGCGAGGCCGTACTCGGAATCGTTCGCCCAGCGGACGGCCTCCTCTGCATTCGTAAATCGCGTGACTGACACCACCGGGCCGAAAACCTCCTGCTGCACGATTTCATCGGCCTGGCGGGCGCCAGCCACGACCGTCGGCTCGTAGAAAAACCCGCTACCCGCTCGCGCCCGGCCACCGACCGTGACTTCCATGTGCCGGGCTGAAGCGGCGCGCTCGACAAACGATGCCACGCGGTTGCGGTGGGTTGGCGAGATCAGCGGTCCCATTTCCACGCCGTTCTCGTGCGGAGCGCCAACCTTGATGGTGGCGACGGCGCCGGTCAGGTCCGCCACCAGACGCTCGTAGACCTTGTCCTCGACGTAGAGCCGGCACGCGGCGGTACACTCCTGGCCGGCATTGTAGAACCCGAATGTCCGAATGCCCGCCACGACCGCCTCGAGATCGGCGTCGGCGAAGACGATCACCGGCGCCTTTCCGCCGAGCTCCAGGTGCGTGCGCTTGAGATTGCCCGCCGCGGCGGCCAGCACTTTCTGACCTGTCGCTACGGCCCCGGTCAGCGAAACCATGCGAACGCGCGGATGCGCGACAAGGCTCGCCCCCACGGACTCGCCGCGCCCGCAGACGATGTTTACGACGCCCGCGGGCAGGAATTCTGCAAGTGACTCTGCGAGCTTCAACGTAGTGAGCGGCGTCTGTTCCGCAGGCTTCAGAATCACGGTATTACCGACTGCGAGCGCCGGGGCCAATTTCCAGGCCGCCATCATGAGCGGATAGTTCCAAGGCGCAATCGAGCCCACGACACCCACCGGATCGCGCCGAATCATGCTCGTGTGACCCGGGAGATATTCGCCGGCAGCGACCCCCTGCTGCGTCCGCACTGCTCCGGCGCAAAACCGCAGCACATCCGCAATGGCAGGGATCTCGTCGTTCAGCATGGCGCTGAGCGGCTTTCCCGTATTTTGCGACTCAAGCGCCGCATATGCTGCGCCACCGCTCTCCAGGTGGTCGGCGATGCGAAGCAGCAGGGTCGCGCGCTCCTTCGGTGCCGTCCGGCCCCAACCGTCGCTTGCCGCATCCGCCGCGGCCACTGCCGCATCGAGCTGCTCCCTGGTCGCCTCGGCGATGGCGGCGAGTTCCTCACCCGTTGCGGGATCGAGGATCGACTCGGGAGGGCCGAGACCGGCGACCAGTTGGCCGCCGATGAGCTGGCGCGTCGGCACCGATCGACGATCCCGAGGCTGGAACTGTTCGTCTGCTTGCACGGGTTACCTCCTGGGAACCTTCCAGCTGCCCGAGCCGTAAGCCGCCCCGTAGACGCGTAGTCCAGCGGGCACGACGCACCGGTTCGCAAACTGCGCCACCAACTGCTCGCGGTATCGGGTCAACCCCTTGTTGGTGAATGGGTGGTGGCGCAGCTGCGTCACTTCAGCGACCGTGTAGGGGCGCGCCTCCGGGCCGGCCGCAACCGGCGCGCCGAGATCGAACGCCACCCAGTTGATGACTCTCGTCAGCATCCGATCCGAGAGAACGCTCAAGGCCACATCCGGTAACCGGACGAGGTACTGACGTCCCTGGCGGGTGCAGAGAAAAGTACCCGTCAGATGCCTCAGCGTCGGCACCGCCCGCGGCGCCGAGATGCCCTCGACGCCGTGACAGCCCCCACAGGAGGTGAGATACGCCACCTGCACCGCCGGCAGCCCGCTTGCCCGGTGAGTGGGGGTCGGTTGCGCATGCGGCGAAACGAGAGACAAGCGTGAACCGGCTCCGACCCCCTGCGGCAGCAGCGTCAGGCTGCTGACCGCCAGCGTCACTGTCCAACGAGCGTTCACGGCCGCCTCAGACGGAGCGCCTCACTCCGCCGGCCCCACCAGCACCGCGAGCGAGCAGTGGTATTGGAAGCCCTGAGTGCCAAAGCACCAGGTGACGTGATTGTTGGCCTGCGGCCGGTAGATCGGCATGGCGTGATCGGTGTTCGTGCAGCTGCACTCGGTGCACGCGCTGGCCCCGCAGCAATCGTGATAGGCGACCAGGTATGCGCGCTGGTCGTCCGGATTGATGCAACTACCGATCCAGGAAGTGGGCGAGGGCTGCGAGCCCGGTGGGCAGGAATGCGGACCGCCACCGCAACAGACGCAGAGGTTCCCGTCCATGCCGCAATAGCGCCAGTAGTTGCATGCACTGTCATCGTGCGTCTGCGCCGCGCGGCTGAAATCGGTTGCGGCATCCCCGGCACGCGCGCGCTGCACCGGTAGCAGCGGGAAGGCGGGCGCGGCCACGAGCAGCGCGCCGAAACGGGCGAGCACGCTACGCCTCGAGAGGCGACCCGCCAGGTGACGTGTCAGCCGCTCGCCAACCTTGTCGACGTGGAGTCGCTTCATGTCACTCACCCTTTGCACTGACCATGCCCGGCGCCACGATCGGCGCGGCGCGGCCAACCTCGCCGGACTCGGCGTTCATGACCCATAGCCATGTCTGCGATAAAGCGAATAGCAGTGGATGCGCATCCTGAGTGACGGCAAGCAGATAAGCCGATTGCGGCACAGCCCAACGATGGAGCAGGCGATGATGACTCACATCGAGCACCCAGATCTCCGTCCCCCCCTGCTCGAAGGTCCAGGGCGGCCCCTCGTGCATCAGCACAAAGAGCCGATTGCGCGAGCGCTCATAGGCGAACGGCACCTGCCCCCCCGGTCGCCAGGTGATCTGGCCCGCCGTCGAAGTCGCCGGCGACAGGCCGGCCGCCTGCTCGATTGACCAGGGAGGCGCAAACCGCGGAGTGTCCGCAAGCTGAACCGGGTGCACCCAGCCGTCGTAGGTCACGAACAGCGCCAGTCCGCTTTTGCTTTCGGCGACGCTCTCATCCATTACCGGATCGTTCAGGACGTCGAAGAAGGGCTTGCTGCGACGGAGGATATAGCGGTCCTTTGCGTTCACATCGGACACGGCCAGCGATCCATCGGCGCACAACGAGGCGAAGCCGCGCTCGCCGAACGGGAACACCAGGCCACAGCCGGGAATCTCGACCTGGGTGATGACCTTGCGCCCGTATAGGTCAACGACGCTGACCGATGAGGCCGGTTGGAAGCTGTAGACGTAGCCGTAGTGCCCATCGGGGCTCAGGGCAAACGCATGCGTCTTCGGGTCCGAGATCAGCCGCTCGGGCAGCGTAATCTCGCCCTCGTTACGCAGTGTCGGACCGCCATAGATCGAGAGCACATCCTCGCGCCGACCGCGGTCGCCGAGCGCCCAGTAGGTCTCCGAGACATACAGCGTATGATCATCCGGAGCCCAGGCGAAGTTCGCATACTGCGAGGAATAAACGGTGGCAACGGTCTTAGCCGTATCGCCGTCGATGATCCGAATCCCGCCGGTCGTGACCGCATCGAGCCCGCTGTACGCGAGGTCATGCGCGGTGAAACCTGGGAACGGCGTGATGTCCGCGGTCTCGCTCTGCAGCACCGGCGGCGAGCCGTGGCCGTTCAGCGTCGAGCACCATGCCCGGTCTGCCCGCGGCACGCCGAAGAGCGCCAGCAATGCGGCAACACCGCAGACCACCCGATCGCTTTGCATTCGCTTCATGCGCTATCGGCCACTAGAAGTCGTAGCCGATCGTCGCGCCGATAACCCTCGGCCTAAGCGGCGTCTGTGCCACGATGAACTGCTCGGTGCTGGTGTAGACCGCCGCATTCGAATTCGCGAGATTCTGACCGTAAACGGTGAGGTACCATTGATCCTTCGAGACACCGATTGAGGCCGAATAGGTCGTGTAGGCAGGATCCTCGAATCGCAGCTGCTCCGTGCTGATGGTGACGCCGGGAATGAACGGCGGATTCGCACCGGATTGGGTAAACGAATGCCCGGTGTGAAACATTCCGGCTTGCACGTGCGCCAGGTATCCTTTCGGAGCTTCGAAATCGTAGCGCAGCAGGAGCGAGTAACTGAGTGGCGGCGAGTCGGCGGTGGGTGAGCCGCGCGGCCCGAAGAGGTTGACGACCGGGATGCAATCGGTGGGGCCGGACTTGCAGTCCTCCGTCAACGGCTTGCCGAAATTTGCGCTCTGGGAATTGTTGTCAATGAGCGCCGGCGAGTTCACCTGCTCGCTGCTGTTCCACGAGCCCGAGGCCCGCAGCGTCAAGCCGCGCCAGAGCTGAGCGATCAGCGAGGTTTCGGCGCCGTTGATGCGGAAATTCTGACCGTTGGTCTGGAAGTTGAGCGGACCGAAATAGAGCGGTTGGAAGAACGTGATCTGAACATCGTTCCAATCCTCGCGATAGAAGGCCGCGTTCCACTGGAAGCTCCGGTCCAAGAGCGTCCATTGCGTCTTCCACCCGATCTCGTAGTTGTTGAGCGAGTCGGAGCGATACGTCTTCGGCATGATGTACTGCGGCTGGCCGTCCGGCCCGTTGACGAAGGTACTGCCGCCGTTCTGATTGAACCCGCCCGGACGGAATCCCTGCGAGAAGGTAGCGTAGACCATGAATCGCTGCGGGTTCCCGGCGATGACCGGGCGGATGCGCCAGGAGAGGTCCGCACGGGCCCGCCAGCCCGATTCCGTATCCCTGAGGTTGGCCGCGTTGAGGTTGTTCGCCCCCACGTAGCAGCCGGTCGGCGAGATTCCCGCTTCGAAGCAGCCGCCGCTCGGCGTGGTATCGCCGACCTCGGAGTTTAGGAAGAGAAAATGGCGCGCGCCGGCCGAGACGGTGAGCGAGTGGGGGATCAGATCGGCGCTCACCGAGACGAATTCAGCGGTCTGCTGGAGTTTGCGGATCGCATCGATGTAGTAGGAAGTATCGGGATGCGGCCCGGGCGCCGTCGGAGTCGACGCTGGGTCCGTGCCTATCGTGGAATAGCAACCGGTGTTACCCGCCGTCCCGGCCGGCCCGTTGGAGGTGCAGGTCGGTATGGTGCGATAGTGCCAGGCGCTTTGATCCGCCACAGTGTAGTTCTCGTGGTAGAGCCCTACAATGCCTCGTATCCGCCAATCCGCCGGTGTCTGCAGTCGCAGCTCGTGCTGCCAGTGAGTATCCTGCTCGTCGTCATTGACCGACGCCACCGGCGTGAAGCACGTGGAGGTTAGATTGCTGTCGTAGCCGGTGCCGGGACCATAGCACTGGTAATAATCGGCATAAACCCCGCGGGCGTAATTCGTGTAGTCAATCTCGGTGCTCGAGTTGCGTGTCATGAAGCCCCCGGTGTAGATGGCTTCCAGGCCGGAGAGCTTGCCGTGCAGCGTCCAGGCGGTATTCGAGAATCTGTCCTTATTGTAGTTCGGAGTGAAGAGCGTCACTTCCAGGGGCTTAAGCGGCAGGTTATCCGAGCTCTGCGGGTACTGGTAGAAGACTCCCTCGGCGTCCATGTCCTGATACATCTGAGTAATCAATAGGTCCCAATCGTCATTGAGCTGATACAGCGCCTCGCCGCGCACTCCTTTGTAGGTCACCGGGTTGATGTGATTCGCCACCATGTCTCTGTTGTTGGCCACAGGACTGCCTGGCGGCACGCAATAGCCGCTGTTCACGCCGCCGTCCGGGCATTGCCCGTTGACCGCGGGGTAGTTGGCGTAGGCGATGCCGATGTCGGTGTCGTGACGCGTGAAGGTTCCGGACACGTTATTGATGTAGCCGCCGCGAGAGTCGCTGAATATCACCAAGCGTAGCGCCAGGTGGTGCGCGATGAGCGGCAGGTTGAGGACTCCGGTGACCGCGGTATTCGGATCGCCGTGCGCGGTGACGCCGTAGGTGCCTGTGAAATTCCCATTCGTCACGTCGAGCTTCGGTTTATTCGTGATGTAGCGGATCGCACCCGCCTCGGCACCCGATCCGAAGAGCGTGCCCTGCGGACCTTCCAATACCTCGATCCGGTTTAGGTCCGCGGTGTAGACGTCGAGATTGCGGCCGGGAAGCTGGGCGGACTGATCATCGAGGTACAGAGCGGTGTTCGGCCACAGGTTGACGGAGCCACTCTCCTGCGTGCTTGCCGCGCCGTCGCTGATTCCGCGAATGAAGATATCGTTCTGGCCAGGACCGCTGTCGGCGGAAGTGAGATTCGGCGTGAGCGTCAGAAAGTCCTCGAAGGTCCTGATATGCAGCTGCTCCATTGTCCGGGCGCTGAGGGCTTGCATCGTGATCGGGACGTCCTGCACGTTCTCCGCGCGACGCGTGGCGGTGACGATGACCTCGCCCAGCAGAGCGGTCGTAGTCGAAGGGTCCACGGGCTGTCGGTTGCTGCCCTTGAGCGCGCTCGGAACGGGACCGTCGGCGGCGGCGTCCTGGGCCGGCGCCGGCTGGACGGCAAGCGCCGCAAGCGGCACGCCGCTCAGGATGGCTGCAACGGCACACGAGACTGTCAGTTTCATCGCATGACCCCTCGAGCAATTCAGCTTCTTGGTCGGACCCGCGACGGCGTGACCGCCGGCTCGACCGCGAAAGCCTCACCGTTGACGGAGAGGGTAGCGGGCGATACCTTAGATGCGTTATCCGTTTTGCGCCAAGAAGACGTGTGTTCAATGAGCTAGCGACTCTGCCCCCCTGGGTGCGCGCGGAGCAGTTTTGCGACATCGACTCCCAGGCGGCGCGATACCAGGGGTATGGTCAGGAATACCAGCAGTTGAGCCGTGGCTCATTCGAGGGACGGGTGATCTCATTCGATTTCGGCGACGACTTCGCCGTTCACGTTGAGAATGCCAACCAGGACATCGCCGTCGCCGCCACGACTCCATCGAGCCGCTTGGGGCTCTGCGTCCTCACCAAAGCCTCCCCCCACTGCACGTTCAACGGTGCGGCCCTCACACCGAACCATGTATTGGTATCGCCCAGGGGCAACGGCTTCGTCGGCAAGACCGCCGCCGGATTCAGCATCTACTGCATGGACTTGTCGCGGGAGCTGCTGCTTGAGGAGATCGACGAGCGTCGTAGCGTCGAGGTCATTCACGCGCCCCATGGCGCGCGAAACCTGCGCGAAATCGTGGAGTCGGGCCTTGCGGCATTCTCGCAACGACAGTCGATCGAGCAGTACTCCGCCGCCACCAAAGCCTTCAAGTCCTCCGTGGCCGAGGCGCTCTGGCGGATCATCTCGCGCACGACGACGGAGGCCGCCCAGAGAGCGCCGCAATCCGCCCAGTCGCGGACGTTGCGACAGCTGCGGGCAGCGCAGGAGTATATTGATCACTCCCTCACGAGCGGCATCTCCGTCGTCGAGGTTTGCCGGCATACCGGCACCAGCCGGCGCGCTCTCGAGCGCATATTCTTGTCGATGCTCGGGATAGGACCGCGGGCCTACATTCGGAATCTGCAGCTCAATCGTGTGCGCCGTGACTTGCTCTCCGGCGAGAGGGCTGCAGAATCGATCGGAGACATCGCGGCCCGATACGGCGTCTGGCATTGGAGCCGGTTTTCGCAGAACTATCAGCTGCTCTTCGGCGAGCTACCCTCACAGACTCGTGCCCGCCATGTGCGGGGATCGGCTTCAGGCCGACCGAATGGCGTGCACTCGCGCTACGCGCTGCCGCGCTAGATTGCCGCGCGCAGCCGGCTCTCGCGCCGCGACTGACCGGCATGATGAGCGATGCAATCCGTGTGCATGCGCACGGCGGGCCGGAGTCCCTACGCTTGGCCATGATCGCTGACTGGTCGATCTCAAGTCGCGGAGCGGCTGCGCGGGTTCCGGAATGCCTTGTCAAAGAAGTCAACGATTCGCTGACGGGCATCGAAGCCGTGCCAGGGCTCCGGACTGGGCTCGCCGAAGATGCCGATGGCCAGCGGGACGTGGTCCTCGCGCGGATACTCAATGAGGTCGACGGGAACGCCCATCTGGCGGAGGGCGCGGAACATTTCCTCGCTCTGGCCGAGAGGATCGGTGCGGTCGACTTCGCCTTGCAGTAACAACAACGGGGTCTTGGCGTGCGCGGCATAGGCAAGCGCACTTTGCTTCCAAGCGTCGGCTGCGTGCTCCCAAGGGAATCCGCCGTAGAACCAGCGGTCGTACCAGGAGCCGCCTTCGGTGCCGTATTCGCTTTCCTGATCGATGACGGGCGCGCCGGCGACAATGGCCTTGAAGCGAGTGGTCTTGCCCTCGACGAAGCCGGCCATTTCCCCGCCATAGCTATAGCCCATGAGCGCCATCCTGTTGGGATCAAGCGGGTACTTCGCGAGAACGGCATCGACGCCGGCGAGGATGTCCTTGAGGTCGCCGCCACCCATGTCATGGCGGTTCGCAGCGGCGAACCCAGCTCCGTAGCCGGTGCTACCCCGGGGGTTGGTGCAGAGCACGGCCCAGCCGTGGCCGAGGAGAAATTCCGTGAAGGGACTCCATCGGTCCACGAATGCGCCCGTAGGACCACCGTGAACATTCACGATGAGCGGGACCTTGTGATCGGCGCTGGCCTGCGGCGGCAGGTAGAGCAGGCCCTGAATGGTGAGAGCGCCGCTCTTCCAGGTGACGAGCCGAGAGGGGACGGATGTCCACGCAGCCGGCTCGATGGCGGGCGTTGCAAGCGCGCGAGCCGGCTCCCCGAGAGACGCCGTGAAATAGAGCGTGGGCGGCTGAGTGCTGGAAGACCCGATCCAGACCCAGCCGGTACGCCGGTCATTGGTGCTGAGGTCCGAGACGGTGGCGACGTCGAAGTGCACGCGCGCGCGTTGATTCGTGAGGAAGCGCAGCACGGTCGTGTCGACCCCGATCTGCACCGGCAGAAGGACGCTGTCGCCATCGGTAATCGGTCCGCCGTCGATGCTGCCGTCGAAGCCGGCACTGAGGTCGCGCACCGAGTGATCGGCGAGCGTGTACTGATACAGGTCGAAGTAGCCGGGAGGCGTATCGGCCCGAGCCTGGGCGAGGAAGTCGATGCGGGTGGCATCGGATGACCAGGTGGCGGTGTGGATCGTTTTGGGGATGACCTTGAGCTGCGTGGGATGGGCGGGATCGGAAACGGTCACGATCCACGCGCTGCGATCCGGCGCCACATCACGAAGATCATTCATGCCTTCGGCGATGGCGAGCAGACGGTCACCCCGGCGCGTCCAGACGACGTCGTCGACATCCGGCGGAACGCTGGTGGGCCTGAGTTTGCCGGTTTTGGGGTCGAGGAGATACAGCCGTTGTCCGTGCGGATCATGATCCACCCACACCGCGTCGGCCTTCTTACTCTGGTCGGCCTTCTCGCCCGGGGTCTGCGGGTCGCGGATGAGGACGGCGATGGAGCGGCCGTCGGGCGCTATGAAGAAGCCGCTGACGTTGCACTCGAGGGGTCGCGGTTTCCGTCGCCCCGCCGGAGTCTTGGCTGGAGGAATCGCCCCGGGCTCGGTGGATTCGTCAACCGGTGGAACGAGCTTGATGTCGAAGGGATGGGCTTCGCCGCCATTCATGGGCAGCTCGTAAAGCTGTGTGTACTGGCCACGATGAGCGAGAAACAGAATGGCGTTGCCGTCAGGCAGCCACTCGCCGCTGAACTCGCCCTGCTTCTGGCCGAGGACAGAATATGTGAGCTGGCGCGCGGTGTTGGCTCGGGCGTCGAGGAGCCAGAGATGCCCGCGTCCTCCGTCGGCGGTAGGATCGGAAACCTCGAGCAGGACGCTGCGGCCGTCAGGCGAGAGATGCGGCTCGGAGATGGCGCGTACGTGGCGCAGATCCCCATTCGAGGGGAAAAGGTCCTGAGTTGCGCAAACTCCGGGGAGGGATGCAAGGCACAGCGCGGCGAGTAAAGAGCCTGAGCGGACCAAGCTCATCGATCGGCCGCTCCGTTGGGTTTCGCTCGCGTAACCTCGTCCATGAACACGATCACGTCGAACGCCTGTGCCGGTATCACATCGAGCTCGGTATCGAAATTCGCTCGGATCACTCGGCGCCCATCCAACCAGGCGGCTGCAGCGAGATTGCCCCGTGCTTTGCGCAGATCGAGAGCGAAAAACGGCAGCTCGAGGGCCGCGAGCGTTGCCTCAAAGCTCCCAGGTATCGGATGATCGGCAGGAAGGCCTGGGCCATTGTGCGCCGCGAGTGCCCCGATGATCACCAGCCGGCGCCCGAGATCGGCGCGCAGATGCCCGCCCATCATCACCGGCGCCTCCTTGTACACGCTCCATATGCCTCCGCGCGAGCGGTCATTCATGACATGAGCATCGTGCGCATAGACCAACAACTTCCCTTCGGGGCCTTCTTCGTGTAGCGCCCAGAGGACGTTCGTCGCCATGGCGGTCTCGCGAACCTCATCCTCTCGGTAATCGAGTGGGCCGATGCTCATCGACTTCCCTTGCGGCGCAGGCTCAAGTCTCAGGTAGTCAAACAGTTGACCCGCCACCACGAGGCTGTGCGCCGCCCAATCGTAGTCGGCACGCGAGCCTGCGTGGCGCAAAGCCGTTCCATTCGCTTCAAAGTACTCACCAAGCGACTCGAGCATGGTCTCGAGGGATGCTTGATCGTGCAATGCCATCTGCCAGTAACCCAGCCGGTCCATCAGGCGCAGCTGCGGCGCTATGCGTTTCATCAGGTCCGCCGAAGAGCGCGGCGCCGCTGTCCGCAGGTACGCGACGGCGCTGCGCACTGCTATGGAAGGGTGCGAGTAGTCCCCCTCATCCCCTCCACCGCTCATATCGATACCATAGAAATGCAGCTTGCGTTGTCCGCCTGCATGCTCGTTGTAATCTCGCATCCACCTTATAAGACGGACATTCGCTTCATAGCGGCCGAAGCCCCAGCTCAGATTCCGCCGTGTGAGCACAGCGGCATCGCCGCCCCCTCCCATGACGAAATCATCGATGGCCCGCGACTCGGTGAATGAGGTTTCGAGCGCGATCGCCGTGACGCCGTCGTGCTTCACCAGGTATCTGAACAAGCGATTTCGGAACGCCAGCGGCTGCTGCGCGCCGTGTCCAGGCTCGCCGAGCGCCACCACGCGCGCCGGTCCGACGGTCGTTGCGAGCCGCGCGAGATCTCCATGGGTCGTCGCCGGCCCCAGCCCGTGCAAAGGTATCGCCGCGGAGCGCGCCCAGGCCAGGAACCCCGGGGCATCACCGCCCGCTCGCGCAGCCGCGCGCGAAACACCCGCGAGCGCCGCAACGCTCAGCGCAGCCGCGCCGGCAATCCATGCCCCCGTGAGCGATGCGCGGCGCCGGCCAACGCTCATTCCGTGGTTCCACTGATCTCGATACCCATGGTGCGCGGCCTCGGTCGCGCGCCGATTCCGAAGGCGCTGCCGGGATCCTCGTTGCCGTTCTCGCTCAAAAGGTTCGTGGCGAACAACTCCAGCGTCCAGCCGCCGCGCCTCACTCCCACGCGTGCATTCAGCATGTGAATGACGTCGGATTTGACGAGTATCGGCGGCCCGCCTTCGCCGCGATCCGTAGTACTCTCCGGCCCGATCTGGCTATAGTCCACTCGCGCGAAGGCCGGAAGATTCCTCCCCAGCTGAAACCTGTAGAGTCCGGAGAGGCGCGCCATGTACTCAGCCGTGTAGTCCACCGGGTCACCGACGTCGACGGTGATCTCACCGGGCGCCACACTGACGAAGCGCGAACTGGTCACATTGCCGCTAGCGGACAGTGACAAATGCTCGCTGGCCTGCCACTGCAGCGACCAATCGATGCCCTTGATGTGCGCAGTGCCCCCATTCTCCAGTTCACCGATGCCGTTCGGGGTATTGACGAATATCTGGTAGTTCCCGTAACGCGTATAGAACAATGCCAGATCGCCACCCACATGCCCGTCGAGGAGCGACGCCTTGGTACCGAGCTCGTACGAACGCGCCTTCTCCGGCGCGAAAGTCGATTCCGGAACGCCGTATCCGCCGTTGAAGCCTCCGCTGCGAAAGCCTTCAGCAACATTCGTGTACACGTTGACGTCGCGCGACAATGCATACGAGGCATAGAGGCGCGGATCGACCGAATGGAACGTGCCCGAACGATAGAGGACGCCGTCGTACTCCGTGCGGTCGTCGCGGAAATCGCGCACGCCCGCACCGACGGTGATCCGCTTGCCGATCTTGTAGTTGGCATCGCCGTAAATCGATACGGACTTCGAGCCTTCGTCGTCGATGGCGGAGCCCGAGCCCAGCACCGGCCCGCCGAAGCTGAATTCGTAGTCGGTGGCGTAATCGACCGTCTGATGCTTGAAGAAGGCGCCCGTCACCCAATGGAAATTGCCGCCTTCTCGCGAGGTCGCCCGTATCTCCTGCGAGAACGAGGCATCGTTGCGCGAGTCGGGGTTATTGATGAATTGAAAGAGCGGGGTCGGGGGGTAGGCCACGGGGTACACGAGCCCGAACACGCCGTGCGTCGTGTTGTCGAAATACGTGGTGCTGCTCAGTAGATTGACCGCGGCAAAGTCGTAGGAAATATTCAGATTGTAGATGTCGAAATTCGACACGAACGGCGTTGCCAGAGTCGGATAGACCGCGAGCGTCAGGTTGTAGCTGGCATCGGCACCGGTTTCGGCCCCGTTGCTGCTGTTGCGGTGAACCTCGACCAGCGCCCTCACTGAGAGCCGCGCGCTCGGCTGCCACAAGCCCTTGATGCGAGCGTCGCGCAGGTTCTGGTTGTTGATGTTCAGCCGGCCCGCGGCAGGCTGATCGACCCAGCCGCCCACATCGCCGTAAGTGCCGACGATCCGCAACCCGAGCGTATTCGCGAGCAGCGGCGCATTCACGACGGCCGAGACGACCTGGCTGGGTGAACCGAGGACCGTGCCATACAGGCTCAGGTCACCGTAGGCGCTGAAGGACGTCAGATCCGGGTCATTGGTGACATATCGGATGGTGCCACCGGCCGAGCCGTCGCCGTATAACGTTCCCTGCGGCCCTTTCAGCACCTCAATGCGCTTGAGGTCGATCATATTGACATCGAGCTGGGCGAGACTTTCGTTGGTGATATCGGCGTCATCGAGATAAACGCCCACGAGTGATATGGCCCCATTACCGTTGCCGACGCCACGGATGAAATAGCGTTGGTAACCGCCTCCCGTATCGTCCACCACCAGGCTCGGCACGGCGTAGGAAAGATCGAGCACCGAATGGATGCCGGCTTGGCGCAATTCCGCTCCACTGAGTGCGGTAACGCTCTCCGGAACATTGATCAGCCGTTGCGCACGCTTCTCGGCAGTGACGACCACTTCCTCGAGCGGGGCAACTGACTCATTGCCTCCAGAGGAATCTTCCGTTACGGCAGCAGCGCTCGCAGTGTCTGCCGCAGCCGACTGAGCCAGGCGAAACCGGCGGGAAGAGCTGCTCTTCCCCTCCTTTGCGGCCCGAGCTTCCGCGCTACCGTCTGCGACTTGCCGATTGCGGCGGTGCGCAGGCCCAACCAGCGCAATCGCCCGCTCGCCGACGTATTGCGCGGTCAGTCCGCTATCGGCGAGCAACATCGTCAGGCCCTCGGCGGTGGAATGCTCACCGGTTACGGCGTGCAATCGCCTGTGCTCGACATTCTCGCCGGCGACCAGGATCTCAACTTTCGCCTGCGAGGCGAAGTCCCTGATCGCCGCCGGCGCCGCTTCTGCCGGCACATTGAAGTCGTGAAGCTCACTGGCGAATGCCGGCAATGCGCCGCTGGATACCAAGGCCGCCAGGATGAGCGCCTCAAGCACCCGTGATCTCTTCTCGCCGAGTCTCATCGAGCATCTCCCCCGTGTGCGCCTCGCGCGGACGCGTCGGGGGGAAGATGAATGAGCCCGTCATTTCCCTCAGTTCAATGACCGAAGACTTTACGGCGCGGTCCTCGGGCGAATGTGGATCGCCCCGTTTTCTTTCACCGACTGAGCTCCGAGCGCAACCGCCACGGTGGCTGCGAAGCCCTCCGGGTCGTCGGCACGAAAAAGACCCACGATCGGACGCGCGCTGAGGCTTGGATCGTCGATGAGGATCTGGCGATGATTATTGCGATTCATCTCCGCAACCGCAGTACTCAACGGCTCGCCGGCAAAGTTGACGAGACCCTGGCGCCAGGCGATCTGCCGCTCAGCCTCGTCACGAGTCAGACGCTGTATCTCAATCTGTCGGGATTGCATTACGGTGGCGTGCTCGTTGGCCGACACTCGCCGCACGAGGGGTGACCCCGATCCGCTTCTGTCGATGACCTCCACAACCCCCTCCGTCACGGTCACATCGACGCGCTCATCGAGCGCACGGACGGCGAACACCGTTCCCACGGCCTTCACCGACACCGAGCCGGTGCGCACGACGAAAGGCCGTGCCGGATCCTTGGCCACCTGGAACAGACCCTCCCCGGACTCGAGCTCGATCTGCCGCTCGACCTCGCTGAAGCTTACCTTCGCCATGGAATCCGTGTTGAGCACCATATGAGAGCCGTCCGAGAGCGTGACCCGTCGAATCTCCCCCACGCTGCTCGCGTAAACCTCACCGCGCCGCGAGAGCCACCACGCGCCGGCGCTGCCCGCGCACACCACCGCCGTCACTCCTGCCGCGATGAACCAGCGCCGGCTCGGCTCGAGGCTCGAGCCGCCAGGTGCGGCGAGGGGCTCGGATTGACCGTTGGCGCTCAGCGCCGCGAGACGATCGAGATCCAGCCACGCCGCGCGAGCGCGCAGGAGCGCACCTCGGTGTCGGGAGTCGGCGCTGACCCACCGATCGAGCTCGGCCTGCTCCTCGCCGTTAAGGGGACGCAGCTGCAACCGCACGGCCCATTGAGCCGCCTCGAGGTCAGTCTTTGTTCCGTGCTGAGTCATATTCGCCGATTTCGAGCCGCGACTCGGGTGCATCGCCCATATCCTCTTTGAGCGACTGGGTCACCCGAAAGAGCGCAGTCGCCAGGTGCTTCTCGACCGTTTTCTCCGAAATACTCATCTTGCGCGCGATCTCCTGCTGCGACAACCCGTGGAACTTCTGCAGCCTGAAGGCGTGGCGGCATTGCTTCGGGAGCTGCTCAACGACACGCTCGAGGCGCTCGAGCTCCTGTAGCGCGCTTACTCTGCGATCGGGACCCGGCTCCTCACTCGGGATGCGCAGCGAGTCGATTTCACTCATGCGCTCCATGGGCACGATCCGGGCACGACGCGCCTGTTCGCTCAGCAGATTGCGGATCACGGTAAAAAGATAGCTGCGGCCGTTCGCGATGCCGCGCAATTCCGCGCCCCATAAACGGGCGTACGCCTCCTGGATGAGATCATCGAGATCGGAAGGTACGAGGCGGTGGATGTGCCGGCGCAGCCAGCCGCGCGCTTCCCCTTCGTGGGGGAGAATGTGCGTGGCCACCCACTGGTGGCGGGTCTTATCGTCCAATGCCGCCTCGATCGCGATTCTTGGCCGCTGCCGGAGGGAGATGATCCTGAGAGGATATTCCCTACCTCGCAATCAATTCTCCTATTTCCGGGTCATTATTCTCCGTGATCGCCGATCTGAGCCTCCTCAGCGGCAATTGCCGGGCTGCTCCGGCAGCGACTCGAGCCCCGACATTCGCCGTGTGAAGGCCTGGGGTCACCTACCGCGCCGGCCGGCACAGCGGACGACCCGCTCTGCGCTCATCCGGCAAGTGCTGAAGGCCGATGGGCGACAGCGCGTCCGCCAGGAAGAAGCGCGGCGCGCGGAGGGCTACGCCCGCCAGCCCGCGGGCTCCCGCGCACGTGTGCGGTCAACTCGATAATCTCCAAACCGTTCCCAAGAGCCAGATTGGCGATCGCACGGATGAGGGCTGAAATCCACACATTCAGGCTGAATCAAATTATCTGTCTAAAGCGGCGGATCTGACCCTGCACCCCGTTCTTGACGGTGGCGTGGACGCGCTCGGGGAAGCCGCGCGGCAGGCGTTTCTCAACTCGGCTGAGAGCCGCCGGCGCGGACTCGACGAATGACTGCATGAGGAGCCAAAGACCCGGCACCGCAGTTTGCTCGGCCAGCGCCTGCCAGTGGCGAGCGGTGATCTCCTTCAGCTGGCAATGGGGCTTTCTGCCGCGAAGTGCCATGGCGAGTTTGGCCTTTTCGAAGGCCAGCTGATTCTTGCCACGGCCGATGATCGGCCACGCAGAGAGCACATCGTAGAGCGGCGTCAGGCCGTATGCGCCGCCCGTGCCGTGGCGCAGCGAGAAGTTCTTCGCATGTCCGTCGGTGGCGGCGAGCAGCCAGAAGGCGAGTTGGGCGAGTACGAAATTTGTCCGCTCTCTCACCGGGTTCTCGCTGTGGGCCAGCAGCCCGAGCGAGTCCTGGATCGAAGGTCCACCATCAGCCTCGTAGCGAAGCGTATGTGGCAGTCCCAAGGCCTGACAAAAATCCTCCTGCGGGAGTCGCGCGATCCATGTGCCCTTCTCAGGTTTGAAGCGCTTTTTCTGGACCTCGGAGGCGTCTACACCGATCCAGCGCCTGTCAAACCGCGTGACGGCGAGTACGCGCTGGTCGCCGAAGCGCGCGATCTCTACCTCCGCGACGGGCAGCTCCAGCTCGCGCAGGACTTGTGCGCAGAGCCACTCGTTCTCGACAGAATCGGAGAAGTCGCCGCGAAAGCCCCCAATGATGCCGAGCGGCAATTTTAGAATATGGGTGGTCGGTGTCGCATGATGCGGCCGGTACCAGCGCCCCGCCATGTGAAGGAGTGCGGTCTTCTCCTGGGCGCCGGCGAGGGATATGCGAAAATCGTCCTGCTCACCGCGACCGAGCGGGTTGACCGCAGTGACTTCGCGCAAAGTTTGTTCGACCTGCTGCTCGGTCAGTGCCGTCGCGTCGATGCGATCCCAGCCCGCGGGCTCCTCGTCCGGGGGCAGGAGCTGCACGGCGCCGGCGCAGTCGCGGCCGATCGCGGTTAGGAGATCGAACGCGTCGGAGGATGGCGTGCGGAAGCGGCTGCGGATGCGCCGCCGGATGTCTGCATTGTCCGGCAGGAGGTTGTCGAAGTAGTTTTCCACTGCAGCTCCCCGCACTTCGCGATTGGCGGTCAGCGGCAGGGACAACGACAGGGCACGGCCGTGGGGCGAGGTGGCCCAGGACTCCTCATAGCGAAAGACGGGCGTTCGGCCACCGCGGAGTGTGCCCCACTCCCCTACGCGTTCGCCATTCATCCAGACGATCAGCGAGACCATGCGGGCCTACCAGTCCGGCGGCCCGCCGCTCGGTGGCTTCTCCGCTTTGTCTCCGAAGGACTCGAGCAGCACCCGCACCCGCAGTACGGCGAGGAGCTGCAGCAGTTGTCCGACGCTCACCCGTCGGGGATCGCGCTCGATCTTGGCGATCCGGGTCTGGTCGAGGCCTGCAAGTGCCCCAAGCGCCGCCTGGGTGAGGCCGCGCGCCTTACGGAAGGAGCGCAGGTGGCTCGCCAGCTGACCCGGGGTTTGGAGGACTAGAGGCTTCATGCGGCGCATAATATGCCTTTAACGGCATATATACAAAATATGCAGTTAAAGGCATATAGACAGTAGATGCCACAGAAGGCATGAGTCAGCCAGGATGCTCTGGATATTATGGGTGCTGAGGGACTCGAACCCTCCGTGTAAAGGCCAGAAACTTGAACAAAACTCGCGGCGCGTGTACGCAGCCGCCCAGCGCCGCTACCGCTGATCCTCGGCTGATGGCGACACCCTCGGAGCGCGGCGGAGGTACTTGAGCATGTCTTTCGGCTTCGCCGTCCCTGCCCGGTCGCGCAGGAACTCCTGTGCGGTGCGTAGGCACCCGACCTTCTCTGCCACGGCGGCGGCGATAAACTGGTTTAGAGAAACCCCGTCGCTCGCTGCAAGCTCGGCCGCCGCCTTCTTCACCGACGCGGGCAGCTTCAGGGGATACGTGCTCTTGCTCATGTCTTGAAGCCGGCGATGTCCTCCTCGTCCATGCCGGTCGCCAGGCGCTGCTCGGGGCGCCTCAGGAGTTCCTCTAAATGGGTGCTGAGGGACTCGAACCCCCGACATTCGCCGTGTAAATACATTAAAGGGGTCTTTGGCTGTCTATAGGTGTTTGATAAGTGGCTGTTTTTCCGAGAATCTCGTATTCTGGCGTCTGCGCGTATCGACGGTAGATTTTCCGTATGGATTCCGTACCAGGCGTTTTTCGGGCGTTTTTCGCCCGGGTACGGCGAAGAGTTGACCGTCCGTACGATTCCGTACGACTCCTTGGCGGAGTCCGTACGGCGAACTCGGCGCCTGCAAACGGCGAACGTGCCTGCTGGTACGGAACGATACCGGAAATTTCGCCCATGTCAGAACACATTCATAAGATCAGCATCCGCGACAAGCTGAAGCCGCGGCGAGAGCCGTACTGGGCAGCACCGCTCGGCACGGGGCGTTTCATCGGCTACCGCAAGATCGATGCGGAGCGAGGGTCGTGGATCGCAAGAGCGCGTAATGAGGATGGCACACAGCAGTACAAGTCGCTCGGTGCCTCGACAACCGCGTTCGACTACGACGCCGCTGCCAAAGCCGCACAGGAGTGGTTCGCGAGCCTCGACGCCGGCGTGATGGCGCCCAAGGGGAAGTTCACCGTTGAGGATGCATGCCGGGAGTACGTGGAGGACCGGCGCCGCGAGAAGGGTGAGAACACCGCTCGCGATGCCGACTGGCGCTTCAAGCATTATGGCATTTATGGCACCGCTCTCGGCCGAACTGAGCTGATTCGGCTACGTACGCCAACGCTCAAGAGCTGGCGCAATGGTCTCAAGATCTCGAAGGCCGGCGCCAACCGCATGCTCAATACGCTCCGCGCGGCGCTCAACCTTGCGGTCAATAACCGACAAGTGGCCGCCTCCACCGCCATCGAATGGAAATCGATCAAGCCGTATCCCAACGCTGACCGACGCCGCGAGACCTACCTAGACTTTGCGCAGCGCCGCGCGTTGCTAGCAGCCGCGGATGGCGCCGTGCGTGATCTGATCGAAGCCGTCATGCTCACCGGTGCTCGTCCCGGAGAAGTCGCACACGCACAGCGCTCGGCCTTTGACGGCCGCACCAAGACCCTCACGCTCAGCGGCAAGACTGGGAGGCGGACAGTCCCTCTTTCGCCAGCCGCTATCGAGCTGTTCGAACGTGTAAGCAAGTCCAAGCTTCCCACCGCGCCATTGCTGTCGCGCCCGGATGGCAAGCCCTGGCTCGCGGCCGAATGGACAGTACTATTGAGACTTGCGTAAGTGCATGGCACTCTCAGAACAACTCCGCTTGTCGCCAGAAGGCACATACGAGCGTCGAGCGGCGCTGCATGGATCGAAGATGTCGGCGTGCGCGGTGCGCCAGATCCGGGAGATCTTTGGCA
>DATFCZ010000052.1:0-19505 GCA_035252605.1 Steroidobacteraceae bacterium
TGGCCGTGGCCTCGATCCTCTGGCTGCGCTCGCAGTCGCTGCCCGCAGGCTCCGCGGTCGAAGCAACCGCCACCGTGGCGGGCAGCGCGGCCCCGGCGCGGTTTGCCGTAAGGACCGCCGCCCAAAACCTGGGCGCGGCGGCGTCCGACAGCTTCGTGGTGCCGCCGGTCCAGCAGCGGCCGATGATGGTCGTGCCGGCCACGGAGCTGGCCGACTACGTCGTGGCTCACAGCGCCTATTCCTGGCCCGTCAGTCGGGGAAATCTCCTCTCGTCGCTGATGGTGAGTGAGCCGGGAACCTCCAGCACGTCCGCCGGGTCGGATCAGCCAACTCAGCACGTGCAAGGCAATGCGGTCCAGAATCCGAAGTAGCGAGCGTATCGGCTGGCTGGCGCTCGCCTTGGCGATCGCCGGGGTGGCGAGCGCCGATGAGCCGGCCAAGTGGCTCGAGCGCATGAATCACGCGCTCACCACCCTCAACTACGATGGCACCTTCGCGCACTGGCAGGGCGGGCGGGTCGAGATGCTGCGCATCATCCATCGCGTCGAGGACGGCACGGTCTCCGAGCGGCTGGTCTCCCTCGACGGCTCCGGGCGCGAGTTCATCCGCACCGGCTCGAACCTGGCCTGCTATCTGCCCGACAAGCACGTCGTATTGGTCGAGCAGACGCCGGCCAAAGTCTCGCTCCTCGGCGGCTTTCCTGCGATCGATGCCCAGACCGCGCGGTTCTACGACATCAAGGAAGTCGGCCGCATGCGCTTCAACCGGCACAACACGCGCCTCATCACCGTGATGCCGCGGGACCAATACCGCTACGGCTACCGCCTCTGGATCGATGACTCGACCGCAATGCCGCTGAAGACGCAGCTCTGCGACGCCCACGGCGATGTGATCGAGCAGATCGTGTTCGCGAACCTCAGGATCCGCTCGCACATTGCGGACTCGGCGTTCCGGCCCGGCATCTCGACCGCGGGCTTTCGCTGGCTGCGCAACGGCTCCGCATCGCTCAAGCCGGCCGTGGCCGGCGAAGGCACGGTCTGGAACGTCAGCCGGCTGCCGCCGGGCTTTCGCATGACGGTGCGCGCGGCGCAGACCATGCCGGGTCGGCCGGGCCGGGTCGATCACCTCGTTTTCACCGACGGGTTGGCGTCCGTATCCGTGTTCGTGGAGAGGCACATCGAGAGCACCCCGGACAAGGCCCAGGTGGTGGAGGCCGCCCACGTGGGCGCCTCGTACGCCTTCTCGACCGTGGTCGATGGTCACAAGGTGACCGCGGTCGGGGAAGTGCCGCCGCAGACCGTGCGCTTCATCGCCGATTCGGTGAAGCAGGAGAGGGCGCGCGAGTCAACGGCGACTGTGGCGCCAACCCCCATCGGAACCCTGCGCAGCGGCCCGTTGGCCCACTCACCGCCGCTACCCTGAAGGACTCGCCGTTCTCACTGTCGTCCACCGGCGCGATTGTCACCTCTGCGAGCAGATGCTCGGCGAGCTGCAGGCGCTCGGGCAGTCCATGCCACTGCCGCCCATCGAGGTGGCGGACGTCGATGCGGATCCCGTGCTCAAGCGCCGCTACGGGCTCGAGGTTCCGGTGCTGCTGCTCGATGGCACGGTGGTCTGCCGCCACCGGCTCGACCCCGAGGAACTGCGGCGCCTGCTGCGGCGAGGCTGACTGCTATAATTGCGACGGCCGCTGATCACCTGGCGCGGCAGCAACGCGACAGACCGATTCATGCGGCTCATACGTAATTTCTCCATCATCGCCCACGTCGATCACGGCAAGTCGACTCTGGCCGACCGCTTCATTCAGCTCTGCGGCGGGCTCGAGGATCGGGAGATGCAGGCGCAGGTGCTCGACTCGATGGACCTCGAGCGCGAGCGCGGCATCACCATCAAGGCGCAGAGCGTCACTCTCTATTATCAGTCGCGCGACGGCGAGCGCTACCAGCTCAACATGATCGACACTCCCGGGCACGTGGACTTCTCCTACGAGGTGTCCCGCTCGCTCGCCGCATGCGACGGTGCCCTGCTCGTGGTCGACGCGTCGCAGGGCGTGGAGGCCCAGAGCGTCGCCAACTGCTACACGGCGATCGAGCAGGGGCTCGAAGTGCTGCCGGTCATCAACAAGATCGATCTGCCCTCGGCCGACCCGGAGCGGGTGATGCGCGAGATCGAGGAGATCATCGGCATCGAGGCTGCCGATGCCGCGCGGGTGAGCGCCAAGACCGGCGAGGGCGTTCCGGAGCTGCTCGAGACGCTGATCAGGCGCATCCCGCCGCCGAAGGGCGACACGGAAGCGCCGCTGCAGGCGCTCATCATCGACTCCTGGTTCGATAACTATGTCGGCGTGGTCTCGCTGGTGCGGGTCGTGAACGGCAGCGTGAGAAGCGGCGAGAAGATCCGGGTCGTATCGACCGGCCGCAGCCACACGGTCGATCGCCTCGGCCGCTTCACTCCGAAGCCCATCGTGGAGAAGTCGCTCTCGACCGGGGATGTCGGCTTCATCGTCGCCGGAATCAAGGAGATCGATGGCGCGCCGGTGGGCGATACCATCACCCTCGAGAGCCGTCCGGCGTCGGCGCCGCTGCCCGGCTTCCGGCAGATCAAGCCACGGGTGTTCGCTGGGCTCTTCCCGGTGAATTCCGAGGATTACGAGAGCTTTCGCGATGCGCTCGCGAAATTGAAGCTCAACGATTCGGCGCTGCATTACGAGCCGGAGGTTTCCGGCGCCCTCGGGTTCGGCTTCCGCTGCGGGTTCCTCGGACTCCTTCACATGGACATCGTGCAGGAGCGGCTCGAGCGGGAGTACGAGCTCGACCTGGTGACGAGCGCGCCGACGGTGGTGTATGAGGTGGCCCGCACGGACGGTGTGGTGGAGTACGTCGATAATCCGGCGAAGCTCCCTCCCTCGAACGAGATCGAGCAGATCCGCGAGCCCATCATCGTTGCAAATATCCTGGTGCCGCCGGATCACGTGGGCGCGGTGTTGAAGCTCTGCAACGACAAGCGCGGCACCCAGAAGAAGATGCAATACCTCGGCAGTCAGGTGTCGCTGCATTACGAGCTGCCGCTTGCGGAGGTGGTGCTCGACTTCTTCGACCGGTTGAAGTCGGTAAGCCGCGGGTACGCTTCCTTCGATTACGAGTTCTCGCACTTCCAGGCCGCGCCGCTCGTCAAGCTCGACATCCTGATCAATGGCGAGCGGGTCGATGCGCTCTCGATCATCGTGCATCGGGAGAGCGCCTATCAGCGCGGCCGCGAGCTGGTCGACAAGATGCACGAGCTCATCCCGCGGCAGATGTTCGAAGTCGCGGTGCAGGCGGCCATCGGCAGCTCCATCATCGCGCGCGCCACGGTCAAGGCGCTGCGCAAGAACGTGCTCGCCAAATGTTACGGCGGCGACGTCAGCCGCAAGCGCAAGCTCCTCGAGAAGCAGAAAGAAGGCAAGAAGCGTATGAAACAGTTGGGTCGGGTCGAGATTCCCCAGGAGGCGTTTCTCGCCGTCCTGAAGGTCGGCCGCAAGTAGGCGCTGGCGCGTGCCTCCCGTTCTGATGCAGGTGATCCTCGCCCTCGCGTGGCTGGCGCTGCCCGTCGGGCTCCTGTGCGTCATCGATGACTGGTTTCTGCGGCCACGGCGCCAGATCGCCGCCGCCCCGAAGCCGGCCGCCGATTCCTCCGCGATGTCACTCGCCTACCTCTTGTTGCCGATCCTCATCGGCGCGGCGGTGGTGCGGCTCCTCGTCGCCGAGACCATCGACTTCAGCGGCCTGCTGGTGGCGATCTCGGCGGCGACCGGGATCGTCTGGGCGCTGGATGTCTGGGTGCTGCGCGCCCGCCGCCGCGCTGCGGCCCAATCGGCCGGCAAGGACCCGACGGCCATCGCCGAGCCCGGCACGGTCGATTACGCCCGCAGCTTCTTCCCGGTGGCGATCGCGGTGCTGCTGCTGCGCTCGTTCGTGTTCGAGCCGTTCCGCATCCCCTCCGACTCGATGATGCCGACGCTCCTCGACGGGGATTTCATCCTGGTCGACAAGTTCGCCTATGGCTTGAGGCTGCCGGTCACCAACACGAAAATCCTGGACACGGGCGGCCCCCGGCGGGGGGACGTGGTGGTTTTCCGCTATCCGCTCGATCCTTCTGAGAACTACATCAAGCGCGTGGTGGGTCTTCCGGGCGATCATGTGACGGTGCGCGACGATCGGCTCATCATCAATGGCAAGGTGATACCGTTCAAAGTCACGGACACCTACAGCGACGGCTGCTACATCAACATGCAGCTCGCGACCGAGCAGCTGGGCGAGCATACCCACCAGGCGCTGCTCTGCCCCGTGCCGCTCGAAGTGACTCCCTACGCGCTCCCGGGATGCCGGCGAAGCGATGCGCGCGGCTATGTCTGCGGCGGCGCGTCTCCGCCTGGCGCAGTGCCGCTCATCGAGCCTCAGGTGGTCACCAAGGTGGTCCCGCCGGGGGAGTACCTGATGATCGGCGATAATCGGGACAACAGCGACGACGGGCGCGTGTGGGGCTTCGTGCCCGATGCGAATCTGGTCGGCAAGGCGACCTACATCTGGTTCAATTGGGACCCGCAGCGCTCCGGGGGGCCGCTCTGGCATCGCATAGGTATGAAGATCAAATAGTGGGGGTCAACAATGCATGCGCGCCAACGTGGTGTGACGGCGATCGGGTGGCTGGTGCTGCTCATTCCGTTCGCGATCGTGATCTATGCCGGCATTCGCCTGACGCCGATTTACCTGAATTACATGAAGGTCTCGCGCACGCTGAATGAGCTCACGGACGAGTTTCGCACCGGCGGGGCGACCCCTGACGGCATCCGCAATTCCATCGCGAAGCATTTCGAGATCGACGCGGTCGACTACCCCACGATCAAGGATATCTCGATCTCCCGCGCGGGCGCGGGCTGGCAGGTCGAGGCGGCCTACGATGACCAGACGCCGCTCTTCGCGGGCATCACCCTGCAGGTCCAATTCGACAAAATTGTCACCCTGAGCGGCGGTGGCTAGGCCTGACTGGCCGCTCGCCTGGGTGCGCGCCGAGCTCGATCACGAGCCGCGTGACCCGGCGCTCTTTCGCGCGGCGCTCACCCACCGCAGCGTACCCGGCCCGAACAACGAGCGGCTGGAGTTCCTCGGCGATGCGGTGCTGAACCTGCTCGTGGCGCACCACCTCTACGCGGCTTTCCCCGAGGCGAGCGAGGGGGATCTGAGCAGGCTTCGGGCGCGGGTCGTGAGCGGCGAGCCGCTGGCGGAGATTGCCAAGTCGCTGAAGCTCGGCGAGGCGCTGCAGCTCGGCTCGGGGGAGCTGAAGACGGGAGGCTTTCGCCGCCAGTCCATTCTGGCGGACGCCTTCGAGGCGGTCTGCGGGGCGCTGTACCTCGATGGGGGACTCCCTGCCGCGGAGCGGCTGATCGAGCGGCTCTTCCAGCCGAGGATCGCGGCCTTGCCGGCCCCGCACGAGCTCAAGGATGCCAAAACACGGCTGCAGGAGCACCTGCAATCCCGGGGACTTGCGCTGCCGCGCTACCGGGTCGAGCGGGTCGAGGGCGAAGCGCACGCGCAGACCTTCCACGTGCTGTGCGAGGTGCCGGGGCAGGGGCACTCGGCCCACGGCAGCGGCTCGAGCCGCCGGCGTGCCGAGCAGGAGGCCGCCGAGCGCATACTGGAGCAGTTGGACGCCGGCACAGGCCCTCGAAGTGACTGACTCTCCCCCTGAATTTCGCTGCGGCTTCGCGGCGCTCGTCGGACGGCCGAACGTCGGCAAGTCGACCCTGCTCAACGCGCTCGTCGGTCAGAAGCTCAGCATCGTGACACCGCGCCCGCAGACGACCCGGCATCGGATCATCGGGCTCGCGCAACTGCCGCACGCGCAGATCGCGTTCGTCGATACGCCGGGACTTCACAGCCAGGCGCCGCGCGCGCTCAACAAGGCGATGAACCGGACGGCGGCGGCGGCGCTTGAGGATGCGGACCTGGTGGTGCTCGTGCTCGAGGCGCTGGTCTGGAATGCGGAAGACGAGCTGGTGTTGAAGCGCATCGCGCGAGCGGCGCGTCCGGTGTTGGTTGCCGTCAACAAGGTCGACCGGGTGAAGCCGCGCGAGCGGCTGTTGCCCTATCTCGCCGAGCTCGACCGCCGCCACCCGTTTCTCGCCCTGGTGCCGGTCTCGGCCCTCAAGCAGACGAACATCGATGACCTGCGCAGCTCGATCGCAGCGCACCTGCCGGTCTCGCCGCCCCTCTTCCCGCAAGGGGAGCTGACCGACCGCGGCATTCAATTCAGGATTGCGGAGATGATCCGCGAGAAGTTGACTCTGGAGCTCAACCAGGAGGTGCCTTACGGCATCGCCGTGGAGGTGGAGAAGCTCGCCGAGCAGGACGGGCAGCTGACGGTCGATGCGGCCATCTGGGTGGATCGCGAGGGGCAGAAGCCGATCGTGATCGGTGCCAGGGGCGAGCGCTTGAAGCGGGTGGGCACCTCCGCGCGGCTCGCGTTGAACGGCATGCTCGGGCGCCGGCTCCACCTCAACCTCTGGGTGAAGGTGCGGGAGAACTGGGCGGACAACGCGCGGGCGCTGCGGGAATTGGGGCTGGAGTAATCGGCGCCGATGACCGCGCATCCTCGCCGCGTCCTCCTCGCGCCAGGATACATCCTGCACCATCGGCCGTACCGCGACACCAGCCGGATCCTCGAGGTGCTGGTGCGCGATCACGGGCGCCTGACGCTGTTTGCGCGGGGAGTGCGCGGACCGAAGCCACGGTTTCGCGGGGTGCTGCAGCCGTTCGATCTGCTGCTGCTCTCCTTTCAGGTGGGGCGGGAGGCAGGGCAGCTCACCGGGGCGGAGAGCGCCGAGAGCGCACCCGCTTTGCCGCCGGGGGGCCTCATGGCGGGGTTCTATCTCAACGAGCTGTTGCTCAAGCTCACGACGCGCCACGATCCGCTGCCGGAGGTGTTCGAGGATTATCGGCAGGCGCTGGCGGGTTTGCGCGCGGGAGCGCGGGTCGAGAGGGTCCTGCGGCTGTTCGAGAAGCGGCTGCTCGAGGCGATGGGCTACGGGGCGGACCTTACCTCGGAGGCGCGCACCGGCAGGGCCGTGGAAGAGGGGAAGTTCTACCGGTTTCGCGCGAGCGAGGGGCTTTCCCGCGTGGAAGCCGATGAGGCGGAAGCAGTGGCGGGAAGCTCGCTCATCGAGCTCGCGCGGGAGAGCCTCACCGACGGGCGAGCGCTCGAGGATGCGCGCCGGATCCTGAAGGCGGCGCTCGAGGAGAGGCTGGAAGGCAAGGAGCTGACCACTCGCAAGGTGGCGCGGGCACTCGCGCGCAGGGGATCGCAGACTTAGTTAATCTATGGGCTTGGCCGGCCCTACGGCTGTCTTTGGCCCTGAGCCGCTCGATCGCTCGCTTCCTCACGGAGATGACGGCTTGGCTCATTCCACCATTGCGCTCGGCGTCAATATCGATCATGTGGCCACGTTGCGCCAAGCGCGGCGGGGCAGGGACCCCGAGCCGCTGCAGGCGGCCCTGGCCGCCGAGATGGCGGGCGCCGACAGCATCACACTGCACCTGCGGGAAGACCGCCGGCACATTCAGGATTTCGACGTCAGGACGCTGAAGGGACTGTTGCAAACGCGCATGAACCTGGAGATGGCGGTGACGGAGGAGATGTTGACCATCGCCGCCGAGGTGCGGCCGGCCGATTGTTGCTTCGTGCCGGAGCGGCGCCAGGAGGTGACCACGGAGGGCGGTCTGAATGTGGCGGGCCAGGAGGCTCGCATCCGCGAGGCAACGGCGCGGCTCGTCGGGCTCGGGATCCGGGTGTCGCTGTTCATCGATCCGGATCCGCAACAGGTGGAGGCGGCCGCGCGCATCGGGGCGCCGGCGATCGAGCTGCATACGGGAGCGTATGCGCAGGCGAGCGGCGCGGGCCAGGCGACCGAGCTCGAGCGGCTGGCGGCGTGCGCCCGGATGGGTGCGAGGCTCGGGCTCACGGTGCATGCGGGCCACGGCTTGAACTACCACAACGTGCAGCCGGTGGCGGCGCTCGCGGAGATCGTCGAGCTCAACATCGGACATGCGATCATCGCGCGGGCGGTGTTCGATGGGATTGCGGCGGCGGTGCGGGACATGAAAGCGCTGATGAGGGCGGCGCGCGCATGATCTTCGGAATCGGCGTGGATGTCCTCGAGGTGAAGCGGATCCGGGAGACGCTCGAGCGATTCGGGCCGCGTTTCGTCGAGCGTCTGCTGATGCCGCAGGAGCAGGCGCAGCTGGCGAACACCCAGCGGCAGGAGCGCTTCATCGCCATGCGCTTTGCAGCCAAGGAGGCGATCGTGAAGGCCATGGGAACGGGCTTCGCGGATGGGGTATGGATCCGGGACGTGGGGGTGGTGCAGAACCCGTGGGGCAAGCCCGAGGTCGTGTTCTCCGAGCGCGGCGAGCGGGTGAGAAGGGGATTGGGAGTCGGGGAGGGGCACGTCACCCTGACGGACGAGGCGGGGCTCGTGGTGGCGGTGGCGGTGCTGATGAAAGCCAACGGCTGATCCTTCTGGAACTTTGGCGCTCCGCCTGCAAATATCTTTTCCGGGGACGCCGCGAGTACGTCCCTATAGGCTCGCGGAGCAACTCCTGTTGCTCAGCGCCCCGGAAAAGACATTTGCAGTCGATGCGCCCTTCGCGATTGGGTGATCATGAACTGTCTGGTGTTTGACATCGAGACCGTGCCGGATGTGGCGCTCGGACGCCGCCTCTACGGGCTCGACGGATTGGCGGATGCGGAGGTCGCCAAGGCGATGTTTGCCTTGCGCCGTCAGAGCTCGGGCGGGGAGTTCCTGCCGCTCGAGCAGCAGCGGGTGATCGCGATCTCCTGTGTGCTGCGCAGCCGCGAGCAGCTCAAGGTCTGGAGTCTGGGGGATGTGAGCTCCCCGGAGGCCGAGCTCATCGAGCGCTTCTTCGACGGAATCGAGCGGTACTCGCCGGACCTCGTGTCGTGGAACGGGTGCGCTTTCGACCTGCCGGTGCTCATCTATCGGGCGCTGCTCGCGGGCGTGCAGGCGCCGCGATACTGGGAGACGGGCGAGGCGGATCAGACCTTCCGGTTCAACAATTATCTCAACCGCTATCACTGGCGACACCTCGATCTGATGGATGTGCTGTCGGGATTTCAGCCGCGGGGACGGGTGTCGCTGGCCAACATCGCGTGCCTGCTGGGACTGCCGGGCAAGCTGGGATTCTCCGGCGCGCAGGTGTGGGATGCCTATCAGGAGGGAAACCTCCTCGGGATCCGCCGTTACTGCGAGACCGACGTGCTCAACACCTATCTCGTCTATCTTCGCTTCGAGCTGCTGCGCGGCCGGCTGACGCGCGAGCGCTACGCCGAGGAGCTCGAGAGGGTGAAGGAGCTGCTGCGCGCGGGCAAGGAGCCCCATTTCGGGGAGTTCCTGCGCGCCTGGGAAAGCGCAGCGTGAGCGGTGAAGCCATGAGCGGGACGCAGCGCGCGATCGGCGCGAGCGAGACCGCGGAAGTCATCGGCCTCACGCACGAGGGGGCAGGGATCGTCCGCTCGGGCAAGACGGTGTTCGTGGCCGGCGCTCTGCCCGGGGAGACGGTGCGCTTCGAGCGCACGCGCCGGCACCGACAGCACGATGAAGCGCGGCTGTTGGAAGTGCTGCACGCTGCGCGCGAGCGGGTGGCGCCGCGCTGCGAGCACTTCGGCGTCTGCGGCGGATGCGCTCTACAGCACCTGGCACCCGAGGGGCAGCTGGCCCTCAAGGAGCAGGAGCTGCGGGACAATCTGCAGCGTGTGGCGCGGGTGCAGTGCCCCAGCTGGCTGGCGCCCGTGCGCGGTCCGGTCTGGGGCTACCGCCGGCGGGCGCGGCTCGGCGCGAAGTATGTGCCGAAGAAGGCGCGGGTGGTGGTCGGCTTTCGCGAGCGACTTGCGCCCTACGTCGCCGACCTTCGCCACTGCGACGTACTGGCACCCGCGGTAGGAGAGCTGATTCAGCCGCTCGCGGAGCTTCTGGGAGGGCTCGAGATCCGCCAGCACGTGCCGCAGATCGAGGTGGCGGTGGCGGATGAGGCTACGGCGCTGGTGCTGCGGGTGCTGCGGCCCCCGTCGGAGGAGGATCGGCGGAAACTGCGCGACTTTGCGGCCCGCCACGCGGTACGGCTCTACCTGCAAAGCGGTGGGCTCGATTCCCTCGAGGAGCTGACGGCCGGGGATTCGGCCGCCGCAGCTGGCGCTTCTCTCTCGTACCGGCTGACGGATTTTGGCCTGGAGCTCGAGTTCGCTCCGACGGATTTCATTCAGGTGAACGCGGCCGTCAATCAGGCGCTGGTCAGGCGAGCGGTGGAGCTTCTGGAGCCGACTCCGCAGGCGAGCGTGCTCGACCTCTACTGTGGTCTCGGTAACTTCACGCTCGCGCTCGCCAAATGCGCCGGCCGCGCGTGGGGTGGAGGGCGAGACCGCTCTGGTCGAGCGTGCGCGCCGCAATGCGCGCCGCAATGAAGTCGCGAACGTGGAGTTTCACACGGGCGATCTGTCGCAACCGGCGGAGCTGCCGGCGGCGTGGCTCCGTGGTCCCTACAGCCACGTGCTCCTCGATCCGCCGCGGGCGGGTGCGGCGCGCGAGATGCTCGCCGTCCTCGCCCGGCTGGCCCCGGAGCGGGTGTTGTACGTCTCCTGTCATGCGGGCAGCCTCGCGCGGGATCTGGGGATCCTCGCGCACGAGCACGGATTCGTCCTGGAAGCCGCCGGAGTCATCGACATGTTTCCGCACACCGCGCACGTCGAATCGATGGCGTTGCTGAGGCGGCCGTGACCCTGGGCCCCCTCATGATCGACCTGGAAGGGACCTCCATGACGGCCGATGAGCGGCAGATGCTCGGCCACCCGTTGGTCGGCGGTGTGATCCTCTTCACACGAAACTACGCCGATCCGGAGCAACTGGCGGCACTGGTGGCGCAGATCCACGCCGCCCGCAGTCCGCCGCTCATCGTCGCGGTCGATCACGAGGGCGGCCGCGTGCAGCGCTTTCGCGCCGGATTCTCTCTGCTGCCGCCGGCCCGGCGGATCGGACACGAATACGACGCCAACGGCCGTGCCGGGCTCGAGCTCGCCCGGAGCATGGGTTGGCTCATGGCCGCGGAGCTGCGCGCGCGCGGGGTCGATCTGTCATTTGCTCCCTGTGTGGACATCGATTACGGCGTGAGCTTCATCGCCGAGCGGTCCTTCCACCGCAGCCCGGATGCCGTGGCGGCCCTGGCATCGGCCTACGCGCGCGGCATGCGGGATGCGGGTATGGCGGCTACCGCCAAGCATTTCCCGGGGCACGGGGCGGTCGTCGCCGACTCCCATCTGACCTTGCCGGTGGACCGCCGGGAGCTCGCGGACCTGACAGGGGACCTGGCCCCCTACCGGCGTCTCATCGCCAACGGGCTGCCGGCTGTGATGGTGGCCCACATCCTCTTCCCGGCCGTGGACGAGGCCCCATCGAGCTTATCGGCGCGCTGGATTCGCGACGTATTACGCGGAGAGATGCGCTTTCAGGGGGTAGTGTTCGCCGACGACCTCTCGATGGGAGGGGCCGCGGCGGCGTTCGGGGACATCGTGACCCGGGCGACGCGGGCGCTGTCGGCAGGCTGCGACATGCTGCCCGTGTGTAACCAACGCACCGCGGTGGTGGAGCTGCTGGATCGCCTGCGCGTGGAACCGGAGCCGGCCTCGGGGCTGCGTCTCGTGAGGCTCCACGGACGGGGTGGATGGAGCCCAGAGGAGCTCAAGCGGCGGCCGGAGTGGCAGCGCGCACAGGAGTGGCTCGAGCGGTGCGCGGCGGCTCCGTCGCTGAAACTCGATTCCGGACGATGATGAGCGGAAGAGAATGAACAACTGGTCGGCCGAAACCTGGCGCATGCTCGTCGATGGCGCGCCCGAGGGTGTCGTGGTCTGCGACGCCACGACTGCCGACCACCCGGTCGTCTATGCAAACGCCGCCTTCGCCACCCTGAGCGGCTATGCGGTCGATGCGCTGTTGGGAAAGAACCTGCGGATCCTCCAGGGGCGCGATCGCGAGCAGGACGGCCGCCAGCGCATGCGCGAGGCGCTGACGCGCGCCGAGCCGGCACGGGTGCTGATGCGCAACTACCGTCAGGACGGCACCCTCTTCTGGAACGAGGTGGTGATCCAACCGCTTCGCAACGGCTCCGGACGAGTCACCCATTTCATCGGTTACTACCGCGATGCGAGCGAGCGGCTGAAGGACGGCGAGAAGCCCTCGCAGGGCCTGCCGTCCTGGCTGCGGGAGGACCGGCTGACGGGGCTGCACTCGCGTGCGTATTTCGAGGAGCTGCTGCAGCGCGACTGGCTGCTCGCGCAGCGCGACTCGCACGAGATCGCCCTGACGCTGTTCGACATCGACGATCTCTCGACCTACAACGACACCTTCGACAAGAGCGCGGGCGATGCCTGCATCCGCCGCGTGGCGCGCGTCATCGCCGCCTCTTACCGCCGCGGCGGCGATCTCGTCGGTCGTTGGGAAGGCGGCACGCTCGCAGCGCTGACTCAGGGCGATGCGGCGCAGAAGGCGCCCCAGTACGCGCAAGTGGTCGCGCAGCGCGTTCGGGACCTTCTGATCCATCATCCGCGTAACGGCGCGGGGCGTTACCTCACGATCAGCGCCGGTGTGGCGAACCTGGTTCCGCAGCGCGACATGCCGCTCGAGGCGCTGCTCAACGCCTGCCGCGGGGCGCTCAAGCGCGCCAAGACGAGGGGCAAGAACAGCATCATCACGGCCGAGGAAGCGGATTTCGCCTGATGGACAGCGACCCTGCCGCGCCGGACTCCGCCGCTACTTCGGTAGCAGGTGCATGAAAGGCTTGGCTTCCTCGAGCGCTCGGGCGTATGAGCGCCGCGCCATCAAACGATCCAAGTACGCCATGGCGTTCGGGTGCGTGTCTCGGAACGGACCGAAGAAGCGGTTGCCGTAGAAGAGCGCTGGCGCCGCCGCGCAGTCGGCCAGGGTGAAAGCCTCGCCCATGGCCCAGGTTTTGTTCCTCATTTCGCCTTCGATCAGGCCAAGCGCCTTCACGAAGAGGACTTTCGATTCCTCCAGGCCGTAGGGATCCTTCTTGCCTTCCGGCCGCAAGCGATCGGCAGCGAACTTCTGCATGGGCGTGTGCAGATAATTATCGAAGAACCGATCGCGCAGGCGTGCCTGCCAGGCGAGCTCCGGATCTTTCGGGATGAACCTGACCCGGCCGGGGAAATGGGTGTCGAGGTACTCGATGATGATGGTGGATTCGGGGATCGCCCGGTCTCGGCCCACGTCCCGCAGGATCGGGAAGCGCTTAAGAGGCGATAGCTTTTCGTATTCGGGGGCGACGGCGGGGTCGTCGATCCGCTTGAGCGCGAACGGAGTATCGTTCTCGTAGAGCGCGATCAGCACCTTGTGACAGTACGAAGAAAGCGGGTGCAGGAAGAGCTCCAGGGACATTGAGTGCTCCTATGGGTCGTTAGTTGCAGTGTGAATCATGAAGGCGCTTTGCACTTTGATGCATGTCTGGTCCAACATGACCCACCGGGTCTATTCGATGCCATTAGACTCGGGGATGGTCAATTGCATGCCATTCGCCCTGTCCGTGCTTTCCATCCTGGGTCTGCGATATCCGGCCCGCCGCGACGACCCCGTGACCGCGGTGCGAGCAGCCAACAAATCCCGCTGGAGCGCGCTCAGATGACGAGCGGTGCACGTGCCCGGGCCTCGCCCCAGCTCTATGCGCGCACGATCGGCGTTCTTTACCTCATCGTCATCATCGTGGGCTTTTTCGCTTATGGCTACGTGCCGGGCAGGCTGGTCGCGCCGGATGCAGCGGTCACGACGCACAACATTCTCAGCCACGCGCTCCTGTGGCGTGTCGGCGTCGTCGCCGGCTTCGTAGTGGTGGTGTGTGGCGTTCCGCAGTTGCTGTGCGAGTATCTGCTGCTGCGTCCCGTGCAACGCAACGTCGCGCTGCTCGCGGTGCTCTTCAACATGATATCTCTCGTGATCGAGAGCCTGTCGGGGCTGGGCCACCTGGCGGCACTTTCCCTGGCGGGGCAGGAGGCCCTCAAGGGCGCATCGGCCCACGAGCTGCAGGCGTGGGCCGCATTCGCGATCGATCTTCACGATGCGGATCTCAACATCAGCTTCCTCTTTTTTGGGTGTGTGTGCCTGCTCTATGGGTATCTGATCTTCCGCTCGAGGTTTCTGCCGCGCTTTCTCGGCGTGCTGATGGTGCTCGCGGGGCTGTGCTATGGCGCAAACAGCCTGCTCGTGTTTCTCGACCTGCACGTCCTGCCGGCGGCGGGTGTTCCGCTCCTGCTCCTGCCCGCGGGCCTTTCGGAGCTGATCCTCTGCCTCTGGCTTCTGGTCATGGGGGTCGATGTGCCGAAGTGGCATCGCTGGTCTACAGAGGCGGCGCCCGATCCGATGCCGCAGATGCGCTAGACTGTCGCCCCTCCTGTCCCAAGCCCCCGGAGACCTCGCCATGGACCCGAAACTCGCCGCGCAAGAGCGTTTCGAATCCGCCCGCGAAGAGCTCATCGAGCTGAGCCACCGCATCCATGCTCATCCGGAGCTCGGTTTCGAGGAAGAGAAGTCCTCCGCCTGGCTCTGCGAGGCATTAACGGAGGCGGGTTTCGAGGTGCAGAAGGGCATCTGCGATCTTCCGACGGCCTTCCGTGCCCGCGTCGGCTCGGGGCCGCTGCACGTGGGCATCTGCGCCGAGTACGACAGTCTGCCGGGCATCGGTCATGCCTGCGGCCATAACATCATCGCGGCGTCCGCGGTCGGGGCAGCTGTGGCCGCGGCCAAGGTTGCCGACGAGCTCGGGCTCACCGTGAGCGTCATCGGCACGCCGGCCGAGGAGGTCGGCAACGCGGGCGGCAAGATCCTGCTGCTCGAGCGCGGCGCCTTCGACGGCCTCGATGCGGCCATGATGGTGCATCCCGCACCGTTCGACATGCTGTGCGCGAAGATGATCGCCGCCTCGATGTTCGAAGTGCACTGCACCGGCAAGGAGTCGCATGCCTCCGCCTTCCCCGAGCTCGGGATCAATGCGGCCGATGCGCTCACGGTTGCACAGACGGCGATCGGCCTGCTGCGGCAGCACATCCGCGCCAGCGACCGCATCCACGGCATCGTGACGCACGGGGGAGATGCGCCCAATGTCGTCCCGGCGCACACCTCGGCGCGCTACATCGTCCGCTCGGAGACGCTGGAGCAGCTTTCGGAGCTGCGCGAGAAGGTGTACCGCTGCTTCGAGGCGGGCGCGCTCGCGACCGGTGCCAAGCTCGAAATCAAAGGGGGCGATAAGCCTTATGCCGAGGTGCGCCACGACGAGACGATGGCCGAGCTCTATCGCCGCAACGCGCAGGCTCTCGGACGGAAATTCCCGGATCTGGGCGAAGCAGGAAGGCGAGCGACCGGCTCGACGGACATGGGCAACGTCTCGCTCGCCATCCCTTCGATTCATCCGATGATCGGCATCGGCTCTCTCCCGGCCGTCAATCACCAGCCCGAGTTCACCGCGCACTGCGTGACGGAGGCGGCAGATCAGGCGGTGGTCGACGGCGCCCTCGCCATGGCCTGGACGTGCATCGATCTTGCGCTGATGCGCCGCGCTTCGCAGTAGCGAGCGTGCGCGCACCTCACGCGACCCGGGCATGGAGCGCAACGGTCTGAGTCAGCGCCAAAGGTGCGGTGACGAGAGTTGCGCCGATAAGGGTGATCGTGAGGGCGACAAGGACGATTGCGACTTTCTGGATCTGATTCATGATGAGTGCTCCTCTTGTTGCGACGCGCGACCGCGCCTCGCTCGGCCAGAGGGATTGCAAGGGGAATGCCAGCCGCCGCGCGGAGCTAACTCATTGTTTTTCCGGAGTGCTCTTCGCCTTCGTCCGTTCTCGAAGTGTCCGCGGACAAATCCACGAGCGTCCGGACGCTGTCGCGCGCCCGGCGCTGGGGAGGAGTCCGGATCAAGCGCGCCGCAGTAGCGCCAGGACCGCCGGCAGCAGCAGCACCAAGAGGATGATGCTCCAGGACATCGGCCGCGCGAAGTTGAGCGTATAGCCGATGCCGAAGCGCTTCTCGATCAGTATCGCCGGATCGTCACGGTTGAAGTAAATCACCCCGAGAAGCCAGTAGCGGTCGTCGGTGCGATCTCCCACTGCTTCGGAGGAGGTCTGCGGCGGCTCTTCTTTGGCCGACAGCCGGCTGCCACCCTGGCCGAGCCGTGCCAGCGCAAAGACGAGCGCGATGACGACGAGAAGCGGCAGCAGCAGAGTGAGCATCCCCGCCGCTCCAGCAACTCTGAAGTCGGGCAGGAGCGGCTGGAGGGCGATCCATGCTGCCTGCAGTGCAATGAGATATTCGATGGCCAGGACCGCAATCGATGCAGTTCGCTGAAACCTCGACTCGGGCCCGCCGTCGATGCCGGATCGTCGAATCGGCCGCACCCAGTGGCTCATGCCATAAAGGAGCAGTGTCAGCGGAATGAGCGCCGCTGACATGACCAGCAAAGGGCGATAGACGTTGATCAGACTGCGAGTGGCCCAAGCGTCCGGCATTCCGCTGAGACCCCAGTGGATGGGGAACCGGGTGGGGATCTGTTGCCAGTTGACCTTCAGGTAAGCGGCGCAAGCCGCAACGAGGAGGAAAGGTCCGCTCGCCGCGAGCGATCCGCCGGGCAGCGTTCGGCTACGGTCCTCGGGCTCGGCTTCACGCATCGAGGCTGAAACGACGCCATGAGGACGGACGCGCGCTCGGGCCCGATAGAACACAAAAAACGAGCCGGCGAGCTGCACCAGAAGGAGAAGCGGGGTGAAGGCAGGCGCCGGCCCGAGGCTGCAGGCCGCGAGCGCGACGAGCGCCAGCAGGGAGACGGCGACAAGCTCGCCCCGGTAGCGCCGGAGGATCGCCATGCCTGCTGCGCTGTGGCGCAATCCGGGCGGCACCGTGACCGCGAAATAGAGATCGGGGCGCGTCAGGGCGGGCAGGAACCAATGGAGCGCCGCAATGAGAACCCCGAGCGTCAGGGTGATGGCGCGCACTGCGGTGAGCGGTGTCATGGCTCGAACCTCGGATCTCACTCCGCCGAAGGCGCCGCGGCCACGCGCGCGGTCGGCTCAGCGGCCGGCTCTCTCGCGGGAAAGAGCAGACTTGCGACGACCGCGACGGCGAGATTGACGCTCAGCCCGACGAAGCCGGCATTGAGTCCGAACACCGGATCCAGATGCGCGGCCATGAGCAATACGGCGGTGAGCACCCCCGCGATGATGCCGATGAAGACGCCCGGCCCGGTGACCCGGCTCCAGAAGAGGCCGAGCACGACACCGGGAAAGCATTGCGCCATCACGGCATAGGCGGTGAGGAGCAACGACACGATAGTGCTCGAGCCGTGTATCGCGAGCGCGAGGCTGGTGGCGCCGAGTACCACCACCATCGCGCGCGCCAGGCGCGCGACTCCATCTTCCGTCATCGCCGGCGCAAGCAGGGGACGATAGAGGTTCTTCGCGAAGAGCGTCGCGGCCGTAAGAATGAGAATGGCCGCGGGCACCATGGCCGTCAGAGCGCCCGCCCCGCCGATCACCCCGAGAAACCAAGGCGAGAAGGTCTCACGGGCGACGACGAGGACCGCCAGGTCGCCGTCTCGCAGGTGCGGTACGGTGAGAACGGCGGTGAAGCCGGCGAAGAACATCAAGGCGAGCGTCAGCGTGTAAAGTGGCATCACCACTGCGTTACGCCGCAGCGTGTCGGCGCTCTTGGCGGTGAAGGCCGTGCCGAAGAGGTGCGGCCACATGTAGCTGCCGAGGGCCGAGAGCAGCACGGTGGAGATGTACCAGGCATGGCCGAGATTCGCTGTCGCGCCCGGCATCACGAGCTGCTGCGGATGGGTGTGCGCCAATGCGTGGAACATCGCCCCCACACCGCCGAAACGCGCGAGCGGAATGCCGATGCCGATCGCCACCGCCGCGACCACCATGAGAAAGTCCTTGACGATGCTCACCCACGCGACCGCGCGCACGCCGTTCGCAAACACGAAGGCGACGATGAGAAGCGTCGCGACTGCCATTGCCGGCGCAGGCTCGATGTGACCGAAGCTCGCCACCGAAACGATGATGCCGACGCCGACGAGCTGCAGCTGAACGTAGGGGATGAACGCCAATATGCCGACGACACACACGAACCCCGTGAGGTATCGGTTGCGGTATCGGGTGTTGAAGAAGTCCGGCTGGGTCTGCAGGCGGTGGCGGCGGCCGAGATCCCAGAGCTGCGGCAGAATGAAGAACGAGGTCACGTAAGCGAGGGTGATGTAAGCGAGCACGTAGAGGACCGGGCCGCCGCGGCTGTACGCCCAGCCGCTCACGCCGAGAAAGGAGAAGGTCGTATAGGCTTCGCCCGCCATGAGCAGGAACACGAGCGCCGCTCCGAAGCGGCGTCCTCCGACCGTCCATTGCTCGAGATCCATCCGCTCGCGCGATCCGGCGAGGAATCCAACCGCGGTGCCGAGCGCGACGATCGCGAACATCACCGCGAGAGCGGTCGCGGTGGGAGTCATCATCCGCGTTCGCCGCGCCGCTCAGCCGCTGTCTCGATGCGATAGGCGCCCCACATGCAGCAGGGCGTGAGCACGATCCAGAGGATCAGCCAGCACAAGTTGAACGGCACACCGAAGAACATCGGCTCGATGCGGTCCCACAGCGTGACCGAGAAGCACATGGCGACGAACGGAATCGCTGCGAGTGCGAGAGCCGATGGAGATGGCGTTTTCAAGTGCAAAAGCCGTGGCCCGGCCGGGAGTGTATCAGCGCGCTGCCGGAGGGGGGCAGCTCGCGAAATCACCTGCGATCACCTGCCCGGGGGCCGCGAACCGCGCGCGGGGGTGACGAGGGCGATGACGCCGAACGCCGGGTGGTCGAAGTAATTGCGCTGATAGAAGCGCACGCGCCGGGTCTCATTCATGACGAACGTGGTGCCGGAAGGCGCATTCAAACCGGGCGGCGGATCCTGCATCGTGTAGTCGAGCGTCATGCCGAGATGCAGGAACTGGCCACGCTCGAGGAAGATGACGCCACTGAGTCCCGGGACGTTGATGCCGAGTGACTCGAGAGGAAAGCCGGCGCGAGTTCCCCAGGCGCTGGCGGTCTGCACCCAGGAGGCATGTGCCACCGGAACATACGCATCGCTCGAGCGCAACCTCGAGACGATCGGCGTCAGCCGGTAATCCGCGGCCGGTAGCACGGTCAGCAGCTTTCCGACCGGCCCCGATCCGCTCGAGGCCTCCCCGCCCGTGATGGTCGCGCTGGCTGTGGTCTCGGCGGTCCAGTTTTCCGGTTGGCCGAGAGCGATTTTGGCCCGGAAGATGACGATCTCGATGTCGTAGGCAGGCCCGCTGGCGGCCGGCCCCGTGGCAGCGGCGCTCGGCGCCGCTGCCGTGGAGGGCCGTGCAGTCGTCGCAGCGGGC
>DATFCZ010000053.1:0-23375 GCA_035252605.1 Steroidobacteraceae bacterium
AGAGTCCCGTCTTCCACGCCAGCACAGCGTCGGCTTGACGGATCGTGAACACCTGACGTAAAAACTGATCCTCCAGCTTCCGGCTCCACGCACTGTTCACCATCGCGTGGATTTACTGTTCACGATCGCCGGAATACGCAGAATCTGTCGGATCCATGCGGCGCCCGTTTCAAATACATTGCAGAAGACAATTGGGGGGGTGCTTGCAGAGTGCTCAAACCCGCCTTTCGCCTGGCGCACTGACGTTGGAGATCCTATACCCCGCTTGATCGAGGGCTGGAGGTATGACGTCGGACCGCACTCTGCCGGTTTCCTCTCGGCGCAGCGGCGGCCCAAGACATTGAGCGCGCGCCGAACGCATTGACAAAGTTTTGAAGCGGCCAGCCATCGAGCGGGAGGGGTGCGGCTGCCGGCCCTGCCTCGACTCACTGTCCGAGGGCCTATCACCTCGGAATCGAGACGGTTATTCCTGGGAAAAATAATGAGATCGGGTTGCTGCCGGCTTGGCCTTCGAGCGCACCCCTCACGGCAGTTGCAATCTCCGCCCGAAAGGTCTCTAGCTTTGGCACCAAGGTATAGATATCAGTTGTATCAATCGGCGTCGTACGGACTTGGTTGACATCAAATGGCAGCTTGTCTGCTTTTCTAATGATCTGAACGACAGGCAACTTGGCAAAGTGCCGAATTGCGAGTTCATAGAACACATTTGGGTTGTGATGTGATAAGTCTGCAATGACGAGACGTGCACGAAGGAGATGCTCGAGGATCTGACTTGTGATCATCCCCGGCTGACCAATTTTATCTGCCCGAATTACCTCCAGGCCAAAACCTTCAAGTGCGGGTTCAATCAGTGAGCTCAGGAATAGGTCAGAGTGCTTCCGTAGCTCGGAACCCTCATCCCCAATTGGGGTTACGTAAAAACAGATTTTGTGCCAGTTTGGGACCGCACCTGCTGCCGCACCTGCGCGCTTGTCGCCGGTTGCGGGAGATACGGGTGCAGGGCTGGCAATCGACGCGGGTGCGCTCACCAGGTCTCCGCTCGCGGTCACCAGCCGAGGCGGTAGCTGCTCGATCAGCACGCTGATTGGCACGAGGGTTTCCGAGCCTGCAATTGTCTGAAGCAGGCCAATGTCTTTCGCGTTGACCACAAATGTGTCAATGCATTCCTTCAGGTCGGAAATCTGCAGCTGCGCCTCGTTGAGGACGTCCTTAAGGACATCTGGGCTCGGTAGTTTCTTGCCCTGGTATCGGTCGTAAAGAACTTGGAAAGGGGCAATTCTCTTAATCGCCAGATCGAATCGAACCTGAGTCCTGTCTCGAGGTTGTGTTGCCCGATCCGTAGCGGTACGTCCTTCAGGCGTCAGCTCAAGATGCTCCGCGACGTAGCTTCCTTTGGTCAGCCCATATTTCGCCGAACTTGTAATCAGGATCTGCGTCGCGCTCGAGGTCGGTGACAGATTCATTGCCTTGAGCAATGTCAAGCGAGAGACGCGTTCACCAGATGCATGAGTCTGAATGGCTTCGGCAAGTGGAAGTGATTCTTCGAACGTCAACGCCGGATAGCTTCGGGCAACTCTAACACGCTTAGTTCCACCTCCAGACCGCTTACCACTCTTCTTGCGGCGTCCCCGCGTTCGCTTTGCCTTGGGCGGCTTGTCTTCCACCGCTACGCCTTTTGAACTCTCGTCACCATCTATCATGATCCACTCCGTTTGGCGGTTGTTTTTCTCAGTCCGTAGGTGGTCCCTGCGGGAGCCCGCCAGCGTGATTATATGCAACAACAGACTGGGTCGCCAACCTTGATGATCCAGGCCGGGCCGCCGGATTGTGACCAGAGCGTGCGGGGCCACGCATTGCGCTCGGGCTTTGGGGCCAGATGAGGGCGCTGCCCTGCTATCGGCCGTCGGCCACCAGATCGACAGAAGTGCTGACTAGATCGGGGCGCAGTGAGGAGCTCTGTCAGTCCTAGTGTTACTGGACGCAAAGCCGCAATTTTGCGCCGAGGAGTCGGAGCAACGCATAGTAGAGCACGAGAGCAAACTCAAACCCGAGGGATATGCCGAGCACCAAGAAGAAGGGGAAATTCGGCGGCCCGACCAACTTCCAGAACAGCGCCGTCAGGACGCCCAGCAGCGCGAGCGCGCTCAGCACGAAGCTAACGACGGGCTCCAGGATTGCCAGCAGGAGGAGGGCGGGCACACGCACGCACTGCCAGAGAAGCCAAAAGAAGAACCGCGCCACATCGCCGGCGCTTATTGGCCTGCCCTCAACGGAAGGGCTGTAATTCGTGATGCTCATAGTCTTGATGCCCCGCATCACCGGAGAGAGAGGACGAGCTCCAATTGAGCCGCGGCGTCGTCCCGCGTTTCTTTAAGCTTTCGCGAGCTTTCCACGGTTTCCTTGCGCGGCGCCGGCGCCGGCGGCGGCGGCGTGTCGGGAGGAGAAACCTCGCGACGGCGCCCGCGCAGCCCATCCAAATAATCCGCCCACGCCTGCATCATCGTCCTGCGATCCGCCAGGCGCTCGGCGCGGTTGTAGGCGGCTCGAACCTTGTTCCGCTCCGCGTGGGCGAGCTGGCGCTCGATGATGTCCGGCGCCCAACCGAGCTCGTTCAAGCACGTGGAGGCCATGGCGCGAAATCCATGCGCCGTCATCTCCTCGCCGCTGTAGCCGAGCCGCCGGAGCGCGAAAGTCACGGTGTTGTAGGACATCGATCGCGTCGGATCGCGCAGCGAGGGGAAGAGGTATTTCCCCGTGCCGGTGAGCGCGTGGAGCTCACGGAGGAGGGCGATCGCCTGCCTGGAGAGCGGGACGATGTGCCGCTCTCGCATCTTCATGCGCTCGGCGGGGATGCGCCACTCGGCGGAATCGAGATTGAACTCGCTCCATTCCGCCGCGCGCAGCTCCCCGGGACGGACAAAAAGGAGCGGCGAAAGCTTCAAGGCGATGCCGGTCGTCGGATGCCCGTCGAAGCCGTCGATAGCCCGAAGCAGGGCGCCGATCTTTTGAGGCTCGGTGACCGCGGCGCGATTGCGCACGATCGCCGGCGCCAGCACCCCGCGTAAGTCCACGGTGATATCGCGCGGGGCGCAGCCGGAAGCCACCGCGTAGCGGAAGATCTGCCCGCATTTCTGCATCGCCCGGTGCGCCGTCTCGCGCATGCCCTGGCGCTCGATGGGCTTCAAGGCCGCAAGGAGCTCGGGCGCGGTGATGACGCTGATCGGGCGCTCGCCGATGCAGGGATAAATGAAGGTCTCGAGGATCCAGAGGGCCTTGGACATCGTGACCGGCGCATAGAGCTCCGCGCGCGAAGCCAGCCATTCCTCCGCCACGGTCTTGAAGGTCGAGCCGCGCGCGGCTCTTGCGACCTCGCGCTCGCCGATGGGATCTAAGCCCAACTCGAGGAGGCGATTCGCCTGATCGCGCCGCTCGCGCGCTTCCAAAAGGAGCACGTCCGGGTGCACGCCGAAGCAGAGCCCGCGCTCCTTACCCCCGAAGCGATACTTGAAGCGCCACCAGCGCCCGCCTTGGGGCGTCACGATGATGTAGAGACCGCGCTCGTCGTAGAGCTTGTACTTCTTCTCGCGTGGCTTCGCGCTGCGGATCTTGGCTTCAGTGAGCATCGGGGTCACTCCGCCCGATTGGGGTAACAGCTGGATATCCGCACAGAATCGGGACTACCAATGGGGTCACTCGGGGTACGCGGTCGTTTTTCCGCGCTTTCCCGGCCTCTGCCGCAATGCGGCTGAGATCACGAGAAATTCTATAATCTACAGTGACTTGCGCGTCAATAGGGCGGTCAGCAGTGGACGGCCCTTGACGCGTATAGACAAATTGCTTGCCCGGGGCCGGACTCGAACCGGCATGGGGTTACCCCCGAGGGATTTTCGTACCCCTACGGCTTTCGCCGCTGCGCGTCGGCGAATCGAAGATCTCGCCAGCGCGCATTTGTGGTCTGGACTTTACCTTCACCCTGCCGCTCGCTTTCGCGCGCGGTTTAGGCGGGGGCCGTCAAGTCTCTACACTTTCCGCGCAAGCGCTCGCGGCTTAGCTCGGTATTGCAGCCACCCTGACGTGCTGCTGGTTCACCGAATTTGACCCCATTCACGCCGGGCGTTTCCGCGCCGGGTGCTCAAGCTTCTCTCAAGTCCCTTGCGTCTACCGATTTCGCCACCCGGGCATCGGGTGCGCGACGATTCTACCCAAGTTGCGCCTGCCCGATACCGGCGGCGGATGCAAGTAGGGATTCTTTCGCTGGTGATAAGCTTCTGAATTGGCGACACTTGCGCGCTTTGGGTCTATCCGGGGTCAATGTCCGATTTCTGTCTCAACGGCGAGAACGTGCACCTCTGGCGCGGGGAGCATCACGTGCTGCGCGGCGTGCGCTTCGAGGTGAGAGCAGGGGAGTGTCTGCAGCTCACCGGCGCGAACGGCTCGGGCAAGACCACGCTCCTTCGCACGGCCTGCGGCCTTGCGTACCCGGAGGCCGGGCAGATCACCTGGTGCGGCGAGGACATCCGCAAGGACCTGCACGCCTTCCACGCCCAGCTCGCTTATCTCGGCCACGAGCCGCCGCTCAAAGCGGAGCTGAGCGCGCGGGAGAACCTCCGCTACTGGATCGGGGTGCGACGGCGTCTCGGCCGCGATGAGCTCGAGCAAGCCCTCGGGCGAGTCGGCGCCGAGCCCTGGGCGGAGCGCCCTGTGCGTACTTTGTCGGCGGGCCAGAAACGGCGCGCGGCGCTCGCGGGACTCACGCTGATGCACGTACCGCTCTGGCTCCTCGATGAGCCGACGACCAACCTCGATACGGAAGGCCAGAAGCTGGTCGGCGCGCTGATCGATGAGCATCTGCAGCAAGGAGGCGTCGCGCTCGCGGCGGCGCATCACGAGCTCGCTCTCTCCGGCGCGCAGGCGCTGCGCCGCCTGGAGCTGACTGTTGGGTAACTCGGGCGCCATGCCGTCCCCCATGCCGGCACTCGCCGCTCTGCCTCACGAGAGAGGGGCGTCGGTGTCCGCCTTCGCGGCGGCCCGCCTGGTGCTCGCGCGCGATTTGAGGCTAGCTTTCAGAAAGCGCAGCCAGCTCGTGCAGCCGCTCGCCTTCTTCGCCATCGTCACGATGCTCTTTCCGCTCGGAATCAGCCCGGAGCTCTCGGTTTTGAGGCCCATTGCGCCGGGCGTCCTCTGGGCTGCCGCGCTCCTTGCGGCGCTCCTCGCGCTCGAGCTCCTCTTTCGCGAAGACGCGCAGGACGGCACGCTCGAGCAGTACGCGGTCTCGGGCCGCTCACTCACCTGGCTCCTTGCGGCGAAGACCGCCGCGCATTGGCTCCTCACCGGAGTGCCGCTCGCCCTGATGGCGCCGCTCGCCGGGATTGCGCTCGGGGTACCGGGGCGCGCGCTGCCGGGGATTCTCGCCTCGGTGGCCTTGGGCACCGTCGCGTTGAGTCTCATCGGCTCCATCGGCGCGGCGCTCACCTTGAGTGTCCGCCGCTCGGGGGCGCTCTTGTCGCTCCTCACCTTGCCGCTCGATATCCCGGTGCTCATCTTCGGCGCGCGCGCCACGGAACTCGCGATCAGCGGCGAGGCCTATGGGGCACCGCTTGAGCTGCTAGCGGCGATCGCGGTGCTCGGCTTGACGCTCGCGCCGCTCGCTGCCGCCGCCGCAGTGCGCATCAATCTCGAGTAGACCCAGAGCATAGACGAGCACAATGACCTGGACCTGGTTTCACCGACTCGCCTCACCGCCCCACGTCTATCGGGTGGCCGGACGGCTGACGCCCTGGTTCGCCTGGCCCGCGGCTCTTCTCATCTTGGGAGGCCTCATCGGGGGACTCGTGCTCGCGCCCCCCGACTATCAGCAAGGGGACGGCTATCGCATCCTCTATGTACATGCCCCGAGTGCCTGGATGTCGCTCATGGTTTATACGACCATGGCGGTCGCCGCCGGCATCGGCCTCATCTGGCGGATGAAGGTGGCGCACGCGGTGGCCGCGAGTTGTGCGCCGATCGGCGCCTCCTTTACCTTTGCAGCACTCGTCACCGGGTCGCTCTGGGGCGCGCCCATGTGGGGCACGTACTGGCAGTGGGATCCGCGGCTGACTTCGGAGCTGATCCTGCTCTTCCTGTATCTTGGCTATATGGGTCTGCGCTCCGCGTTCGATGAGGTGCAACGAGCCGACCGGGTGAGCGCCCTGCTGGCCGTGGTAGGTGTCATCAACGTGCCGATCATTCATTATTCGGTGATCTGGTGGAACTCTCTCCATCAGGCGCCCTCCGTCATGAGGCTGGGCAAACCCACCATGCCGCCCTCGATGCTCGTGCCGCTTCTCATGATGCTGCTCGGCTTCACGCTCTTCTTCGGGGCACTCCTCCTCGTGAGAGTGCGCGGGGAGGTGCTGAGCCGTGAGCGCGCGGCGAGCTGGATTCGCGAGGCGCTGAGGCCGTGATGTCCTTCCTCGACATGGGCGGCTATTGGCCTTATGTCTGGCCGGCTTATGCGCTCACGCTCACGGTGATGGTGCTCAATGTCGTCTGGGCGCGACGGCTGCTTGGGCGCTCGCGCAAGGAGGCGCTGCGCAGACTCTCGATTGGAGGTAGCGAAACATGACCCCACGACGGCGCCGGCTGGTGCTGGTGCTCGGCATTCTGGCGGGAGTCAGTGTGGCGGGCGCGCTCGCGCTCAGCGCCTTCCGCCAGAACGTCACCTTCTACTTCATTCCGAGTCAGGTGGCCAAAGGCGACACCCGCCCCGGCGAGCAGTTCCGCCTGGGCGGACTCGTCGAGAAGGGCAGCGTCTCGCGGGCGCCCGGCAGCATGCAGGTGCATTTCACGGTGACCGATCTCAAGCACGAGATTCCCGTGGTCTATAGCGGCGTGCTGCCCGATCTCTTCCGGGAGGGGGCCGGTGTGATCGCACTCGGGCGCATGCAGCCCGACGGGACCTTCGAGGCTGAGGAGGTGCTCGCCAAACACGATCAGTACTACCGTCCGCCGGGCATCGGGCAGAAGCTCGACACCCGCCATGGCGCGCCGCGCGATCAGGCGCTCGATCGCCCGCCCACGACCGCGAGCGTGGGCCCCCGAGCGCGGCCGCCGAGCATCCCTAGATGATTCCCGAGCTCGGCCAATTCACGCTCATTCTCGCGATGCTGCTCGCGGCGCTGCAGGCGTTCTTCGGCATGGTGGGCCCGGCGTTGAAGCGCGAGCGCTGGATGGCGGCCGTCATGCCGGCGGTCTCCGGCCAGTGCGTGATGGTCGCGACTTCGATGGGGTGCCTGGTCGCTTCCTTCATCGCCAACGACTTCTCGGTGCAGTACGTCGCGGAAAATTCCAACTCCGCGCTGCCCGTCTTCTATCGCGTGGCGGCGGTGTGGGGCGCGCACTCCGGCTCGCTCATCCTCTGGATCTTCCTCCTCGCCTGTTGGTCGGTGGCGGCCGCGATCGGCACCTCGAGACTGCCGAAGCCCTTCGCCGCGAGAGTCCTCGGGGTGTTGGGTCTCGTGAGCTTCGGCTTCCTCCTCTACACCCTCGCCACCTCCAACCCGTTCGCGCGCTTGGATCCCCCCTGGCCGGACGGTCAGGATTTAAATCCCATCCTTCAGGACCCGGGGCTCGCGGGCCACCCCCCCATCCTCTACACCGGCTACGTGGGACTCGCGGTGGCGTTCGCCTTCGCGGGCGCCGCCATGCTCGAGGGCCGGCTCGATAAGGACTGGGCGCGTTGGACGCGGCCCTGGACGACCGCCGCCTGGGCGTTCCTCTCCTGTGGCATCGCCTTGGGCAGCTGGTGGGCGTACTACACGCTCGGCTGGGGCGGGTTCTGGTTCTGGGATCCGGTCGAGAATGCCTCCTTCATGCCCTGGCTCATGGCCACCGCGCTCATCCATTCGCTCGCGGTGACCGAGAAGCGCGGGCTCTTCAAGAGCTGGACGCTGCTGCTCGCGGTGCTCGCCTTCTCCTTGAGCCTGGTCGGCACTTTCCTCGTGCGCTCGGGGGTGTTGGTCTCGGTGCACTCCTTCGCCGCGAGCCCGACCCGCGGCACCTTCATTCTCGCCTTCCTCATCGTGATGATCGGCAGCGCTCTCGGGCTTTACGCCTGGCGGGCGCCGCTCCTCAAATCCGAGGCGGGCTTCGAGCTCACCGCGCGCGAGTCGTTCCTCCTCTTCAACAACATTCTGCTCGTGACCGCTTGCGCGACCGTGTTCGCGGGCACCCTGGCGCCGCTCATTTCCGCGGCGCTCGATTGGGGCAAGCTCTCGGTGGGTCCCCCATACTTCAACCCGACATTCCTCCTCTCGATCCTGCCGCTCCTCGCGCTCCTCTCGCTCGGCATTCACGCCCGTTGGAAGCGCGGCAACTTGGGGGCCCGCAAGCGATCGCTCCTCATGAGCCTCGCTGCCGCGGTGCTGATCGGCTGCGCCATCGCCTTCGGCTTCTTTACCGGCGCCCGGGTGCTGGCTCCCGTCGGCATGACGCTCGGCGCCTGGATCATTCTCTCCTCGCTCATCGACCCGATCGATCGCCTGCGCCGCCACATCAGCATCCCGCGGGCGGTACTCGGCATGACGCTCGCCCACATTGGACTTGGCATCTTCGTCATCTCCATCACCGCGGTCGAGGGATTCACCGCCGAGCGCGACGTGGCGCTCGCCCAGGGCGCCACGGCGCAGATGGGCGCCTACCAGTTTCAGTTCGAGGGCGTGAAGGCCATCCAGGGACCCAACTACAGCGGCGTCGGCGCCACGGTGATCGTCACCCACGATGGGTCACCCGTGGCCGTGATGCACCCCGAGAAGCGCGAGTACTGGGTGCAGCACACTGTGACCACCGCCTCCGCGATCCGCATGTACCGCGTGAGCAACATCCTGGTGGCGCTCGGTCAGGACCTGGGGGATGGGCGCTGGAGCTTGCGACTTCAGGTGCGCCCGCTCGTCACCTTCATCTGGCTCGCCGCCTTCATCATGGCCGCAGGCGGCATGCTCGCGATCTCCGACCGCCGCTATCGGATTGCGCCGGCGCAAGAGCCGGCGGCCGCGCCGGCCGCCGCTATGAGCCGGAGCGAAGCCTGATGCGTGTCGGTCGCCTCAACATTCCCGTGCGCTTCGCCCTTCCGCTCGTGCTCTTCGCAGCGCTGGTGGTCGTATTCGCGATCGGCATCCGACAATCGCCCGACAAGGATCTCATCCCCTCGCCCTTGATCGGCAAGCCCGCGCCCGCCTTCTCGCTCCCGAGCCTCACCGACCCCACCTCGCGGGTGAGCTCCGCGCAGCTTCGCGGCCACTGGTATCTCTTCAATGTCTGGGGCACCTGGTGCGTCTCCTGCCGCGAGGAGCACTCGATGCTGCTCAAGATCCGCGCATCGGGCGTCATTCCCCTCATCGGGCTCGATTGGAAGGACGAGCGGGGCGAGGCGCTCTCCTTCCTCAAGCAAGCGGGCGATCCCTACGAGAGCATCGCCGTCGATCACGACGGGAGCGAGGCGATCATGTGGGGAGTGTACGGCGCGCCGGAAACCTTCCTGGTGAACCCGCAAGGGATCGTCGTCTACAAATACATCGGCCCGATCACCGAGCAGGCCTGGCAGGATCAGATTCTGCCGCGCCTGCCGCTCGCTGAGAGCCCGACTGCGGCGGGCAAATCGTGAGACGCTTCGGCTTTTTCGCCGCGATTCTGGCCGCACTCCCGGCCGCACTCCCGGCCGCGCTCCTCACCTCGCTCCTGCTCGGGGGTTCGGTCGCCTACGCCATCGCGCCCGAGCAGATGCCGACCCCGCAGCTCGAGGCGCGTTATCTCGCGCTCATCCAGGGATTTCGCTGCATGCAGTGTCAGGATGAGTCGCTCGCCGACTCGCCGGTTGACTTGGCCGCCGACATGCGCCGAGAGATTCGTACCATGCTGCTCGCCGGCAAAACCGACCAGCAGATCCGCGACTTCATGGTCTCACGCTATGGCTACTTCATCCTCTTCAAGCCGCCTTTCGTCCTCAAGACCGCGTGGCTCTGGCTGGCTCCGGGCGTGCTCCTCGTGACTGGCGTCGTCGCGGCGCTCGTCATCATCCGCAAGCGCGCCGCGCTTGCGGCGACGGACCCCGACGATAGCGTGCTCGATGAGTAGCCGATGATCGTCTTCATCGTCCTCGCCGCGGCCCTCGCCGCGATCTGCGTCACGGCCATCGCCGTGCCGCTGCTCAAGCCCGTGCCCTCGCGCGCCGCCGCGGCACCCTGGACGGCGCTCATCGCGACGGGCGTGCTGGCTCTCGGCTCGGCAGGGCTCTATCTCACCTGGAGCAACTGGTCGTGGCGGCAGTCCCCGGGCGTGGCCTCGCCCGAGGGAATGGTCGAGCGGCTGGTGCACGAGCTCAATGCTCATCCGGACAACCTCGCCGGCTGGCTCATGCTCGGGCGCTCGTATACCCAGCTTCAGGAGTATCCGCTCGCCATGCGCGCCTACGAGCGGGCGGACCGCGTCGCTCGCGGCACGAGCGCCGATGCGCTCATCGGGCAGGCCGAGGCGCTCACCCTGATGGACGATTCGGCGCTCAATGGTGAGGCCGGCCGGCTCATCGAGCGGGCGCTACAGATCGATCCGAGCTCGCCGCAGGCGCTCTTCTTCGGTGCGGCCGCGGCGCTTCGGCGCGGCGAGCTGCCGCTCGCGCGCGCTCGCTTCAGCAAGCTCCTCGCTCTCGGCCCTCCCGAGCGCGTCAAAACCATCCTCGAGCAGCAAATCGCCGCCATCGACAGCAAACTCGCCGGCGGCGCGGCCGATCCCTCTTCGAAAAAGCCCTGATTCCACCCAACGGAAGTTGGAGTAATCTTTCCCTCGCGATCGGCCAAGGCGGCGTGGGTTGCTGCCGGCATGGCTCTTGCTGGGTCCTAGCTGCTCGCAGGCGGGGATTTTTTTAGGAAATCCGTGGGCCGCACATCGATTGCAGCCGCTGTGATGCCCGCGAGCCCCTATGAACCCAGCTTGTGTGAGGAGAGTAATGATGGCTCAGGTATCAGGTCATGACGGACGCACCTCGGAGGGGCGGACGTCCAATCGTGGATTTGCCTCGATGAATCAGGAGCGGCAGCGCCAAATTGCCAGCATGGGCGGTAAGGCGGTGCCGGATGAGAAGCGCAGTTTCTCGCAGAATCGGCGCCTCGCCGCCGAGGCCGGCCGTAAGGGCGGGCAGAGCGTCCCAGGCTCCAAGCGCAGTTTCTCGCAGAACCGCGAGCTCGCCGCGACCGCCGGCCGCAAGGGCGGACAGAGCGTGCCGGATGAGAAGCGCAGTTTCTCGCAAAACCCCGAGCTCGCCGCCGAGGCCGGCCGCAAGGGCGGCCAGGCGAGCCACGGAGGAGGGGGCGAAGCCCATCGGGAATCGAGGTCATAAGTAGCGGGGCCTTCCCCAAGGACCCTGGGTCCGGTGGCCATCGAGCTGCCGGTGCCTCGGGTTTTGTCTGTCTTGCAAAGATTGCCCTTTCGATTTGCACTTCTTACCGACGCGCTTGCGCCCAAGGTGCTCACCTTGACCCCCGCGCACCCGTCGACTATGTTCCAGCCAGCAGAAACTAGGGGAGCCCCGGCAAGGGGCTGAGAGGCCATTGGCGCCGAAGCGGCGTGGCATGGCGACCCTCCGAACCTGATCCAGTTCATGCTGGCGTAGGAAAGTGCCGTCCCTCTCCCACTTTCTAACGACGGCCTGCTGGATCTTCCGCGGTCCCAACCGCTCGAGGAGCATCCAGATGAGTGCCGTTCCGCTGACCGTCGTCTCCGAGTCGCTACCCGCATCGCGCAAGGTCTTCGAGCCCGGCCGCACGCACCGGGAGCTGCGCGTGCCGATGCGCGAGATCACCCTGCACCCTTCGGCGGGTGAGCCGCCGCTCATCGTCTACGACTCCTCCGGTCCCTACACCGACCCTGCGGTGCGAATCGATATCGAGCGCGGACTTCCGCGCATGAGGGAGCCGTGGATCCTCGCGCGCGCGGACGTGGTGGCCGGTGAGGGCCGGCCCGTGCGGCCGGAAGACAACGGGCTCGCCGCCGGGAGCGCGGCCGCAGCGCCCACTTTCCCGGTGAGCCGCCGCCCGCTCAAGGCGCGTGCGGGAGCGGCCGTCACCCAGCTCGCCTACGCGCGCGCCGGCATCGTGACACCAGAGATGGAATTCGTGGCGATCCGCGAAAACACAGGGCGCGAGCGGCGTCGCGCGGCCGAGGCGCGCGCTGGCAACGGCGCGGTGCCTCGCGACGGTCACTCCTGGGGAGCCGCCATTCCGGATCTCGTCACCCCGGAGTTCGTGCGCGCGGAAGTGGCCGCGGGCCGCGCCATCATTCCGGCCAACATCAATCACCCGGAATCCGAGCCGATGATCATCGGCCGCAACTTCCTCGTGAAGATCAACGCCAACATCGGCAACTCCGCCGTCACCTCCTCCACGGCCGAGGAAGTGGACAAGATGGTGTGGGCCATCCGCTGGGGGGCCGATACGGTGATGGATCTTTCCACGGGGCGCAACATCCACACCATCCGCGAGTGGATCCTGCGCAACTCCCCGGTGCCGATCGGCACGGTGCCGATCTATCAGGCGCTCGAGAAGGTGGGCGGCATCGCCGAGGCGCTCTCCTGGCCCATTTTCCGCGACACGCTCATCGAGCAGGCGGAGCAGGGCGTCGACTACTTCACCATCCACGCGGGCGTGCGCCTTCACTACGTGCCGCTCACCGTCAACCGTGTCACGGGGATCGTCTCCCGCGGCGGCTCGATCATGGCGAAGTGGTGCCTGGCGCATCACCGCGAGAGCTTCCTCTACGAGCACTTCGAGGAGATCTGCGAGATCTGCCGCGCGTACGACGTCAGCTTCTCCTTGGGCGATGGGCTGCGTCCGGGATCGATCGCCGATGCGAACGATGCCGCCCAGTTCGCCGAGCTCGAGACCTTGGGCGAGCTCACCCGCATCGCCTGGAAGCACGACTGTCAGGTGATGATCGAAGGGCCGGGGCACGTGCCCATGCACAAGATCAAGGAGAACATGGACAAGCAGCTCGCCACCTGCGGCGAGGCGCCGTTTTATACCTTAGGTCCCCTCACCACCGACATCGCCCCCGGATACGATCACATCACCTCCGCCATCGGCGCGGCGATGATCGGCTGGTACGGCACCGCCATGCTCTGCTACGTCACGCCGAAGGAGCACCTGGGGCTTCCCGACCGCAACGACGTCAAGACCGGCGTCATCACCTACAAGATCGCCGCCCACGCCGCCGATCTCGCCAAGGGTCATCCCGGCGCGCGCGAGCGCGACGATGCGCTGTCGCGGGCGCGGTTCGATTTCCGCTGGGGAGATCAGTTCAATCTCTCACTCGACCCCGACACCGCCTGCGCCTTCCACGACGAGACGATGCCGAAGGAGGCGCACAAAGTGGCGCACTTCTGCTCGATGTGCGGACCCAAGTTCTGCTCCATGAGGATCTCCCACGAGGTGCGCGCGGAGGCGAAGCAACAGGGCATGGAGCAGATGGCGGAGAAATTCCGCGCCGGCGGGAGCGAGCTTTACGTGCCGGCCGGCGAGTCGGCGGGCTGAGTCCATGCGCGCCACGGTCTTGGGCGCCGGTGTCGCCGGGCTCGCCTGCGCGGTGGAGCTCGCCGAGCGCGGCGTCGAGGTTCAAGTGCTGGAGCGGGCAGAGCGCCTGGGTCAGGGCGGCTGCTCCTGGTACGCGGGCGGGATGCTCGCTCCCTGGTGCGAGCTCGAAAGCGCCGAGCCGCTCGTGGCCGCGCTCGGCGCCGAAAGCCTCAGCTGGTGGCGGAGCCGATTTGCAGGCACGACGCTCAAAGGGAGCCTGGTCGTGGCCCACGGGCGCGATGCCGGGGAGCTCAAGCACTTTGCGCGGCGCACGGAGCGGTACCAGTGGCTCGAGAGCGACGCCATCGCGGCGCTGGAGCCCGACCTCGCCGGCCGCTTTAGCCAGGCGCTCTACTTCAAGGACGAGGGGCACCTCGATCCGCGCGCCGCGCTGGGCGCGCTCGCCGCGCGCCTCACGGAGCTCGGCGGCTCGATCCGCTTCGAGGTGGCGGAGGGCCACGAGAGCGGCACTTCGGACGATGCCCCGCTCATCGACTGCCGGGGGCTCGCCGCGCGCGATGCGCTCCCTGACCTTCGCGGCGTCAAGGGCGAGATGCTCATCGTGAGGCTCCCCGAGATCGAGCTCTCGCGCCCGGTGCGGGTGCTGCATCCGAGAGTGCCCGTCTACATCGTGCCGCGAGGCGAGGGCTGTTACATGATCGGCGCGACCATGATCGAGAGCGATCAGCCCTCGCGCATCACGGCGCGCTCGATGCTCGAGCTCCTGGGCGCCGCCTACGCGCTGCACCCGGCCTTCGGCGAGGCGGAGATCATCGAGATCGGCACCGGCGTGCGGCCGGCCTTTCCCGACAACCTGCCGCGCGTCTGCCGCATCGGCGCCACGGTCTACGTCAACGGACTCTATCGACATGGCTTCCTGCTCGCGCCCGCGCTCGCCCGTCAGGCGGCCGAGCTCGTGCTCGGCGCGAGCCCTTCCGAGGTGATGCATGCGGATTCTCGTCAACGGCGACTCGCGTGAGGTGCGCGCGGCGGATCTTTCCGCCGCGCTCGAGGAGTTGGGCTATGCCGGCGCCGTGATCGCCACCGCGGTGAACGGCGAGTTCGTCGCGGCGAACGAGCGGCAGGCGGCGCAGCTCGCCGAGGGCGATGAGCTCGAAGTGTTGGCGCCGATGCAGGGCGGATAGGGTTAGCGCTCATGCTGCAGTTGTATGAAGCGCAATTGCGCTCGCGGTTGCTCCTCGGCAGCGCGCGCTATCCTTCGCCCGCGATACTGACCGAGGCCATCCGCTCGAGCGGCGCCGAGGTCGTGACGGTCTCGCTCAGGCGCGAATCCGCCGGCGAGCGTGCCGGCCAGGGCTTCTGGTCCATTGTCCAAAGCTTGGTCCGCGATCTCGGGGTGCGCGTGTTGCCCAACACCGCCGGCTGCCACTCCGCCAAGGAGGCGATCACCACCGCGCACATGGGGCGTGAGGTTTTTGGCACCTCCTGGGTGAAGCTCGAGGTGATCGGCGAGGACGATACGCTGCAGCCGGATGTGTTTGGACTCCTCGAGGCTGCGCGCGTCCTCGCCGCGGAGGGGTTCGAGGTTTTTCCCTACACCACCGAGGATCTCATCGTCGCCGAGCGCCTGCTCGAGGCCGGCTGCCGGGTGCTCATGCCCTGGGGCTCGCCCATCGGCTCCGGGCGTGGACTCAACAACCTCTTCGGCCTGAAGGCCCTGCGGGCCCGCTACCCCGAGGTGCCGATGGTGGTCGATGCCGGCATCGGCGTGCCCTCGCACGCCGCGCAGGCACTCGAGCTCGGCTTCGATGCCGTTCTCATCAACACCGCCGTCTCGCAGGCGCGCGATCCGGTCGGCATGGCGGCCGCCTTCGCGCAGGCGGTGGCGGCGGGCCGGGCGGCTCATCGCGCAGGTCCCATGGAGCCGCGCGAGCTCGCGACGCCCTCGACCCCGCTCGTGGGCAAGGCCTTCCTCTCATGAGCCTGCCGCGGGTCTACCCGATCGTGGAGAGCGCCGCCTGGATAGGGCGCCTCCTGCCCTCGGGCGCTCGCCTCCTGCAGCTTCGCATCAAGGATCGCCCGGCGGCGCAGGTGAGAGCCGAGATCCGCGAATCGAAGGCGCTCTGCGAGCGCGCGGGGGCGCAGCTCGTGGTGAACGATCACTGGCAGCTCGCCCTCGATGAGGGCTGCGGCTACGTGCACCTGGGTCAGGGCGATCTCGATGAGGCGGACGTGCCGGCGCTGCGCCGAGCGGGCATCCGGCTCGGCATCAGCACTCACGATGAGGCGGAGCTCGCGCGCGCGCTCGAGACGAAGCCCGACTACATCGCACTCGGGCCGATCTATCCAACACTCCTCAAGGTCATGGCCTTCCCGCCGCAGGGCCTCGAGCGCATCGGCGAGTGGAAGCGCAGGATAGGAGCCATTCCGCTCATCGCCATCGGCGGCATCACGCTCGAGCGTCTGCCGGGGGTGCTCGCGGCCGGAGCGGACTCGGCGGCGGTGGTGACCGACATCGTGCGGCACAGCGAGCCGGAGAAGCGCTGCCTGGCCTGGGTCAGGGCCGCGGCGGCGCTCGAGATGGCAAGGCCCACCGACATGATGAGCGCGCGAGCATGACCGATCGCTATGTCCGGCAGACGGTGTTGCCGGAAGTCGGTGCCGAAGGACAGGCCCGGCTCGCGGCGGCCACGGTGTTGGTGGTCGGGGCCGGGGGCTTGGGCTCCCCGGTGCTGCAGTATCTCTGCGCGGCCGGGGTGGGGCGCCTCCTCATCGTGGATCAGGATCGGGTGGAAGAATCCAACCTGCACCGCCAGCCGCTCTATCAGATGAGCGATCTCGGCGAGCCGAAGGCGAGGGCGGCGGCTGCCGCGATGCGGCGGCTGAACCCGCAGGTTGCGGCCGAGGAGGGCATCGAGCGGCTGACCCCGGCCAATGCGCCGGCGTGGGTGTCGCGGGCCGATGTCATCGTCGATGCCGCCGACAGCCTCGCGCTCACCTACATCTTGAGCGATGAGTGCCTGCATCAGGGCAAGCCCCTGGTGAGCGCCTCGGTGTTGGGACTTTCCGGCTACGTCGGGGTCTTCTGCGGCGGGGCTCCGAGCTACCGGGCGGTCTTTCCCGAGATGCCGCGCCAGGCGGGCTCCTGCGCGCAATCGGGGGTGCTCGGTAGCGCCGTCGGCGTCATCGGGACGCTGCAGGCTCACCTCACTCTCGCCCTCCTTCTCGAGCTCTCCCCGAGCGTGCTCGGGCAGTTGGTCAGCGTGGATTTTCGCACGCTGCGCTTCAGCGGCTTCTCGTTCGCTCGGGCTCGCGAGCCCGCCGGGCCCACCCTGCGCTTCATTGCGACCGAGGAGGTGAGCGAGGCCGATCTCGTGATCGACCTGCGAAGCCCCGCCGAGGCGCCCGTGTCGCCGTTCCCGGGCGCCATCAGGGCCCAAGTGGAGGACATCGAGCGCGCCGGCCTTCCCGGCAGCCCCGCGCGTATCGTCCTTTGCTGCCGCTCCGGCATTCGCGCCTGGCGGGCGGCGCGGGCGTTGCAGCGCGCAGGACGTGCGCAACTCGCGCTCATCGCTCTCGGGGACTGACCCGTGAGCGGCCGGCCCGCCGTGCTCGTGATCGCGGGCTCCGACTCGAGCGGCGGCGCCGGCATGGCGCGGGACCTCACGGTGCTCGCGCAGTTGGGCTGCGAGGCGCGCTGCGCCCTCACCGCGGTGACCGCGCAGACGCACGGACACCTCGTGAGCGTGCATCACGTTCCGCCGGAGATCGTGCGCACGCAGATCCGCGCCGCGCTCGAGTCGGGCGCGGTGGGCGCGATCAAGATCGGGATGCTCGGCAACCGCGAGACGGTGACCGCCGTGGCCGACTGCCTGCCGCGCGATGCCGCCATTCCCGTGGTGCTCGATCCCGTGCTCCTCTCCTCATCCGGAGGCGTGCTGCTCGATGAGGAGGGCCGCGCCGAGATGCGCGCGCGTCTTTTTCGCCACGCCACCTTACTGACACCCAACATTCCCGAGGCCGCAAGTCTCCTGGGTCTTGCGCCCGCCGAGAGCCCGGAGGCGCTCCTCGCGCAGGCCCGGGCGCTCCTCGCGCTGGGCGCGCGCGCGGTGCTCCTCAAGGGCGGACACGCCAGGGGCGCTCAAGCCACGGACCTCCTCTTAAGCGGCGGCGCTCAGGCCCAATGGCTCACCTCGCCGCGCCTCGAGGCACGCTGCCGCGGCACCGGATGCGCGCTCGCATCGGCCATCGCGGCGCATCTCGCGCGCGGCGCCTCGCTCGAAGAGGCCTGCCGCAACGGCAGGGAGTACGTGCTTTCGCTGCTCGCGGCGAGCGCCTATAGTTGACTCGTGGAATCGACGGACGCTACCTCCATGGGACGCCACCTGAGGCTCGCCGCGCTCCTTCTCACGGGCGCGGCCCTCGCGGCCTGTACGGGCTCGCTCGATATCAACCTGACCGACACTCCGGTGGACAATGCGAGCTCGGTGGTCGTCGACTTCACCGGCATCGAGATCCACAACACCGACGGCAAGACGACCACCATCACCTTCCCGAGCGCGAAGCCCATTGATCTCCTGCAGCTGCAGAACGGAGCGCTGGGAACACTCATCCAGGGCGAGCCGGTGCCGGAGGGCAACTACGACTGGCTGCAGCTCGAGGTGCTCGCCAACAAGGACACGCAGGGGCAGTCCTCCATCACCCTCACCAGTGGCGCGCAGTATCCGCTCTACATCCCGAGCGGCTCGGCGGCAGCACTCAAGCTGCTCACGCCCTTCACGGTGACGGAGGGCAAGACCACGGAGCTCGTCATCGAGTTCGATCTTCGCCAGTCGGTCACGACGACCGACGGGCAGAATTACGTGCTCGCACCGGCGCTGCGCCTGGAGAATCAGGCGGAGGTGGGCACGATCAGCGCCACCATTGACCTCACGGCGCTCACCCGCGCGCAGTTGGGCGCGGGAGCGCAGCTCGCGCAGTGCCAGGGCGGGCTCTTTCTCTTCTCGGGCGGGTCGGCGACACCGCAGAATGGCGGCGGCGCGAGCCTCGTCGACTTCGAGCCGATTCCCTCCGGCGGTCTCACGGCAACCCAAGTCTCGCTCTCGGTGCCTTACGTGGCAGCGGGCACCTACACTCTCGCCGCGACCTGCGATTACGAGCTCTATCAACCGACGGCGCTCCCCGGTGAGAGCGGCTATCAGAGCCTTCACTGGACGGTGCAGGACAATGTCGCGGTGACTGCCAACGCAACCACCACGAGCACGCTGCCTTCGTCGACCTCCTCCAACATTGTCAAATGACGCGCGTACTCGCTCCCGCGCGCGCCCCATAACGCGCCGCTCAGCGGCGCGTTGACAACCCGCCACCCTCGGCACGGAGGCCGCGCCACGCTGTCAACCGCACGCCTTTACGCGCGCTCTCATGCGGCGATGGCGATTGCATCACGCGTCGCCGGGTAACGACAGACAGGTGAGGATCACGACCATGACCCAATCGTCAGCGCGCAATCGCAAGTTGTTGCAGGCCGCAGTCAGTGCCGCTCTCATCGCAAGTGTCGCGGCCTGCGGCGGCGGCTCCTCCGGCTCCAGCACCGGCATGGACCCCCCGCCCGCGCAGACGAGCCCGATGGCGGTGCTGGTGAGCGATGCTTCCTCCGATGACTGGGCGACGGTCGGCGTCAGGATCATCAGCATTGCGCTTCTGCCGCAGGGCGGCGGACCTGCCGTGACGGTGTACGCGCCGGCGAGCCCGCCGATGGTCAATCTCGAGCAGCTCGATCAGATCGGCGAGCTCCTGGGCAACGTGCCGGTTCCGGTCGGCACCTACAGCGGCGCCATCGTGACCGTCGGCGCCAACCCCGGGGACGTCGAGCTCGTCGTCGCCGCGGAGCCGGAGGCCGGATTCGCCGGCACGGCGGGGGAGGCGATACCTTCCGCCGACATTCAGATCGTCGGTGCCCGGGGATCTTCGGGAAATCTCACCGTGCCGGTCAACCTCACCTTCGACTCGCCGCTCATCGTGAGCGCGAGCGGCTCGAATGCACTCGATCTCGAGTTCGACCTCTCGCATCCGGCGTTCATCGTCGCGCACAAGCCGCCGGGCGCGAGCGCCACGGAGTGGGCGGTCAACTTCTCGGGCCCGGTGCGCCGCCGGCCGATTCGCGACATCGCGCACCTCGTGTTGAGGGAAACATACGGTGATGTGACTGCGGTCGCCGCCGACGGCAGCTCGATCACGATCGCGAAGGAGCTGCCGACCCTGCCGGTGATCGATCCGGAAGTGCCGGTCCCGACGGGCGGCTCGCTCCAGGTCCGCGCCGATGCCACCCACGGCACGATCTTCTATGACGTCGATGCCAAGACGAGCACCACCGTCACGAGCTTCTCCGCGCTCGCCTCGAGCCTCGTCGGCCGGTACGTGAGGCTCACGGCGCGCTATCAGGAAGATGGCACGCTGGTCGCGGTCAGGGTGTGGGCGAGCAGCGATTTCAACAAGCTGTGGCTGAGCCCCGAGGGGCACGTGCTGCACGTCAACGCCGCGACCGATCGGATCGTGGTCGACAACGCCGCGGGCGTCCCCGTGCCGGTCACGATCGGCCCGCAGACCGAGTTCTTCTACCGCCAGCCCGCCGATCCCGCGGCGGATGCGACCCCGATAGGCACCGGTCCCGCGTTCCTCGCGAGCCAGAACCTGGTCCGCGGTTTCAAGGTTCAGGTGAGCGTGGTCGATCCGCTCGCCACGCCTCTCGTCGCCCAGTCGGTCGAGATCGAGACGGCCGCTTACTCGGGTCAGATCTCGAATGCGGCCCCCGAGGGGTCCGGGTTCACCTACACCCACGATTACCTCACCGCCAGCGACGATTACAGCCTGACACTCGATTACCTCGCGAGCACGAGCGCGAACGGCAAGGACGCGAGTGGCAACACCATCTACGGATTCAAGTGGTGGAACTTCGCCTATCCGACCGAGCTCAATGACGGCGCGAGCGCGATCTCTGAGTTCTCGAGCGCGGTGGGCGGAGGCAGCGCCGGAGGCTTCACGTTCGCCGGCGTCAACCTTTACGCCTGGGGACTCTCGGATGCGACCTGGGGCGATCCGGCGAATCCCGCCGGCTGGGCGGCCCGCTGGACGCTGCTCCTGCCCACGCCGCTGCCGCGCGGGCTCGTCGCCACCGGCCTCGCCAACAACACCTTCACCCTGACGCTCGCGGGCGGCACGACGCCGGGAACCGTGGATCTCAGCACGACAGCGGGCTCCGCGACCCTGATCTACCAGGTAGACCGCTCGAACGGGATCCTCTCGGTGAGCCCGATCGACATCACGAGCGCGGGTGGCTTGAGCACGCTGAGCCATGCGCTCCTCGCCGGCACGCCGGTGAAGGTGTTCGGCACGCCGCAGGCAGATGGCACCTACCGGGCCTACGTGCTGATCTACTTCACAGGTACGCAGCCCGGGAACTGAAGCCAGTTGCGCAGCGCCGCCCGTTCGCTATAGTGCGATGATTGACTTGGAGCGCACGGATGTTGAAAGTCGCACGATCGCTCGCCGCGCGCAGCGCCCGCTGGATGCTGCCGCTTGCAGGACTTGCCGTCCTCGGCGGCTGCGGCGGGGGCGGGAGCGCGATGGGCGCCGGCAACAACGCCAGCAGCGCCAGCACCTGGACGCCCGGCGTGTTCGAGCCGCCCTCGACCTTCGCGGCGCTCTGCGCGGCGCCGCGCACGGGCACCGATCCTTATAACAATAATCAGCCCTATCCCGACCGACAGGGTACGGCGACGGACGAGAACAACTGGCTGCGCTCCTGGACCCATCAGCTCTACCTCTGGTACGACGAGGTGCAGGACGCCAATCCGGCGCTCTCCACCACGCCCGACTACTTCCAGCTCATGAAGACGATGGCGACCACCCCGACGGGGGCGCCGAAGGACCGCTTCCACTTCACCTACCCGACCTCGGTCTGGGAATCGCTGTCGCAGTCGGGCGTGAACGCGGGCTACGGAGTGCAGTGGGAAATCCTTGCCGCCACCCCGCCGCGCAGCCTGGAGATCGCCTTCCTTCAGCCCGCCGCCAATCTGCCGCCGGCGACGGTGCAAGCCAATCTCGTGCGCGGCGATCAGGTGCTCAAGGTCGACGGCGTCGATGTGGTCAACGCCAACGATCAGACGAGCGTCAACACCATCAACGCGGGGCTTGCGCCCTCGAAGAGCGGCGAGACTCACAGCTTCGAAGTCCTCGATCCCGGCTCGAGCACCCCGCGCACGGTGACGCTCAAGGCCGCCGACATCACCGAGGTCCCGGTTCTCCTCGAGACCACGGTCACCGGCCCCAATGGCGACACCGTGGGCTACATCCTCTACAACGACCAGATCGCCACCGCCGAATCGGAGCTCATCAGCGCGATCAATGATCTCAAGTCGAAGGGCGTGACCGACCTCGTTCTCGATCTGCGCTACGACGGCGGCGGCTACCTCGACATTGCGAGCGAGCTCGCCTACATGATCGCAGGCCCCGGTCAGACGGCCGGCGAGACCTTCGAGCTGCAGCAATTCAACAAGCAGTATCCCACCACCAACCCGGTGACCGGGCAACCCATCACCCCGACGCCGTTTCACAGCACGACCCAGGGCTTCTCGACCACCGCCGGCCAGGCTCTGCCGACACTCAGCCTGACGCGGGTCGCGGTGATCACCGGCCAGGATACCTGCTCGGCGAGCGAGTCCATCATCAACGGTCTGCAGGGCGTCGGCTTCACCGTCTATCAGATCGGCGCCACCACCTGCGGTAAGCCGTATGGCTTTTATCCGCAGGACAACTGCGGCACGACCTACTTCTCGATCGAGTTTCAGGGCGTGAATGCCAAGGGGTTCGGCGGCTACGCCGACGGCTTCTCGCCCGCCAACACCGCATCCGCCGCGGGCACGACGGTGCCGGGCTGCTCGGTGGCGGATGATTTCAACCACGCGCTCGGCGATCCGGCCGAGAGCCGGCTCGCGACCGCGCTCGCCTACCTCGCCAATCCACAGGCCTCGACCTGTCCGGCGCCCACCGGCAAGGCGGCCCCGGCGACGCTCACGCAGCGCCAGCTCCTCCAGCGCATCTTCGTGCGCTCACCGCTGAAGGACATGCGGATTCTGCGCCGGTGATCGCATGAGCGCGGCGAGGCTGCTCTTCCTCCTCGCGCTCGCCGCGCTCGCCGCCTGTCGCGCCTGGCCGGCATCGCCCGGACTGCCGGCCCTCATCACGGAGGTGAGCGCCGCGAGCCGCGCCGATCTGGAGCGCGCGGTGTCACAGGCCCTGGGCGGTGCGCCCGTCAGGCTCGCCGACGATGCGCTCACGCGCGACAGCGTGCTCATCGTCGGGCGCGCTCAGATACGCAATGTCAATGGCGTGCCGTTGAACGGACGCGAGCTCGGGCGACCGCAACATTTCCAACTCATGGAGAAGGACTCGCGTTGCGTTCTGCTGCACCTCGAGACCGGCAGATCGAGCGTGCTGCCGCACACGCATTGCCGACCGTCGCCGTCCGCATACACCCGAAAGTGACTCCCCGACTCCAAGGGACGACAGGTTGCGACTTCGGTCACGTTTGAGCTGAGATATGTCACCAGCCGGCGTGCCGGTCGCGCTGCGGGAGTTTCGGGTCTCGCGTGGAGGCGTCATGAAGACCAAGAGCGCAAGCATCGACAAACCTCGGCTTGGGCGCCCTGCGGCTCTCGCGCTGACGCTCTCGGCCTCGCTCATCGCGCAGGGCGCGGGCCTCTGGCTCGCGCTCGCAGGCGGCCCGGGCGCGAGCGCCACCGCGCTCAGCCTCATCGGCGG
>DATFCZ010000054.1:0-8305 GCA_035252605.1 Steroidobacteraceae bacterium
GGGAGCGGCAGCAGCGGCGGCACCCTCGACGGGCGCGGCAGCAGCGGCGGCTTCCGCGGCCACCGGCTCCGGCTCCGCCGCACGCGGGGCGTGGATCGAGACCACCGCCGTGTTGCGATGCGCGAGCTCCGGGATCGTGACCCCTGGCGGCAGCGGAATGTCGGCGAGGAACTTGGTCTCGTTGAGACTCATCTCTGAAAGATCGAGCTCGAGAAACTCCGGCAGGTCCTTCGGCAGGCAGCTCACCTCGATCTCGGTGCGCATGTGCGAGACGATGCCGCCCTGAGTCTTCACGCCGGGGCTCACGCTCTCGCCCTTGAAGTGGATCGGCAGATGCAGGCGGATCGCCTCGTTCTCTATGACCCGCTGCAGGTCGACGTGCACGACCACATTGCGAGCCGGGTGCATCTGCACGTCCTTCACGATCGCCTCCTGCGTCGTGCCGTCGATCTTCAACTGCACGATCGAGGAGTAGAAGCGCTCGTCACCGATCATGGTGAGGAGGTTCTGCTGATCCAACACGAGCGGCTGCGCCTCCTTGTGTCCGCCATAGAGAATGGCCGGAACCTTGCCCGCGTGGCGCAGGCGGCGGCTCGCACCTTTGCCTTGGCTCCCGCGCGGGTCGGCTCCGAAGCTGAACGAAATACGCATGATGATCTCCAACGTTGACAAACACGTGCCGCGCTCGCGACCAAGCCCGGCACACCAAAAACTCAGTCTACGTAAAGCGAGCTCACGGACTCCTCGTCGCGGATGCGCCGGATCGTCTCCGCAAGCAGCGCCGCCACCGATAGCTGGCGAATGCGGCTGCAGCCGCGCGCGGCGGCTGAAAGCGGAATGGTGTCGGTGACGACCAGCTCATCGAGCGCCGAGCGCGAGATCCGCTCGACCGCTTCGCCCGAGAGCACCGCATGAGTGATGTAAGCGACCACCTTGGCGGCGCCCTCGTCCTTCAGCGCCTGCGCCGCATGGCAGAGCGTCCCCGCCGTATCGATCATGTCATCGATCAGCACGCAGCTCTTGCCCTCGACCTCGCCGATGATGTTCATCACCTTCGACTCGTTCGGCCGCGGGCGGCGTTTGTCGATGATGGCGAGCTCTGCGTCGTCGAGGCGCTTGGCGAATGCGCGCGCGCGCACCACGCCGCCGACATCGGGCGAGACGATGACGACGTTGCGGTAGGCCTGCTTCCAGGCATCCCCGAGCAGCACCGGCGAGGCATACACGTTGTCGACGGGGATGTCGAAGAAGCCCTGCACCTGGTCGGCATGCAGGTCGATGGTGAGCAGACGATTCACTCCGGCGCTCGAGATCATGTTGGCTACGAGCTTTGCCGTGATCGCCGAGCGCGTTGCCCGCGGCCGCCGATCCTGACGCGAGTAGCCGAAGTACGGCATCACCGCCGTGATGCGCGCCGCGGAGGCGCGCCGGCAGGCGTCCACCATGACGAGCAGCTCCATCAGCGTGTCGTTGGCGGGCGGGCAGGTCGGCTGCACGATGAAGACATCGCGGCCGCGGACGTTTTCCATCAGCTCGACGTTCACTTCGCCGTCGCTGAAACGGCCGACGTACGCCCGTCCGAGCGGCGTCTGCAGATGCCGCGCGATGTCGGTCGCCAGCGCCGGATTGGCATTGCCGGCTAGAAGCGCCAGTGTGTCGCTCGTCGTCATACGCTCATCGGCCCAACCGCCTCACGTTCGATGGCTGGGGTGGAAGGATTCGAACCTCCGAATGGCGGGATCAAAACCCGCTGCCTTACCACTTGGCGACACCCCAGCATTGCTAACAGCTCGGCTCACAGGGAACGATGCGCCGGTGAGATATCAAGTCCTCGCGCCACGAAGCTCGTCCACTCATCCGGTACGCGCGCCGCAATGCGCTCGGCTTCGACGGCGCTCGCGCAGGACGCAAAGATACAGGAGCCGGTCCCCGTCAGCCGTGCCGGCGCATATCGCGACAGCCAATCGAGCGCCGCCGCCACTGCGGGGCAGCGCGCCCGCACCACCGGCTCGCAGTCGTTGCGACCGCCGGCCTCAAAAAAGGCGCGTATTGTGATGAGGGGGGAATTTCGTGTCAATTCAGGGCTCTGGAAGACCTCACGGGTGCTCACTCCGACCCCCGGATGAATGATGAGGTACCAGCGCGGCGGGAGCTCGATGGGCGTCAGCTGCTCTCCCACTCCCTCAGCCCAGGCGGAAAAACCTCTAATGAATACAGGTACATCCGCGCCAAGCGGGAGCCCCAGCCGCGCCAGCTCCTCGATTTCGAGCCGGGAGCCCCAGAGGCGGTTCAGTGCCAACAGGGTCGTCGCCGCATCGGAGCTGCCCCCACCCAGGCCGCCTCCCATGGGAATACGCTTCATCACCCGCAGCGTCGCCCCGAGCCTGGTGCCGGTCAGCGCCTGCAGGCTCCGGGCTGCCCGGACCACGAGATCGGACTCCGCCGGCACCTCGGCGGGCCCTTCGGGACGCTCGATCCGCCCATCGTCGCGAACGGTCACCGCCACCGTGTCGCAGAGATCGATCAGCTGAAATACGGTCTGCAGCTCGTGATAGCCATCCGGCCGCCTGCCGGTGACGTGCAGGAAGAGATTCAGCTTGGCCGGCGCCGGCCAAAGAGTTTCCTGATGGCTCAAAGCTGCCAGCCGTCGACCACCATCCGCACCCGCACTCCCGCTCGGCGAAGCGTCATGAGCCGGGGTAGCCACTCCGCGCCCACCGGCATGTAGGAGGAGTAATCGATCTGCCACCCGTCCTGATCGAGGCGGCTGAGGCGCTGCTCGGAATCGAGCTTCACGGCGGCGGGTGCGCCGGGATCCGGCACGCCGAGAACCCAATACCTCAAGCTGGTGAGCGGCGGCTCGAAGCCCAGCTTGTCCTCGAGCTCCGCCCGCGCGGCGGCGCTGCCGAGGTGCTTGCCCTTCGAGGTGATGACGCTGAGGTCACCCCCATCCGCAGTCACCTCGACTCCGCCGGCACCGAGCGGTCCGGTGAGTGCCAGGCGCGTCACCGCGCCGGACTGGCTCCAGCGAAGCCCGGCATTGAAGCCTTGCTGGCCGACGGCCACCGCAACCCGCCCATTGAGACCGAACCGGCCGAGAGCCTGAAGCGCGGGGCGGCGCACGCTCCAGGCCACTCCCGGAGCAGGGACGACCGGCACCGTCTCGCAAGCGGCGAGCATCAAGAGCAGAGCCATTCCGGCCCACAGAGTCTTACTTCGCATTGGGAATGAAACGGGCGACTACCGCCCGCAGCGGCTTGGAGTCGGGGTTGCGCGCCAGCGCCTCGGCCCAGACCTTGCGCGCGGTCTCCTGCCGCCCGGCCACCCACAACGCCTGGCCCCAGTGGGCGGCGATCTGCGCATCGTGGCTGATGTGATAGGCGCGCTCGAGCGACGGCAGGGCGCCGACGGCATCCCCGCGGCGCAAGCGTACCCAGCCCAGACTGTCGAGCACGGCGGGATTGTCCGGCATCTGCTCGAGCGCACGGCGGATCAGCGACTCGGCGCGCGGGAGCTCGCGCTCGTGGTCGGCCAGGGTGTAGCCGAGCGCATTCAACAGCGTGGGATCGTTGGGCCGCTGCGCGAGCAGCTGCTGCAGCGCTTGGAGGGACTCCCCGACATGCCCGGCCTCCTCGAGGATGATGGCGCGCTCGTACTCGAGCGCCGGGTGTTGGGGGTGAGACTCGAGACTCGAGGCCAGCAGCTTCAGGGCCGCACCGGCATCTCCGTGATCAGCCAGAAGCTGCGCTTGCGCGATCGCCAGATCGACCGCCTCTTCGGGATGCTGATGCGCATACTGTGTCAGCAAGGCGAGCGCCTTGGCGCGCTGATGCGAGGCCAACAGCAACGCGGCCGCCTTTTCGCGCGCCTGCAGCGCGAGCGAGGAGTCCGCGAGCTTGCCGTATCCGGCGAGAGCGGCGGCGACGTCGCCCTCGCGCGCCGCGATGTCCGAGAGGTACATCAGGGTCATCTCGTTCGCCTCGCCGTTCTCGACAAGATCGGCGAAGCGCTGCTGCGCCTCATCGAGATCGCCGGAATCGTAGGCCAGCACCGCCAGGCGCCGGTCGACCGCCGCGCGCGAGGCGCCGGTGGCGCGCAGTCGCTCGAGCTCCTGGTGGGCATCCTCCACCCGGCCGAGCTCAAGGTAGACATCGGCCAGCTCGAAGAGGCCGCCGCGGGGAGACTCACGCAACGAGCCCTGGGCCACGGCGATGGCTTTGGCCGGCTGACCCAACACGACATAGGCGCGCGCAAGGAGATGTCTTGCCTGCAGATCTTTCGGGCTCTCCCGCATCGCCTGCAACGCGTAGCGCTCGGCGCTGCGCGCATCGTAGGCCTCGAGCGCCAGCTCCCCGAGCAGCGTCAGCCGCGCGGGCGAGGTGCCCGCGACGTCGATCACTCCATGGAGAGCTGCAAACACCGCCGTCGGATCGGACTCCTCGAGCAGGAGCGAGGTGAGATCGGCGATTCCACGCTCCCGCTTCCCGGGCACCGGCGCTCGCAGGAACGCCTCGACTGCCGCGCGCGCATCGGCGATGCGGTAGAGCTTCAGCGCCACGGCTGCGTACACGGCGTCCGCTTCCCGGCTTTGCGGGGCGAGCTCGCGCCAGCGCCGCACCGAGCTCCAGGCGGCCGGCAGATTCTCGCAGGCCAGCCCGACCTCGCTCGCCCGCTGCGCGACGGGCGCCGAGGCCAGTTGCGCAGCCTTTGCGTACGTCTCCGATGCGATCTTGCAATCACCGCGCTGAAGGGCGATCTCCGCCACGATGGTGAGCGCGGCGGGATCGGGTGCCGGCGGCGGCGGTTTGGCGGAGCGCACGGTAGCGCATCCGGCGATGAGCGCCGGGGAAAGGCTCAAGAGCAGGACCAGCAGGTTACGCACGCTCATCATTATGGAGTTTCGCCGCCCGCCGCGCATGACGCTCCTTGTCACGGCCGGCGTCAATCCCGGAGAATGCCCGGCTCGTTGATCGGAAAAAGTCGCCTGCGGCGCTTTTTCGGACATCAGCTCCGTTTCCGCCGGCAAAAGACGCGACTTTTGCCGGCTGTGCCGTCCCACATTCGACCACTCCATGAAGGAATCCATCCGCCAGCGGCTCGAGAAGCTCTCCGATCGCTTCGAGGAGGTCGGCCGGCTGCTCGCCACCCCCGACATCGCCGGCGGCTCGCCGCAATTCCGGGACCTCTCGGTCGAGTACGCGCGCCTGCAGCCCCTCGCCGAGCGGCTGGCGCATTACCACGGGCTCGAGCGCGACCTCGCCGCGGCGCGCGAGATGCTCGCCGATGCGGATCCGGCCATGCGCTCCCTGGGAGCCGAGGAGGTCGGGCGGCTGCAGTCGAGTCTCGCCGCCACCGAAGCGGAGTTGCGCGCGCTCCTCCTTCCGCAAGACCCGCGTGACGAGAAGGGCCTTTTCCTCGAGGTGCGCGCCGGGACGGGAGGCGATGAGGCCGCCATTTTCGCGGGCGACCTCTTTCGAATGTATGCGCGCTACGCGGAATCCAAGAGATTCACGGTCGAAGTGCTGAGCGAGAGCCCGGGCGAGCACGGCGGCTATAAAGAAATCATCAGCCGGATCGCCGGCCCGGGGGCGTTCTCACGCCTGAAATTCGAGTCCGGCACTCACCGCGTGCAGCGTGTGCCGCAAACCGAGGCGCAGGGCCGCATCCATACCTCCGCCTGCACAGTCGCCATCCTGCCGGAGCTCGATGAGGTCGAGGAGGTGACGATCAATCCCGCGGACCTGCGCATCGACACCTATCGCTCCTCCGGCGCAGGCGGACAGCACGTCAACAAGACCGACTCCGCCGTGCGCATCACTCATCTGCCGAGCGGTATCGTGGTCGAGTGCCAGGACGAGCGCTCACAGCACAAGAATCGCTCCCGCGCCATGCAGCTCCTCAAGGCCCGCCTGCTCGCGGCCGAGGAGGAAAAGCAGCGCAGCGCCCAGGCGCAATCGCGGCGGCTGCAGGTGGGCAGCGGCGATCGATCGGAGCGGATCCGGACTTACAACTTCCCGCAGGGCAGGGTCACCGACCACCGCATCAATCTCACGCTCTACAAGCTGCAGCAGATCATGAACGGCGATCTCGATGAGTTGCTCGATGCTCTGCAGCAGGAGCACCAGGCGGAGCTTCTCGCCGAGCTCGAATGAGCTAGGCGTCGATCCGCAGCCGGCGGAACCACGCCTCCGTGCCATGGTGCTGCAGCGCGATGTGCCCCTCCTGCAGTCGCGCGAACTGTGGCCATTCGCGGAACTTGCTGCGGGCGATCCGCTCCTTCAGCTCCTCGCTCTCGAGGTCATAGCCGAGCACCTGCGTGTCATCGATCCAGTGCTGAACGCGGCTGCCCTGCACGATGAGACGGGCGCTGTGGTAGGTGTTGGCGACCTCGCGCTGATCGCGCCAGGGCGCGATGAGGCCGTAGAGAGCGCCACAGGAGGTGAGCGCATTGGCGCCATCCGAGGTGTGCTCGTCATCGAGAAGCTGCATCTCGGGGCCCGACTGCCAGGCATGCTCGAGCTGCTCATCGACGCGATAGAGCACGCCCGAATTGCCGGCTCGGGGCAGTCGCCACTCGAAGGCGAGGGTGAAATCGCGGAAGCGCTCGCGCGTGATGAGGTCCACGGGCGGCCCGCCCGCGAGCGCCCGCAGCACGTTGTCGTCCAGGCTCCAGCTTCCCTGCGGGAACTGTGCCTCGGAGTATCCCCGCCAATCCGCGGCGGTCAATTCGCGCTCGGCCATGAAGTTGGTTTCGTAGTAAGAGAGAAGGACGCTCGCAATGCCCGTACCTGCCAATCCGCGCCCGGCAAGCCGGCTCGATTTACTGCGGTTCTCTCACCTCCTGCAGGTACGCCGCGCCGCCGAGATTGCGCATCTGCCCCAGGATCCATCGCTGTTTCCACAGCACGAAACCTGACGGGCGCTCGACGTGCCAGTGCACCGGATTCGGCAGCACGGCCGCGAGCAGCGCCGCCTGGGCGCCCGTCAGGCGCGTCGCGGGCTCGTGATAGAAGCGGCGGGCGGCGGCCTCGACGCCGTAGATGCCGCGGCCGAACTGCGCGACGTTGAGGTACACCTCGAGGATTCGCTCCTTCGGCCACAGCGTCTCGAGCAACACGGTGAAGTACGCTTCGATCCCCTTGCGCACGAAACTGCGGCCCGGCCAGAGAAAGAGGTTCCGCGCCACCTGCTGCGAGATCGTGCTCGCCCCGCGCAGCCGCCTGCCGCGTTGCGCCGCCCGCACCGCGCTGCGGATGGAGTGTAAATCGAACCCATAGTTGAAAGGAAAGGTCTGATCCTCGGACGCGATCACCGCGATCGCCGCCTGGGGCGAGATGCGCTCGAGACTCACCCAATGATAGTCCGTGCGATAGCCCTTCTCCCCGGCGCGCAGCGCCTCGATGCGCGCTTCCAGCATGAACGCGCTGGTGAGGGGCGGAATCCACCGCAGCAACACCACCGGCACGACCGTGAGAGCGAGCCACCCGAGGATCGCCAGCACGAGCCAGCGTCGCACGCGCCCCCAACCTGAGTCCCCGGCCCGCGACTGCCAGGTCACCGGGCGACACCTCGGCTCATCGCCCGCGATTACTGCTGCGGCTGCTCGATGCGTCGTGCGCTCACGATCAGCACGTCCTCGAGCGGCGCATCCTGATGACCCTGGCGCCGCCCGGTCTTGACGCCGGCGATCTTGTCGATGACGTCCATTCCTTCGGTCACCCGGCCGAAGACGGCGTAGCCGAAATCGCGGGCGCTGTGATTGAGGAAGTCGTTGTCGGCGAGATTGACGAAGAATTGCGACGTGGCGCTGTCGACCTCGCTGGTGCGCGCCATCGAAAGCGTGCCGCGGTTGTTCTTCAGCCCGTTCTTCGCCTCGTTGCGGATCGGCGCATGCGTGCGCTTGTTGCGAAACTGTGCATCGAGCCCGCCGCCCTGGATGACGAATCCCGGCACGATGCGGTGAAAGAGCGTGCCGTCGAAATGGTGCTCATCGACGTAGCGCAGAAAATTCTCCGCGCTGAGCGGCGCCTCCTTCGGGAAGAGCTCCACCGTGAAAGCGCCGTGCGAGGTCTCGAATCGAATCAGGGATGTCTCGGCCATTGGCCCTCCGTCATGCGCTCGCAGCCGGCGAGATCGCGGTAGGAGCGTACTTGAGCGAAGCCGCGCGCCACAAGCTCGCCCGCGACCGCGGCCGCCTGGGCTGCGCCGTGCTCGAGCAACAGCCAGCCGCCGGGCCGAAGGTGCGCGGGGGCCGCGCGGATGATGCTGCGCAACGCGGCGAACCCGCCCTCCGCCGCGACCAGCG
>DATFCZ010000055.1:0-32040 GCA_035252605.1 Steroidobacteraceae bacterium
GCAGCTCCGCCGCCCGTGGTCGCGAGCGCGCCGCCGCCGCAGCACGCTCCGCTTGCTCGACCGCCAGCCGCGCATCGCGCGCTGTCGGCGGTCAAAGCTGCCATCAAACCGTCCTCGAGCGGCTCGATTGTCAACACCCTCGGGAGCTACTGGTGGGCGATCGCGCTCCTTGCGGTAGCGCTGATCGGCTATCTCGCCTCGCGCGTCCTACGCTCGCGCCGCCAGTCGGATCTCGATGAGTCTCTCGGCCGCCTTGCCGCGGCCGGTGGAGCCTCGTCCCCGTACACCAAGCTCGAGCCCTCGGCCTCCGACACGGCCCCCATGCGCGCGATGGCCGCCGAGCCCGACGATGCATTCGTGGTCGAGGAATCCGGGCCGCACGAGCGGCCGCGAGTCAGCGCCGCTGCCGCGCCCGCCGTCGCAAAGCACGCCATCAGCGCCGATCAGACGATCAGCAGCGAGACCGCGCTCAACCTCGAGCAGGGCGATCCGCTCGCCGAGGCCGATTTCCACATGGCCTATGGCCTCTACGATCAGGCGGCCGACCTCATCCGCATCGCCATCGAGCGCGAGCCCGAGCGGCGGGACCTCAAGTTGAAGCTCCTCGAGGTGTTCTTCGTCTGGGGCAACAAGGAGCAGTTCCTGCAGACCGCGCGCGAGCTGGCCGAGACGCGTGCCGAGGCGGCACCGGGCGAGTGGGAAAAGATCCTCATCATGGGCAAGCAGCTCGCGCCGGAAGATGCGCTCTTCGCGGGCGGCGCGGCAGTCGCGGGCGCCGCATCGGCGGGCGTCGATCTCGATCTCGCGGGTGGCCCGGGTGGGGGCGATGGCGCCCTCGATTTCGATGTCGCATCAGGGCGCACCAGCCAGCATGCCCAGGCGCTCGATCTCGACATCGGCTCGGCGCTGGGCGAGGCCGAATCGGCGCCGACCGCCGAGATGCCCGGAAGCGCCACCGATCGCAACCTGGCGCTCACCGATAAGCATTTCGCGGTCAACGCCACCGGCTCGACCCGGGAGATGACCGCCACCCTGCCCGGAGCGGACGAGCCGGGAGAGTTCGGCACGGAGATCGAGGGTCCCACGGTCGAGCAGCCGGCGCTGCACATGTCGGAGCACCCGACCCTCAAGCAGAAGGTCGAAAGTGCCCTGAAGCAAAGCGGCGGCGAGCAGACCGCGGAGCTTGCGATCGATGATCTCGGGTTGGATCTCGGCGCCTTCGAGGCCGAGCAGCCGGGTGCGGAAGCCGCCGCCGCGGAGAACTCACCGGAGACCCCGACGCTGGTCGCGGGGTTCGATGAGCACTCGCGCCGGATCATGGAGCAGGCGAGCCATCGCGCCACCGAGCCGGTGGAGCCCACGGGCACCACCAACGCCTGGCAGATCAACGAGAATGAGCTCGAGGCGGTTCTATCGGAATCCGAGGGACGCGCGAACGGCCACGACTCGGCGGCCACCTCGCGCCTGAGCACACTCGATTCGGGCGGTGTCGACTACGAGCTCGGCTCCGAGCAGCACGCCCATGCCGCCAACGGCTCGGGTGTCGACCTCGACGTCGGCACGGCGACCGTGCCGGATGCGGCCTTTACCGCGACCCAGAAGCTCTCGGCGGACGATCTGGCGCTGCCGGATCTCGAGCCCGTGACCCTGAGCGAGGTCGGCACCAAGCTCGATCTCGCGCGCGCCTACATGGACATGGGTGATCCCGAGGGAGCTCGCAACATCCTCGAGGAAGTGATGCACGAGGGCTCGGCGGCGCAGCGGCAGGAGGCCGAGCGTCTGATGGAGTCGCTTCCTGGTTGAAGCGCTGGATCGGGGCATCCTGCCCCGGTGGCAATGAGCCGGATCGCGGTCGGACTCGAGTACGAGGGGACGCGCTATGCGGGCTGGCAGAGCCAGCGCTCGGCTTCGACCCTGCAGGTGCTCGCCGAGGGGGCGCTCGGGAAGGTAGCGGCCCGGGCGGTGAGCCTCGTGTGCGCCGGCAGGACCGACGCGGGAGTCCACGCCCGCGGGCAGGTGGCGCATTTCGACACGGTGGCCGAGCGCAGCATGCGGGCCTGGATGCTGGGCGCCAACTCCGAGCTGCCGCGGGATATCAGCATCTCCTGGGCGCGGCCCGTGCCGCCGCACTTTCACGCCCGCTACTCCGCGGAAGCGCGCACCTACCGCTACCTCATCTTCAATCGCGCCTCCCGCTCGGGCCTGCTCAGCTCTCGGGCGACCTGGGTTCACCGGCCCCTCGATGAGGGGCGCATGGCGCAGGCGGCCGCCGCGCTGCAAGGCGAGCACGACTTCAGCGCCTTCCGCGCCGCCGAATGTCAGGCCAAATCGCCGATCCGGCGCATGGAGCGGCTCACGGTCGAGCGATACGGCGACTGGCTGGCGATCGAGGCCACGGCGAACGCCTTCCTGCACCACATGGTGCGCAACATCGCCGGGCTTCTCATCCGTATCGGCAAGGGCGATGCGCCTCCCTCGTGGGCGGCGGAGGTGCTCGCGGGGCGCGATCGTCGGCTCGGCGCTCCGACGGCGCCCGCCGCCGGCCTTTACCTCTGGCAGGTCCGCTACCCGGCCGCCTTCGCCTTGCCCGCACCCTGGGCGGACGGGCTGCGGCAGGAGGAGCGCGCGGAACCGGCTATCATGATGCCGGGATATCCACCCTAACCCACCCAGGGGCAGCTCTCATGTCGTGGTTCGAGAAGATCATGCCCTCGCGCATCAAGACCGAGCGGCGGACCCGCTCGGTCCCGGAGGGCCTGTGGATCAAGTGTCCGGCCTGCGATGCCGTGCTCTATCGGGCCGAGCTCGAGCGCAACCTCTATGTCTGCCCCAAGTGCAGTCATCACATGCGCATCGGCGGGCGCGAGCGCCTCGAGCGCTTCCTCGATCCGGCCTCGACCGAGGAGCTGGGCGCGCGCATCACGCCGGAGGATCCGCTGAAATTCCGCGACAGCAAGCGCTACAAGGATCGGCTCACCCAGGCGCAGAAGGCGACCGGAGAGAGCGATGCGCTCATCGTGCTCGCCGGCACGCTCGAGAAGCTGCCGGTGGTCGCCTGCGCGTTCGAGTTTCAGTTTCTCGGCGGCTCGATGGGCTCGGTGGTGGGCGAGCGCTTCAAGCGCGCGGTCGATCAGTGTATCGAGCAGCGGCGGCCGCTCGTCTGCTTCACGGCGAGCGGCGGCGCGCGCATGCAGGAGGCGCTTTATTCGCTCCTGCAGATGGCGAAGACCGCCGCGGCGCTCTCGCGCCTCGCCCAGGCGCATCTGCCCTTCATCTCCGTGATGACCGATCCGACCACAGGCGGAGTATCGGCGAGCCTCGCCATGCTCGGTGACCTGAATCTCGCCGAGCCGCGCGCGCTCATCGGCTTCGCCGGGCCGCGGGTCATCCAACAAACCGTGCGCGAGACGCTGCCGGAGGGCTTTCAACGCAGCGAATTTCTGCTCGAGCACGGCGCGCTCGACATGATCGTCGACCGGCGCGACATGCGCGAGCGGATCGCATCGCTCCTTCGCATGTTGATGAAACAACCCGCGCAACCGGCGCAACCGGCGAACGCCGCCTGAGGCTCCGGCAGCTCCCGTGGCCCGATCGCTCGATGAGTGGTTGGCGCTGCAGGAGGCGGCGCATCCGAAGTCGATCGACCTCGGACTGACGCGCGTGGCCGCCGTGGCCCGCCGGCTCGGGCTCGAGCGGCCGAGCTCCCCGGTCATCACGGTCGGCGGCACGAACGGCAAGGGATCGACGGTGGCGCATCTGGAGGCGCTGCTGCTCGCAGCGGGACGCTCGGTGGGCCTTTTCACCTCGCCGCACTTCCTGCGCTACAACGAGCGCATCCGCATCGAGGGCGCCGAAGCGGATGATGCCAGCCTCATCGAGGCCTTCGAGTGCATCGAAGCGGCGCGGGGCGACACCACCCTCACATTCTTCGAGTACAACACGCTCGCGGCGCTTTATCTCTTCGCGCAGCGGCGGGTCGAGTTCGCTCTGCTCGAGGTGGGGCTCGGCGGGCGTCTCGATGCGACCAATCTCATCGATGCCGACGTGTCGGTGCTCTGCTCGGTGGGCTTCGATCATCGCGACTGGCTGGGGGACACCCTGGAGGAGATCGGCGCGGAAAAGGCGGGTATCTTCCGCCCCGCTCGGCCCGCGGTGCTCGGCACCGCGGACATGCCGGCGAGTGTGTACTCCGTGATCGAGCGTCTCGGAGCAAGGCCGATCATCGCGGAGAAGGATTTCACCTGGCAGGAGCCGGCTGCGCACGGCAAGGAGCGTTGGAGCTACCGGGGCCTGCGCCTGCATCTCGCCGATCTGCCGCCCTCGGCGCTCGCCGGCTCGATCCAGTACCGCAACGCCTCGACCGCACTCGCGGCGCTCGAGGCTCTCGCCGACAGCTCCTCTCGGGCGGCGATGGCGGAGGCGGTGCTCGCGGCACTCGATGGTCCGACCACGGCGGCCGCGCTTCGTAAGGTGAGGCTCGCGGGCCGATTTCAGATCGTGCCGGGCCCCATCGAGTGGATCCTCGACATTGCGCACAATCCGCCTGCGGCCCAGGTGTTGGCTTCGCAGCTCAAGGAGCGGCCCTGTCAGGGAAGTACGCTCGCGGTGGTCGGTATTCTCGGCGACAAGGACGCGGCCGCCATCGCCGCGGCGCTCGCACCCGCGGTGCAGCGTTGGTTCCTCTGCGGCCTGGAAGGCCCGCGAGGTATCGCCGCGCAGGAGCTCGCACGGCGTCTGCACGCCGTCGCTCGGCGGCCGACCCTCGCCCGCTCCGTGCTCGAGGCCTGCGAGGCTGCGAGCGCTGCCGCGCGTCCGGGTGATCGCGTCGTCGTCTGTGGCTCGGTGCACACGGTGGGGCCGGCGCTCGAGTGGCTTGGGGTATACTCCCGCGGGTGAAAGAGCGACTGACGGGCGCCATCATCCTGGTGGCGCTGATCGTGCTGTTGGTTCCGGAGCTTCTGACGGGGCCGATCCGGGCGAGCGCCACACTCACCGCAACCTCGGCTGCCGCGGCCGCGCCAGCCGCTCGCCTCGGGCCCGCGGTCCCTGCGAAGGCGCCTCTTCACACCTATACCCTGACGCTCGGCGCGCAGCCACCCGCCGAGGAGGCGGTGGCGACGCCCACGGCAGAGGCGCAGCCGGCGCAAAGCGCCCCGGAACGGCCGACGCAAAGTCAAGCCCCACCAACGCACACACAGGCAGCACCCGCGCCGCAGCCGAGCCGGGCCCGCTCGAGCTTGCAAGCGGCGAAATCACCCGCACATTCCTCGCTGCGGGAGGCCCGCTCCTCGCCCCCGCGCGGAGGATGGGTGGTACAGCTCGGCAGCTTTGCGGCTCGTGAGAACGCCGATCGCCTGGCGCGCTCGCTTCGCACCCGGGGCTTTCACGTCTCGATCTCTCCGGGACGCGCGGGCGCGCGGGTCCTCTGGCGGGTACGCGCAGGGCCGGTGAGCGATCGGGCCCATGCCGGACGACTCGCCACCCGATTGCGCGCACTCGGGCATCGGGGCGAGATCCTGCCGCTACAGTGATGCGTTTCCGAGCCATGGCTCGAACGCTCTTGTACAATCCGCCGCGGTTTCCTGGGGCACTCGCTCGCAATGAACATAGCCGATTACCTCATGATCGCCGTCCTGGTGTTGTCGGCGATCGTGGGAGCTGTCCGCGGCCTGGTGCGCGAGGCGGTCGCCCTTTGCGCCTGGGTCGTGGCGCTTTTCGTCGCCTGGCACTTCTCCGACCTGATTGCACCGCACCTCGGGGGGCTGCTCGCGGCGAGCGAGGTGAAGCCCTGGGCGGCGCGCGTGATCATCGTCGCGCTCATCCTGCTCATCGGCGCGGGGATCGGTGCCCTCCTCGGACACTACGTGCGCGTCTCAATGTTCAGCGGCATGGACCGGCTGCTCGGATTCATTTTCGGCGCGGCGCGCGGCGTGGTGCTGATCGCGGTGTTCGTCATGCTCGGGCAGCTGCTCAAGCTCGACGGCGAGCTCTGGTGGCGTCACTCCATGCTGCTGCCCTACGGCAGCTCGGTGGCCAACGGTTTGCTCGTGCTGGTGGGCGCGGGCTCTTGAGGTAGGAACATGTGCGGAATCGTCGGTGTCGTCGGAACGAGCGCGGTCAATCAGCGCATCTATGACGCGCTGACGGTGCTGCAGCATCGGGGCCAGGACGCCGCCGGCATAGCCACCTACGGCGACGGCGAGCTCTGCGTGCGCAAAGGCAGCGGCCTGGTGCGCGATGTCTTCCAGCAGCACCACATGCTCGAACTCAAAGGCAACGTCGGCATCGGGCACGTCCGCTATCCCACCGCCGGCTGCGCCAGCGCCTCGGAGGCACAGCCGTTCTACGTCAACTCTCCCTACGGCATCTGCCTCGCCCACAACGGCAATCTCACCAACGCCGCCGAGCTCGCCGAGGTGCTGATCCGCGAGGACCGGCGGCATCTCAACACGACCTCCGATTCCGAGGTGCTGCTGAACGTATTCGCCTCGGAGCTGCACCGCATCGGCACCCCGCGCATCACCCCCGCCGATGTATTCGCCGCGCTGAATGCCCTCTATCGGCGCTGCCGCGGCGGTTACGCGGTGGTGGCGATGATCATCGGGCACGGGATACTCGGCTTTCGCGATCCCAACGGCATCCGTCCCCTCGTACTCGGACAGCGCGATACGCCGAAGGGGCCGGAGTGGATGCTGGCCTCGGAGAGCGTGGCGCTCGACAGCCTCTCGTTCCGTCTGGTGCGCGACATCGCTCCCGGGGAAGCGGTGTTCATCGATGACGGCGGCAGGCTCCACTCTCACCAGTGCGTCGCGAGCGTGCGCCACACTCCCTGCATCTTCGAGTACGTCTATTTTGCGCGCCCGGACTCGAAAATCGACAACATCTCGGTGTACCGCGCGCGCATGCGCATGGGCGATCGCCTGGCGGAGAAGATCCTGCGCGAGCGGGCCAACCACGACATCGACGTCGTCATTCCGATTCCCGACACCAGCCGCACGAGCGCCCTGCAGCTCGCGCAGCGTTTGGGTCTCAAGTACCGCGAAGGGTTCATCAAGAACCGCTATATCGGCCGCACCTTCATCATGCCCGGGCAGGACGAGCGGCAGAAGTCGGTGCGCCGCAAGTTGAACGCCATCGACCTCGAGTTCCGTGGCAAGAACGTGCTGCTGGTGGATGACTCCATCGTGCGCGGCACGACCTCGGCGCAGATCATCGAGCTCGCACGCGAGGCCGGCGCGCGCAAGGTGTATTTCGCCTCCGCCGCCCCGCCGGTACGCTTTCCCAACGTCTACGGCATCGACATGCCGGCGGCCCGCGAGCTCGTGGCGAGCGGACGCCGGATCGATGAGGTGGAGCGGCTCATCGGCGCCGATTGGCTGGTCTATCAGGACCTCGAGGACCTCATCGCCGCCTGCAAGCACGAGGATGCCCGCATCGAGGAGTTCGATACCTCCTGCTTCTCCGGCGAGTACGTGACGGGCGATGTCACACCGGAATATCTCGAGCGGCTGCAGCTCGAGCGCTCGGACGAGGCGAAGCAGCTGCGCGGGGAGCGCCGGCTCTTCAAAGTCATCCGCGCTTCCTGACGATGAGCTCCGCCGACAGGCGGCGCCAGCTTCTGCTCGAGTTGCTCCACGCGGGGCTCGCGCGAGTCGAGGGCCGGCGGTGCGTGCGCGAGGCGCTGCTCGCGAGCTCGCCGGCGCCGAGCGCGGCGCCGGTGTGGGCCGCGGCGGTCGGCAAGGCGGCCTCTTCCATGGCGCTCGGCGCGTTCGATGCGCTGGGCTCCTCCCTCGAGCGCGTGTTGGTGATCACCAAAAGCGGACATCTCGCGCCGCAGCTCCTGTCGCTCCCGGGGCTCGAGGCGCTCGAGAGCGCCCATCCGCTGCCCGATGAGCGCTCGCTCGCGGCGGGTCAACGGCTGCTCGATTGGGTGCAGGGCCTGCCGGCTGCCGTCTCGCCGCTCTTTCTCATCTCGGGCGGCGCCTCGAGTCTGGTGGAGGTGCTCGCGAGCGGAGTCTCGCTCGCGCAGCTCGGGCGACTCTCGGCCCGTGCTCTTGCGGAAGGCGTGCCGATCGCGGAGCTCAACGCGCGCCGGATGCGGCTGTCGCGCATCAAGGGTGGCAGGCTCGCGGCGCAGCTCGCAGGTCGCAGGGCGCGCGCGCTTCTCATGTCGGACGTGCCGGGCGATGATCCTGCGGTCATCGGCTCCGGGCTCCTGGGTCCCGCGCCGGGTGCCGGCGATCGCATCGAGCGGCAGATCATCGCCTCGGTGGATCTTGCGATGGAGGCTGTGGTCACGGCGGCCGTGGAACGCGGACTCACCGCGGAGCGGGTGCGAGCGCGATTCGAAGGCGAAGCGACCCACCTCGCGGCGCGCTTCACCCACGAGCTGCTCGTCGGAAATTCCCAGGTCCGCGTCTGGGGCGGGGAATCGACCGTGCGCTTGCCCGAGCATCCGGGCCGTGGCGGCCGTAATCAGCATCTCGCGCTCGCCGCGGCGAGCTATCTTCCCGACTATCCGGAGCTGATGCTGCTTGCGGCGGGGACCGACGGCACCGATGGCCCGACCGAGGCGGCAGGGGGCCTCGTGGACGCCGAGACCTGCTCGCGCCTGGCGCTGGCGGGCCTCGATGCCGAGGATTGCCTGCTGCGGGCCGATTCCGGCACGGCGCTCGCGGCGGCCGATGCGCTGGTGCGCACCGGTCCCACCGGAACCAACGTGGCCGATCTGGTGATCGGGCTAAAATTACCGCCGGCTTGATCGGATAGAGCTCATGCCAGAGGAACGATCTCCGAGCGCGGCCAGCGACCCGCGCGCCGTACCGGAGTCCCAATGCTTCGGGGGCGCCTTCATCCGCGGCTACCGGCGCCTGGGCCAGGTGGCCTCGGGCGCGCGAGCCGATATCTATCTCGCCGAGCGCGAGCTGACACGCTCGCTGGTCGCGCTCAAGGTGGTGCGCGATGAGCCCGACGGGGAGAGCCCCGACTCGTTTCTGCGCTTTCTGCACGAATACGAGATCGCACAGCGCATCCGCCATCCGGGCATCGTCAAGCTCTTCGACCTGGGCGTGAGCGATGAGCACGCCTGGCTGGTGATGGAATACTTTCCGCGCGGCGATCTGCGCCGGCGCATGAAATCGCCCATCGCCCCCCGCTGGGCGGTGCGTGTCGCCGCGGCGATCGCACGGGCGCTCGCTGCGCTGCATGCGGGCGAGGTGGTGCATCGGGATCTGAAGCCCGGTAACGTGATGCTGCGCGAAGACGGCAGCATCGCCCTCATCGATTTCGGTCTCTCGAAGGATGCGGCGCAGAGACAGGACCTCACCGAGCGCGGCCTGATCTTCGGCACACCCCACTACATGAGCCCGGAGCAGGGGCACGGGGAGGCCACCGATCCACGCAGCGATCTTTACAGCCTCGGCATCATCCTTTACGAGATGTTGACCGGTGGTAAGCCGTACCGGGCCGAGAATCCGATGGCGGTGATCTACAAGCACCGTAAGGACCCGCTGCCGCAGCTCGCGGAGGGGCTCGAGGGACTGCAGCCCCTGCTCGAGGGTCTGCTCGCGAAGCGCCCGCAAGACCGGTTCGCGAGCGCGCTCGAGGCGGCGCAGGCGCTCGAGCGCCAGCTCGAGCGCTTCCGCGAGCGGGCGTGAGCTGCCCGTGGGCGGCCCCTGGCAATCCATTCTCCTGGCGCCGACTTCCCCCGACTGGGTGGAGGCGGCGGCCGAGCACTGGCGGGAGCTCCTCAACGATCACGCCCAGTGCGAGAAGAAGGCGGCTTCCACCGCGCTCGCGCTGATGTTCACCTATCCGGAAGACCGGAGGCTGTCGGGCGTCCTGTCGCGGCTTGCGCGCGAGGAGTTGCGGCACTTCGAGCAGGTGCAGAAGCTGATGATGGCGCTCGAGGTACCGTTCGAGCGCCAGCGCCCGGGGCGCTACGCCGCCGGCCTTCGCTCCACCCTGCGCACGGCGGATCCGGGACGCAAGCTCGATCTGCTCCTGACGGGCGCGCTGATCGAGGCGCGCTCCTGTGAGCGCTTTCGCCTGCTCGCGGCGCGCCTGCCGGCCGAACTAGGCTCGTTCTACGAGCAACTCGCCCGCTCGGAGGCGCGGCACTTCGAGGAGTACCTCGAGCTCGCGCGCGCGGCGGCCGCCGCGGACTGGCAGGAGCGGCTGCGGCAGCTCGCCGAGCGCGAGGCGCAGCTCGCGAGCACGCCCGATGCGCAGCTGCGATTTCATTCAGGGCCGCCCGCCGCCTGCGAAATGGCCCGTGGTACGGACTAACAGTTCCTTACAACCCCCGCGCGCATCGCGGCTAACCTTTCCCGATGGCCGACCGTCCGCACCTTTTGATCGTCGATGACGACCGCGAGATCCGCTCGCTCCTGAGTCAGTATCTCGAGAAGAACGATTTCCGCACGACCGCGGTCGCCGATGGCCGCGAGATGCGGCGTGTGCTCGATCGCACTCCGGTCGATCTGATCGTGCTCGATCTGATGCTGCCCGGCGAGGACGGTCTTACCCTCTGCCGGGAGCTGCGTACCCATTCACAGATCCCGGTCATCATGTTGACCGCGCGCGGCGAGGACGTCGATCGCATCGTCGGGCTCGAGATCGGCGCCGACGACTACCTGCCGAAGCCGTTCAATCCGCGCGAGCTTCTGGTTCGCATCCGTGCGGTCCTGCGCCGCGCCGCGCAGGCGCCCCGCGACCCCAATCCCGAGCTCGTGCGCGGCTTCTCCTTCGCGAGCTGGCGGCTCGACACGACGCGGCGCACCCTTACCGATGCGGCCGGGCGCGAGGTGGCGCTGAGCGGCGCGGAGTACCGGCTGCTCGCGGTGCTGCTCGCCGCCGGCAACCGCGTGCTCTCGCGGGCACAGCTCACCGAGCTACTCCGGGGACGGGAGGCCGATCCCTTCGATCGCAGCATCGACGTCAGGGTGAGCCGGCTGCGGCAGATACTCGGCGACGACGCACGCGCGCCGCAGATCATCAAGACGGTGTACGGTGAGGGTTATGTCGTCGGCGTGCCGGTCGAGAGCACCTGATACGGCCTGATACCCGCATGCGCATCTCGCTCTGGCCGCAGTCCCTGTTCGGCCGGCTGATCGCCGCTCTGGTGATTGCCGTGGTGCTCGCGCAGGCCGCGACCCTCTACCTCTTCGCGCGCCACCTCGAGCGCTTCGTGCTCGAGAGCAGCGTGCGCGAGTGGTCGCGGCGGATCACGCAGGTGACGCTCCTCCTCGAGCAGCTGCCGCTCGAGCAGCGCGCGCCCACCATCGAGCGGCTGAAGGAGCAGGCCGCGCGGCTCGCGATGCATCGCGAGCGCGGCGAGCGCGCCTTGCACGAGCTCCCCCGGCACGGACAACTCTACCTCTTGCCGCCGATCGAGGCCGATATGCCGCCGGCGGGCAGGACCTCGCCGGCTGGCGCTGACGCCGCTCGCGACGCACCGGAGGCCATGCCGCCGCACTCGATGCCGCTCATGCCCGCGCACTCGTGGCCGCACCTCTTCATTCAACTACCGTTCACTTCGGCTTTGGAGCAGGCGCTGGCGGCGCAGCTGCGGGCGGACCTCGGCAGCGGCTATGACATCGCGGTGCGGCCGGCGGCCGCCCCGAGCGCTCTCGTCATTCCGATCCCGTCGCCGTTCTTCGGCCTGCCGGCGGGGCATCCCACCCAGTCTTACGATGTCGAGGTTCACTTGCCGGATCACTCGACGCTGGTTTATCGGGTGACGCGCATGGCTGCCGGGGCACCGCTCCCCCTGAGCCTGACGATCAACATGATCCTCCTGGTCATCCTGCTCGTGATCGCGCTTTACATCGCCGCCCGCAGCATCACCCGGCCACTATCGCGGCTCGCGAGCGCAGCCGACAACATCGGACGCAGCGTGCGGCAGCCGAAGTTGGAAGAAAGCGGCGCGCGTGAGCTGCGCCATGCCGCCCGCGCCTTCAATACCATGCAGGACCGTCTGCAGCGCTACCTCGACTCCCGCTCGCGGGTGCTCGCGGCCATGTCCCATGACCTGAAGACGCCGCTCACACGGTTGCGGCTTCAGGTCGAGACGCAGATCGAGGACCCGGCCTTACAGGCGCGCTTCGGCAAGGAGCTCGATGAGATGGAGAGCATGGTGCGTGGGGCGCTGGCGCTCTTTCGCGGTCTGAACGAGGAGGAGGGGGCCGAGCCGGTCGATGTCAATCTGCTGCTCGAGACCGTGCGGGCGCAGTTCGTGGAGATGGGCAAGGTGGTGTCGGTGGAAGGACGTGCCGGCGCGCCGCTGCACGGCAAGCCTCAGGCGCTGAAGCGCTGCATCACCAATCTCGTCGGCAACGCGGTGAACTTCGGCGGCCGTGCGCGCATTCTCGTGCGCGATGGCGCGCAGCTCGAGATCAGCATCTGCGATGACGGTCCGGGTATCCCTCCCGAGGAGCTCGAGAAGGTGTTCGAGCCGTTCTATCGTCTGGAGTCCTCCCGCAATCGCGACACCGGCGGGACGGGCTTGGGGCTCAGCATCGCCCGCGATGTGGCGCAGGCGCATGGCGGCTCGCTCGTGCTGCACAACCGTCCGGAAGGGGGGCTCGAGGCCCGGCTCACACTACCGCGCACCCGCTGAGTCGCTGCCGGCCTTGTCGGCTCGGCGATAGAATTGCTTACGATGTGTTGGGACGGCGTGCGCTAGAGTGTTCTCCCCACCCAACTTGGAAGATCTCCATGATCAGACCTACTGTTGCCCTGTTCGCGATGCTGGCCCTGACCGGCACGGCACTCGCCCAGTCACCGCCCCCGCCGGCGCCGCAATGGCACGGCAAGCACCACTGGGAGGACAGCGCCCAATGGCGGCAGAAGATGCAACAGCGCGAGATGGATCGGCTGTCGCTGCTCCTTGACCTCACGCCCGCTCAGCGGCAACAGGTCCAGGCGATCTTCTCCGACGAGCACGCCAAGATGAAGACCGCCATGCAACAGGTCGAGCAGGCCATGAAGCAGGCGCGCGCCGCCCATCAGGCAGTGCGCAAGGAGACGCAGCAGCGGCTGGCGTCGGTGTTGAGTCCGACGCAGATGAAGAAGTTCGACGCGATCATGCCAGGGCCGGGCATGATGATGCACGGCATGATGATCCACGGGATGATGATGCACGAGATGATGATGCACGGCATGATGATGCACGACATGGACCACGGCATGGACCACGACATGGGAGCGCACGCGGAGGAAGGTCCGGGACCGCAATGAGCACTCAGCGGGGCAGCGTGCGCAGCTCGTATCGTCCGGCTTCGCAGACCAGATAGCTGCCCTGCTCGTACCAGGCACCGAGCACGATGCGCTGGACGGGATCACCTTCCACCAGTGCATCGTGCACGGCGGGCCGGTGAGTGTGACCGTGAATGAGGCGCCGGATGCGCGCGGCTTTGAATGCGGCGGTCACCGCCGCGGCGTTGACATCCATGATCTTGGGCGTGGCGCGAGCGGTATGCGCGCGGCTGCCGGCGCGCGCCTCGTCCGCGAGCTGCCGCCGGTCCTCGAGCGGCAGGTCGAGGAATCGGCGCTGCCAGGCAGGCGTCCTGACGATGCTGCGCAGCTCCTGGTAGGGACGATCGTCGGTGCAGAGCGCATCGCCATGGGTGAGCATGACCCGCTCGCCATCGATTTCGGCAATGACGGGGTCAGGCAATAACTGACAGCCGGTTTCTCGGCAGAAATCCTCGCCGATGAGAAAATCCCTGTTGCCATGCAGCAGGAAGCAGCCGATGCCACGGTCCGTCAGCTCACGGAGCGCCGCCATCACGGCGGCGCCATCTTCTCCGGCACCATCATCACCGACCCAGGTCTCGAAAAGATCCCCCAGGATGTAGAGCGCCCGAGCCGGCGCCTCGGGGCTCGCGACCTGGGTGCGCAGGAATTGCAGGAATTGACGCTGCACCTCCGGCGCTGCGGAGTCGAGATGCACATCCGAGACGAACAGATGCCGCGCCGCCCTCGAGCTCGGAGCCCGCGGCGCTGCGGCATCCGGCAGCGGCCTCATCCGCTGCCGTCTGGCTGGTCCGCCTCACCCGTCTGTGTCTTGGGTGGGGTCGTGCCGGGTGGCTTCGCGGGCGCCGCTCCGGGCGGCGGCGACGGCGGCGTCGCCGCAGGTGGTGCCGCAGGGTTGGAATTGCCCGGGCTCGCGGCCGGTGGTGGTGAAGCCGGCGGCTGTGATGCCGGCGGCGGTGAAGTTTGAGGCGATGTGGACGAGGATGCTCCCGGCTGCGGGCTTGGCTGCTCGCTCGGCTGCGTCACGGGTGAGGTGGTGGACGGCGGGCTGATGACCGCGATGCTCTGGATGATCACGGGTTTGAGCGGCGCGTCGGCCTTGAAGGGCCCCATGGCGCCCGTCGGCACGACACCGATGCGATCGACCACGTCCATCCCCTGCACCACCTGACCGAAGACCGCATAACCCCAGCGGGTGGGCAGCGGGTCGAGCTCCGGATTGTCGACGAGATTAATGTAGAACTGAGCATTCCCGGTGTGCGGACCGGCGGCACGCGCGAGACCCACTGCACCTCGCTTGTTCTGCAGGCCGTTGCCGGACTCGTTGACGACCGCAGGATAGGTGGGCTTCAGCGCGTAAGGTGGCGTCGCATCGTGGCCGCCGCCTTGGATGACGAAGTTCGCCACGACCCGGTGGAAGATCGTGTTGCTATAGAAGCCCTCGTTGACGTAGCGCAGGAAATTGGCCACGGTGAGCGGCGCACGATCCGGCCGCAGCTCGATGACGAAGGAGCCCATGTTCGTGGTAACCCGGACCTCGGGGTTCGAGGAGGGGAGGTCGTCCGCGCGTGCCGCCGGCGGCGCCAGGAGGAACAAGGCCGCAGTGGCCGCCAAAGCGATAATGAGGGTTCTCGGTGTCAAGGTCTGCCGGGCTCGCATCGGGTCTCCATCGCGGTGGTCCTGGAGGCGGAATCTTAGCAGCGCGGAGGCATCGCGAGCTGAGCGATGTCGCTCCTGCGGCAAACCCCGTACCATTCACCCATGACCGCAATGGACAGCACGGCTGCCGCGGGGTTCGCAGCTCCCGCAGGGTTCGATCGCGCCGCGGTGACGCGCTTTGCGCCGAGCCCGACGGGCGAATTGCATCTCGGCAATGCGCGTACGGCGCTCTTTAACTATCTGCTGGCGCGCCGCGCCGGCGGACGCTTCGTGCTGCGTATCGAGGATACCGACGCGCAGCGCAGCCAGGAGGCGCACCTTGCGTTGGTGCTCGAGGACCTGCGCTGGCTCGGGTTGGCCTGGGATGCGGGTCCGGACCGGGAGGATGAGCGCGGGCCCTACCGCCAGTCGCAGCGTGGCGCGCTCTACGCGCGTTTCTTCGAGGCGCTGCAGCGGCAGGATATCGTCTATCCCTGCTTCTGCACCGCACTTGAGCTCGAAGCCTCGCGCCGCGCGCAGCTCGGCTCCGGAAGGCCGCCGCGCTACGCCGGCACCTGCCGTGAGCTCTCGCACGAGCAGCGCCGCCGCAAGCAGGCCGAGGGCCTTGCGGCCACCTTGCGCTATCGTGTGCCTGCCGGGCGGCGCATCGAGTTCGTGGATCTGGTTCACGGGCCGCAGAGCTTCGCTTCCGACGACATCGGCGATTTCGTCATTCGCCGCGCCGATGGCACCGCGGCGTTCTTCTTCTGCAACGCGGTCGATGATGCCTCGATGGGCGTCACGCACGTGCTGCGCGGCGAGGATCATCTCGCCAACACGCCAAGGCAGCTGCTGATCCTCGAGGCGCTCGGGCTTCCCGCCCCGCGCTACGGGCACGTGTCGCTGATCGTCGGTTCCGACGGGGCGCCCCTTTCCAAGCGCCACGGCGCGACGAGCGTGCGCGCGTATCGCGAGAGCGGCTATCGTCCCGAGGCGCTGCTCAACCACCTCTTTCGCCTCGGGCACTCGAGCGGCGAGCACGGCCTGCTCGCCCTCGCCGCGATGGCGGGCGCATTCGATCCCGGACACCTCGGGCGGGCCCCGGCGCATTTCGATGCGCAGCAGCTGCGAGTCTGGCAAAAAGAGGCGGCGCATCGCCTGGGTGCGGAGGAGGCGCGGGCTTGGCTCGCGCCGGTGCTCCCGGCAGGCCTCAACGAGTCCGCCGCGAGCGCGTTCATCGCCGCGATTCTGCCGAACGTGGTGTTGCCCGAGGACGCGCAGCCCTGGGCGCGGATCGTCTTCGGCCCGCCTCCCGCGCTCGAGCCGGAGGGCGAGGAGATCATTCGTGAGGCGGGCGATCGGTACTTTGCGGCCGCGGCACAGGCCGCTGCGCAGAGCGGCAACGATCTGCCGGCCATTGCCTCGGCGGTGCGGACGGCCACCGGCAGAAAGGGCGCGGAGCTCTACATGCCCTTGCGACTCGCGCTCACGGGCCGAAGCCACGGACCCGAGCTCGCGCCGCTTTTGAAAGCGATGCCCGCGGGCGCGGCGCAGGCACGGCTCGAGCGCTTCGCTTAAATCCTGCGCGCCGCCTGGCACAGAGAACATGATCCGCATTCACAACTCGCTCACCGGAGAGAAGCAGACGCTCAGGCCGATCACGCCCGGTGAGGTCCGCATGTATGTCTGCGGCCTCACCGTGTACGACTTCATGCACATCGGGCATGCGCGCATGATGATCGTGTTCGACATGGTCAACCGGTACCTGCGGCACCGCGGCTTTCGCGTCACCTACGTGCAAAACATCACGGACATCGACGACAAGATCATCAAGCGCGCCGCCGAGAACGGTGAGCCGATCGGCGCTCTCACGGAGCGCGTCATCGGCGCGATGCACGAGGACTGCGCCGCACTCGGCATCCTGCGGCCGGATCACGAGCCGCGCGCCACGCAGTATCTGCCGGCCATCATCGCCATGATCGGCAAGCTCATCGAGCGCAGCTACGCCTACGTAGCCGGAAACGGCGATGTCATGTACGCGGTCGCGAAGTTCGAGGGTTACGGCCGACTCTCCGGCAAGCGCCTGGCGGACCTGCGCGCCGGCGCGCGCGTGGAGGTCGATGAGTCCAAGCGCGATCCGCTTGACTTCGTACTCTGGAAGCATGCCAAGCCGGGCGAGCCGGCCTGGGACTCGCCCTGGGGAAAGGGGCGTCCGGGGTGGCACATCGAGTGCTCCGCCATGTCGGTGGCGCTGCTCGGTTCGCATTTCGACATCCACGGCGGCGGCCTCGATCTCAAGTTCCCGCACCACGAGAACGAGATCGCGCAAACCTGCGCGGCTACGGGCGAGCGCTTCGCCGAAATCTGGATGCACAACGGCTTCCTCAACATCGACAACGAGAAGATGTCGAAGTCGCTCGGCAACTTCTTCACCGTGCGCCAGGTGCTCGGCAAGGCGGTGCGGCACCCGGACGTGCTGCGCTATTTCATGCTTTCGAGCCACTACCGCGGACCCATCAACTATTCGCTAGAGCAGCTCGAGCAGGCGGATGCGGCTCTCGGCCGAATCCTGACGGCGCTGCGCGACCTGCCGGAGCCGGCTCAGGCCGTATCGGCGGTGTCCGCGCACACCGCCCGCTTCGAGGAGGCCATGGACGATGATTTCAACACACCGGAAGCGATCGCGGTGCTGCAGACGCTGACGCGCGAGATCAACACGGCCAGGGACGCGGGACATACGGCGCGCTCGGCCGCGCTCGGCGCGGAGCTGCGCTCGCTCATGGCCGTACTCGGCATGAGCGTGACGCCGAAGGAGTGGTTTTCCCTCGGCGCCAAGCTGTCATCGCACGGTGGCTCGAAAGCCGACGCCGCGGGACAGAGCCTCACGGAAGCCGAGATCGCGCAGCGTATCGAGGCGCGCAACAGCGCACGTAAGGCCAGAAACTACTCCGAGGCGGACAGGATCCGGGACGAGCTCGCGCGCGCCGGCGTGATCCTCGAGGACAAGCCCGGCGGCACGACCGTCTGGCGGCGCGCTTAGGCTGCGCCTGCCGCAATCGGCGCGCTCATCGCGCCGACTCGCCACGGCGCTGATAGGCCTCGAGCGTGTTGTGCATCAGCATGGCGACCGTCATGGGACCCACCCCGCCCGGAACCGGCGTGATCCAGCCGGCGCGCTCGCGGGCGGCTTCGAACTGCACATCACCGACCAGATGGCCGCTCTCCAGGCGGTTCATTCCGACATCGATCACGACCGCGCCCGGCTTGATCCACTCGCCCGAGACCAGGCCCGGCTTGCCCGCCGCGACCACCAGGATGTCCGCCTGACGCACGTACTCGCCGAGGCCGGTGGTGAAGCGGTGACAGACCGTGGTCGTCGCGCCCATCAGCAGCAGCTCGAGCGACATCGGCCGGCCGACGATGTTGGACGCGCCGACCACGACGGCGTGCTGCCCTTTGAAGGGAACGCCGATGTGCTCGAGGAGCCTGATGACCCCGTAGGGCGTACAGGGCCGCATCACCGGAATGCGCTGCGCGAGCCGCCCGACGTTGTAGGGATGGAAGCCGTCGACGTCCTTCACCGGCTCGATCCGCTCGATGACCGCGGTCTGCTGGATCTGGGAGGGCAAGGGCAGCTGGACCAGGATGCCGTCGATCTCCGCCTCGGCATTGAGCTCATCGATGAGCGACAGCAGCTCCATCTCGGAGGTCGACTGCCCGAGGTCGTACGCCACCGAGCGGATGCGCACCTCGTCGCACGCCTTGCGCTTGTTGCGCACGTAGATGCCCGAGGCGGGGTCGTCGCCGACCTTCACGACCGCCAGCGCAGGGCGCCTGCGGCCGTGCGCGAGGGCCGCCTCGACCTTTTCCCGGACGTGATTTTTGACCTCCGCCGCGAGCTTGCGGCCATCGATCAGCTGCGCCGTCATTGCGAGTGTGGTTCCGGCCCTTTGAGGGGCGGGCATTCTCGCATATCATCCCCTCGACCCTGGAAGCTTCTCCCGTGGCGAAGCTTCGATTCAGGTGCCGGGCGGGGCATGGCGCAGTTTGGTAGCGCATCTGCTTTGGGAGCAGAGGGTCGCCGGTTCGAGTCCGGCTGCCCCGACCACCTGAATCAACCACTTGGCTTGCATCGGAAGTGTCAACGGTCGACGGTGTGTTGACTGACGCTCACCGATCCAGCGGATAGAGCGGCCGGGGTACGCGTGCGAACCTGAAGAGCGAGTAATCCGAGCTCGTCACGCCGGGACCCGAGAGGAGCACGATGTGCCTCGCGATCGGCTCGAACCCGGCGCGGAAGTGTTGGCGCGACTTGATGAGAAGATAGCGCTTTGCCGTGGGCTCGATGCCCGCGTGGCGGAACACCCCGAGATCGAACGGCTCCATCCGCTCGGAGCACACGAGGATCTCGGCCGTGCCCGTATCCAGAACGGCCGAGAGCCCGTGATTGAGAGTGATTCCGGTCATCATGGGACAGGTGACTGGGTAGCGCCCATCGGTGATCCGCCGCACCGTGCCACTGACTTCAAGCGGTCGACCCCGAAGACCTAACGCCGGCATGGCGGTCTTGCCGCCGAGGCTCACGGTGAGGTGCGCGCCGATTCCGGCCCGCACCAGCTCCTTGACGCTCTCCGGGTCCCAGATGGGACCGACCGCCATGTCACTCAGGCCCGCCTTCAAGGCCTCTGCCACCGTTTGCATCACATCCTGAGTGCCGCCGGAGAACACGTTGTCGCCGTGATCGACGAGCACGATCGGACCGCCTTCGAGGCGTTTCGCGCGCGCGAGCGAGGCGGCGAGCGGCTCGGCCTGAAAGACGAAATCGGCGCGCCGCAGCCAGGCCTCATTCAGGAGCTCCTCGCGCAGGCGTTCCGCCTCTTTTGCCGCGCGGCCGTCGGCGACGATCACTGCCGAAAGGCCGACATGTGGGACATCGGCCATGGGAAAGCCGCCGAAAACGGAAGCATTCAGCACTTCGGCGCTTCGCTCAGCCGCCATCGCCCGCTCCATGAGGTCCTTCATCGGCTGGACGCTCGGGCTTTGTTTCAGGGTGTGGGTCAGCATCGGTCTGTTGCCCCACACCAGGACCGGTTCGATGTCGGCTTTCATCGCGCGCAGGAGCGTGCGGCCGGCACGCGCTGCCGTTTCGCGCATGTCGATGTGCGGATAAGTGCGATAGCCGGTGATCACGGTGGCGTTCCTCACCATGGCCGCGCTCAGGTTGGCGTGAAAGTCGAGCGCGACGGCGAGCGGCAGGTCGGGGGCAATGGCGCGCACGCGGCGAAGGAGCTCACCCTCGCCATCGTCATAGCTCTCGGTCACCATCGCACCGTGAAGATCGAGCAAAAGCGCATCGCAGCCTTTGCGCACGGCGCCGCAGATGGCTGCCGCAAAATGCTCGAACGCGGCATCCGTCACGGGACCGCTCGGGGCGGCATCGCCGGCAACCGGCACCACGAGCTCCGCCCCCTCTTCTCGCGCCAGCTCGATATAGGCAGCAAGGCCGGTATTCGTGCCGGCGTAGCTGGCGATCGCGTGAGCATCGGCCGCCGGCAGGCCATCGGGCTCCCCGACGCCGAAGGAGGCAAGGGGCGTCGGGAGAGGCGAGAAGGTGTTCGTCTCGTGTTTCATCATCGCGGCAACGAAACGCACGGGGGGTCTCCTATCGGGCGCGAGGCGCTCTGGGGGCAAGCCCGGAGCTTACCGCGGACCTAAACTTGCCAATGCAATAGAAGCCTTGACAAAGACAGCCTAGGCAAGTATAGTCGCGCCATCTCCCTTCAGGGGGATTTCCACGGAGTGCGATCTTGGTGAGCATCTACGACAGCGACACTTACGAGCCTGCGCGGAGCGTGGCTCACTTGCTCGGCCAGGTGCGATCGGAGTTGCTCGCGGCCCTCGACCGCGAGCTGACGGCGGATCGGCAGGTAGCCGATATCGGGGTGACCGCGGCGCAGTTCATCGTGATGGCGCGGCTGGCCACGGCGGAGCGGAAGAAGTCCGCTTCCGATCTTTGCAAGGAGATGTCGTACGACGCTGGCGCCATGACGCGCATGATCGATCGTCTCGAGAGCAAGGGGCTCATCCGTCGGGCGCGCTGCCCGCAGGATCGCAGGCTGGTCTATCTCGAGATGACCGAGCAGGGGCGCGAGGTCTATCCACGACTGCGGGAGATCTCGATGGCCATCCAGAACCGGTTTCTGCGCGGCTTCAGCCGCACCGATGCGCGTCAGCTCGAGGGTTTGCTCGGGCGCATGTTGGAGAACGCAGCCTGAGGACGGCGAGGTTTTTTTAACGGCAGATGTCTGCCTAGGCATTGTTCGCCGCGGCAAGAAGAGGCGGCGGGTGGGAGAGCTGAGACATGACGACTCAAACTGACACGGTTAAGGTCTCGCGCTGGAAGAGCGCGCGGTTTCGCTGGCTCGTGCTGATTATCGCCGGCGCGGTTCTCATCGGGACCGCCTGGGGAGTGTACTGGGATCGCGACCTGCGCTACTCCGTCTACACGGACGATGCCTATGTCAGCGGCAACGTGGTGCAGATCACGCCACAGATCTCGGGCACCGTGGTGGCGATCGGCGCAGACAACACTCAGTTCGTGAAGGCCGGGCAAGCGCTCGTGCGCCTCGATCCCGCGGATGCCAAGGTGGCGCTGCAGGAGTCGGAAGCCCAGCTCGCGCGCACGGTGCGACAGGTGCGCAATCTCTTCGCGACCACCTCGGAGCTGCAGGCGAACGTCGAGCTGCGTCGCACGGAGCTCGTCAAGGCGCAGAGTGATTACACTCGCCGCGCGCGGCTCGAGCGCACCGGCGCAATTTCGCAGGAGGAGCTGCAGCACGCCGATGACGCGGTGAAAGCGGCACAGGCGGGCGTACTGGCTGCGCAGCAACAGTTGGCGGCCAACCGGGCGTGGATCGACGGCACCACCCTGCAAAGCAATCCCGCAGTGCGCGATGCCGCCGCGGCGGTCCATGCGGCGTATCTCAACTATGCGCGCACGGTCCTGCCCGCCCCGGTGTCGGGATTCGTGGCCAAGCGCGACGTGCAGCTCGGTGAGCGGGTGAGCACCGGTACGCCGCTCATGTCCGTCGTGCCGCTCAATCAGGTCTGGGTCGATGCCAACTTCAAGGAGTCGCAGCTCGATGCGATGCGGGTCGGGCAGCCGGTGACCTTGATCTCCGATCTCTACGGGAGCGGGGTGGTGTTTCACGGCCGAGTGGTCGGATTCGGCGCCGGAACGGGCTCCGCCTTCTCGCTCCTACCCGCCCAGAATGCCACCGGCAACTGGATCAAGATCGTGCAACGCGTGCCGGTGCGGATTGCGCTCGATGCGCGCGAGCTTGCCCGCCATCCGCTGCAGATAGGCCTCTCCATGAAGGCCTACGTCGACGTGCGCGCCGACAACGGCCGGCGGCTGCCCGAGGTCGCGAGCAACGCTCACGACTACTCGACGGATGTGTTCCAGTCGGTCGCCGCGCAGGCGGATGCGGCAGTGCGGCAGATCATTGCCGCGAACGACCCGGGTGCGGTCCCGGCGCGCGCACCTCATCGGCTCGCGGCGCGGCTCCCCGCCGGATCGCCGATCCTCGCCGTCCCCGCCGGGTCGGCATCACGAGTGGCGCTGAGCGACTAGCCGGCGCGGTTTGCGAGGAAATCCCACGCGCATGGCGTTGCAAGCATGAGCGCAGCGATTCAAGCCGAGGACACACCGCGGCCGGTGAAGCCGGCCGCAGCCGCAGGCGCGGCCGCGCGCGCGCCGGAGCTGCCGTGCCTCACGGGCTCCGCGCTCGCCTTGGGCACGCTGGCGCTCTCGCTCGCGACCTTCATGAACGTGCTCGACACCTCGATCGCCAACGTCGCGATTCCGTCCATCGCGGGCGATCTCGGGGTGTCGCCCGATCAGGGGACGTGGGTGATCACCTCGTTCGCCGTGGCGAACGCCATCTCGATGCCCCTCACCGGCTGGCTCACGCGGCGCATCGGACAGGTGCGCCTCTTTACCGCCTCGACGCTGCTCTTCGTCCTCGCCTCCTTCCTCTGCGGGCTCGCGCCCTCGATCGGCATGCTGGTCGCGTTCCGCGCGCTCCAGGGCGCGGTGGCGGGCCCGATGATTCCGCTCTCGCAATCGCTCCTGCTCGCGAGCTATCCGAAAGCCAAGGCGGGCGCCGCGCTCGCGGTATGGTCGATGACCACGCTGGTGGCGCCGGTGGTCGGGCCGGTGCTCGGCGGTTGGATCACCGACAACATCTCATGGCCCTGGATCTTCTACATCAACGTGCCGATCGGCATCGCCGCCGCGATCGCAACGTGGGCGATCTATCGGCGCCGCGAGACGCCGACGGCGCGTCTGCCCATCGACAAGGTCGGGCTCGGGCTGCTCATCATCTGGGTCGGCGCAATGCAGATCCTGCTCGACAAGGGCAAGGACCTCGACTGGTTCAACTCGTCGTTCATCGTGACGCTCGCCATCATCGCCATCATCGGATTCGTGGTTTTCCTCGTGTGGGAGCTGACCGATGAGCATCCGATCGTCGACCTCAGCCTCTTCCGCGGCCGCAATTTCTCCGTGAGCACCGTCGCGATGCTCGTGGGGTACGGCCTTTATTTCGGGACGGTGGTGCTGCTGCCGCTGTGGCTGCAACAGTACATGGGCTACACCGCCACCCTCGCGGGAGTCGTGCTGGCGCCGGTCGGGGTGCTGGCGATCCTGCTCACCCCCTTGGTGGGCCGGTTTCTCTCGCGCACCGATCCGCGCTGGATCGTCACCATCTCCTTCCTGGTCTTTGGACTGGTGATGTTCATGCGCTCGGACTTCAACACGCAAGCGGACATCCGCACGCTCCTGGTGCCGACGGTCATCCAGGGCGCGGCGCTCGCGACCTTCTTCGTGCCGCTGCTGACACTCGGCTTCTCGGGACTCGCTGCGGAGCGGATCCCTGCCGCCTCCGGCCTGATGAACTTCGCGCGCATCACCGCCGGCTCGTTCGCGACCTCAATCACCACGACCCTGTGGGACCGGCGTGCGACGCTGCATCACGAGCAGCTGGTGGAGCATCTGACGGGCTCGAACGCCGCCATGACGCAAGCCCTGGGGCAGCTGCACGCCGGCGGCTTGACGAGTCAGCAGGGCTACGAGCTGCTCAACAACCTGGTCACCAACCAGGCTTATATGCTTTCCGCCAACGACATCTTCTACGTGTCGGGGGCTCTCTTCGTGCTGTTGGCGGGTGTCGTATGGCTGGCGCGACCCATGAAGTCGGGCGGTGCGGGTCGCGAAGCCGCCGCCGGAGCGCACTGACGGATCTTCACAGCTCGCGAAGCAGGCGTGGGATCAGTAGCCACGTGAGCACGCCCCGGCCGGCCCGCGGGGTCCCTTCGAACTTCACGCAGGCGATGCCGCTTTTTTTCAGCTCGAAGGCGTCGGGCTGCGCCGGGCCCCGAACGCAGAGCGCGAGCAGTCGGCCGAGATGCGGTTGATGGCCGACTACGGCCGCGCGGTCGATTTTCTCGTGGTGCCTCAACGCCTCGAGCACTTCCTCCGGTGAGGCGTCGGGGGAGAGCGCATCGCACTCGATCGCCTTTGGCCAACGCGAGGCTTGTGCAAAGATCGCGGCGGTATCGCGCGCGCGAACGAGCGGGCTCGTCAGAACGAGCGTCGGCCGGCCGATGAGGCGCTTGAGCCCCGCCGCGGCGCGGCGCGCCCGCTTCATGCCCTCGGCCGTCAATGGACGATCGTTGTCGTCAGGCCAGCGCTTCGCATCCCGCGGGAAAGCTATGGCGTGCCTTAGGATGAGAAGCTCCATGCTCAAGATCCGCTCGCGTGCGCGAGCATCCCGCCGCCTTCGGCGCTCCGGTCGGCGCCGTCATTCCCCGTTTCGGGCGCCGCATCGCGCAGCTCCTTCATGCGCGCTCGGAGCGCCTTCCAGCGTTTGCCGCGCACCTTGCGCCAGGACTTCTCGATCTTGCCACCCATCTGGGCGGCTTTGCGGGCGCGCAGCTCCGACATCCTTCCCATCAGAAAGAGCGTCCGGGGGCCGAACTCCGCCGGCGGGTGAGCCGCGAGTTCTGTCAGATATCGCGCCAGGACGTCGGAATCGTGTTGGGTGCCGAGGCGGCTTTGCAGCTTGAGCAGCGCTGCGAGCATATCCTCGGCGGAACGCGCGTAAGTCGAAGCGACGACCTCGAGCGCATAGCGCAGCTTCTTCGTGCGCACCCGAACCTTGTGGTATTCGCTGATCGACGACTCCGCAGTCAGCCGACTGGCGCACTTGCGCAATTTGCGGTAGCTCTTGCGGATCAGATCGGGCACAACGAGGAGGGCGGTCGCACGGCCTGAGGCCGCCCTCGCCGCTGCCGGTGTCGGTCGGCGCAAGCGGGCGGGCAAGCTCTCGAGCCAATTGCGCGTGGGCTTCGCATCCAACGCACGCAGCATGACCGATCGCGCCGCCTGTCTCTCGGACTCGAGATGGCGAAGCAGCGGATCGAGCGCGAGGCGGTCGTCTTCGGGGAGTGAGCTACCAAACGTTTGTGCGGCCTCGAGGCGGATATCACCGTCCCGCACCGCCCCCAGCGCATCGAGCAGCTTCTTGAGCTTCGACCGGCTCTTCACCAGGGCCGCGGGTAGATAGGCGCCAAACAAGCCGAGCACCGTGTCCATGCGGCGGCCGGTCACGCGCAGCGCGTGCAGAGCCTCGGGAGTTTCTCCGAGCCTTGCCGCGGGCTCATGAGCCTGCCACTCCTCTACGAGTCGGCACAGCGCTGCGGCGGCGAACTCGCCTGCGCCGCGCGAGGCGTCCATGGCCGCTTCTAGAGGCTCGCGTTCGGATTTGCCTGGCCGGGGAGGCTCGAGAGCGGCCGAATGCAGTCCCGCGGCGAACTTGTTTTCCGTTGCCGGCTCGAGCCCACAGTCCGTGCGCAGCCGGGCTGCGAGTTGCTCGAGCGCGGCCCCGCCGGGGCCAACCGCCTCCAGCTCCACGCGAGTGAGGGTGATCGGGCGGCGGTCGTCGGTGCGCGAGAAGTGCGCCTCATCGAGGGCCAGCTCGCCCACTTCTTCAGCGCCGTCGCGGCTCTGCACGGCAAATCGCTCCCTCGAGGTCCTCACCTCGAAAAGCGTTCGAAGCGGCTTCGCACCCGCGACATCGCGAACGCGGTTAGCGACGGGACCGGCTGCCCGAGCGAGGGCCTTGACCTTGCCTTCGGTCAAGGGCTCGGTGAGCTCCCGCCGATCGGCCACGTCCGCGCGCGCCGAGCGCAAGCCCTTCAAGGTCGCCTCGAAGTGGCCTTCCTTTTGGCGAACCCGCAGCGCGTAACCCGCACGAAAAATGCGCCAGTCCGCCGTGTCCAGGTAGACATCGTGCAGCTGCTGAGCGGGCAGCGGCTCGATTCTCAGTCCATCGAGGATGGAGTGCCGCCCAAGCCAATGCCGGACCACGCCGAGATCGGTGGCATCGAGCTGCCACTCGAGCTCGCGGGCCTCTGCGCCGGCATCGCCGGCGGGCTTCACGGGGGTCGGGATCGGCTGGCCGGCGGATTGAGGCATCGGACCCCAAGAATAAACCCAAATTGACGCTTCTACGGCCGGTTCCGTATGATGCGCGCCCCGTGCGGCGGGTCTGGCAGGCACGGACTGGGCGATGCACTCCGCGTGCCCGTAGCTCAGTTGGATAGAGCACCGGCCTTCTAAGCCGGTGGTCGCAGGTTCGAGTCCTGCCGGGCACGCCAGCCGCCGAGGGGATCGGTGGACCCCCGGGCCGGTAGGGCCCTCGGGCGGCGGGGATAGGTGCGACAACGGTGGACGTAGCTCAGCTGGTAGAGTCCCGGGTTGTGATCCCGGTTGTCGTGGGTTCGAGTCCCATCGTCCACCCCACCCCTCAAATGGGCCGTTAGCTCAGCTGGTAGAGCAGGAGACTCTTAATCTCTTGGTCGTAGGTTCGATCCCTACACGGCCCACCAATCCACCTTGAATATCAGCGGCTTGTGACCAAGCCGGCCTCGCAAGCTTCACTTGTGCCTGTCGTTTCGCAGGTCCAGGAGGCGGAAGCCCAGGCAGCCTCCCTGGAGGCCGCCATCCGCGAGGTCGCCGGCAAGAGCGTCGCCGAGATCACGGCCGATGCCATCTCGAAGGCGCGCGATGCCTGCGCGGTGGAGGCCTGCGCCCGCTCCGAGCGGGCGCCGCTTCACGCCCTGGTGCTGCTCGCGATCACGACCGGCGCGCGTCGCGATGAGCTCCTGTCGCTCCGCTGGGTCGATGTGGACCTGAGCACCGGCCGCGCGACACTTCACGACACCAAGAACGGCGAGCAGCGCACGCTACCGCTCGCCGGCAAGGCGCTGGAAGCGCTGCGCCAGCTCAAACTTCAGAACACGGCGCGGAGCGAGTACCTGTTTCCCTCACCGACCGTGGTGCCGGATACCGAGGGCGGCAAGCCGCAGCTCGATGCGCCCTATGAGCATTTCGATGCGCACTGGTACGCCGCGCTCGAAGCGGCCGGCATCAAAGACTTTCGATTTCACGATTTGCGGCACACGACCGCCTCGATGCTCGCGGCGCAGGGTGCATCGCTCCTCGAGATCGGCGACGTGTTGGAACACAAGACGCTCGCGATGGTGAAGCGCTATTCGCATCTGGTGGTCGATCTCGTGTGCGAACCAGGCCGCGGCTTTTGACAGGATCTCCCGCTCCTCCCTGAGCTTGCGGTTCTCACGCCGCAGCCGGGTGAGCTCCTCGCGCTCAGCGCTCGTCAGCCCGCCATCGCAAGAGCGAACCAGGCCACCCATTTCGGTCGGGGTCATGTGCCGAGTGCTTAAGATTTCGAGGAGCGGGTACTACGCATGGCGCGATCGCCCGATGTGCGAGCGGGCCCGCAGGGACCTGTATTTGACGGGCAAGATCGAAGCGATCCACCGTCGCTCGCGCGGCGCCTACGGCTCGCCGATGATCCACGCTGAGCTTGCCGACGATCACGGGATTCGGGTCGGACGCAAGCGCGTGGCGCGCCTCATGCGCGCTGCGGGGCTTCGCGGCGTCACGTGGCGGCGCTTCGTCGTCACGACGACGCCGGATCCGCAGGCGCAGCGGCCGATCGACCTGGTGGACCGGCGCTTCTATGCCACCGGGCCCGATCGGCTGTGGGTGGCGGATATCACCTACATCCCGACCTGGTCGGGATTTCTGTACCTGGCGATGGTGCTCGATGTCTTCTCGCGTCGGGTGGTCGGTCGGGCCATGGAGACGCATCTGAGGACGGAGCTGATCCTCAGTGCGCTGAAGATGGCACTCGCTCAGCGTCGACCCGAGGGCGTGATTCATCACTCCGATCGGGGCTGTCAGTACACCAGCTACGCCTTCGGCAAACGATGCCAGGAAGCCGGCGTCATGCCCTCGATGGGCTCGGTCGGGGATGCGTACGACAACGCGATGGCGGAGAGCTTCTTCGCGACTCTCGAGCGCGAACTCTTGAGCCGCAGGCGCTTCCGCTCGCAGGCGGAAGCGAAGATGGCGGTGTTCGAATGGATCGAAGGCTGGTACAACCCGCATCGGCGCCACTCGTCCCTCGGGTATCGCTCGCCAGTCAATTACGAGCGAGCTCACAAGCGTTCCACCATCACACTCCGCAGACCGGAGCTTCTCCCGCCTGCGGCGTGAGACTGCACTGCGGTAATATCGAGGAGGAAAGATCAAGAGAAAACCCAATACGCAAACTCAACCCTGTCCACCGAAACGGGGCAGGTCCACATACTGGCGTGTGGAGAGGTGAGGTGAGCGGCGAAGCCTACTCGGGAACAGGAAATCGTCTGCTCTCAGACCCCTTCGCCGAATCCACGCACCCAAAGCCTCCCGCGTCTGTTCCGTGATCTCGAATTGTACCGGACGGTGAGTTTTCTGCTGCATGACGATCGTCCGTGCAGCGATGCGATCCCCGTGGACAAGATCGCGGACCCGCAGCTTGACGAGATCACATGACCGTAATTTGCTATCGATGGCCAGGTTGAACAGCGCCCCCCAATTCGCGCGCGCGGCCGCTGAGTTGCAGCCGGATCCGAATCGCCCAGATGTCCTTCAGGCGCAGCGGCGCCTTCTGCCCGACGAGTTTCCCCTTGTTCCACGGCCCAGAGCTGGAGTTGGGCTCAATGACGTGATTCATGGCAATACCCCGATGTGATGGGACGAGGCGCAGTCTGCCGCGTTCGGCCGTAGGCCGCAGTCGACGGGTATGCTTCTACTTAACGCTTGACGATAATATCGCGACGCTTTAAGATTGGATGGTGATCCGGACCTTCAAAAACAAAGACACGGAGGCGGTACTCGGAGGGACATTTGTGAAGGGCCTTGACAACCAGATTCAGCAACGCGCACGCGAGAAGTTGAAATACCTCGACAGCGCCGCGGATCTGCGCGATTTGATGATCCCTCCGTCGAATCAGCTCGAGACACTCAAGGGCGACCGCGCTGGCCAGCACAGCATCCGCATCAACAAGCAGTGGCGCATCTGCTTCAGATGGGAGGATGGCGACGTGCTCGATGTCGAGATCGTCGATTACCATTGATGCGGGAAGGAGATCCGAAAATGGCTACGAAGAGACTACGGCCGGTGCATCCTGGCGACATTCTGCTTCACGATTTCATGCAGCCGCTCAAGCTAAGCTCGTACAAGCTGGCTAAAGAGCTAGGGGTGACGGCTCCATCGATCAATGAAATCGTGCGCCGACGCCGGGCGGTTTCGGCGGAGATGGCCTTGCGATTGTCGCGGTACTTCGGTACTTCCGCACAGCTTTGGTTGAATCTTCAGTCTCAGTATGACCTTGAGATCGCTGGGCGAAGGATCGGAAAGACACTTGAACGGGCCATCCGCCCTATTCCGCGCCCTGATCTTTCCGATCCGCTTCCCACGTGAGCCGATGCGAGTGAGGCTATCGCAATGATCGGCGAGTACGCCTCAACGTAAGGGACCAGATCGTGCCCGAACCGGTCCTTCGCTTCTGTCCGCTATCGGCCGTTAGACTATGCCCTTGACCCAAGGGATATCTCGGGAGGCGCGGATATATGTATGTGCCACGATGGCTGCGAATGATCAGCCGGGCTCGATCTGCGCCGCTGGTATGCTTCCTCTTCGGAATCGTCCTGCCCGTGAGGGATTCGGCTTCCGGAGGGGTGTTAAGTAGGCTGGTCCGCGAGCAGAAGACGATCGTTGTGGACGGGGTTCCCGAGACGTGGCGGTTAAAGTGGGACAAGCGCCCCACGATTGCTTGCGGTGCTGACGATCCCTCGATTTCCGGGACCTGTCCATGCTCAGGATTCGCATACGGGCAACAAGGAGATCTCACACTTGTCCTTATACGCCGGGGCGCGGTAGCCGACAGGCTCGAACTAGACCCTTTCTTCATACGCGATGAATTACCGGGCGACGGACCCGCTGTCTTGCAGCGCTGGCCTGCGAGCCTCAAAGATGTGAACATTGGGGACAACGACGCGACGTTGATGCGGGAAGTCGTCGACCGTGGATCAGTTGACGTGATGAGGTTCGCCGACTACGACCACGACGGCGGCGCAACAGAGTTTCTTCTTCAAATCGGGACATTGCCATGCGGAAAGCACCAAATGGTGCTTGTCGGCATATCGAAGCGGAACCGGCACCTTCATGTGTTTAGATCAGTCGAAAGACCGAAGGAACCGCTCGTGCTGGGTTCTTGGCAATGGGAGGCTCTACTGAAGAGCCACGGGACCATCACCACGATTGAGTGGCCGTGCGGCGACCACGGTAGCGATTATGAGTGGACAGACACACTTAGCGCCCGTGATGGCCTGCTGCATGACGTGAGAAAGAGCCGAAAATGCGGCCGCGGCGAGCAGGAGAATGCGCCGTTCGATTCGACTCCGCCGCGATAGGGACGAGCTGTACGTTTCGCGGGGAACAAACGTCCACTTCGGAGATGTCCAACTTCCTGGTCTAGAGCCGTAGGTTGCCGGTCAGCAGCCCACCGGCTCTTCCCGACCCTTCTGAGACACAACCGCTTCTCTATTGCGGTCATCCGGAAGCAGCAGAGCGGACGTTGTCGCCGGGCCTCTCACGATCGGTGCAAGTTGCTCGCCTTATGCCTTTGAAGGGTGGTTCGAAGGCCTTGCGTTCATGAGCATTTCGTTTACTTTCTGCCATAGCCAACCTGGATCGCACTTAAGCCACGAAACTGGGATTCGGACGGGGCTGCCAAACTTCGCGACGCTCTGCCCCATGACCCAGCGCGATATAGGGCGGCGTTGCGCAATGAGTTCTTCCGCGTCCTTCACTTGGATGACGAGAAATGTATTACCGAGTGCAGACTTCATCTCGAAACCGACGATCTCTGCCCAAGGCAGACGTGTTATGGCGCACAAATCGCGGCGGACCGATATGCCCTCTGCTGACAGTGACAGTGCTGGAGCACGATTCGGAAGGGACCTGAGCGCCATTGCGGCGAGAAAGATTGCCGTTATATAGCAAATAGTCTCGGCAGAAACGGCGTAGTCCGTGCGCTTAACGACCTGCGCAAGAATTAGCATTCCGGCAATTCCGCCGAGAAACCTCACGCATATTTTCCCGGTATTGGCTGCAACGTCCACCCGTCCAGACTCAATCGCCTCATTTGGCAATTCCTCGCTAAGCGAATTTCCTAAAACGGGCGCTGGCACGGGCATAGACGCTGCGGGCATTATCGCGTTGGCCCAGGCCCGTGTGCACGTGCCCGCAAATCGTGCCACGTAAAACACACCAGCCAGCATCAGCGCCGCCACTGGTCCGATCAGCACGGTTGCGCCTGCGCGGTTATCAGGCACCAGGCGCACCACGGCGAGCACCCAGACAATGGCACCACACCAGTAGGCGAGCCCTTTCAGTGCATCGCGACCTGCAGCAGAACGCTTGAAGGCGCCCACGTATTCCGCGAGCATGGTCGCCACTATTAACACGATAAGTCCGACGACCGCGATTCGCGTCTCGGGTTTGTCCGATTGAAAAAACCAGCCCCGAAAGGTACCGAACGCCAGCGCGAGCGCTAAACTTCCATAGACAACAGTCAGGCCAGCACCAAACGTTCGCACATGTCTAATAACCATTGCTTAGCACCCCTCCCGCACGCGTCTTGCTCGTGAGACGCTCTCTGCAGTCATTG
>DATFCZ010000056.1:0-7330 GCA_035252605.1 Steroidobacteraceae bacterium
CCGCGCGCGCGGTGGTGAGGGCGAGATCGGCGGCGGCGGCGGCGGCGCGCGTGCGCGCGATGGACTGCTCGAGGGCGCGTCGCTTGAAGTAATGCCAGAAGTACCGCAGGCGCGCGCGCGCGCCATTGAGGCCGGTGAGGCGTTCGGCTTCCTCCGCCGCCAGGCGCTGCGCCTCGCGCAGCCGCTGCTCGGCGGCCTGCCGTTTGGCGAACTGGCGGCGGTTGTGCTCGGCGAGATGTTGGCGCCGCTCGCGCTCGTCCTGTTGGGCGGTGAGCTCCGCCACGAAGCGCTCGAGAAGCTCGTGCCCGGTCTGCCAGAGCCTGCGCAGCTGATAGAACACCAGCGCCGGGAACGCCGTCTCGGTGAGGCCGAGCCGGCCCTCGAGCGCAGCCAGCATCTCCTGCACCCGCTGGGTGGCGCCCTCCTGCTGCTTGATGCGATCCTTGAGGCGGTAGATCTCCTCCTGCAGCTCCCCGTACGCCTTCTTCAGCTCCGCGCGGTTGCGGAACAGAGCGAGCACGCGATGGTCTTCCTCCGCGTTCTCCTCGCGGCGGAAATTGAGCTTGAGGTAGCCGAGCTGTCGAAGCGCCTTCATGAGACGAACGGCGGCGGGCCGCCGGATCTCATTCGGCGGCGGTGATCCTGGTGGCCGTTGAGAAGCGATGCCCCCGCTCCGCGCAGTATTCCAGCCACTTGTTTAACATCATGTTGCGCGCCCAGCGCTGATCCAGTTCACGCTCCGCTTTCTTCGTCCTCGGGGGCGGCTGTCCGGGAGCAGCGGCCCATTCCTGAGCCTCGAGGAGATGGGCATCGTGGTAGACGCAGAGGCGGATGTCGGGGTAGGCCACGGCGCGCGTCCCCTCGGGCAGGACGTACGTCAGGTCGGCGATGCTGGTGTAGGGCGAGCGGGCGACGACGGTGAGAAGGAGGTCACAGTCGCCCGGTACCCGCGAGCAGTGCCGGCCCGAAAGCAGAGCGAGGTCGCCGGCGAGCCAGCCGAGACGGATGAAATTGCTCTCGTACAGGCTCATGAGCGCGACGAAGCTGCGGGGCCGCGCGCGCCAGGAAACTCGTGTCAGCGTGTCATCGATCATCACCCCGACTATAACGTACGACACTGACACTGCAAGCCGTGCAGCGGCGGTTTTTTCGACCGCCGTCGCGGAACTTTTGGGCACGGAAGCCGCAAACACCCTCAGCACGAAACTTGCAGGCGCAGCCGGTGCCGCTTGCGGGCGCAGGACGGCTACGGCCGCAACCGTCTCTCGATTCCGGTGGTGTTGAGAATGCGGCTGGCGATCTCCTCGATCGAGCACTCGGTGGTGTCGAGCGCCGGAATGCGCAGACGCGCAATCAACGCCTCGGCGGCGCGCACCTCGTAGCGCACCTGCTGCTCCGAAGCGTAGCGGCTCTGCGGACGGCGCTCGTTGCGGATCTGTTGCAGGCGCTCGGGCTTGATGGTCAGGGCATAAAGCTTGCGACGGTGCGGCTCGAGCCGGGTGGGAAGCTGACCGGATTCGAGGTCCTCCTCGGTGAGGGGATAATTGGCCGCGAACACGCCGTATTGCAGCGCCAGATAGAGACAGGTCGGGGTTTTGCCGGAACGGGAGACGCCGACCAATATGACATCGGCATGCGCATAGTCGCCGCCGGTGCCGTCATCGTTGGCCAGCGCAAAGTTGGTGGCGTTGATGCGGGTCGTATACGCGCCCAGGTCCGCGATGCCGTGCGCGCGCCCTGCCCGATGGGTGGAGCGCGTGTTGAGCTCGCGCTCCAGCGGGCCGACGAAGGCGGCGAAGAAATCGAGGAACAGGCCGTTGGCCCGCATCACCACATCGCGCAGCTCATCCTGCACGAGCGTGCTGAAGACGATCGGCCGCACCCCCTCCTCCTCGGCGGCGCGGTCGATTCTGCGCACCGCCTCCTGCGCCTTGTCAAGGCTCGACACAAATGGCAAAGTCACCGGTCGGAACTGCAGTCCCTCGAACTGGGTCATGAGGCTGTGGCCCAGAGTTTCCGCGGTCACTCCCGTCTGGTCCGATACGAAGAATACGGTTCGACGGCTCACGGTGTGCGCCTCGGCTGCTTGATATCCAAGTGTTCCACCGCGCGCGGCGCGGAGCAAGCGGAGTTCCCTTGAACGCATACGTGATTCCCTTCGAGCGGTTAGGCATGGGGGACTTGGACCGTGTCGGCGGCAAGAACGCCTCGCTCGGCGAGATGATCGGCTCGCTCGCCAGGCTCGGCGTGCGGGTGCCGGGCGGGTTCGCCACCACGGCGGAAGCGTTCAGGGAGTTCCTCGATCAGGGCGGGCTCGCCGCGCGCATCCGCGCGGAGCTCGCCGCGCTCGATGTGGACGATGTGACCCGGCTCGCCGCGGCCGGCGCCCGCATCCGTCAGTGGGTGCTGTCGACGCCGTTTCCTCCTGCCCTGCAACAGGCCGTCAAGGACGAGCTGCGGCGGATGAGCGGCGATGCGCAGATCGCAGTCGCCGTGCGCTCCTCCGCGACCGCGGAAGACCTGCCCGAAGCCTCCTTTGCCGGACAGCAGGAGACCTTTCTCAACGTGCGCGGCGAAGCGCACGTGCTCGAGGCGATCCACGAGGTGTTCGCCTCGCTCTTCAATGACCGGGCGATCTCCTACCGCGTGCACCAGGGCTTCGATCATGGCGCGGTGGCGCTCTCGGCCGGCGTGCAGCACATGGTGCGCAGCGACCTCGGCTCGAGCGGAGTCATGTTCACGCTCGATACCGACTCGGGATTTCGCGACGTGGTCTTCATAACGGCCTCCTACGGGCTCGGTGAAACGGTCGTACAGGGCGCGGTCAACCCGGACGAGTTCTACGTCTACAAGCCGGCGCTGCGCGCCGGCCGCCACGCCGTGCTCCGCCGCAACCTGGGCGCCAAGGCGATCAAGATGGAGTACGCGCCGGAAGGCTCCGGCGAGCGCGTCCGCACGGTGCCGGTCCCCGAGAGCGAGCGCGCGCGTTTTTGCCTGAGCGATGCCGATCTGGCGGCGCTCGCGCAGCAGGCGCTCATCATCGAGGAGCATTACCGTCAGCCGATGGACATCGAGTGGGGCAAGGACGGCGCGAGCGGCGAGATCTTCATCCTGCAGGCGCGCCCCGAGACGGTGCAAAGCCGCGCCGGCCGCACGATCCAACGCTTCTCGCTGAAGTCACGCTCGCAGGTCCTCAGCACCGGCCGCAGCATCGGCCAGCGCATCGGCTCCGGACCCGCGCGCGTCATCCGGGATGTTGCCGAGATGGCGCGCGTGCAGACAGGCGACGTGCTGGTCGCCGACATGACCGATCCCGACTGGGAACCGGTGATGAAGCGCGCGGCGGCCATCGTCACCAACCGCGGCGGGCGCACCTGTCATGCGGCGATCATCGCGCGCGAGCTCGGCATCCCGGCGGTGGTCGGCTGCGGCGATGCGACGCAGCGCATCCGCGAGGGTCAGGAAGTCACCGTATCCTGCGCTGAGGGCGACACCGGCTACGTCTACGCGGGGCTGCTCGAGTACGAGCGCAAGCAGATCGAGCTCGACTCGCTGCCGAAAATTCCGGTGAAGATCATGATGAACGTGGGCAATCCCGACCGCGCGTTCGACTTCGCCGGGATTCCCAACCGCGGTGTCGGTCTCGCGCGCCTCGAATTCATCGTCAATCGGATGATCGGCGTGCATCCGCGCGCGCTGCTCGAGTACGACCGTCTCGATGAGGATCTCAGGCGCCAGATCGATGCGCAGATGGCCGGCTACGCCGACCCCGTCAGCTTCTACGTGGAGAAGCTCGCGGAAGGCATCGCGCAGATCGCCGCGGCGTTCGCGCCCGAGCCCGTGATCGTGCGCCTGTCGGACTTCAAGTCCAACGAGTACGCCAATCTCATCGGCGGCGGCCGTTACGAGCCGGACGAGGAGAATCCCATGCTCGGCTTCCGGGGCGCCTCGCGGTACGTCGATGAGAGCTTCCGGCCCTGCTTCGAGCTCGAATGCCGCGCGCTGAAGCGCGTGCGCGATCTGATGGGACTCACCAACGTGCAGGTGATGGTTCCCTTCGTCCGCAGCGTCAGGGAGGCGAAGAAGGTGACCGAGCTTCTCGCGCTGAACGGCCTGGGGCGCGGCCAGAACGGCCTCAAGGTGATCATGATGTGCGAGCTGCCGACCAACGCGCTGCTCGCGGACGAGTACCTCGAGCATTTCGACGGCATGTCGATCGGCTCGAACGACCTGACCCAACTCACCTTGGGGCTGGATCGGGACTCGGCCATCGTGGCACAGCATTTCGACGAGCGCGACGAGGCCGTCAAGCGCCTGCTCGCCATGGCCATTGCCGCCTGCCGCAGGCGCGGCAAGTACATCGGCATCTGCGGCCAGGGGCCCTCCGACCATCCCGATCTCGCGCGCTGGCTCCTCGATCAGGGCATCGAGAGCATGTCCCTCAACCCCGACACGGTGGTGGAGACCTGGCTCTTTCTCGCCGGCGAGCCGGGCAAGGCTTAAGAGCCCGCGGCACCCGACCAGGCGGGAGCGAAGAGCCGCGCCCGATAGTACTTCAGCTCCGCGATCGACTCGCGGATGTCCGCGAGCGCCAGGTGCGCGCTCTGCTTCGTCACGCCCGCCGCGACTTCCGGCGCCCAGCGCCGCGCCAGCTCCTTGAGGGTGCTGACATCGAGGTTGCGGTAATGGAAGAACTTCTCCAGCTGCGGCATGTGCCGCGCGAGGAAGCGCCGGTCCTGGCAGATGCTGTTGCCGCACATCGGTGAGGTGCCGGGCGCGACCAGCGGCGTCACGAAATCGAGCGTGCGCGCCTCCGCCTCCGGGGTGCTGATCCGGCTGGCGCGCACCCGCGCCGCGAGTCCGGAGGAGCCGTGCTGGCGCTGATTCCACTCATCCATCCGCGCCAGCACCTCGTCGGGCTGGTGGATGGCCATCACCGGACCTTCGGCGAGGACGTTGAGCTCCTTGTCGGTCACGATGGTGGCGATCTCGATGATAGAGTCCGCATCGGGCTTCAGGCCCGTCATCTCCAGGTCGATCCAGATCAGATTCTCGGCGCTCGGCATACCGTGAGTGTAGCAACCTTCGATGCGCGCGTGATCGCCGCTTTCGGCCGGCACGTTCTCGTGCAGGAGCCTGGCGGGCGCACGCTCAAAGCGCGGCCCTTCGGTCGGGACCTCGGCGTCGTCTGCGGCGATGAGGTCCGCTGTCGCAACGACCCGCATCACGGCGAGGTGCACGTGCTCGAGGTACTGCCGCGGCGCTCGGTGCTGTACCGATCGAATGCGCGCGGTGCGGCCGAGCCGCTGCTCGCCAACCTCACCCGGCTGTTGGTGGTGATCGCCCCGCTGCCACCGCCCGATCCGTTCGTCGCCGACCGCTACCTCGCGGCTGCCGAATCCGCCGGCATCGCCGCTACGCTCGTGCTCAACAAGGCCGAGTTGCAGCTCGATGAGCGGTTGCGAGGACAACTCGCCGTCTACGCGGCGGCAGGTTATGAGTGCATTGCAGCCTCGGCCGCGACCGGCGAGGGAGTCGAGTCGCTGCTGTCGGCGTGCGCCACCGGGATTGCGGCGCTCGTCGGACAGTCGGGTGTCGGCAAATCATCGCTCGTGCGCCGCCTCGTCCCCGAGGCGCAAGTCGAGATCGGCGGCCTCATGCGCGCGGAGGAAGGTCGGCATACGACCACCGCCTCGCGCATCTATCGCCTCGCCGGCGGAGGACAACTCATCGACTCTCCGGGAGTGCGCGACTTCGCGCCCGCGGCCGATCACCTCGATCCGCGGCACCTCGGATTCGTGGAAGTGCGGCGGCTCGCGCCCCACTGCCGGTTTCTCGACTGCCGGCACCTGCGCGAGCCGGGATGCGCCGTACGGCAGGCAGTCGAGTCCGGAATGATGGACGCGAGGCGTTACGAGAGCTATCGGCGACTGCGCCGGCTTGCCGAGGAGCTCGCGGGTGTCAGGGGCCGCCGATGATCTAGAGGACCGTCTGACGTCCGGCGAGGGCGTGGGCCAGCGTGCCCCCGTCGACGTATTCGAGCTCCCCGCCGACCGGCACGCCGTGCGCGATGCGGCTCGCGCGCAGTCCGCGGCGGCTGGCGAGCTCGGCGAGGAAATGCGCGGTCGCCTCTCCCTCGACGGTCGGGTTGGTTGCGAGAATCAACTCGCGGACCGAGCCCTCCTCGAGGATGGCCTCGAGCTCACGGATTCCCAACTGCTCCGGGCCGACGCCATCGAGCGGCGAGAGATGCCCCATCAGGACGAAGTAGCGGCCGCGGTAGCTGCCGGACTGCTCGATGGCGACGACGTCCGCCGGAGACTCCACGGCGCAAAGAAGCGAGGTCTCGCGCTGCGGTGCGGCGCAGATCGAGCACAGCTCCTCCTCGGTGAGCATGCGGCAGCGCCGGCAGCGCGTCACGGAAGCGAGCGCGCCCTCGAGCGCCTGCGCCAACGCCCGCGCCGCCGGCCGCGCATCCTGCAGAAGATGGAACGCCATGCGCTGCGCCGTCTTCGGCCCGACGCCGGGAAGGGACCGCAGGGCTTCGATGAGCTGCGCCAGGCGGGGGGAATGCTTCATGAACTCTGCGGATCAGAACGGTAGTTTCATGCCCGGAGGCAGCTGCAGACCGGCCGTCATGGCCGACATCTTCTCCTGCACCTTCGCTTCCACCTTGTGCACGGCGTCGTTGACGGCCGCGGCAACGAGATCCTCGAGCATCTCTCGATCCTCGCCGATCACGGCAGGCTCGATCTGCACCCGCCGCGTCTCGTGCCGCCCGCTCATGGTTACCTTCACCATGCCGCCACCGGCTTCGCCGATCACCTCGAGCGCCGCGATCTCCTCCTGGACCTTCTGCATGTTGGCCTGCATGGCCTGAGCCTGCTTCATCAGGTTGTTGAAATTGCCCTTCATGATCTCTCTCTCATTTTACCGGCCGAATGGTCTCCGGGAGCGGCGTCGCGCCGAAGCGCTCCCGAAAACCCTGGACCGCGGGGTCGGACTCGAAGGCGCGGCGCGCGGACTCGATCTCTTCCTGGGAGGCGCGCTCACCTGCCTGTGCCGGGGTCTCGGCCTGGGGCGCGATGGCGGTGAATTCCAGCCGAACGGGCTGGCCGTAGTGCTTGGAGAGCGCCTGCGCGAGCTTCTCTTCCAGCGCGGCGGTGCGCATGACTTTGCTGCGCGGATCGAGCGCCAGGCGCACCAGGGCGCCGTCGCGGCCGAGGAGCGCGCAATGCGCCGCCAGCTGCCGCGCCGCTCCCTGCAGCTCGAGCGCCGAGACGATCGCCGCCCACTCCTCGCCCGAGCGCGCCGAGGCCGCCCCCACCGA
>DATFCZ010000057.1:0-122450 GCA_035252605.1 Steroidobacteraceae bacterium
ACGATCTGCACCGAGCCGTCCTCGTTCGACATCGGCTGATGCCCGGTGGAAAGATCGATGATCGAAAGCCGCCGATGCGCGAGCCCGATGCGCCGCTCCCCATCCCGGGTCACGGCCTCGAAGAAACCCTCGTCATCAGGACCGCGGTGCGCAAGCGCCGCGGCCATCTTGCGCAGCGAGGAGTCGAGATCGCGATGCCCGGCCGCCAGGTAGCCCGCTATTCCGCACATGCCTTTCTCATTGAGAGCGCAGCGGCCAAGCTGAGCAAGCGAAGTGCCCGTTCAGGCGGTGATCGCGGTGATCGGGCGTGACGCCCTGCGACTTGCCTGTCGGTGATCCGCGACGAGAGTTTTTCGGGGCAGATTCAGACATTTAGTTAAATCGCCGCGCTGAAGCAGACGCCAGGTGTCTGCCTGAGCCGACGCGACGTGCCGCCGAGCGCCTTCGTCACGCTCGCGCTCGCGTTATGTTCAACCCCCGAATCGCGCATCAAGCGTGCCTGGCACAGCCATTGCACCAGCTCACCTGCGCTGCTCGCACGGCAGCGTCAAGGGCACAACCCGTCGAAAGGCGGGTGTCGCAAAACTTCCGGTCTAACGGCGCGAAGCCTACGACAGCGGGGTTGCCGGGGTGGTGTCAGTAGCAACCTCGTGAAGAAACAGCCGCGCTACGGCTGAAGACTTCGAGCAATCTCCCGAGCTGTGGCTCCGCCCGCCAGGCTGGCATTGGGTCGCACAGTTCGGGGGAAACATGACGAACGCCAAACGGGGGCGCGGGTCGCGCCATGGGGTCGCCTTTTGTACCGTCGCAGCGCTGGGTCTCGCACTCTCAGGCTGCGGCGGCGGCTCGGGCTCACCGAGCGCCACATCGATGAGTGGTCTGCCGACCTCAGGCAGCGGGGCGGTGACGCTCAACTGGATGCCGCCCACGGAAAACACCGACGGCTCGCCGCTCACGAATCTCGCGGGCTATGACATCCACTACGGCACCGCATCGGGCGATTACACGCAGACGGTCTCCGTTCCCAACCCCGGAATCGCGACCTACGTGGTCGATAACCTGACGCCCGGCACCTACTACTTCTCCGTGACGGCGGTGAACTCCGAGGGAGCCGAGAGCCCGCTGTCCGCCGAAGTCCGCTCTACGGTGAACTGACGCCGCATCTCGAGCCGACGTGCGTGGTCTTACCGTGACGCTCACGTCGGCGATCGGCGACCGGATCCTTCGCCCGTCAAATCAGCACTTTAGTCAAATCCGCCCGCGGCTCGGGCGCCCTCGCTGTCGGCGCGAGCCGACGCTCGCGCTCGATCGCGCGCGCCCGATCGAGCGCGCAGGTGGCTGAGACTCGGCAATTCCCGGTAATAACGAGCACTGGCACAACCGTTGCAATAAGACGCGTGCGCCGCCGACTCGCACTCGGCGACGCGAAACGCACAGCCCGTCGAAAGGCGGGTATCGCAAAACTTCCGGTCTAACGGCGCGAAGCCTACGACAGCGGGGTTGCCGGGGTGGTCTCACGCACGGTGCGCGATCGGCGCGCCGCGCAAGGGCGGCCTCGTGAAGAAACAGCCGCGCTGCGGCTGAAGGCTTCGAGCAATCTCCCCCGAGTCGTGAGCCCGCCCGCCAGGCCGGCCATGGATCGCACGGTTCGGGGGAATAAATGAGAAACGCCAAACGGGGACGCGGGTCGCACCGCGTGGTCAATGTTTGCGCCATCACGGCGCTGGGACTTGCACTCTCAGCCTGTGGCGGCGGGAGCAGCAGTTCGGGCGTCGCAGCGACGGCGCAGAGCTCGACAGCGGGCACACCGCTCAGCAGCGCACCTTCGCCGGGCACCGCCGGCACCACGGGCACTACGGGCACCACGGGGACCACGGACACCAGCGGCTCCACTCCGCCAACGGCGAGCGCCGCAGGGGTCACGATCAACTGGACGCCGCCCACTGAGAACATGGACGACACGCCGCTCACCAACCTCGCCGGCTACGACATCCATTACGGCACGGTATCGGGCCGGTACACGCAGACCATCGCGGTCTCGAACCCGGGTATTGCCACCTACGTGGTGCAGAACCTCGCGCCGGGCACCTATTACTTCGCGGTGGCGGCGGTCAATGCCTCCGGCACGGAGAGCCCTCTTTCCTCAGAGGTCAGCGCGACCGTCAACTGACCGTCGGGGTCCGACGACAGCTTTCACGGCCAAGCTCGAGCGCTCAGAATAGTCGGGCGCCGGCACCGCGTGCCGGCGCCCGATGGTCAGCCGACAGGGCCTGAAAGCCATGAGCATCGTCTCAGTCAATCGGATCCGCTCCGTCATCGGGCGGGCTTTCACCTCCTGGGTGTTGTGCGCGCTCACCGCCCTGGCTCTCGCCGGATGCGGCTCCGGATCCTCGAGCTCCTCCTCGTCGAGCGTCTCCACCTCGCAGCAAAGCTGCAGCGGCTGCGGCACCGCCATGGTGTCGATCACCGATCAGCCGGGTGACTTCGTCAGCTACCTGGTCAATGTCGACTCGCTCACCCTGACACGCGCCGACGGTACCGTCGTGCAGACGGTTCCGGTGAAGACGCAGGTGGATTTCGCGCAGCTCGTGAATCTCTCCGAGATCGTGAGCGCCGATCAGATCCCCTCCGGCCGCTACGTATCGGCGGCGCTCACTCTCGATTACGCCGGCGCCACGATCGTGCTCGACTCGGGGAGCGGCGAGGTCACCGTCCCCGCGGCGGATATTCTCGATGCCACCGGCCAGCCGCTCACGGGACCGGTGACCCTGAAGCTCTCCTTGAGCTCCGATGAGCAGCTCATCATCACTGCCGGCACGATCGCGAACCTCGCGCTCGATTTCAATCTCCTCGCCTCCAACACCGTGAATCTCGCCGCGAATCCGATCACGGTCACCGTCAATCCCGTGCTCACGGCGAGCCTGGCTCCGGATGCGACCAAGCAGATCCACGTGCGCGGACCGCTCGTCAGTGTGAGCACGAGCGCGAGTAACTTCATCGTCCGTGTGCGTCCCTTCCTGGATCAGGACGACACGACCGGCCAACTCACGGTTGCGACCACCGCCTCGACGAAGTTTTTGATCAACGGCACGAGCTATACGGGCAGCGCCGGGCTCACGCAGCTCGCCACCCTCGCCCCCGGGACGCTCACTTCGAGCTACGGCACCTGGGACCGCAGCGCCAACACCTTCACCGCGGCGCAGGTGCTCGTGGGCCCTGACGTCGAGGGCACGAGCATGAGCGGTGTGCACGGCACGGTGCTCGCCCGAAGCGGCGACACGCTCACCGTGGGCAATGGGCTCATGTTCGAGCCTGAGGCCGCGGGCCTGTCGTTCGAGCGGCAGGTGGCCGTCACCGTGGGCTCCGGCACCGCCGTCACCGAGGTCGGCCAGTCGGGCTCCTTCACGGCGGCCGACATATCCGTCGGCCAGCAGCTCTGGGTATCGGGCACGCCGGGCACCGACGGCTCCGGCCAACCCACGCTGGATGCGACCGCGGGCACGGCGCTGCTTCTCCCCACGACCGGCGTCGGGCTCGTCACGGCCAGTGCGAGCGGCTCGCTCACCGTGGGCCTCCAGGAGCTCGGCGGGGTCGCGGCGGGCGCGCTCAATTTCGCGGGAACGGGCGCGACTTCCGCGGACGATGCGACCTCTTCCGCGTATCAGGTCTCGGTGCCCTCCTCCCTCTCGACCGCTTCCGCCGCGAGCGGCACCGCGGTCGGATTCACGGGCTTCGTGACGCCGTTTGGCTCGGCGCCACCGGATTTCGCCGCGATCACGTGGATCAATTACGGTGAGACGCAGGCCGTGTTCGATGCCCGCTGGGCCGCCCCCGGGGTGATGCTGCCCTTCTCGACCCTGACCGGCTCGGAGCTCCTCGTGAGCGCCGCCTCGCTCAAGTCGAGTACCGCGCACTTCATCCGGATCGGCGGCTTGACCCTCGATCCCCTGCCGTTCAACAGCGGGATCACGCTCGTCCCTGACACGGCGGGCACGGAGCAGTCGTTCGCGATCGTGCACGCGATGAGCAACAGCGTCGACAGCTTCAACACCTTCAACGATCTCGCCACGGCGCTCATGACGGATCTCAACGGCACCACCGGAGTGCTGCAGGTGATGGCGGAGGGCTCCTACGCCAACGGCGCGCTCACCGCCGATCACATCATCGTGGCGCTCGATGACTGAAAGTCGCGGTCGGTGCTCGCACCGCGGGGGAGCTCAGACCGTCTTCAGCCCTCGAATCGATCGAATGAGAATCTCTGCGGAGATTCCAAGCTTGTCGTGCAGCGCGCGGATCATGTTGATGGACAGGCCGCGCTTGCGATTGAGCACCTCCGAGACACGGGTCCGCGTGCCAAGGATCTCTTCCAGGTCCTTGCGTGTCAGCCCTTGCTGCTCCATCCGAAATTTGATCGCCTCGATCGGATCTGGCGGGTCCATCGGATAATGCTCGGTCTCGTAGGCCTCGATGAGCGTAGCCAGGATGTCGAGGCGGTCCCCCTTGGGCGTGCCGGCCTTTGCGCCCCAGAGTTCTTCCACCTCTGCGAGCGCCTGGTCGTAGTCCCTCTCACTTCGAATCGGCTTTAGGTCTTTCATAAGCTACCGTATTCACGTCAATGCGGTCGTAATCCGAGTGGGTACCGATCCACTTGATCCAAACGATCCGTTTCTCGAAATCCATCGCGGTCACGAGCCGATAATCATTTCCCTTGATGTTGAACACGACGCGGTCTGCCGACACCACGCTCGCCGACCGATACAGCTGTTTCACCGCTGCCATGTTCTTCCATTCGGCTCGCCGAACCTCGTCGAACCAAGCATCGAGAGCCCGTTTGAGAGCGCTCTGCCCGCTGCGCCCGCTCTGCGACTTGAGGAACCGCTTGAGCGTACTCCGGGCAATGATCCTCATGACGAAATGCTAGCATGTTCCCATTTTGGGAACAAGGATCGCTGGAATCGACACTACGCGACATTGGCGATCGCAGCTCGCAGCAGCGATACCGGAACGTACCCCAGGTACTTAATTGGGGCGTGACGGAATCGAACGGTCGACCAGCAGACTGAAAGTCTGCCGATCAGCTCGTGGCTGCAGGGATCATCGAGCCGGCCGTGGAGCCTCGCCTGTCGATGGCGGAATGGCCGAGCATTGAGACTCCAAGCAGGACCGTCGCTCGGCTGATCGACCGCGATCGTGGCGAGCCGTAGGAAGCGTCAGTCGACGGTGCTCTTCAGCGTCTCGCGCACGCCCTCGTCGTGGGCCTTGAGCTCACCGCTCGCCCAGCCGCCGCCCAGGGCATCGATGAGATCGACGCTCGCGACCAGACGCTGGCTCTGAAGGTTGAGCGCGGTGATCTGGCTGTTCAGGCGCGCGGTCTGCGCGGTGAGCACGCTCGCATAATCCGCGACTCCCGCCTTGTACTGATTCAAGGTCAGGGTCTCCGATCGCTCGGCGTCCGCGACGGCCTTCTGCTCCTCGCCGTACTCGGTCTGGAGAAAGCGCAGCGTCGCGAGGTCATCCTCGACCTGCTGGAAGGCGGTGAGCACGGTCTCTCGGTAGGTGGCCACCGCGGAGTCGTAGAGCGCGCGGTTCTCCCGAATGAGCGCCAGAGTCGAGCCGCCGGCGAAGAGCGACTCGGCGACCGAGGGGCCGAACGACCAGAACGAGTTGCTCGCGCGTATGAGCTTGGAGAGTGTCGAGGACTCGTAGCCGTAGGAGCCGGAGAGCGTGAGGTCCGGGAACCAGGCGGCCTCGGCGACACCGATCTGCGCGTTGGCGCTCTCGAGGTCCCGTTCCGCGGCGGCGATGTCTGGACGGCGCAGCAGGAGCTGCGAGGGGACACCGGCCGGCACGACCGGCACCGTCGAGGCGAACTCGCCCTGCGCCAGAGTGAGCTCCGCGGGCGCCTTGCCGGTGAGCACCGCGATGGCGTGCTCGAGCTTCGCGCGGTTGAGCTCCACGGTGTTCTCCTGCGCGATGGTGTTCTCGAGCTGGGTGCGAGCGGTGTAGACATCCGCGAGCGTCGTCACCCCCGCGTTGACGCGATTCTGGGCGATCTGCAGCGACACCTGGTAGTCCTGCACCGAGGTCTTGAGGAGGCGCAGCTGCTCCTCCGCGGCTCGCAGCTGAAAGTAATCCTCCGCCAGGATCGCCTGCGCGGAGAGCCGTGCCGCGGCCACGTCCGCCGCGCTCGCCTGGGCGCGAGCGACATCGCTCTCGAGCTCGCGGCGGATCTTGCCCCAGAGATCGAGATCCCAACTCGCATTGGCATTGGCGTCGTAGACGGTGCGGGTGCCGGAGCCCGAGGACACGAAACCCGAGGGCAGGGTCACGCCGCCGCGGCTGGCAGCCCCGCCGCTACGAGTGCCGCTCGCGCCCACGCCGATGCTCGGGAAGAAGCTCCCGCGGGTGACGCCCACCGCCTCGCGCGCGGCGTAGTAGTTGGCGACCGCGGCCTTGAGGTTCTCATTCGAGACCTCGACCTGCTGCTCGAGCGAGGAGAGCGCCGGGTCGTTGTAGATCGACCACCACTCCTCGTTCGTGATCGGCGCCGGGGTGGCCGGCGTCCAGCCCTGCCCCTCCTTGAAGACGGCCGAAGAGGGGGCCGCGGGCCGGTGATAGTTGGGACCCACGGCGCAGGCACTCAGCGAGAGCGCGCAGGCGGCCGCGACCAGCGCGGCGGAGAGAGGATTTCGGCGGCTCATACGGGTTGGGCTCCGCGTCCGTTGGCGGGCAGCGCTCGCGGGCGGCGCTTGAAGGTTCTTACGCTCCAGGAGCGGAACCGATCGAGATAAATGTAGACGATCGGTGTCGTGTAGAGGGTCAGGAACTGGCTGATGAAAAGGCCGCCGACGATGGCGATACCGAGCGGCCGGCGCAGCTCCGAGCCCTGGCCGCTCATGAAGGCGAGCGGCAGCGCGCCGAACAGCGCCGCGATGGTGGTCATCATGATCGGCCGGAAGCGCAGCATGCAGGCATCGTGGATCGCTTGGGCGGCGCTCTCGTGTCCGGCGCGCTGCGTCTCGAGCGCGACATCCACCATCATGATGGCATTCTTCAGGACGACGCCGATGAGGAGGATCACCGCGATGAGCGCGATCAGCGTGAAGGACTCACCGAAAAGGAGCAATGCGAGCACCGCGCCGATGCCGCTCGAGGGCAGGGTGGAGAGGATGGTGATCGGCTGCGTCAGGCTCTCGTAGAGCACCCCGAGAACGATGTAGACGGCGACCAGCGAGGCCAGGATGAGGAGCGGCTCCTCGACCACGGTCTGCTGGAAGATCTTGGCGTTGCCGGCGAACTCGCCGTGAATCGAGATCGGCACGTGAAGCTCGCGCATGGTGCTCTTGATGGCCGCGGTCGCGGTGCCGAGCGCCTCACCCTGCGGAAGATTGAAGGCGAAGGTGGTGGCGACGAAGGGGCCCTGATGGGCGATGGAAAGCGGCGTCAGCCCCGGGCCGTAGTGGGCGAACGCCGCGAGCGGCACCATGGTCTCCTGCCTCGTGCTGAGAGCCGCGCCGGTCGAGGCCTTGCCGGTGCTGTTGGCGAGCTGATTGAGCTGATAGTTCTGCGCCGCGGAGCTCGCGGCCCCGGAGCTCGCGGCCCCGGGGCTGGCGGCAGCGGCCGGCGAGCTCGAGGCACTTCCGACCTGGAAGGCGCTCGCCGCCGCGGCGCTCGACTCGGTGCCGGAGAGCGCGCCCCCCGAGGTGCTCACGTAAATGTCGTTCAGCGTCTCGGGGCTTTGCCAGAACTGCGGCGCCACCTCCATGACGACGTGGTACTGATTCATGCCCTCGTAGATGGTCGAGACCAGCCGCTGACCGAAAGCGTCATAGAGCGTATTGTCGATCTCGGACATGTTGACGCCGAGCCGGGCCGCGGTGGCGCGATCGATCTGCAAGCGGACATCGAGGCCGTTTTCCTGTCGGTCGGAGACCACATCCCTCAGCGCCGGATTCTTCTTCAGCGCCTCGGTGATCTTCGGCACCCAGGTGTTGAGCGTATCCAAGTTGTCGGAGAGCAGGGTGTATTGATATTCGGCGTAGCCCTGGCGCCCGCCGAAGTGAAAGCCGCCGGTGGTCTGTAGATAGAGGCGCGCTCCGGTCACCCCGGAGAGCGCACGGCGCACCCGGGCAATGACCGCCGCATCGGAGACCTTGCGTTCGGACAGGGGCTTCAAGGATCCGAAGAGCATGCCCGTGTTGGTCGAGCCGCCCCGGGGTCCGCCGCCCGTGAAGGCGACCACGTGCTCGACGGCCGGGTCGCGGTGCACCACGTTCACGATGGAGCGCATCTTCTGCTGCATGGCCTGGAAGGAGATGCTCTCGTCGGCGACCACGAACCCCCTGAGCGACCCGGAATTGCCCTGCGGGAAAAAGCCCTTGGGCGCGATGGCAAAGAGGACGACGTTGAGAACCACCACGAAGAGGAGCACGAGCATGACGAGCAGCGGGTGGCGGATCGCGTCCTTGAGCGTGCGACCATAAGCGTCGCGCAGAGCGTTGAAGGCGCGCTCGACCGCGTGCAGGAAGCGGCCGAGGTGCTTCGGCGGGCGCAGGATCTGCCCGCAGAGCATGGGCGTCAGGGTGAGCGAGATGATGAGCGACAGCGCCACCGTCACCGCGAGCGTCATCGCGAACTCGCGCAGGATCCGACCGATCATGCCGGCCATCAGCAGGATCGGAATGAAAACGGCGATGAGCGCGCTACTCATCGCGAGCACGGTGAATCCGACCTCTCTCGCGCCCTGGAGAGCCGCCTGAAATCGGGGCATGCCGGACTCCACCAGCCGGCTGATGTTCTCGATCACCACGATCGCATCGTCGACGACGAAGCCCGTCGACACCGTGAGCGCCATCAGCGAGAGATTGTTCAGGCTGAATCCCAGGAGATAGATCACCCCGAAGGTGCCGATCAGCGCGAGCGGCACGGCGACGGCGGGCACGAGCGCGGCGCGCGGGTTGCGCAGCATCACGACCACCACGGTCACGACGAGCAGCAACGCCACGAGCAGGGTGATCTCGACGTCGTGGAGCGAGGTGCGGATGCTCTGCGTGCGATCGTTCCCCACGATGAGATTGATGCCCGCCGGTATCGAGGCCTGGATCTGCGGAACCGCCGCTTTCACGCGGTCCACGGTGTCGATCACGTTGGCGCCCGGCTGCTTGCGGATGATGAGGAGCACCGCCCGCTTGCCGTCGGCGAGCCCGAGGTTGCGCACGTCCTCCACGCCCTCGCTCACCTCAGCGATGTCCCCGAGCCGCACGGCGGCGCCGTTGCGGTAGGCGACGATGAGCGAGCGGTACTGCGCGGGGCTCGTGGCCGTGTCGTTGACGTAGATCTGGTAGTGGCGCGAGGCCTCGTTGATCGCGCCCTTGGGCGCGTTGGCGTTGGCCGCGGAGATGGCCGCGCGGACGTCCTCGAGCCCGATGCCGTACTTGAAGAGCGCCTGGGGATTCAAGTCGACGCGCACCGCGGGCAGCGAGCTGCCGCCGATGCTCACATCGCCCACCCCCTCGATCTGCAGGAGCTTCTGCTGGATGATGGTCGAGGCCGCATCGTAGACCGCACCGGTGCTCAAGGTGTCGGAGGTGAGCGCGAAGATGATGATCGGCTCATCCGCGGGGTTGAAGGCGCGGTAGGTCGGATTCTGCCGCAGCGACCCGGGCAGATCCTGCCGGGCCGCCTGGATCGCCGCCTCGACATCGCTCTCGGCACCATGGATGTCACGGCTGAGATCAAAGAGGAGCACGATCGTGGCGCTGCCCTCGGAGCTCTCGGAAGTCATCTCGTCGACGCCGGCAATGGCGCCCAAGTGCCGCTCGAGCGGCGTCGTGACCGCGGTCGCGACCGTCTCGGGACTCGCGCCGGGAAGCTGCGCCATCACCACGATGGCCGGCACGTCCACCTGCGGCATGTCGGCGACCGGCAGCAGGAAGTAAGCAAAGAGGCCCGCGAGCGCGAGTCCGCACGAGAGGAGCGTCGTGGCGACGGGACGCGTGACGAAGGGCCGCGAGATGTTCACGGGAACCGCTCAGCGCAACCGCGCGGCCTGCGGCGGCAACGACGGTCCGCCATCGCTCGCGGGCGCGGAGCCTCCGGCCCACGCCTTCACGCGCTTCGCCAGCCGGTCGAAGAACAGATAGATCACCGGCGTCGTGAACAGCGTCAGCAGCTGACTCAGGAGCAGACCGCCGGTGATCGAGATGCCGAGCGGCGAGCGCAGCTCCGAGCCCGTGCCGGTGCCGAGCATCAACGGCAACGCCGCGAACAGCGCCGCCACGGTGGTCATCAGAATCGGCCGGAAGCGCAGCAGCGCCGCCTCGTAGATCGCCTCCTCCGGCGGCTTGCCGCCCTCGCGCTCGGCGGTGAGCGCGAAGTCGATCATCATGATGGCGTTCTTCTTGACGATGCCGATCAGGAGCACGATGCCGATGACGGAGATGATGGTCAGGTTCTGCCCCGCGATCATGAGGGCGAGCAGTGCGCCGATGCCCGCCGAAGGCAGGGTCGAGAGTATGGTGATCGGGTGGATGTAGCTCTCGTAGAGCACCCCGAGCACGATGTACACGGTCGCGATCGCGGCGAGCAGCAGCAACACCTCGCTCGTGAGCGAGGACTCGAAGGCGAGCGCCTCGCCCTCGAAGGTGGTGCCGATGCTCACCGGCAGGTTGATGTCGTGCTCGGCCTGGCGGATGGCGGTCACCGCTTCGCCGAGCGAGGCTCCGGGCGCCGCGTCAAAGGAGAACATGGCGGCCGGGAACTGGCCGAGATGGTCGATCGAGAGCGGCGCCTGGCGCACGCCGATGTGCGCGATCGATCCCAGGGGCACCTCGCCGCCGCCGGCCGAGGGCAGATAGATGGTGTTGAGCGCGTTGACCGTGCTGTCGACGTCGGGATCGGCAGTGAGGATCACCCGATAGTCGTTCGACTGCGTATAGATCGTGGAGATGATGCGCTGCCCGTAGGCATCGTAGAGCGCGTTGTCGATGGTCGCATCGGTGATGCCGAAGCGCGCGGCGGTCGCGTGGTCGACATCGACCTGGGCGGTGAGGCCCTGATCGAGGTAGGTGGTCGCCACGTGCGCGAGCGCCGGCGAACGCTGTAGCGCCGCGAGGAGCTTCGGTACCCAGGGATCGAGGATCGAGCGGCTGGCGGCGCCCAGGACGAACTGATACTGAGCGCTGCCGACGATCGAGCTGATGGTGAGGTCCTGCACCGGCTGCAGGGCGAGGGTGATGCCCGGAACGCGCGCGGCCTCCTCGCGCAGGCGCGCCATGGCCTCGCTGAGGGAGTCGGAGCGATCCTGTTTGGGCTTGAGACCGATCAGCATCCGCCCCTCGTTGAGCGTCATGTTGGTGCCATCGACGCCGACGTAGGAGGTGAGGCTCTCGACGTCGGGATCCTGACGGATGACCGCCGCGAGCGCCTGCTGGCGCTGCGCCATGCTCTTGAAGGAGATCGACGGCGGACCCTGCGTCGTCGCCTCAACGAGGCCGGTGTCCTGAAGCGGGAAGAAGCCCTTTGGAATCACCCCGTAGAGGAGCACGGTGAGCACCAGCGTGCCGAGGGCCACCCAGAGGAGGAGCGGCTGATGCTCAAGGGCGCGCTTCAGCAGCCGTCCGTAGCCGGCGATGAGGCCGTTGAACCACTCCTCGGCCCTGCGGGCGAGCCTGCCCTGAGCGCGCTCGGCCTCCTCGCGCGTGCGCAGCATCTTCGCGCACAGCATCGGCACCAGGGTGAGCGAGACCAGCGCCGAGATGAGGATGGAGATCGCGAGCGTAATGGCGAACTCGCGGAAGAGCCTCCCCACCACCTCGCGCATGAAAAGGAGCGGGATCAGCACGGCGATGAGCGAGATCGTGAGCGAGACGATGGTGAAGGCGATCTCGCCCGAGCCCTTCAGCGCCGCCGCGAGCGGCTTCTCGCCCTTCTCGATGTGGCGGGAGATGTTCTCGATCATGACGATCGCATCGTCGACCACGAATCCGGAGGCAATGGTGAGCGCCATCAGCGACAGGTTGTCGAGGCTGAAGCCGGCGAGATACATCACCGCGAAAGTGCCGATGAGCGAGACCGGGACCGAGAGGCTCGGGATGATGGTCGCCGGCACGTTGCGCAGAAAAAGGAACATCACCATCACCACCAGCGCGACGGCGAGCGAGAGCTCGAATTGCACATCGTCGACCGAGGCACGGATGGTGTTGGTTCGGTCGGTTACGACAGTGAGAGCGACGTTGGTCGGCAGCGAGGCGGAGAGCTCCGGCAGGATGGCGCGCACGCTGTTGACCACCTGAATCACGTTCGCGCCCGGCTGGCGCTGGATGTTGATGAGCACGGCGGGCGTGTCGTTCACCCAGCTCGCAAGCTGCGTGTTCTCCGCGCTCTGCTCGACCCGGGCGACATTCTTCAGGTACACCGGCGCGCCGTTCTTGTACGCGACCACGAGGTTCGCGTACTCCGCGGCGCTCTGGATCTGATCGTTGGCATCGATGGTGTAGGCGTGGGCCGTGCCGTCGAAGTTGCCCTTGGGCGCATCGGTGTTGGAATTGGCGATGGTGGTGCGCAGGTCATCGAGATTGAGGCCATAGGCGGCGAGCTGCTGCAGGTTCGCGAGCACCCGTACCGCCGGCCGGGGCGCGCCGTTTAAGCTCACGAGGCCGACGCCCGCGACCTGCGAGATCTTCTGCGCGATGCGCGTGTCGGCCAGATCCTCGACCGCCGGTATCGGCAGGCTGCTCGAGGTCACCGCGAGAGTCAGCACCGGCGCATCGGCGGGATTGACTTTGGCGTAGGTCGGCGGGGCGGGCAGGCTCTGCGGCAGGAGGCTGTTGGCGGCGCTGATGGCCGCCTGCACTTCGGCCTCCGCCACATCGATGTTGAGGTTGAGATCGAACTGCAGCGTGATGGCCGATGCCCCCGCGGAGCTCGCCGAGGACATCTCATCGAGCCCCGGCATCTGGCCGAACTCACGCTCGAGCGGCCCCGTGACGGTCGAGGCCATGACGTCCGGGCTGGCCCCCGGGAGGAAGGTCTTCACCTCGATGGTCGGATAGTCGACCTCGGGCAAGGTCGATACCGGCAGCAGCAGATAGCCGATCGCCCCCAGGATGACGATGGCCACCATGAGGAGGGAGGTGGCGACCGGCCTCAGGATATAAGGCCGGGACGGGTTCATGAGGCGGGGCCGGGTTGCGCGGGCGCCGGGGAGCCCCCGCACCCCAGGCGCGCGTAGACCTTCGAAAGATGCTCGGCCTTCGTGCCGGTGGCGCTCTTCATGAGCGAGCCGATCCGCGCGCACCGGGCGCTGGAGGATCCCCCGGCCAGGGCGCTCGCGCCTTTGGCGAAGGCCGGCGGTGTCTCGCCCGGCAACAGGACCTTCGCGCCGTCACGGAGCTGATCGGCACCGTCGGTCACCACGGTCTCCCCTGGCGTCAGGCCCTTCAAGATGGCGATGTCGTTGCCATCGGTGGGACCTGTCGTCACGGTGCGCATGCTCACGGTGTGATCGGGCTTGACCACGTAGACGAAGTTGCTCGAGGGCCCGTTCTGCACCGCCGCGCCCGGCACCACGATCTGATTCTGCAGAGTATCGAGCACCAGTTTCACGTTGACGAACTCGTTCGGGAAGAGCTTCGAATCCGAGTTGTCGAAAAGCGCGCGCAGCTGCAGCGTACCGGTGCTGACGTTGATCTGGTTGTCGATGCTCGCGAGCGTTCCGGTGGCGATGAGATGCTGCGAGCGTTGGTCCCACGCCTCGACCGCAAGCTTCCGACCCCCGCGCGCGCGCTCGAGGATCTGGCTCAAGTCGTTCTCGGGCACGGTGAAGAGCACCGACATCGGCTGCATCTGCGTCACGGTCACGATGGGCGTCGTTTGATTCTCCTGCACGAGATTGCCGAGATCGACCTGACGCAAACCCACGAGCCCCGCGACCGGTGAGGTGATGCGGGTGTAGCTCAAATTGAGCCGGGCGGTCTCGATGGCGGCTTTGTCGGCCTCCACCGCCGCCTCGTTCTGATGCACGGTCGCGAGCTCATCGGAGTAGGTCTGCTGTGCCACCGAGTTCTGCGCGAGGAGCTGCTTGTAGCGCACGAGGTCGGTGCGGGCGCCGGCGAGGGCAGCCTGATCGCGGCCGAGCTGGGCGATCGCCTGATCGAGCGCCGCCTGGTACGGCCGCGGATCCACCTGCGCGAGAAGGCCTCCCTTCGCGATCATCTGCCCCTCCTTGAAGGCGATCTTGACGATGGGGCCTGTCACCTGGGGGCGCACGGTCACCGTCGAGAGCGGCGTCACGGTGCCGAGCGCATCGACCACCACGGGCACATTGGCCGTCGATACCTTGTCCACGCTCACCGGCAGCGGCCCACCCATCATGGCGGCGAAGGACGGCTTCGCGGCGTGGGAGGCGAGCCGATGATGGATCACCCAGACCATAAGTGCGATGAGCACCGCAAGACCCGCGAGCCAGATGAGACGCCGGCGCCGGATGGCCTCTGGCGAGTGTCGGGCGCCAGTAGTGGGACTCGACTCGCGATCGAGCGTGGGTTGTTCGATAAGGTCGGGAGTCATGCGGGGGCGGGAAGGTTGGACCGCGAGTGGTAGGTGGTGTTCCGGGCGGCAGGGTATCACCTATCACGCTCCCGGCGATCCGGCCGGAAGATGAAATTTCTCAAGATATGTCAATGGATTGCAACGCTCATCCTCGCTCGTGCGCGCTCATCCCTGGGCGCGGCGAGGAGAGCTTGCGCTGCGATTACTCGCCCGTTCCGGTCTGGACAGACGGCGGATCTTGAGGCGACTCGGGCTCGAGCTCGACCGCTTTCGACTCCGCTTCCGCGCCCGGTGCATGCCGCCCGAAAGTCGCGACGTCGATGTGGTGACGCTCGATGAGATCGTAAAGCGTCGGCCGTGTCACGCCGAGAAGCTCCGCGGCACGCGAGAGGTTGGCACGAGCGACCGCGAGAGCCTGCCGCACCGCCTGCTGCTCGGCGCGCTGACGGGCCACCCGCAGGTTGAGATACTCCGGGTCTTCTCCCGGATCCTTGAGCCCCAGATCATTGGCCGTCACCACCACGCCCTCGGCCATGATGACCGCGCCCTTCAAGCGGTTCTCGAGCTCGCGCACGTTGCCGGGCCAGGGGTGGGCCTGGATCGCGCGGATCGCATCGGGCGCGAGGCCGCGCAACGACTTGCCGAATCGCTCCGAGAGCTGCTGCAACAACACTTGGGCGATGAGAAGACTATCTCCCTGCCGCTGACTCAGCGGCGGCACTTTGATGGTGACCTCGCTGATGCGGTAGTAGAGATCCTCGCGAAAGCTCGCGGCGCCCTGCTCGGAGGCCGGCCGGCCGATGAGCGCCTCGAGCTTGCGATTGGTCGCGCAGACGAAGCGCAGGTCGAGCGGAATGGGGGTGCGGCCGCCGATGCGCTCGACGGTCCGCTCCTGCAGCACCCGCAGCAGCTTCGCCTGTAAAGAGGCGGGCATCTCTCCGATCTCATCGAGGAAGATCGTGCCCCCATCGGCGGCTTCAAGCTTGCCCGGCGTGCGCTTGGCGGCGCCGGTGAATGCGCCCTTCTCGTAACCAAAGAGCTCGCTCTCGAGCAGCGTATCCGGAATGGCCGCGCAGTTGATGGCGACGAAGGGCTTGTGCGCGCGGCCCGAGAGGCGGTGCACGGAGCGGGCGATCAGCTCCTTGCCGGTGCCGCTGTCCCCGAGAATGAGCACCGTGGCGCCGGTGGGCGCGACCTTCTCGACTGCCCGGCAGAGACTTCGCATCGCATCGCTCGCGCCGATGATGCCCTCGAGCGCCATGGCGCCGGTCTGCTCGCGCAGCCGGCCGTTCTCCTCCTCGAGCTCGCGGATGCGAAACGCCCGCCGCACCACGATGGAGAGCACCCCGGCATCGAGCGGCTTGTAGTAAAAATCGGCGGCGCCCAGGCCCACCGCAGCCACGGCGAGCTCGCGCGCGTCGTGCTCGGTCATGGCGATGATCTTGGTATCGGGCGAGAGATTGAGGATCTGGCGAAGCAGATCCAGGCTCTGGGCCGCGACCGCCGGCTGGCGGGCGGCGCCCAGGTCGAAGAGCACGACGTCGGGGTCTATGCGGCGCACGAGCGCCAGCGCCTGCTCCGAGGTATCCGCGGTGGTGACGTCGAGGTCCGAGAACATCCCTTCGAGCTCCCGGCGCAAGGTCCGGTCATTCTCCAGGATGAGCAGCTTCCTTCGCAGAATCTCGCTTGCCATCGCTACCTCGGTGCCATGAGGGCCTGCTTCGTCGCAGGACTTTACAATGAAGTGTAAAGCCTCGAAGAAGTGTAAAGCCTCTGGCAGCCGGCGACGTGCCATAGATCACATAATGAGAACACGGCCTCGCGTTGGTCAGTCAGATGGTTCCTGGGATCGGCGACGATATGGGTGTATCATTGTGGGACCATATTTTTTCGGGCCCGGAAATTGCTAGGACTAAGCCGTGCAGGTGGTCTAGCTGCAATCTCGTAGAAGACTTTACCTGCGCACCGCTGAGGAAGAACAACATGTTCAAACCCATCGCCCTCGCGTTACTCTCAATGGCCACCGTCGGCGCCGGTGCGGCGCTCGCCGAGGGCCTTCCACACCACAACTCCGTTCAGCACTCGGTATTCGACCATGCTCAACGGCCCTACTGGAGAGGCGACTCGCAGGGAAACTGGCACGACGGTGATCATGACGGTGACCATGACGGCGACGATGACGGCGGCAAATACGGCAACAAGAGTGATCCGCCGTCGTCTCCAGCGGCTCCCGAGATCGACCCCGCGGGTGCCCTGGGTGCGCTGACGATGCTTGCGGGTGCGCTTGCGATCGTCCGCGGCAGACGCGCGGCCCGCAAAGCGGACTGATTTCTCTCGGTCTACTCGGGGCTTTCCGCCTCGTTCTCGGGCAAGGCCGCCGGCCTGTCTCACGGCAGGCACGCGGTTGACCCTGAGTCTCATCACTTCATGCGCCGCAGCCGGATTCCGGGCTGTGTAAGCCGCAGGGTAGACTGCGGCCCGTGAGCGCCATCGAACCGATTCCACCCGCTTCCACCGTCGCTCGGCAGCGGATGAGCCTCGCCGCTCGCGCCGCGGTAGTCGCTCTCGTCCTCATCCTCGAGAAGTTCTTCCTCAACACCCTGGTCGACTTCAAGGCGGCACAGGCGGCCTCGGGACTCGGGACTGCCGCGAGGGTCGTGCAACACTTCGGATTCCGGTTCGCGGTGTCGTTCGGCATCGCGCTCGCCTTCTTCCTTTACATGCGCAGCGACGCCGCCCTTCGCGCCATCAATGATGCGGCGCGCACAGCGCCCGTGCGCCAGCGGTGGCTGGCCGTGCACTGCGCCCTGCTCGTTCCCATCGCCGCCTGTCTCTACAATCTCTACGGCACCCACGGCATTCACCTTCCCTTCGCGGCTCTCGCCGGCTCGGCGCTCTTGCTCACGGCATTTGCCACGGCAGCGCTCCTGCTCGCGCTGGCGCCGTGGTCTCAGTGGCAGCGCGGCGCGGCGGCGGTGGGCAGCCGCTGGCTCTATGCGCTCGCAGCCGCGATCGCCGCCACCGCGGCTATCGTGTTGAGCCAGGGTCTCTGGGGGTTTACCGCACAGGTCACCTTCGAGCTGGTGCGCCTCGTACTCTCGCCGATCATTCCTTCACTGCAGGCGGATGCGGTCACACGGGTTCTGCAGACGCAACACTTCTCCATCGTGGTGTCCAAGGTCTGCTCCGGGCTCGAAGGCATCGGCCTGATGCTAGCCTTCTGTTTCGCCTGGCTCACCTACTTTCGCCGAGAGTACCGATTTCCGCGTGCGCTGTTGCTGATCCCGGTGGGCGTGTTGGTCATGTTCGCCCTCAATGTCGCTCGCATCGCCACTCTCGTTCTGATCGGCAATGCCGGCTATCCGGATGTGGCGGTCTACGGCTTTCACTCGCAGGCGGGATGGATCGCCTTCAACGTCGCGGCTTGCGGCATCGCCGTCGTCAGTCGCAACAGTCGATGGCTCAATCGCACGCCAAGCGATGCGGCGCAGCGCTCAGCGGGCGCGAGCGGCACGGCGGCGTTCCTGATGCCGTTCCTCGCGACCCTCGCCGCAGGCATGATCTCGCATGCAGTTTCCGGCCACTTCGAGACCTGGTACGGGCTGCGGCTCATCGCGGCCATCGCGGCGCTCGCCGTTTATTGGCGACAGCTCGCCCGCCTCGACTGGCGCTTCAGCTGGCGAGGGATCGCCGTAGGAGCCGTAGCGTTCTTGGCCTGGAGCTTGAGCGCTCATTTCCTGCTCGCGGCACGAGCGATGCCAGCCGCGCTGGCCGCCATGCCCGCAGCGCAGCGCATGTTATGGATCGCCTCCCGCGCCGCCACGGCCATCCTGATCGCTCCCTTGGTGGAGGAGCTCGCCTATCGGGGCTATCTGCTGCGCAGGTTGGTTGGCGAGGATTTCGAGTCGATTCCTTTCCGATCCGTGGGCTGGCTGCCGCTCGTTGGCAGTGCCGCCGCCTTCGGTGCGGTCCACGGCCCCATGTGGCTGCCGGCGATCGGTGTCGGAATTCTTTACGGGGCGCTGCTCATCCGTACGCAGCGCATGGGAGAGGCGGTCGCAGCGCATCTGGTCACCAACCTGGCACTGGCCGCCTGCGTGCTCTTCGGCCAGCAGTGGCAGCTGTGGTAGGCGAGCCACGCAACCAGGAAACATAATCCGTGGACATGTGCGGATTACGCCGGTATTTGTGCTTGCATTCGCCATCAGCCGGACTACCATGGGAGTCGCACGTACGCAACTGCTGCGCGCCGAGGAATCGCGCGCCAAGGAATAAAAACATGTGGAAGCTACTCTCGATACTCGCCCTGTGCATGTCGGCTGTTGTAGTGGCCAATGCGGCCCCGGCGCCCTGCCAGACGAATCAATGTTTGGATAGTTGGCTCGACTCGACCAAGCCACCGCCGGGCGAGACCAACGACCAGTTCGAGGATTGGTTCTATTCCAACATTGGACTGCCCGTCCTCGGCATGAAGGATCCGGACGCGGAGCAGAGCAATCCGGCCACGGGCCGATGCGCGCGCGCGAGCAACATGGATCAGTGCCTGGATAACTGGCTCGACTCGATACCGCCGCCGAAAGGATTCACCACTCAGGATCAGTTCGAGGATTGGTTCTACGCCAACATTGGCCTGCCGGTCCTCGGCATGAAGGATCCGGATGCGGTGCAGGACGGTGATCCGGTCGCCGCGCCGGAATTCGATCCCGCCACCGCAGCGGCCGCCCTGACCCTGCTGGCAGGCGGCTTGCTGGTGCTGCGCGGCCGGCGGCGCGCCACGGCCTGAATTCCAGCGGAGCCTCGCGAGGCGGCACGCGAGACCCGGTTCGCGTGTCGTCCCGGCGAGCGGCGCGAGCGCCCGGCAGCTCCTGTACGATGGGGGCGCGGGGCTAGACCCGCGATCCACTGCGCTTGCGCGCCGCACCCATGCCGACCGTCAGCGTTTGCATCGCCACTTATCGACGCAATGAGCGTCTGCGCGCAGTGCTCGATGACCTCGCGCGCCAGAGTCGTGTTCCCGATCAGATCGTCGTGGTCGACAACGATCCGGCGGGAGGCGCAAGGGGGGTCATCGAGGAGTTTCGCCGGGCGGCTCCCGGGCTCGAAGTCGAATACGACATCCAGATTTCTCCCAATATCGCCTCGACGCGCAATCGCACGGTCGAGCTCGCCGCGGGAGAGTGGCTTGCCTTCATCGACGACGATGAGCGCGCGCCGAAGGAATGGCTGCAGCGACTGCTCGCGGCAGCCGAGACCTACGGCGCTGACGGGGTGCTCGGGCCGGTCGAGCCGCAGGTGCCGCCGACTGCGCCTCGATGGATTCGCCGCGGCAGGTTCTACGACTTCGCTCACCAGGCGAGCGGCGCGCCGGTGCCACTCAATTGCATGCGATTCGGCAACGTGCTGCTGCGCGCAGAGCGAGTTCGCGCCGAGCCCGGTCCGTTCGATCCGAGCTTCGGATTGATGCCGGGCGAGGACGGCGATCTGCTCGTTCGTCTCGTCCACAGAGGAGCACGGATCGTGTGGTACGAGGAGGCTCCGGTATTCGAGCCGATCGAGGCGAAGCGGCTGTCGCTCGCGTGGCTGCTGCAGCGGGCGTTCGGGGGCGGCCAGAGCTTCGCGCGGGCCGTGGTGAGGGGGCGCTATCGGCGCATCAACGCGCTCGGGAAGCTGAGGTTCTACCTGCGCGCGCTGCTACAGATGATGGCCGCGGGACTCCTCGCGGGATTATCCTGGCCCCTCGGACGACACCACGCCGCCGCATGGCTGATCAAAGCGAGCGCGAATTTCGGTAAGCTCTCGATCCTCTGGGGTTGGGAACACAACGAGTACGCGAGGATCTCCAGCGCGCAAACCGATCCGTCGCGAGTGTGAGACAATTGATGCGGCGACCCACCCTCGATCGGCGGTCCCGCATTTTGTGATCTGCATCAAGATTCGGGCGCGGTAAACTTCGCCCATAGCGCATTTGACATACTGTTGCAGGTTCCATGAGCTCGAAATTCATCGATTCGGCAGACCAGGAGCAGGAACTCGAGGAGCAGCTCTCCCGCACCCTCGTGCTGCTCTATCGCCTGTCGGACGAGGTGATCGCGCAGATACGCGCTCTCATGAAGCTCGAGGGCCTGCCGCTCGCGGAAGCGGCCGTCAAGTCCGGAGCGGTCACGCAACAGCAGCTCAAGGCCGCCCTCGAATGGATCAACGAGCGGGAGCTGACACCAGGCGGGGGGTTGATAGAAGAGGTCCTTCGGCGCAATCCCAATAGACGCGAGGTGATCCTCTGGGAGCGTGATCAGCTCGAGCCTTCCGATCAGATCATTCTGATTCACGATCCCGATCACCCACGCAGCGAAACCGTCCGCAGCCTTCGAACCGAGCTGCTGCTGCGCTGCAAGAACAACCGCAGCCGAATCATCGCCCTCTTGAGCCCGTGCGCATGCGAGGGCCGCTCGCAGCTTGCCGCGGAGCTTTCGGTCTCGTTTGCGCAGCTTCGCCGGCGGACGCTGCTCGTCGATGCCGATTTGCGCCGTCCCAGCCAGCATCGCCTGTTCGGCTCGGACAACGAGATCGGTCTCGCCCAGGCTCTTACCGACGGAGGCCCTCATCATTTCCATGGGGTGCGTGGCTTGCCCGAGATGACGCTCATGACCTCGGGCGGAGTGCCAGCCAATCCTCTCGAGCTGCTCTCTGGAGGCGGGCTCGAACGCGCCATGACCGAGTGGCGGCGAAGATTCGAATTCGTGATCCTCGATACACCGCCTACGACGCAGGTCTCCGACGGGCTCGCCATCGCTGCGGCAGCGGGCAACGTGCTCGTCCTCGGTCGCGCGGAAGCGACGAGGTTCATCGATCTGGGCGAGATCTGCCGTCACCTCGCGGCCACGCATTCACGCATTCTCGGCGCCGTCCTCAACAATTTCTGAAAGCGCCACCAAGGATCGAGAGTTGTGGCACTGACCTTTCGCGGCCGTGTTGCGCGGCTACTGAGCGCGTCGGTCGTTGACCAGGCGCTTCTTTCCGGCGCAAATTTCCTCGTCGGCGTGATCCTGGTTCGCTTCACCAGCGACCGCGACTATGCGCTCTACGTGCTGTTGCAGGCTACGCTGGTGCTGGTGACGTCCCTTCACAACGCGTTGGTTTGCAAGCCGCTCGCCGTGCTCGCTCCCAGGAAGACGCCCGAGGCACGGCGCAAGATGATCGGCTCGGTACGCAAGAGTCAGAACCGGCGGCTCTGGCCATTCCTCGGGATGGCACTGGCCGTGACTGCGCTCGGCAGGATCAGCGGAATTTTGAGCACCTCACTCGCCCTGGTCACCGGGTTTGGCGTGCTCGCCGCCTGGACCACCGTGCAGAGCAACTACATCCGCAATGTGCTCCTCATCTACTCCCGGGTTCGCACGCTGGTCGCCGTCGATGGCCTCTACGTCGCCATCCTCCTCATCGGCATCCTATGGGCCGCGTTCGGTTTCGGCACGCCCGCGGTATGGCTCGCCGTGGCCCTGATGGCCGCCGCCGGGATCTGCGCCGCGGGCGGAAATCGCTCCTTTGGGAGCACCACCGGATGGGTGACGGGAGAGGACGGATCCATCTGGACGGAGATGCGCTCTCTCAGCGCCTGGGCGGTGATCGGGTCCGTCATTTATTGGGCATTCAGCCGCAGCTACAACTACATTCTGGCGAGCCGGCTCGATCTTTCGGCCGTGGCGAGCGTGAATGCAGTGCGGCTCATGGTGATGCCGGCGGTGCTGATTCCGGTGGGCCTGCAGGGCATGCTGACACCGCTCGCCGCCGCCTGGAATGTCGAAGAAGGTTTTGACAGGCTGGTCCACAGGCTCCTGCGGCTCACCCTGGTGATCGGCGCCTTTTACCTGGTGTATTTCGCCCTGATCTGGGCCTTTCGCGACTGGGTGACCTCGCGCGTGTTCCACAAGCAGATAGTCGCTCGCGATTCCCTGCTCCTGCTCTGGATCCTCGTCTCCCTGGTCGCCCTCGTGAGAGAAATCCTGGTCTCGGCTCTCTACGCCGTGGGGCACTTCAAGTGGTTGGCATGGCAGATCGGCTGCTGCGCGGCGGTTGCTCTTGCCGTCATGTGGTTCGGCATTCCGTTCTGGGGCGCGGCGGCAGTGTTGATCGCCCTGATCCTCGGCGAGGTCCTGAACGTCGCCGGAATCATCTACCTCATCCGTAAATCGCAACAGCAGTTCCGGCTCTACGGTAGCGCCGTCGCGCGCGGCATTCAGTAGCGCCCGGCGGACGGTCCCTTCAGGGCCGCTCGGCCTCGAGGACCATGGTCTCGAACTGGTTGATTTCCTCGTCGCCAATATTGTGGCCGTGGCGCTCGAGGTCACGAAACACCTGATTGCCGGACTCCCCGGGCGCATAGCGGCGCACGTCGGCGAAACCGGCCGCGAGCAGAGCGCCGCGAAGCGTCTCCTCGTCGTAGAGAAACTGGTGACCCCAGTTTCGAAAGGCGTTGTTGATGACGAAGACCGGCGTCGCGTGCTCCGGACCGCTCAGAAAGGAGCGCGCGATCCACTCGAGGTATCGCTGCGCGATCCCGTGATTGTCGCCGCCATACGTGCGCAGCAGACGCCCGAGATCCGGGGTCGCTATCCGCACCCGTCCGCCCCGCTTCAGAATCCGGTGGCATTCCCGCAGCATCGCCAAACCCTGTGCGTACGAGATGTGCTCGATCATGTGCTCGCTGTCGACGAAGTCGAAGCTGCCCTCGGGGATCGGGAACGGCTGGGTCGCATCCAGGTATACGGCGCCCCGTTGCCGCGGCCGAAGATCCGTGCATAGCCAGCCCGCCACTCTGGTCGGCCCGGCTCCGATTTGCAGGCACCTCAGCTGGTGTTGGCGCAGGTAAGCGCCGATGTGCGCTTTCTGTCTCAGGCGCTTGGCGGCGAGTTGCGCACCCACCGCGGCATCGCGCGCGGCGCGCAGCACCCTGAATCGACGAAGAGCGGGCCGAAGGCCCAGTGGATTCCACGGCTCGCGAAGGCTTGCCACCATTGCTCGCTCAGCTCTTGTCCGCCCCCGGCGCGTTGGCAGGATTATACGGAGCCCTGGGGCTCACCACCAGCACAGATCCCGGTGTTGAAGGGGCGAACCGTGAACCGTGCACCGCCACGTTGCGCTCTCCTTTGCATCCGCGACGTATAATGCCGCGCAAGAGACGCGCCCGCGAGGTCCGGTGCACCTGATCGTTACATGCGCCCTGGCGATCATAGCTCTGCCGGCCGTCGGCGCCTGCCTCTATCTCTCCGTTCTCACGCTCCTCTCCGCGAAGCTGCGAGCTCCAGCGAAATCGGATCGCCGCATGCGCTTCGATGTGATCGTGCCGGCGCACAACGAAGTCGAGGTCCTCTCCAGAGTTCTCACGACTCTCGCTGCGCTCGATTGGCCCGAGGACAAGCGTGAGATCATCGTCGTCGCGGATAACTGCACCGACGACACCGCCGCGCTGGCGCGGCGCCTCGGCGCCACGGTCATGGAGCGACGGGATCCGGAAAGGCGAGGCAAAGGCTACGCTTTGGATTTTGCCTTTCAGTCAAGTCGTGCCCGCCGCTTCGCCGATGCGGTGGTCGTGGTCGATGCCGACGCCGAGGTCTCGCCGAATCTGCTCGAGGCGATTGCCGCTCGCATGGAGCGCGGGGCCCAAGCGGTCCAGGTGCACTACGGAGTTTCCAACGCCTCGGCGTCCTGGCGCACGCGTCTGCTCACGATCGCAAAAGCCTCTTTTCATATCGTGCGCTCGCGGGCGCGCGAACGTCTGGGGCTCTCCTGTGGCATCCGCGGCAATGGTTGGGCAGTGACCCATAGGGCGCTCGCCGCCGTTCCCTATCGGGCATTCTCCCTCACCGAGGACCTCGAGTACGGCATCGAGCTCGGTCTCGCCGGGTTTCGCGTGCACTACGCTGAAGAAGCCTGCTCGAATGCCGAGATGGCCTCCGGCGAGCGCGCCGCGCGCAAGCAGCGCCAGCGGTGGGAGCGGGGACGATTTCAACTGATCCGCTCCAGAACGCTGACCCTATTGGGCCAAGCCGTGCGCCGGCGCAGCTGGGTCTGCCTGGATCTCGCTCTCGACCTGATGGTCCTGCCGCTCTCCTACGTGGTCCTCAATGCAGCGCTGCTGACCGGCGTCGCGCTGGTTGCGGGCGCTTGGGAAGGCTTCCAGGGCTCGTGGAGCCTGCTCGCGGCCTTCTGCTGGGTCGCTCTCATCGCCTACATCCTGCGCGGCTGGCAGCTGAGCGGGGTCGGCGCGCGCGGCCTCATCGATCTGGCCCGGGCGCCGCTTTATCTCGTATGGAAGATCCTGATCATGTCGAGCCGTCGCGAGGCGACGGAGTGGGTACGGACCAAGCGGGAGGAATCCTGATCCCGGCGAAGCCAGTCCGTCTGGCATTTGCCTCTGCGCCCGCGAGGCGGCTCGCCCGCGAATGCTCGTACAGCGCGCGCGCGATCATCACGGTTGCGGCCGTCATCACCGTGAAGCAGAAATTATTCACGTTGAGCCAGGTGGACTCGGAGAGGTTGAGCAGAACCTGCTGGAAGAGGAGCGCGAGGAAAAGAGCCGCCTGGGCACGGTCGAACCGGTACAGCCGGATACATTGCAGAATATAGGCACCGATGTAGGCCACCGCGCAGGCAAGACCCGCGTCTCCGAGGTCGTTCCTCAAGTCGAGATAGCCGTTGTGCGACTCGGTGGGCCAGAACCCCCACATCAGTCGTACGAACGCATACGACGGAGAGGATGGAACGGGGCCTGCGCCCCAATAGGCTCCGTATCCTGAACCCAGGTAAGGATGTCGCCCGATGTTCCACCCCACGATCTGCCAGATCACGGTGCGGCCGGAGAAGGTGAGACTTTTACCCGTGAGGCTCAGGACCGGATCGAGCAGAATCCTTTCGATTCCCGGGACCACGTTCATGACGGCGAGGACATACAGGACGGACATGCCGGTGAACACAGCAACGACGTACGGCATGTAGCGTCGCATCGCCGGTCCCGACCGCACCAGGATGACGAGGAAGACCGCGGCGAAGGCCGTGCAAAAGAGGGAGGTCGAGCTGCGCGAAAGAATGAGGCAGGTCAGCGCGATCCCCACGCCCGCCAGCGCGCGCCATGCCCGCACCTGGCGCGCGAGACCGGCGTGCAGCCACAATATGGCGCCGAAGCTCGCGAGCTCGCCGAAGACGTTCTTCTGCGCCGTCAGACCCCGCCAGGCATCCTTCAGCGAGATCGTGTCCCCGGCCTCCTTCACCAGGCCCGGGTCGATCACGCCGACGATGAGTGAGGCGATCAGCACGAGCGAGATCGCCGGCCGGACCACATCCTGGAAGCGCCGCGGATTCCAGGCGCCCACGCCGAATGCGAAGCACGTCATCACCATCGATGCGAGGGTGACGAGCCTGGCGGCGGTGACCGGCCGATCGATCGACCAGACGACGCTCAACACCGCCAAAGCCATGAACAACAGAAGGAAACGGTTCATCTCCTTCAGCACTCGCCGCGCGACCTGCCATCGCGCCAACACCACGGCTGCGCCGAGCACGAGCAGCGCAAGCTTGATCAGCCGGGTATTCGGGTCTGCCGCCATCGTCACCTGTCCCGGAGGCGGCGCCACATAGATCACCATGTAGGCGATCTGGGCGCAGAGCAGCAGCATGAGCAGGACCCGGTAATGCCGGTCGGCTCGTGGAGCTGATGCTGTTCTCATTGAAGCCATGAAGGCCGTCTCGCCAAGACAAGGTGATCCAAGACAAGATGATCGAAGATCAATAGAATGCGCCCGATCCGCGCCTGCATCGCATCGGACCGAGAAAATAAGCCGCGTACCGCAATGAAGTCAACGAGCTACGCCCTGGTGACCCCCAGCTATTGGCGGGACGTCGAGCGCTGCCGATATCTTCTCGAGACGTGCGAGCGCTGGGTGCATCCGAGCGTGCGCCATTATCTCCTCATCGCCCGCAGGGATCTGCCCCTCTTCAGGCCGATGCTCAACAGCCGCACGAGCCTCATCGTCGTCGAGGACATCATCCCGCACTGGCTCTTCCGGGTTCCCGGACTCGATCGCTTCTGGGTGAGCTTTCGCACGCGTCCGGTCAAGAACTGGATCTTTCAGCAGATCGTCAAGCTCTCCGCGCCCTCGGTGATCGCCGAGGATGTGCTGATGTACGCCGACTCCGACATGTTCTTCGTCGCCCCCTTCGATCCGACATCATACGAGCGGGGCGGTGCCGTACCGCTCTATGCGGAGCCCGGCCAGCGAGGCCTCATCCCCAACAACGACAAGTGGCAGAAAGTCTGCTCGAAGCTCCTCGGCATCCCGCCCCAGGTCGACTTCGACATCAACTACGTGGGTCCGCTCATCTGGTGGTGGCGCACGCACGCGCTCGCCGCCGTCGAGCGAGTCGAAAGCGTAACCGGGCGGCCGTGGCAGCAGGCGATCGCCCGCCTCGGCGGCTTCTCCGAATACATCCTGTACGGGCTGCACTACGACCAGGTGCTGGCACCGGACTCCGGCCATTGGCACGATGCGATTCTCCGCACGCACGTGCACTGGAAGTTCCACCCGTTGGACGAGAGCGGATTGCAGCGCTTCAAGGCCGGCATCAAGCCCCACCATCATTCGGCGTGCATCCAGTCGAAATCAGAGACGCCGATCGAGGCCATTCGACAGGTGTTCGCGGCTGCTTGAGCCGCGCGCGCATCCTATCCCAGAAATCCGAGATTCCGCGCGGCGAAGTTCGGCAGATTCGGAAACAGCGAGTCAAGGTCCGAATCGGCGATGCCGAACCAGCGGGCAAGAGTCGCCGCGTGCTGATCGGCCGAGATCGTCGGGATGAGTCGCCCCTGTCCGAAATCATTGGCGCCGCCCAACGTAAGATCCGGGAAGGTTCCGTATATGCCCCCCTTGACGGCCCCACCCACCACGAGCTGGTGATTGCCCCAGCCGTGATCGGAGCCGCTGCCGTTCGAGGTGAGCGAACGGCCGAAATCCGAAACGGTGAACAGGGTCACATTGCTCTGCATTCCGATCTCGCCCATCGCGTTCCAGAACGCCTGCACGTACTGGCTCACGTACCCGAGGAGCTTCGCCTGGATGCCGAGCTCGCCGATGTGCGTATCGAATCCCCCCATCTCCACGAAGAACATCTGCCGCGTATCGGCGATCTGTGACTGCGCCTTGATGAGGCGCGCGACCTGTTGCAGCTGCTGACTCAGCCCCCAGTCATTCGCCTGCGCGGCGGGAAACTGCGTGGTGAAATCGCCGGCGGCCGCCACTGCCTGGTTCACCGTCGATGCGTGCCGCGCCGAGCGCGTGAGGATTGCGGCGTAAGCCTGCACCAGGAGGTTCGGATCCGACGTCGCCTGGCTGATCAGATCCTGGGTAGCCTGAGCGCGCGAGCCGTGGCGATAGCCGGTGTTGGTCGCAGCCCGCAGAGTGGGCGCCTGGCCCGTGCCGATCACGAACGGTGAAGTCGAGGCTCCCTGTTGCCAGTAGTTCTGGCCCTGAATGCTGATGTTGGGTGCAAGGTTGAACGTCACGCCCTGGGAGCTCAAGAAGTCCGCGACCCGCCCCGCCCAGCCATACTTCACGGCGGACTGCGGATAGGCGGTCAGCCACTGCGTTTGCTGATCCAGATGCGCAAAGAGCTGCGGTGGCAGCGGCGCCGATCCGCTCTGCGCCTGCTCCTGAGTCGTAGGTTGGATCAGAGTGCCGACGTTGCACACGAACGCTGCGTGACCCGCATTGTAAAGCGATGCAATCTCGGGACAGCTCGGATGGAGTCCGTAGGTTCTCCCCGCGCCATCGGTGCCGCTGAGCGGCGCGAGAGACGAGAGGCTGAGCGCGAGGTTACTGCGACCCGCGGCATAGGCGGCGTACGCACTCGCGCCGGTCGGCACGAGCCAATTGTGCCCGTTGTTGCCTCCGTTCAGCAGCAGGCAGACGAGCGCCTTGTAGCCGCCGGCATCCGGCATGGCCGCCATTACCCGGCCGAAGCTTCCCATGGCGCTGAGGAGCGCGGAGGAAGCGGCGACCCTGCCGCCCAAGTCCAAGAATCTGCGCCGTGTGTATTTCTCCGTCACTCTGGCAGCCTCAGCGCTGAATCGCGTATTGCGGGGAGTTGATCAGGAGCTGCGCGGCTTCCACCGCTCGAGCCGCGGGCTCGGTCGCCGGAATCGCCGCTACGTAGCTCACGAGAGTTGCGCGCATCGCAGCCGGCATCTGCCCGGCCATGAAGACGAGATCGAGATTGTCGACCAGGGTGCCCGGATCGGCGGCGAGCGGCTCCCAGGCGGCGGTATGCAGCAGCACGTCCGTCGCGGCCGGAGTCATCGGAGAATCCATTCCCGCCGTGACCTTCCCCGAGCTGTCGACATACATGTAAGCCTGCCACTGCAGGTCATTCGAGGTCTGCACGATTGAGTACTCGTTCGTGATCTGGAACTCCGGCGCCACCAGGCCCGCCTGCGCGAGCGGTCCGGTCATCTGGAAATCGGGCCGGTAGAAATTGAACACGGTGGGTGAGGAAAGCGCGTTCTGGCCGAGGTCCGTCGCCGCCGTTGCGGTGATCTGCGCGCCGATCCTGCCGTCGGGCGCCGCGGCGGCGAACGCCCGCCAGAGATTGGTGAGCCGGATCACGGGCTCTCGAAGCTTGCCGTAGCCCGCTTCACTTCCGGCCGACGTCGCTTCGGGATCGGTCAGGATGGCCTTGATCAAGGCGAGCATGTTGCCCCGCGTGCCCGTTCCGTCATCGGCGAACACCGCCGCGACCCGACTCACGTAATCCGCCGACGGATTGCTCGTCACGAACCGCTGGATGAGCTGCTTGCCGATGAAAGGGCCGACATTCGGATGGCTGAAGAGCGTATCGAGCGCAGCCTTGAGGTCGGATTCGCACGTGCCCCCGGCGGCGATCGTGGTGCCGAGGAGGCTCTTCTCACCCGTGTCGTGATGAGCCTCGTAGGCCACCATCGGATGGAGCACGTCCGCATTGCTCGCGCCCTGATCGCGCCACGCGGCCTCCCCCGTTTGCCCGAGCGTCGGCTTCGAGTCCCAGCCGGTGAACACCCGCGCCATGGCCAACACGTCCGCCTGGCCATAGGTGGCAATGGGATTGCCGCCGCCGTCCAATTGCTGCGTACCGTCGGCATTGAGCTTCCACAGGCCGATGGTCATGAGCTGCATGAGCTCGCGCGCGTAGTTCTCGTCCGCGTGCACGTGGGTCGCCGGATCCGCTTTCTGGTTCTTCATGTAGGTGAGATAGATCCCCATCACCGGCGAGCGGGAGACCACATCGAGAATGGCGCGGAAGTTGCCGAGCGCATGGACATTGAGCTGATCGTAGTAGCTCCCGAGCGCCTGGCCGCGGGGAAACAGATACTGATCGACTCGCGAGACCACGAAGATCTGGGAGAGCGCGAACGCCACCCGCAGGCGAAGCTGATCGGGTCCGTTGACCGCGTTGTTCCACCAAGCCGGGAAATGACTGCCGTTCCACTTGGGGATCTGCGGCAGCTCCAGGCTCGGGGGAACGGCGGCCTGGGCGGCGAACCATTCGTCGTAGCTCTGCCGAGCGGCGCTCGCTATGAGCTCGGGTGTCGCGCCGAACGTGCCTTGCATGAGAAGCCGGGCCGCCGCGGTCGCCCCCATCGCATCGGCCGATACGCCCGGCGTGCCCACACTGCCGAGTCCCCCGCCCGTCTGCGACCCTGTACCACTCTTCGACCCGCACCCACTCAGCAATCCGACCGCGAGGAGGGCAGCGCCCGTGCCCAGCGTGTTATTCGTACTCATGCGACATCCGTGATGGCGACAATCTTCATCTTGCACTCTAGCGTCAATCGTCGCGCCCGTAACCTGTCTCCGTGATGCGACGAGAGGATCCGTCATCGGCAACCGATGAATCCCATGTTAGTTGTCTGATCGATATTTTTCTAACATCAGTACTGTGATTCAGCTCACGTTACAGCGATGTCGTGGCGAGTCCGTCGATTCAGACTTCGGGTCGCAGATCTGCGACGTCTTGCAAGCAACACCGATCACCGTGTGAACTGCGAGTTGCGAATCCGGATGACGGGGGTCGACGTGAAGCTCGAATGGGCGCCGCTGTTGGTTTTATTGTTCTGCCTGGCCGGATGCCCGGGCTCCGGAACCGCCTCGCGCGCCGGCAACGCATCTTCCGCGGGCAGCGTCAGCGCCTCCAATAGCAACAGCGCCACCGGTTCGGGCGCGACCAGCCCCGCGAGCTCCGGCCCCACGGCATCGACTTCGAGCTCGAGTGCGGACATCGTCGTCGATGCATCCAAGACGCTCGCCGGCATCAGCCGCGATGAGATCGGCACGAACGCGGCCATCTGGTACAACACGACCGCCAGCGATCTACCTGCGGAGATCGCCTCCCTCTCTCCCGGAATCCTCCGCTGGCCGGGAGGCTCGACCGCCGACACCTACCACTGGCGGAGCCAAACCAAGTGCAATGCCGCCCATGCGCCGGTCAGTGCTTACGATTCGCGCAGCACGTTCGACGCCTTCATGAACGACATCGTCATTCCCGGCGGCTACGATGTCGCGATCACGGTCGACTACGGGTCGAACGCGAGCTGCACGGGAGGGGGCGATCCCAAGGAAGCGGCCGCCTGGGTGGCGTACGCGAAATCCAAGGGCTACGACCGCTACATCAAGTACTGGACGGTCGGCAACGAGGAGTACGGCGGCTGGGAGCTCGACCTCCATTCCCATCCGCATGACCCGGCAGGGTACGCGGCGGCGGTTGCGGGACCTCAGGGCTACTACGCGCTGATGAAGGCGGCCGACCCGAACGCCCGGGTGGGAGTGCTCATCAAGGGTGACCCGACTGCTTACCACGGCTGGGACCGCCTCGTGCTCGCGAATGCGCCGTATGATTTCGTGGAGCTGCACGACTATCTGCAGCAGCCCGGGCACGAGAGCGACCGCTATCTGCTCGATGATGCCCCGCAGGCCCTGAGCCAAACCATCGCGACGGCGCGCGGCGAGCTCAGCGCCGCGGGCAGGCCCGATACCCCCATCATGCTCGGCGAATTCAACTCCGTGGCCTACTCCCCGGGCAAGCAAACGCTCTCGATCGTGAACGCGCTTTTCACCGGCATGGCCTTCGGCGAGGTACTCAACGACAATCTGTCGGTGGCCACCTGGTGGTTTGGAGCCGGCGGCAATCAGCTCTGCCACGACAACAATTCGAGCAGCCTCTATGGTTGGCAGCAGTTCGGCGGCTACGATCTCGTCGCCGCGAACGCCTCCTCTTCGTGGAACGGTTGCAATGCAGGACCCACGGTCCCGGAAGGCACGCTCCTGCCGAGCGGCAATGCGTTCTCCATGATGAGTCGGTTCGCCCAGGCAGGGGAAAGCATGTTGGGCGTCGCGGTGAGCCCCGCCTTTCCCGACGTGCGCGCCTATGCCGCCACCCTGAGGTCGGGCGGCTATGCGGTGATGCTCTTCAACCTGAACGAGACCACGAGCGCGACTCTCACCGTGGGCATTGCCAATGCCAATCTGACTTCCTACACGGCAACCACGCTGACCTACGACAAGGAACTCTACGACGAGTCACGTAACAACCTCTGGCCGGGCCCGGTATCGGCCACGCTGGGCGCCGTCGGCGCGGCAGCTCAAGTGACCCTGCCACCCTGGAGCATGGTGTTGCTCGAGCTGCAATAGCGCGCCGTGGCGCCCTGCGGGGACGCTCCGTATACTCCGGCAAGGAGCCTCACAACATTACCAGCGCCCACACCCCCCTCAGCACCGCAAGCCCCCTGGGCCTCGGCACGCATTCCCTCCATCGACTGCTCTCGCCCGCGGCTCGCCTGAGGCTCCTAGAGAGCGCCTATGAGCTCGGGGTCCGCTATTTCGACACGGCCCCCTCCTACGGAGCGGGGCTTGCCGAACGCGAGATCGGACGGCTGGCGCGCGGACGGCGATCCACGCTGATTCTCGCGACCAAATTCGGAATCGAGCCGAGTCGCTTGGCAACTTTGCTGCCCTCGGGAGCCCTCCTCACGGCCGCGGCAGGCGCCGCTCTCAGGGCGATCGGGTTACGGCGGAGCCCCCGCGAACCCAAGCGGGACTACGGGGTAGCGACATTGCGGCGCAGCACAGAGGACTCCTTGCGCCGCCTGCGGACGGATTACCTGGACATCCTGTACCTGCACGCACCCACGGTAGATTCGCTCGGAGACGCCGAGGGATTGGCCGATGCGATGCACGCACTCATGAAGGCGGGAAAGGTGCGGCGGATCGGGCTCGCAGGGGAGCTGCCGGAGTGCCTCGCCATTGCCCGCCGTCACCCGGCTCTCGCCGATGTGCTGCAGATGAACGTGCCCGCCGATGCCCGGGGACTGCCCGCCACCTGCGCGCTGCCGGCCGAAGCGGCGGTTGCGGTGTGGGAATTCCCGGCGCCCCGGGATGGGGCGAAGCAGCCGCCCTTGCGAGAGGTTCTGGAAGGCCTGGATCGAGCGCTGCCGGGCAGGCTGATGGTCCTCTCGACCCGGCACGAAGCCATCGTTCGCGAGGCTGCCCGGCTTCTCTCATCGCGAGAGCCGCGATCCGTTTACAATGCGCCATCGCCGAAGGCACAGCGGCCGTAGGCAGGAGAATAGCCCCACTTTTCGCGGGCTTAAGGGGGCCAGCATGCGCCGGGACAACCGATTTTTACTGATCACGCTGGGCCTGCTGCTCTTATCGGCCGGGCTCCCCGGCGCAGCCATGGCGGCCGCGCCGCCGAGCGCTTCCGAGGGGCCGAGCGCCTCCGCTCCGCCGCTCCTGGTGCTCGGGCCCGGAGACCAGGTCAACCTGCACGTATTCGGGCAACCCGCCATGGACGGTGTGATGTACGTCGGCGACGATGGGACCGTCCAAATACCGCTTGCCGGGAACGTAAGCGTTGCAGGCCTTTCGCCCACCGAGGCGGCGCGCAAAGTCGAGCGGGTGCTGAAACAGCGCCAGTACCTGAGGCACCCCCACGTGACCTTCACGATCATGCAGTCGCGCAGCCAGCAGGTCTCGGTGCTGGGTGAAGTGGCAAAGCCCGGCGTCTACCCGGTTCAATCCAATACAACGCTGCTCAACCTGCTGGCTCAGGCCGGCGGCGAAACGTCGGCGGGCGCCGACACAGTTGACATCTTGCGGACCGGACAGGGCGGGACGGTGCAGCGCCTGAAAGTCGATCTTCGAGGTCTGGCAGAATCCGGAGCTGCGCCGGAGGCGGCGGAAATCACCGTCCGCGGCGGCGACCAGGTTTACGTGCCCCGCGCGCCGATCGTTTACGTCGCCGGGGAGGTGCGCACACCGGGAGCCGTCAGGCTCGATCCCGGCATGACGGTGCTCCAGGCCATCGTCCGCGCGGGCGGCGTCACGGAGTTGGGCAGTACCCACCGTATCGTCATCAAGCGCATCCGGCCGGACGGCAGTTACCAGAATATCGGCGCGAGCGTAGAGGACAAGGTACAAGCCAATGACGTGGTCACGGTAAAGGAGCGGATCTTTTGAGCATCATCAAATCGAATCTGCCGGTGCCGATGGGCAACGAGCCGTTGCCGGTATCGACCTTCGCTCCCGTCGACGACGAGCTCTCGAGCGCGGGGCTCTCCCTCACCCAATTGATCGCCATCCTGCGCGCCCACCTCAAGCGCAGTCTGCTGATCCTGGCGTGCCTCATTGTCGCTTCCGCCTTCATCATCTCGATCCTGCCGCGGAGCTACGTCGCGACGGCAACTCTGATCGTCAACCGCACCGATCAGAATCCGCTCGCGAGCCCGGACCTTCCGCGGGGCTGGGACAACACCTTCATCCCGACGCAACTCGACCTGATCCGCAGCCCCGCCGTGCTGCAACCGGTGATCGATCGCCTGCATCTGATGAGCAATCCGGAATTCACGCGCGGTTATAGCGGCGATCCGGCGGTGGTGAGGGAGGAGGTATTCTCCAATCTCTACGATGCGCTCACCGTGTTTCAGGGCTCCGGCAGCGAGCTCCTCTACGTTTCCGCCGCGGCGAAGCGGCCAGACGAGGCTGCGGCGATCGCCAACGTGGTAGCGATGGAGTATCTGAAGCTCAATCGGGAGCGGATCGAGGAGCCCGCCATCCAGCGCGCCAAGGTCTATTCGCAGGAGCTCGAGCAGTTGCGGCAACAAACCGTGTCGGCGCAGGAAAGCGTCGCTGCCTTCAGGCAGAAGCACGGCATGATCAATCTGGCGCCGGGGAGCGATGATGAGGCCGAAGCGGCGCTGAACGATCTCGAGCAAAAGCTGCTCGCTGCCGAGAACCAGGAACGCAGCATCCAGGCGCAGCTCGAAGCGCGGGCGTGGGGCACGATGACTGCCGGATCGAACAGCACCAGCGATCTCGCCTCGAAGCTGAGCGCGGACGAGGCGGAGCTGGCCAGGATGCGTGAGACGCTCGGCCGACGGCACCCGGCAGTCCTCGAGCTTCAATCCCAGATCAGCGCCACCCGGCACGCGATTGCCGCGGGCCTCGCGGCGCAACTCGCCGACGCCAAGAAACTCGTGGCGCGCTATTCCGCGGCCGTCGATGCTCAGCGTGATCAGGTCCTGAAGAGGCGACGCGTCCAGGACGAGGGCACCAAGCTCCTCCTCGAGCTGCAGTCGGCCGAAGCCACCTACAAGCGGGCGCTCGACGGCTATCCCCAGATCGAATTCGCCTCGAGCGACGGCTTCAGCGATGTGAGCCTCGTCAGCCTCGCCGCACCGCCCGTGCGCGCGATAAAGCCCAACAAGCTGAAGTACTTCCTGGCCGCTTGCGCCTTGAGCCTCGGGCTCGCCTTCGGAATTCCGTTCGGCTACGAGTTGTTCGTGAATCGCCGCTTGCGCTGCCGGGACGACTTCGAGCGGCACTTCGGCATACCCGTGCTCGCCCAGTTCGACCCGCTGACGGGGCGTGGCGCCGGATGAGAGGCGAGAGAGCATCTGCCGCGGGGATGCATGTCGATCATCGGTAACGCCATCCGCAGCGTCACGACCGTCGTTTTCGCGCTGCTGGCGGCGCAGGCCTGCGAGTCTGCCCAAGGCGGCGTGAGCCCCGCTTCGCAAGCCGACGTGCGGGTCGATGCGTCGAGGACCCTCGGAACGATCTCGCGCGATGCGGTCGGCACCAACCTCGCCATCTGGTACCGGGTCACCGACGGCCGATTGCCGGCCGAAATCGCCTCGCTCGAGCCGCGGATCCTCCGCTGGCCCGGCGGCTCGACCGCCGATGCCTATCATTGGCGCACGCACACCAACTGCGGCACGCTCAAGCGGGAGAAGAATCAATCGAAAGTCGCCTACGATCCCCGCAGCACCTTCGACAACTTCATGCACGATGTCGTCATTCCGGGCGGCTACGACGTCGCGATCTCGGTCAATTACGGATCGAACGAAGCCTGCAATGGCGGCGGAGACCCGCGCGAGGCGGCCGCCTGGGTCGCCTATGCGAAGCGCGAGGGCTACGACAAGTACATCAAGTACTGGACGGTGGGGAACGAGGAGTACGGCGGCTGGGAATTCGATCTGCACTCGCAGCCTCACGACCCCATGACCTATGCGCAGGCGGTATCCGGTCCCAGCGGCTACTACGCGCTGATGAAGGCGGCGGACCCGCGGGCGAAGATCGGCATCCTCGCGACCGGTCAGGACGCCTTCCACGGCTGGGACCGCGTCGTTTTGGCGCATGCGCCCTATGATTTCGTCGAGCTGCACGATTACGCGCAGCTTCCCGGCAAGGAAAGCGACAGCTACCTGCTCGAGCAGGGGCCGCAGGATCTCGCCCGCAGGATCGACACCTTGCGCGGCGAGCTTGCCGTGGCGAACAAGGCCGATACGCCCCTCATGCTCGGGGAGTTCAACTCCGTGGCCTACTCCCCCGGCAAGCAGTCGATGTCGATCGTCAACGCGCTCTACACCGGACTCGCGTACGGCGAGGTGTTGAACGAGAATCTCGCCGTCGCCACCTGGTGGTTCGGCGCCGGCGGCACCCAACTCTGCCGTCACATCAACCTTTCGAGCGACTTGTACGGCTGGCAGAATTACGGCGGCTACGATCTCGTCGCCGCGAATGCCTCATCGGCCTGGAATGGATGCAGGAGCGGGCCGGTCGTCCCGGAGGGAGCGCTCTTCCCGAGCGGCGATGCATTCTCGATGGTGAGTCGTTTCGCGCAGCCGGGAGCACGCATGCTGGCGGTCACCGTCAGCCCGGACCTTGCCGACATCCGCGCCTACGCCGATGCGTTGAGCCCGCACGGATACGGCATCATGCTGTTCAACCTCAATGAGTCGGCCAGCAGGAAGATCACGCTCGCCATCGCCAATTCCCCGCAGGCCTCGTACTCCGCGACCACGCTCACGTACGACAAGCGCCTCTACGATCAGTCGCGCCAAAACATCTGGCTGCAGCCGCAGTCCGCCAGCCTCGGCACCGTGGGCGCGACACCGACCCTGACGCTCCCGCCCTGGAGCATGACGCTGCTCACGTTGCATTAGCCGGATGAAGAAGCCGAATCTTTTCATCGTCGGCGCGCCGAAGTGCGGCACGACATCGCTCCACGGCTATCTGGCGGAGCACCCGCGGATCTTCATGTCCGTGCCCAAGGAGCCCTGTTACTTCGACAAGGATCTGCCGCTGCGCGATTCGGTGCGAACCGAGGCGGAGTATCTGCGGCTCTTCGCCGCGGCCGACGAGCGTCACCTCGTCCTGGGCGAGGCCTCCGCCAACTATCTTTATTCCAAGGTCGCGGTGCCGAACATTCTGGCCTTCAATCCGCAGGCGCGCTTCATCGTCATGATCCGAAATCCCATCGACATGGCGATCTCGCTCCATTCCTACCTGGTGCAGCACATGGTCGAGGATGTCGCCGACTTCGAAGCCGCATGGTCGCTACAGCAGGAACGCAGGCAGGGGCGCTCTCTGCCCGCCTCCTCCCTCCCCCCCGAGTTCGTGATGTACGGGCCTTTCTGCCGGGTGGGCGAGCAGCTCAAGCGTCTTTACGAGCGGGTTCCGAGAGAAAGGACCCATGTCATTCTCTTCGATGACCTCTGCCAGGATCCCCGCCAGGTCTATCGCGGCGTGCTCCGATTTCTCGACCTGCCCGATGACGGCAGAGAGCATTTCCCCGTCCAGAACGTGACGCGCGCGCCGCAGTCGCTCGGCTATCACCGAGCGCTCTCCTCCCTCTTCGCGCTGCGACTCGCGCTGCCGATTCCGCGCCTTGGGATCGGCCTCTTCGACAAGCTGAAGCGCTTCAACATGGCGCCCGCCAAGCGCAGGGAGATCTCGAGCGAGTTCCGGCTCAGACTGATCGAGTACTTCAGGGCGGACGTGGAGTTGCTTTCCACTCTCGTCGCGAGTGACCTCACCTCATGGTTGAACGACACGGCTGCGACCTGATGCTCTCCCGTGATCACTGACGCCGCCGACATTGCCGAGCGAGCGAGCCTCACCGCTGAGGTCTGCATCGTCGGCGCCGGCGCCGCCGGCATCACCCTCGCGCTCGAGCTCGCAGGCTCCGGACTCGAGGTGCTGCTCCTCGAATCGGGCGGGCTCAGAGCCGAGCGAAACACGCAGAGGCTCTACCAAGGCGCCGTCGCTGACGAGCGGCTGCACGCCCCACCCCACCGCTTTCGCCAGCGGCGCTTCGGCGGCAGCACGACCATCTGGGGCGGGCGCTGCGTGCCACTCGATGCGATCGATTTCGAGCCGCGTGAGTACGTACCGCATTCCGGATGGCCCTTCACTCTCGAGACTCTGCTCCCCTACTACCCGCGGGCGAATGAGCTATCCGAGGCGGGCGAATTCCGCTACCGGGTGCCGGAAGTCTTCGACGCGCCGCTGCGGCCGATGATCGCGGGCTTTCGGAGCGAGCATTTCACGACCGACACGCTCGAGCGCTTCAGCCGGCCGACCGATTTCGGCCGCCGCTATCGGGAGCCGCTGCGCCTCGCCCCCAACATTCGCGTGCTGTTGCACGCGAATGCCACGGAGCTGCACCTGCACGCCGGCGCGGGCGCGGTGGAGTCCGTGAGCGTGTGTACCCTCGGAGGCAAGCGCTTCAGCGTCCGCGCCGCGCGCTTCGTTCTGGCAACGGGCGGTCTCGAGACGCCTCGGCTGCTGCTTGCGAGCCGGCGCGTGGCCACCTGCGGGATCGGCAATGATCACGATGTGGTCGGCCGCTTCTACATGTGCCACATCGCGGGAGCCATCGGCACCTTCAAGTTCGATCGCCCCGATGGCATCTGGCATGGCTACGACCGCTCGCCGGACGGTATCTATTGCCGGCGGCGCCTGGCACTCACTGCGGAAACGCAGCGGCGGCTTCGGATCGGCAACTTCATCGCGCGCCTTCACCACCCGCGGATCACCGATCCCTCCCATCGGACCGCCGTGCTGTCGGCTCTGCAGCTCGCCCGAGGCCTCATCTCGTATGAGTACAGCAAGCGCCTGCACGGCGAGGAGCGCACGAGTCCGGGCGACTGGCTCAGGCACGCGCGCAACGTGATGAGCGCTCCGGGAGAGGTGCTCGCCTTTGGCCATCACATCCTGCGGGACCGATTTCTGGCGGCACGCAAATTCCCTTCCATCATCGTGCCATCGACCGCCGGCCATTACAGTCTGGACTTCCATGCCGAGCAGCAGCCCAATCCCTCGAGCCGTATCACGCTCACCGAGGAGCTCGATGCGTTGAGCGTCCCACGCCTGCTCGTCGATTGGCGCTACACGGCGGGTGACCTCGAGACGGTGCGGGAGGCGGTGGGGCTGCTGGCAAGGGACATCCACTCATCCGGCATTGGGCGCTACGAGTACGATCCCGAGTCGATCGAGCTCGAGGTGACCCGCTACGGCGCGTACGGCGGCCATCACTTGGGCACGGCGCGGATGGGGACGGATCGGCGGACGAGCGTGGTCGATGCGCATTGCCGCGTGCACGGAGTCGAGAATCTCTACATCGCCGGCGGGGCGGTGTTTCCCACCTCCAGCCAGGCGAATCCGACCCTCACGATCGTGGCGCTCGCCTTGCGCCTGGCCGCCCACCTGCGCGGCCTCGCCGAGCTTCGCAGGACGGATCAGGTCACCAGCGAAGGCGGCCCGTCACATCGATCCCCACGATCGTCGCCGAGTAATTGCCCAGCGTGAAGCTCGAGCTCGAGTGCTCCCAGTTCACGTACGGCCGGATCGTGAGCCAGGATATCGCGAGATAGCGCACATCGAATGCGGCGTGTTGTACGCGATCGGTTCGATTGACGAAGTTCGCCGCGACGAGCCCGCCCTGGATCTCGTTCTGCGCCAGGGAGTAATCGAGGTCCACGGTGATCTTGGCATCCGCCACCCACTCGGCGCCGATGGCGCCGCCGGTGCTGATCTCCGGGTTGGGCGAGCCGGTGTAGCTCTGGACATGCCGGTAGAGCGAGAGCGTGCCGCTCGTCTTGCCCGTGATCTGGCGCTTGTAATCCAGCGTGCCGTTGACGCCGGAAACGGTGCCGACGGCGCCCGCAAACCCCCCGAAGTAGCCGCTGTTGGCGGGCGTAGCGGGCAGGGAGTCCGTCGGATTGGCCTCGGTTCCGCGACGCGTGTAGCCCACGCTGGCATCGAGCTCCGACAGCCCGCTCAGCTGGTAGCTCGCCGTCACATCCGCATCGCGCTGGGTGTACCTCGTTGCGCGCACGATGCCGGAATAGTGCCCCTGGATGTACTCGAGCTGCAGCCCGGCGGTGAGCCTGCCGAAGCCGAGGTAATCGAGTCCGGCGGTTCCTGTGCGCTCGCTTCGCCTGAAGTCCGGAAATCCCGGGAGCGGCGTATCGATTTGATCCAGCCCCGGCGTGAGATCGACCCGCCATTTGGGGGTGACGAGCACTCGCACCATGGCGCTCGCCACGCGCTGCGTATCGACGAAGAGCCCGAGCGCCAGGGTCTCCGTGAACGGCGCCATGAAGCGGCTCTGGTTATAGACGAGCTCGGTCTCCACGACCGGCCCCAGGTGCCAGTCGAGGTCACCGGCCAACCGATACTCGTAATGATCGAGGAAGGAGAAGCGGTCGTAGTTTTCCTGCAATGCGTCGCCATCGAGCGTCAGGGTGTCACGGCCCCAGTCGAACTCCGAGTCCAATCCTCCCTCGTAGCTCTCGATGGTATCGGCAAGCGTGGTGATGCCGTTCGCGACGAAAAGAGGCGTGTTCGTCGGTCGCATGAACACATTCGAATCGCGCTCGATACCCGCGGTGGCGAAAGGACTGATAAAGGGGACGGCGCGCGCGGGATGAGCCCCGCCGCAGCCGATGAGAATCGCCGCACCCAGGGCCGCCTTGGACGTGTTTGCGCTCATGACACGCGGCCGGCGCGCGGATGGCCCGAGCGCAGGGCGTCCCTGAAATGACCGCGGATCAGCGACCTCGGGTGCCGCATGAGCCAGATCGCCCGCAGCGCGAGGGGTATGGGGTCGGCCCAATGTCCGAGCATGGAGATTCTTTTGTCCACTTTGAGTGCCCTCTCCCCGGTCGAGGTATCGCGCTGGCGAGCGAGCCCGAGGAGCCACCGGGCAGCGCGACCCATCCAGTAAGGAAGCCCCAGGCGCGCCTCGATGACGATGGGATTCGGCGGACTCGGCTCTCTCACCACGGGCGCCAGGGTGGATTGGAACCAGAGCCATGGCAAGTCATGACCCAAGGCCATATCGAGGGAGAGAAAGCCGAAGGCGCGTGGATTGAGGTCGATCGCCAGCAGATCCGAATCGCTCGTCAGCAGCTCGAGCTCGAAGATGCCTCGGGAGATCATTTTATCGACCGTGGTCCTGCCGGCATTGAGAATTCGCTCATCCCGCCAGCTGACCTGCGAGGTGCTGGGGCCGGTATCCTGCGGCCACTGGGACCGTTTGACCGACAAGGACGCAGCCAATATCCCGCCATCGGGATCCTTGAAGCCACTGACGCTGAACACCTGTGAGCGCGCCGTCGGAACGTATCGCTGCAGCAGCGGCCAACGAAGCTCCGGATATCGGCTGGCGAGGGATTCCTGCCCCTTGACGATCGGGTAGGGGCGGAAATAGGCCCGCAGCTGCTCGGCGCTGTAGACGATCCTGCCCCTTTCGGCCGCGCCCACAGCGAGATGCGATTTCGGCTTGAGGATCAAGGGGTAGCCGATTCGCTCGGCTCCGAGGAGCGCGGTCTCGAGATCCTCCGGCGTCAGGGAGGGCGGCGTGGCCTGACCCGCGAGCGAGCAGGCGGCGGCGAATCTCGTCTTCACCAGGCACGTCTCGACCTCCGCGAGAGGTGCGATGGCGCGCTGCACTTCGGGCGCAAATGCGCTCCTGAGGAGAGAGGTGTAATACGCAATGAGATCGGTGGTCGGCGCGACCCTGTGGATCTCACCCGATCTGACCCGCTGCTCGAGCCAGGGCAGGAATCGTTCGGCGTCCTCGACCGGCGGACAGGCAAAGCGGCGTGAGGCGAACCGCGACCACCGGGCAGCGCCCCGGCCATAGACGTGGAGGGGTACTCCGCGCCGCCCCAGGGAAGCGACGAACGACAGGGTCGCACCCCAGTAGTTGTCGAAAATGGCGACGGGAGCCTCGCGCACCCGGGGGCTCGCACGGCCTGCGGACGGCAGGCTTTCTCGCGCGGGAGCGGCCGCGGGCTCCAGCCCGTGGCGTCCTGCCGCCGGAGTGTGCTCGAGCGGCCTTCTCAAGCTGATGGCCATTCCGGCGAAACGGTCGTCGGTGAGCGCGCCTGTCGCAGTTGGGAGACGAAGGCGGCGAGATGCGGACTCACGCGCTGCGCGGTGTAGCGCGCACCCAAGGCGAATCGCACCAGCGGGCCGAAGCTTCCGGCCGACAGGAGACCGACGAAATAAAGTCCCGGAACGCTCGCCTCGAAGTTCGCCGAAAGCACCGGGTAACCGTCCCGAGTCACGCGCAGCTCCTCACGCAGCGAAGAATCCAGGAAGGGCAGATTATGCAGCGCGGGGCGGTAGCCGGTTGCAGCGATGACGTGATCGGCCCGCCGCTCGAGGATCGAGCCGTCCCGGCCCGTGAACCGCAGGACGGCCTCGTCGCGCTCGCGCGCGACGCTCTGAAGAGCGTAACCCTCGTGCAAGGGGATTCCCTGCTGCCGGATCAAGTCCTTCACGAACCAGCCGGGAGCGGGCCCCAGGTGCCGGCGCACGATGCGCGAGCGCAGACTCTCCGGGCCCAGGCGAAAGGCGCCGGGAAAGAGCGTGTAGATCGTCGATCGCAAGCTCGGTCCCAATCCGAAATGCGGCCTGCGGACTCGCTCCCACCACGGCCGTCCACCGGCACTTGGCCCCTGATGGAACTCGAGCGGCCGGCGGGAGACGAGCTCGACGGACGCGCCGGCGACGCTCAGGAGCGCCGCCACATCGGCCGCGGATGCACCGCCGCCGATGACCAGCACCCGCCGTCCCGAGAACCCGGAGAGATCGTGATGGGCGCTACTGTGCGTGCAGAGCGGGCCGAGCGGCGCGAGCTCGCCGGGGACGTAATGCAGATCGCTGATGCCGGTCGCCACCACCACCCGGCGCGCCTCGAGCGCCGATCCATCGGCGAGCCGGAGCCCAAAGCCCCCGTCCACTCGGGTGACTGCCGTGACGAGCGTCTCCTCGAGGTTATTGACATATTGCGCCTGGAAGGCCAGCCCATAGGCGATGAACGTCTCGAGCCGTACCGGCCGCATTCGCGCATCGTAGGGAATGCCGCGATCGGCGCAGAAGCGCTCAAGCGTGAAGCGGCCGGAGGGCTCGTAGAGATTCGAGGCGAAACCATCGGACTTCAGGCACATGCCGGCCGGCATGTGCTTGCGCCAGCTCTCCATCGGTCGGCCAAAGATGCGGCAATCGGCCCCAAGCTGCCGCAGGTGAGCGGCGATCGAGAGGCCGTAGGGCCCGGCCCCGATGATGGCAATCGCGGTTCCGCCGCTCACGGCCGTCCCCTCGGGCCGTCCCATATTCATACCCCGTCGATTCGTTGCGACGCGCGATGGACGATGCGCACCGCGCTTTTTGAGGCGCTCGATCCTACCTCATAACGCTGGAGGCGAGAGACTCGATCCCCGCTGAACGGCATTGTGTCACATTTTTTACAGTTGGCTTCGCTCGCTCCTTGCGCCATACTTTCAACGTCCGCGGCGGCTGCAGAACCACCATGATTAGCCTTCAGCGGCGCGAAGAAAATCCAAAAGCTGAGAGCCTCCCTGAGAGTGCCGGCGCATTGGCGGGCAACGGGGAAGCCTGCGTCCACGAGCTCGATAATTTCGAGCTCGACGAATTCGTGGAGATCGCCGCTGAATTCGGCACCCGGCGCTTCGGCTATGTCGTCACGCCCAATGTCGATCACCTGATCCGCTGTCACGAGGATGAGGCTTTCCGATCGCGCTGCGCGTCCGCGGATTTCGCCTTGCTCGACAGCCGCGTCGCCGCGCGGCTGCTGCTGCTCCTGAAGGGCATTCGGCTGCCGGTCTGCACGGGCTCCGATCTCACCGCCGCGCTCTTCTCCCGGGTCATCCAGCGCAACGATCGGATCGTGCTCATCGGAGGGAGTGCCGAGCAGGCGAGGGAAATTGCCTCGAACTACGGTCTGGCGAACGTCCACCATCACAATCCCCCCATGGGGTTCATCCGCGATCCTGCCGCAGTCGATGCGTGCCTCGCGTTCATCGAGCAAGCCAGTCCCTTCCGGTTCTGCTTCCTCGCGGTCGGCTCGCCGCAGCAGGAGATGATCGCCACGAGGCTTCGGGAGCGGGGCAAAGCCAGGGGGCTCGCGCTTTGCGTCGGTGCCTCCCTCAACTTCCTCACGGGACGCGAGCAGCGCGCGCCGCGCTGGCTGCAGTCGCTTTCGCTCGAATGGCTGTACCGGCTGGTTCAGGATCCGCGCCGGCTCTGGATCCGGTATCTCGTTCGCGGGCCGCGGATTTTCGGGCAGCTACGCCGCGCCCATGTCGTACTGCGCAAGCCCATCCCGCAGCCACTGATCGAGTAGGCCCTCAGGCGGGCACGAAGAGCTCGACATACGAGCCGATTCGCCCGTCGCGCGTTTCAACCAGGTCCACGAGCTCGGTCGGAACGCTCGCGCCCGTGATGCGCGAGTGAATGCTCGCCCGCCAGTGGACCGCGGCACGCTGTCCGTCGATCACCATGGATACGATCTCGTGCCGAGTGATCCTGAAGGTCTTCACCAGCACCGAAAGCCAGGAGCGAACCTCCTCGGTGCCGCGCGCCGAGAGGGCGATCGGCTTACCGTCGCTCGAGCCCGAGATCTTGAACAGGGCGTCGGCAGCAAAGAGCGCGCACAGCGGCTCGAGCTCACCGGCCGCGCGGGCAGCGTATAACTTGGAGAGCAGCTTCTCGAACTCGGCGCGCCCGCTCTCGGGTGGTTTGGTTGGCGGCATGGATGTTGTTACTCGAGCAGCGCTCGGATGTCGGTCCCCATCTGGCGATATGCCTCGGCCGCATACGGGATCACGGCCCCGAGCGCATAGAAGAGGTGAATCATACCGGAGTGGCAGCGGTAACTCGCGGCCACGCCCGCCTTTTCGAGACGCGCCGCATAGTCGGCCGCCTCATCCCGCAACGGATCGCACTCGGCAGCGTGGATGCAGGCGGGCGGCAGCCCCTCGAGGCGCTGTGCCCTGAGCGGCGAGACGCGCGGATCGGCCGGATCGGCATCCTCACCCAGATAGTGCTCAAGATCGTGCTCGAGCGTCTGCCGCTCGAGGAAATACCCAGACCCGAAGGCCGCCCACGATGCGGTCTCGCCGCGGTAGTCGAGAATGGGACAGAGAAGAAACTGACCGGCGAGCCGCGGCGCTCCTTCGCGGGAGAGGGTCTGCGCGGCCACTGCGGCGAGCGTCGCGCCGGCGGAGTCGCCTGCTACGGCGAGGCGCCGCTCATCGATGCCGAGCTGGCCCGCGTGAGCTGCGATCCAGCGTGTCGAGGCACAGGCGTCATCCACCGCCGCGGGGAAACGCGCCTCAGGTCCCAGCCGGTAGTCGATCGACACGAGCCGGCAGCCGCTCGCATTGCTGAGCGAGCGGCAGATGCCATCGTGAGTATCGAGGCTTCCGGCAACGAATCCGCCGCCGTGAAAGTAGACCAGTCCCGGAAGCATTGCCGCGCTCGCACCCGCGGGCGTGTAGATCCGAGCCCGCAGCGTCCCGGCTGGCCCTGGGATCGGCTGCTCTTCGATGCGCTCGACCGGCTCGGGCTCTCCTCCGAAAGCCAACAGCCGCTCGATCGAGGCGCGCCGCTCCGCGACCGTAAGTGCCGCGGCACTGCGCGGCGCCGTAGCCGCCAACCGATCTAGAAAGCGCCTGACCTGCGGATCGAGAGGCATGTCACAACGGAGCTGATGTCCGAAAAACGGCCGCAGGCCTGTTTTTCCAATTGACTAAAAAACGGCCGCAGGCCTGTTTTTCCCATTGACTAAAGCGCCAGGGCGCGCCTCGTCGAGGCCGGCCAGCGGGCAAGATCGAGCCCGTGGATGCAGAAGAGCGCGACGGCGAGACGGTCCATGCCGAAGGCGACGCAGCTCGTGTGCGGAATGCTGCCATCCTCACACTCGAGGCCCCAGGTGACCCCGAAGTGCTCACGGTGGTAGTTGAAGCTCATGCAGGCGGTGGGCTTCGCGCCTTCGTAATAGGGAATCAACAGCTCGAATTTGAGCGAGTTCTGGCGCTGGCTCACGGCCATCATCTGCCCGACCCGGCCGAAGAACGGATCGTTGGCCACATCGAGCTCGCACGGGAGCGCGAGCTCGGCGGCGAGCCGCTGCGCCCGGCTCATCCATTCCTCGCGGAACGCCTGGATGGCCTCGGGCGAGCCGATGCGAACGTACTCGCGCATCCTGAAGGACTGCAGGCGATCGAGCGCGCGCGAGGGCTCGCGGCGGAAGCAGTCCGCGGCGACATCGAAGATCCAGCCGTCCTTGGGCAGCCGGCCGCGCTCGGCGACGAGCGGGTAGACGGGATAGCAGGCGGCCGGAGATAACACCAGGTCCGCGGGCGCGAGCGAGCGCGTCCAGTCGCCGCCTGACTCGTGACTGTCCGCCGCAGCGCGAATCTCCGACTCGGTGCCGTGCAGAGCGCACACGCACCCCAAGAGGTTGGGAAAGCTCTTGAGGTAACCTGACTTCTCGAGCTGCGAGCGGCTCATCACCGGCGGAAAGCGCAGCACCTCGGCCCGCGGATCGCGCTCGCGGGTGATGAACGAGGCGAGGCGCTGCAGCACGTCCTCGTAAAGACCCGTGCGCGCGTAGACGCCATCGGCTCCGATGCGGTGAAAGATCGCCGCGCGGACGCGCTCCAACGGATCAGCGGCAGCGCCGGCGGAATATTGCGGCAGAGATGAGCTCATGGTTGACGTTCGGATCAGTCGGTCAGTGAAGTGGGCACCGCAGCCATGAGCGAGGTGCCGGCGAGACTCGAGAGAATGCGGTCGTTGTTGATCATGAGGGGCGATGAGAGCACATCCCGGAGCTGGCGCTCGACGCTGAACTCGCTGTCGCAACGATAGCCCGAAAGTCCGCACACCCGAAGCGCAGTGAGCACGGTCGCGACCGCAAGCTCCGAGACTTCCACCTTGGTGAGCGTGATCTGCGATTGGAACTCGAGGGCGCCGAGCGCCTTGGGATCGTCCATCTTGCTCTCGTAGGCGCGCAGCGAGTTGGCGAGGACGCCGCGGAGCGTGCGCAGCGTCGAGAGCGTCTTGGTGAGCTGCGGCGCTCCGGGAGGCGCCTGGCCGCCCGCCTGGCGCGCGGCATGACGCACGAAAGCCTGCGCCCGCGCGGCAGCGCCCGCTGCGATGCCGGCCCACACCGAGCCCCAGAGCAGGTGCGCGAAGGGAACCATGGTCTGCGAATGAATGCTTGCGTACGGCTCGGGCAGGATCTGACCCGGGGAACCCGTGGCCTTGAGGGTATAGCCCTCGCTACAGGTGCCGCGCATGCCGAGCGTGTTCCAACCCTGAAGCCGCGTCAGCGTGTAGTCTTCCTTGAGGAACGCAATCAACACCTGGTCCGAGGGATCGGCATCGGCGGCCCTGCGCGCCGTGGTCACCACGCCATCGGCCTGCGAGCCGTAGGAAATGACACTCGCCTTGCGCTCGAGATGAATCCGTCCGTCGCGATGCTCGACCGGCGCCTCGCTCGAGCGCACATCGCCACCTTTCTGCCCTTCCGTCGTCGAGGACGCCAACAGCAACTGCTCGGCGCAGAGCCGGCGCAGCAGGCGCGCGATCGCATCGCTCGAGCGCCCATGGCGCACGAGACACGCGACCTTCACCTGGTGCATCGCATAGATCATCGCGGTCGAGGAGCAGGCCTGGCCGAGCCGGTAGCAGACATCGGCAACCTCGCGCACGGCGGCCCCTTCGCCACCGAGATTCGAGGGCACCAGGATCCCGAGAAGCCGCTGTGCCTTCACGGCGGCGAAAGCTTCCGCCGGGAAGCGCGGCGCGGAGTCAACCTCGGCCGCATGGCGGGCGGCGATTGCCGCCACGGCCGCGGAGCGGTCAGCGAAACTGGCAGCAGCCGCGCGGGGCGCGGCCACGGAAAGTGCGACGGACGAATCGTTCACAAATGCGATCCCCTAGGGTTCTATTTTTGTACTAACGCTGGTATAGATAGGCTCCCAGCCCGGCAATTATTAATGCACAAAAGCCCGGCCGGCCGCCAGTACCGGATCACATAACGCAGGGAGAAGAATTTTCATGCCGCTCGAGCTCGAGCACCGAAGCCCATCCTCGCGATCCGCCGCGCTCGCGCGCGACGGTCTCGTGATCGGGCTTTTGAACAATATGCCGGATCCGGCGCTCGAGGCGACGGAGCTCCAATTTGGTGCATTGCTTCGCGCCGCGGCGGGGCCTCTTACGGTTCGGTTACGGCTCTCGAGCCTGCCGGAGCTCACGCGGGGAGGCGCCGCTCGGGAGCGGATCGATGCGAGCTACTGGCCTATCGATGAGCTCTTGTCCCAGCGTCCGGACGCGCTGATCGTCACCGGCACGGAGCCCCGCACCCCGGCGCTAGAGGAAGAACCCTACTGGGACCGCCTGGTGCGGCTCATGGAGTGGACTGAAACCCACACCGCATCCACCATCTGGTCCTGTCTCGCCGCGCATGCCGTGGCGCAGGCGCTTCACGGGGTGCGCCGCCGACGGCTCGCGGAGAAGCGCTTCGGCGTGTTCGAGCATCGCTTGCGGATGGGGCATCCCCTGCTCGAGGGCGTGCGCTCGCCGCTCCTCACGCCTCATTCGCGCTGGAACGAGCTGCCGGTGGATGCGATCGAAGCGGCCGGCTTCACAGTCCTCAGCTCCTCGCAGGAGACCGGCGCCGATCTTTTCCTGCGCGCGGGCGGCAGCCTTTTCGTGTGCTTCCAAGGGCATCCGGAGTACGAGAGCTTGACACTTCTTAAGGAATACCGCCGTGATGTTGGGCGGTATCTCAAGGGCGAGCAGCCCGTGTGGCCCACTCTGCCCCACGGCTACTTCAACCCCGAGGCGCTGCGTCTCATCGAGCAGTTCCGCGAGCGCGCGGAACCGGCGCGCAACCCGGAGCTTCTCGCTGATTTTCCGATGGCGGCGCTTGCGGCCGGTCTCGAGGCCCGGTGGCAAGCGGGGGCGGTCGCGATTTACCGCAATTGGCTGAAATATGTCGCGGCTGCGAAGGAACGCACGCGCAAACCCTCACTCGCCGAGGTATGATTTTACATGAGCATGAGTGAAGCGAGCCGAGATCCGATAGTGACGATGCGCGAGCGGCTGTTGGCCCTCGTCCGTAAGGCGATGGGCGCGCCAGCAGCGACGCGGCCGCTGGCCGTCGATGCGCGCCTTTCCGAGCTCGGCATCAGCTCGATCAAGATGGTGGGACTCATGCTCGCCATCGAAGCGGAATTCAACATCACCATCGATCAGTCCGAGATCACGCCGGAGAACTTCGCCTCCATCGCCTCCATGGAGGCGATGCTCGAGCGCATCCTGCCCTAGCGCTTCACGCGCCCGGCGGCGGCACGGGCTTCTGCTTGAGGAAGCTCCCCGTGGGCAGGGCCGCGATGTGGAAGTAGTTGCTCTCCGCCAGCGCCTCGTACAAGGGCGGGGTGAAGAACGCCGAGATCCGCGAAGCCACGAGCGCCGTCGCCATCATCGGAATCACCATGCCGGTGCCGTTGGTCATCTCCATCACGATGACGAAGGAGGTGATCGGCGACTGCGTGACCGCCGCGAGATAGCCGGTCATGCAAAGAGCGATCACGGCGGCCATGGGCGCCCAGGAGAAGGCCGCGTGCACCCACTGCGCAAGGCCCGCGCCGATCGAGAGCGACGGTGAGAAGAGCCCGCCCGGAATGCCCGCCATGTAGCTCACCACCAGCGCGCCCCACTTGGTGATCGCATAGCCCTCGCTCAGCGGCGCCGCGCCCTCCAAGAGATGGCGCGCCTGATCGTAGCCGCTGCCCCACGTTTCACCGTGGGTGCCGACTCCGATGGCCGCGATCAAGACCCCGATCGCGAGCGCGAAGAGAAGGGGCTTGCGCGTGCGCAGCGCAATCAGCCAGTCCGGCATCCAGGTGCGCCAGCGCAGCAGCGCGAGATTGAAGGCTGCGCCGAACAGCCCGCAGAGCGCCGCCGAGAGGATCACCGGCAGCACGAAGGCGCCGCCCAGGTTCTCCGGCACGTTGATCTGGCCGAAGTAAAGATAGTTGCCCGCGAGCGCAAGCGAAGTGAGGCCCGAGAACACCACGGCGGTGATCATGATGCCGTTGGTGCGGCTCTCGAAATCGCGCGCCAGCTCCTCGATGGCGAAGATGATGCCGGCGAGTGGCGTGTTGAATGCGGCCGAGAGTCCCGCCGCCGCGCCGGCGAGGAGGAGGCGCCGCTCGAGCTGCGAGTTGCGGTGTGGATAGAAGCGGCGGGTTTCCGCCATGATGGCGGCGCCGATGTGCACCGTCGGCCCCTCGCGGCCGATCGTGAGCCCCCCCAGGAGGCCCAGGAGCGACACGAGAATTTTCCCGACGATCACCCGCAGGCCGAACAAACGCCGCATCAGCGTGTCTTCCTCCTCGGTGCGCGGCGCATGGAGCGCGGCGATCACCTGCGGAATGCCGCTGCCCTCGCTGCCCGTGAACCAGCGCCGCGTCAGGAAGAGCGCGAGCATGGTGAGGCCCGGCGTGATGATGAAGGCGAGCCAGGAGCGTCCCGCGATCAGGCGGATGAAGGCGTGGTAGGCCTCGTTGCTCCAGTCGGTATAGAGCACCGACACGAGGCCGACGAGGAGCGCCGCGCCCCAGGGCAGGCCCACCTGTAGAAAGAGCCGCCGCGATTGCACGCCGAGGAGTCGGCCTCTCGCCCGATCGCGCAGCCGCTCGCGCAAGTTGGGACCCGGGCCTTCCGCTGCCGCTCCTGCCGGATTCTTGGCCGCCGGCTCTGGAGTGGGCTCTCGGTCTTGATCTGGGTTCTGCTCTGGACCTTTTTCCGGAGAGGGCGTCGCGGCGGGATCAGCGGGCATCGTCTAGCGCCGCCACCAGCTCATCGATATCCGCAATCGTCGTCTCACCGTGTGTCGCGCAGATCCTCACCACGTCACGCCCTTCGAGCTTTGCGACCGCCACCCATGCACGAGCCGATGCTAGCACCTTACGGACGATCTCGCGCACCGGCGGCGAGCCTGCGGGCGGCAGCACACAGAGCACCGCGAGCCGCGAGTCGTTGGCCACGCTCCAGCCTCTTGCGACGAGCCGCGCCTTCGCGCACTCGATTACCTGGGTAGCGCGCTCGACGTGCGCACCGTACCCCTGCCACCCTGCGGCGGCCAGCGACAGGAAGAGCCTGAGCCCCATGAAGCGGCGCGACCACTGTACGCTGTTGAGGTAAGGATCGATGCTGGTCGCGCTCGAGGGCATGAACTCGGCGCCGACGCGAAACGCCTCGCTCAGGATCGCCGGCGCGCGGACGATGATCATGCCGCAGCCCATGGTGGTGGCGAGCCACTTGTGAGCATCGATGGTCACGGAGTCCGCGAGCTCGATGCCCGCGAGCTCGCTCCGGAGCCGCTCCGAGCAGAGCGCCGCCCCGCCCCACGCGGCATCGACGTGATACCAGATGTTGTGTTCACGCGCGAGCCTCGCGCAGGGCTCGAGCGGATCCACCATTCCGGCTCCGGTCGTCCCGGCCGTCGCGGAAATCAACACCGGCACGATGCCGCGGCGGCGATCCTCGAGCACCGCCTCGGTGAGCGCGCGCATATCCATGCGGCCGCTGCCGTCGGTGGCGATGAGCCTCAGGGCCGAGCGGCCGATGCCCGACTGATGAGCGATCTTGTGCCAGGCCGGCTGGCACTCGCGCGAGGTATACATCGCCACGGCGCCGGGAAAGGCGCGTACGCCCTCCTCCGCGAAGCGCGGATCGGCGCGCGTCAACGCACAGACGAGCGCGGTGTAGTTGGCTTCCGAGCCGTTGGTGGTGAAGTGTCCGCCGGATTCAGCGGGCAGCCCCGCTCGCTGCGCGAAGGCGCGGATCACGTGCTGCTCGATCGCGACCGGCGCCGGCGAGGAGCCGGAGCTCGCGAGCTGCGGATTGAAGGCGCCGGAGATGCGGTCCGCGCACTGAGAAGGGAAGTTCGAGGGCGGATTGAATAGCCCGAGATAGCGCGGGTGGATCATGTGCACCGTGCCGTGCTCGAGCCGGTCTATCGCCCAGTCGATCAGCGCCTCGATCGGCCTAGGCTTCGCGAAGTCAAACGTCGCAAGATCCCGGCGCAGCTCCGTCATGTCGATATCCGGCATGACGGGACCCTGCAGCACGCGCTCGGCCGCCGCGGCGAGCGCCCGCGTGAGATGATCATCGACGCTCTCGCGCAGCCGCCGGTCCGGAAAGAGTGCCGCAACCGGCGGGGCGATTCGATCCTCGGCCATGACGCCTCCGCTTAAGCGCGGACCGCGGCGGCGAGCGCCTGGTCGAGGTCAGCCAGGACGTCGTCGATGTGCTCGATGCCGACGCTGAGCCTGAGCGTCTCGGGTCCGATGCCCGCGAGCCGCTGCTGCTCCGGGGACATCTGCCGGTGCGTGCTCGAGGCCGGATGGCAGGCGAGCGATTTCGCATCCCCGAGGTTCACCAGACGCTTGAAGAGCTTCAGCGCATCGTAGAAGCGCGTGCCGGCATCGTAGCCGCCCCGCACCGCGAAGGTGAGGAGCGAGCAGGTCTTGCCCTTGAGATATTTCTGCACCAGCGGGTAGTAGGGACTTTCCGGAAATCCGGCATAGCTCACCGAGGCCACCCGCTTGTCCGCGCGCAGGAACTCGGCCACGCGGCGCGCATTCTCGACGTGCCGCTCCACCCGCAGCGCCACGGTCTCGATGCCTTGCAGGAGGAGAAATGCGCTCAGCGGCGAGAGCACCGAGCCCATCGCGCGCTGAAAGACGCTGCGGCAGCGGCCGATATAAGCCGTGGGACCATAGTGATCCGTATAGACGAGGCCGTGGTAGGACTCATCGGGCTCGGTCAGCATCGGGAAGCGACCGGGATAACGCGTCCACGGAAACTTGCCGCTGTCGATGATGATGCCGCCCATGGTGGTGCCGTGGCCGCCCAGGAACTTGGTGAGCGAATGCACGATGACATCCGCGCCGTAGTCGATCGGCCGGATGAGGATCGGCGTCGGCACCGTGTTATCGACGATGAGCGGCACGCCGGCGCGGTGCGCCACCTCGGCCAGTGCCTCGATGTCGCAGACGTTGCCTGCGGGGTTGCCGACCATCTCGCAGAACACCGCGCGGGTGTTCTCATCGATGAGCTCGGCGAGGGCCTTGGGCTGATCGGACGCGGCGAACTTCGTTTGAATGCCGAGCTTCGGCAGGATATGACCCAAGAGAGTGTGGGTCGTACCGTAGAGCTGCGGCACCGAGACGATGTTCCTCCCGGCCTCGGTGACCGCGAGTACGGAATAGTGTAGCGCCGCCTGGCCTGAGCTCACGCAGAGCGCCGCCATTCCGCCCTCGAGCTGCGACATCCGCTCCTCGAGCACATCGGTCGTGGGATTGGCGATGCGTGAATAGCGATAGCCGTCCACCTCGAGGTTGAAGAGCGCGGCTCCATGCGCGGCGCTGTCGAAGGAATACGCGACGGTCTGATAGATGGGCACCGCCACCGACTTGGTCGTGGGATCGGCGTCGAAGCCCCCGTGCAGGGCAATGGTCTCGGGTCGCATCGTAAGCCTCTCGTCTTCCTTCAGGCCGTGTTACCGGCGTCCACCGTCAGAATGATGCCGGTGATGTTGCGCGCTCGCTCGCCGAGGAGATACTCGACCGCGCTCGCCACATCGTCCGGCTCCGCCATGCGCTTGAGCGCGCTGCGGCGCGAAATCTGCTCGCGCTCCTTGTCGTTGAGCGCATGGGTCATGGCCGTGTCCACGAAACCGGGAGCCACGGCATTGACCGTAATGCCGAGCTGGCCCACTTCCCGTGCCAGGGAGCGGGTGAAGCCTTCGAGCGAAGCCTTGGTGGCCGAGTAGGCCGACAGCGCCTTGTAGCCGCTCGAGGCGACGATGCTCGAGATGTTGACGATGCGCCCTTCGCCCTCGGCCATCATGGAGCGCACGACGTACTTGGTGAGCAGCATCGGCGCGAGCGTATTCAAGCGCACCAGCGCCTCGATGTCAGGATCGCGCATCATGGAGAGCAGTCCCGCGGTCCCCAGGCCCGCGTTGTTGACGAGCCCGTAAAAAGGCCCCACCTCCCGCCGCAGCTCGCTCACGAATCCGCCGATCCTATCGAGGTCGGCGAGGTCGCAGGCGCGAAAGAGGAGCTCGCCGCCCTCGCGGCCATCGCCGCCTCCGCGCCCCGTGTGAGATGCGAGACGCTCGATCTCGGCGCGCAGCTCCTGGGTCTCGCTGCGAGCGATCGCAATCACCCGGTACCCGGAGGATGCGAGCCGCGAGCTGATGGCGAATCCGAGACCCCGGCTGCCGCCGGTGACGAGCACGTTACGCACTTGTTTATGCACTGGGGCGCACCAGCTTTCCCGCAGCCGACATCTCGAGGGACGGCACGAAGCGGATGAGCGCCGGCACTTTGTGCGCAGCGAGGCTCGTGCGGCAGGCCTCCAGGATCTCCTGACGGATGCGCTCATCCGGGCGCTCGCCGCCAGCAGCCGCGCCGTCGGCCAGCACCACATCCGCGGTCACGACGGCGCCCGTGATCGGATTGCGCCGTGACCTCACGAGCGACATGCGCACGCGCGGGTGGGAATTGATCACGGCCTCGACCTCCTCCGGATGGACCTTGAGGCCGCCCACGTTGATGATGCCGCCGCTCCTGCCGACGAAATAATACCGTCCCTCGCGCAGCTCGAGCCGATCACCCAGATCGACGAATCCTTCGGCGTCCTTCAAGGGCGGAGCGCCGACGCCGAGATAGGCTGATGCATTTCCAGGGGATTTGATCCGAAGGGTCCCGCGGCTGACATCGAGCTCGACGCCCTCCTCCGATCGACCGATGAGGCTCGCGGGAAAGCCCGCCCGCCCGTCACGCACCTCGAAGGCGACCCCGGCCTCGGTGGAGGCGAATGCGTGCGCCACCACGGCCTGCGGAAAGGCCGCCCGTAGCGCATCGAGAATGCCCTGATCGGCGATCTCGCCGGAGAGTCGGACGTAACGGGGAGAGAAGCGCTCGGCCGCGCCGCTCATCAGCGCCTTGCGCCAATGGGAGGGTGTCCCCGAGATGTGCGTGACTCCCGCCGCGGAGGCGCGCGCGAGAAAATCCGTGGTCGCCTCCCCGGCGCTCGAGAGCATGAGGGAGCCGCTAAAGAGCCCGCGAAGATAGATCTGTAGACCGCCGTAGCGGCGGATGTCGTAGAACGTGCTCCAGACCGGAGATTTGCCGTGTTCCCTCGCTCGCCCCGCGAAGGCGCTCGTGAGACTCGCGAGCGTGTGCGCCACGAGCTTGGGCGCCCCGGTCGTTCCGGAGGTGAGGAGCACCCATTCGGTTTCACATGAGGCGCGTCGCTCTACGTCGCAGGCCTCGGGCACCGGATCGGCATCGACCGCGAACTCGAGCCCGACTCCTGCAGGCGGTGCGCTGCTCGAGGCATCCCCCAGCCAGGCATCCGCCTGTGCGCTACGAGCGACGTGCGGCAGATGCTCCGGCGAGAGATCCGGCGTGCAGAGGACCATCCGTCTCGCAACGCCATCGAGCTCCAGCAGCGCAATGGCTGCGGTGAACTGATCACGGATCGCAACCATCACCGAGCGGCCGCGGAGCGATTCGAGCCGACCCGCGAGGCAGGAGGATTGGGCGAGGGATGCGAGCGGGACCGTCCGCGCAGGACCGATCAGCGCGCCGCCGCGCGCGGTGGCCCCGATCACCGAATCCCAGAGCGTCATCATCATGCCAGGCACACGGCAGTGCCCACGTCACTAGGCCGCGCGGGCTTCGTACAGCCTGACGAAATCGCCGAAGGTGACGGGGAAGCTCTCCGCCGTGTCGAAAGGATCGTACCCGAGCGCGTCCTCGAGACGCGCGACGATGAGCGCGAAGCTCAGCGAGTCGAGTCCGCATTGCAGGAGCTTGAGGTCATCGGTGAGCGGCGCGAGCTGGCGCTGCTGCTCCCGGGCAACCTCCTGAAAGAGAGTCGTGATGGTGGATCTCACCGCCATGGCGTGACTACCTTGTAGTGATTCGCGTGCCGGCAGGGCACGTCTTATGTTCTACGTTCGTCGTGCGCCGAGCGATTCGGCTCACAACCCCTGAAGAGAGTGTATCCGCAACGCTGCCGATTCCATAGCCGCGGCGCGCGCTCACTGTGTGCAGTGTCACAAAAATCAATGCCCTGCAGACCCTCCCGCAGGGCACCCGGTCGGCGGTACGCCGATGGATCGCTCAGGGATTGCTAGTTCCGCCGAAACCCGGCGCGCCGCCCTGCTCGAGGTCCGAATGAGGCCGGTAGCCGATCATCACGAATACGCGGTTCTCATCGTAACTCAGGCGGCCGAGCAGCGGCGTGCCTGAAGCGCCTGAGTTGCGGCCAAAGGTATGGTCGTAGCGCGCATAGATGATGAACCAGCGTCCCGGCCTATAGACGAGACCCGCGCCCAGGGTGCCGAAGGTGGTCGTGAATCCCTGATTGCGGTACTCATTGCGGTCTGCCGTTCCGCTCACGACACCCGAGAGCTTCGGGGTGAAGGATCGCCCGAGATTGAGACCTACGTCGGCACGGGTGACATCCAAAGCCGACTGAAGATCGTACGTGTCCCGCTCCCAGGTGCCCGTGAGCCCGAGAGTCGTCCGTAGCCGCGAAAACTGCCAGCCGGCTGAGCCGTAGTTGCGCAGGTAATTGCCGGTGGTCTGGCTGACCGGGGCGACCACGATGCCGCCGCCGGCGCCGCTTCTTAGGCTGCTGAAGCTGCTGCCGGCGTCGGTGTACTCCCGGCCCCCGGCAAGCGTCAGGATCGAGAACGGCGAGACTCTGCGGGTCAGCAGCAGGCGCGCGAGCGGGCTCGTCTTCCATCGAAGGGCTACGTCGTTCGCCTGTGTGGCCCCGAGCTGCGCATCGATCGAAGTCCGGGCTCCCTGGATGAAATACCGGCCGTAAGCCTCGCGGCGGTCGTAATCCGTATTGACGGTCGTATTACTGAAGCGCAGCTCCTCGGCCTGCACCACGAGCGAGAGGCGCGACAGCGGAGAGACCTGCCGACCGAATTCCGCCGAGCCCACGAGGTTGTGACCGTCGAAGGGGTTCGTCTGGTAACTCACCTGGGAATAACGGGCGGCGAGGTCGATGAACGTCGAATAGCTCGGACGGAGTGTGAGCTCCGGTCCCGTCGAGAAGACGTTCACCCGCTGAAGGTTCACCGGCGTGACGGCGGCCAATGGATCCGTCTGTTGCTCGCCGTAGTCATCCCCCACCATCCACTTCAGCCGATCCGACCAGAGCTTCGCGGTGGCGAGGCCATCGAACCGGCCGAGGACCTGGTTGCTGTAGGCGCCCTGAAGATAATAAAGGTCGGTGAAGTTGCCGAGCGCCGAGGCATCGAGGCGCGAGCCGCTGCGCCGCAAGTCGAAATCGAGGTCCGCTGCCGCAAGGGTCTGTGACTTCGGATTGGTGGATGAGAGATTGATGTTGTCCGTCTCGCCCATCCCCGCGGCGATCCCGTAGCGGGTGAGCTCCGCGGGCTCCGGGCCGAGTCCCGTCGGAGTCTCGCCGGGCAACACCGCACCCGGCAGCACTGTACTCGCGCTGCCCACGCCCGAGACGGGCTGAACCGCAGGAGCCGCCGGTGTCGGCTCGGACGGAGCGTTCTGAGCGGATACGAGCGCAGGCGATGCGAGCGCCAGCGCCGCGACGACGAACCCCAAGATGAGGAGCCGAGCCTTATCGCCCCGCTCCGTAGTCCGAATAGCCGTAGTGGGTGTAGTAGTCGTCTGCGCTTGCGCCATGGGCATCATTGAGCACCAAGCCATGCAGTTTATTATTGTCGATGAGGGCAATGGCATCGAGCAGCGCCTGGCGGGGAGTCCTGCCGGCTCGCGTGACGATGAGAAACTGTCCCGGAATCTGCTTGAGCGCCCTCGCCTCACTCGAGGCGAGGAGCGGGGCGCAATCGAAAATGACCAAGCGGCGCGGATGCCGTGCGAGGCGCGTCGCAATCTGGTTCATGCGGGCGCTGGCCAAGAGCTCCGCAGCTCCCTCGACCAGCTTACCGGCCGGCAGAAACTCGAGGCCACCGAGGTCGGTGCCGACCACGAGCGAATCGATGTCGATGGTTTCGTTGCTGAGCGCATCGAGGAGTCCCGGCGCGTCCTTCAAGCCGAAGGTGCGGCTCAGGTGCCCCTTCGGGACATCGGCGTCGACGAGGAGCACCGATACGTCGCGCTCTCGCGCGACGCTGAGGGCAAGATTGAGCGCAGTGAAGGTCTTGCCTTCGGCGGGAAGCGCACTAGTGATGAGGACGAGCCGCTCATCGGGGCGCGCATCGGCCGTCAGCATCGCGTGAACGAGCGGACGCTTGATCTCGCGGTAGTAGTCCGCGAACCGCCGCTCCTGCGCCGCCTCCGGCAGCTCTCCCTTGGCGCGCAACTGATCGATGTCGATCGCGATGCGCCGCCGGGGCGAGACGCCGACCCGGCTGCTGAGATCAGCAGAAGCATCGGGCGGCAGCGGCACGGGGGCGCCGGCGGCCGGTGTTGCCCGCCGCACCTTCTCCAGCGCGTTCTCAATGATGCTCATGCGCTCACCCCCGGCGTTCCCGCCAGGACGTCCAATCGGATGCCGAGGTGGCTCAGCACCACGACGATGAGGAACCCGACGATCAGGCACGCAATAGCGAGCGAGAACCGCCGGATCTCACTGCGTCTTCTGATCGCGGTGCGCGTGGGGAAGGCGCAGCCGATGACGGCCACCACCGGAACGCCGGCCAGCTCCCGCAAGCCCGTCGGCGAGCCGACCACCGGGCGCAGCTGATTGAGGAGGTAGGCGAGCGCGCCGCCCGCACCGAGCGCCAGGAGGAGTACCACGGCGAGGAACTCGGTGCGCTGCGGCCACACGGGGCTATAGCTCACGGAGGGCGGCTGCACGAGCTCGAAGCGCACCGCTCCGGCATTGCCCGCCTGCTCGCCGAGCCTCGCCTTGTCGTAGCTCGCGAGCAGCGCCGCGTATTGCTTCTTGTTGATGTCGTAGTCGCGGCTCAACTGCGCGTACTGCGCCTCGAGCTCCGGCGTCGTGTTGAGCAGGTTGCTCAGCTCCTTGGCTTTGCCCTGATGCTCATTGAGCTCCGCGCGCAGCTCCGCGATGGTGACATCGATCTTGTTCAGGGCGAGCTGGATGCTCTGGTAGATGGGATTCGCGCTCGCACCGCTCATCGCGGCGGCATTGGCATCGCCGCGCTTCAGGGCGGCGATCTCCTGGGCGCGCCGGCGCTTCAAGGCCGCGAGCTGCTGCCTCGCGGCAATCACATCGGGGTATTTGTCGGTGTACTTGAGCAGCAGCTGATTGAGGTGCGCCTGCTCCAGCTGGATCTGCGTCAGCGTGTCCCCACCGACCACGGCTCCATTCGGCCCCATGACCGGTGTGGCGTCGGTCGCCGCGATCGCCGCATCTCCATGGAGCTGCTGCTCGAGCGTGCGGCGCTGAGTCTCGGCCACGATCAGCTGGGTGTTGACATCCTCGACCGCCTGCGTTTCACGCTGGAGCTGCTCGAAGAGGCCCCCACCCTGGGTCGTCAGGAGCCCGAGGTGCTGCGACTTGAAGGCCGCAAGCCGGTCCTCCGCCGCCTGCAGGCGTCTCTCGTAGTCGGCGATCTGCGTCTTCAAAAACTGCTGCGCGTGCTGCGAGCCCTGCTGGCTGCCGCCCAGAGTCTCGTTGATGAGAGCGCTCATGAGCATTCGCACCAGCTTCAAGGCGCGGGCCCGGTTGGTGTCCTGGTAGGTGATGCCGTAAGTCGTGCTGCCGGCATTGGGGCCGCCGTCGCTCCCCTGATCGGGAGTCTTCTCGACGCTCAGATCGATACGCTTCTGCAGCGCGTCGAGCAGGGCTTCCTTCCTGGCGGGCCCGAGCCCCGTCGGCATGATGCCCGCCTGCTCGGCGAATTGGGTGAGCTGCGGATCGGCCAGCAGAGACTGCCGGACGTAATTGAGCTGCACGTTGACGTCCTGGTTCGTTGCGAGGCCCTGCAGGACCGGCTTCAGTGCGGTGCGGGTATCCACCAGCACCTGGGCCTGCGCCTCGTAGCGATCGGGCAACGCGAAAACAATGAGCCAGCCGATGGCCGCCACCGCCCCCGCGGCCAGCAGCGCCATCCAGCGGTAGCGCCAGGCGCCTCGCAGCTCATCGAAGAGAGGATCGAGCTTTATCATCATGGCGATCTAGAACCGGCTCTCCGGCACGACCAGCACGTCACCGGGCTTCAGGGGGAGGTTCTGCGACATGTCGCCGCTGTTGACGAGGGCCCCGAGACGCACCGGGATGTCGTGCTCGGTGCCATCGACCATGCGCACGATGCGCGCCCGGTTGCCCGCGGCGTACTCCGTCAGTCCTCCGACGGCGAGGACCGCGTCGAGGACCGTCATCCCGTCGTGGTAAGCGATGGCCTCCGGCGTTTTCACCTGGCCGATCACCTTGATCTGACTGAAGAGGCTGGCCGGCTTGGTCACGATCACGTTGACGTGCGGGGAGCGCACGTATTCGGAGAGCTTCTGCTCGATATCGTGGGCCAGCTGGCTTGGGGTTTTGCCGACGGCCACCATGTCCTCATCGAGTGGCGTGGAAATCTTGCCGTCGGGGCGTACCGGGACGGTGACGCTGAGATCGGGATTCTGCCAGACGAACACTTGGAGCTCATCCCCGGGACCGATGATGTAGTTGGGAGTCGCCGCGGGAGTCTGTGCGCCTGCCATCGACCACCAGAGAAGGGCGCCAAGCAGGCTCCCCCCTAGCCGAGCCGCGGAGTTCTTCTGCTTCATGTCTACTTCTACTTCAATGCCGCATGCCCCGGGAGCGGCTCCGCTCGAGGTCAAGGTGCCTCAAGACTTTGTCGCCATCCTACCACGCGGGGGCGCGCCACCCCCCGGGCTTTTGAGTGACCGGGCTGCCGTCATCGTCCTGACATCCGCATGAGCCAAGATTCTGTCACATCAATCAGCGCCCACGAGCGCCGGATTTTCAAGCGGAATTAAAAAATGTGCACCGTGTCTCAAACCCCCGACGCGCCCAAAAATATTGCGCTGTCGCCGGGCATGGGTTTTCGGTTATAAGATACGTGTCGTTGCACGAAGAATTGCGGCGTCGTGGCGGAAAACGAACAACCGGGAGAGCCGGAAGACGCCCCGAACGGCCCTAAAGAGCAGAACCCGCATCGATCGATTCTGGCCGGTAAATAAGGCGTCAGGCACGGAGAAAAGGCATAAGAGTTGCACGTCGACGTTTCGGCACGCCGGTCATTGTCATCTCGCACGGCCGGCGCGCGCTCGGGGATGAGGTTACGACAACACGAATGTTTGGATGGCCGCGGCGCGGCCGCAAGTGAAGGGCATCATGTCGACGGTTTCGGAATCGTTCGCACACCGGCGGGTACGGCTTGGAAACGTGGAGCCGGCGCTGGTCGCACTGCTCAAGCAGCTCGACCCCGTCATAGTCGTCCTCTCCCTCTTCGGCTGCGAGATCGCCTATGGCCACCGGCCATCGCTCGCTTTCGGCGCGCTGGCGCTTCTCACGTTCATCATCTCCAGCCAATTTTTTGGCCGGGTCAGCGCCAGCGAGGAGCCTACCTTCGTGCAGTGGGATTTCGGCAGGAGCTATACCCGCGTGCTCCTGCAATGGGGCTCGGTCGTTGCCCTCCTGCTCCTGGCGGGCTTCGCCTTCCACGTCGAGGGTAGGTTCGAGCACCCCCTCTATTTCACCTGGTTCATCGTCACGCCCATCGGCCTCACGGGCACCCATGCGCTTCGCCGCCGCATTCGCTGGCTCGCCGAGCACGGCGCCGGGGCGCCGCGCTACATCATCATCGGTGTCAATGAGGTCGGCGTCGAGCTCGCCCGTCGGCTACCGTCCGCAGGATTCCTCGGCTATTTCGACTTCCGCAGCGTCGACCGCCTGGCCAAGGTCCTCGACCTCGACAAGGTGGTCGGCCATTGCCGGGATGTGGCCAACTACGTGCGCCAGCGGGGGGTGAAGGTGGTCTACATCGCCCTGCCGCTCGCCAACGTGCCGCGCATGAGCGAGCTCGTCAATGCGCTGCGCGATACCACCGCCTCGGTGTACTTCGTGCCGGACGCCTTCGCCTTCGATCTCATCCAGGGGCGCCTGGTCGAGATCAACGGTATGCCGGCGCTGTCGGTCTGCGAGACCCCGCTCCACGGCATGCCGGCCGTCTGCAAGCGGGCCATGGACATCATCCTCGCTGGATCCGGCCTCCTTGTCCTCTCCCCGTTCCTGCTTCTCATCGGCGCTGCCGTGAGGCTCACCTCCCGCGGCCCGGCGCTCTTCCGGCAGCGCCGCTACGGCCTCGATGGCGAGGAGATTTGGGTTTATAAATTCCGCTCCATGCGGGTCTGCGAGGACGGTACGGTCATCACCCAGGCCCGCAAGGGCGACCCGCGGGTGACCCGGGTCGGCGCATTCCTGCGCAGAACCTCCCTCGATGAGCTGCCTCAGCTCCTCAATGTGCTACAAGGGAAGATGAGTCTCGTCGGGCCCCGTCCGCATGCCATTGCTCACAACGAGATGTACCGGAAGCTCATCAACGGCTACATGATCCGGCACAAGGTGCGGCCCGGTATCACGGGGCTTGCGCAGATCAGTGGGTTACGGGGCGAGACCGAGACCCTGGAGAAGATGTCGGAGCGGGTGCGCTACGATCTCGAGTATCTGCGCCACTGGTCGCCCTGGTTCGACATCAAGATCCTCTTCAAGACCCTAGGGGTGGTCCTGCGGGATCGCCACAACGCTTATTGACGCGAAGAAAGCGTGGGTACGGGCGCTCGAGCGCACCGCAGCAATAGAGCGTAACCCGCGAAGAACTCTGCCGGTCGTCATTCAGGAGCTCGCCGAGCGCTACGGGCCCGCGCCGGCGCTCGTCTCCCCTGAAGCCTCCCTGAGCTACCGCGCTCTCGCCGAGAGGGCCAACCGATATGCGCGCTGGGCACTCGCCCAGGGCCTCAAACCCGGCGAGGTCGTCTGCCTGCTCATGGAGAACTGCCCGGATTATCTCGCGACCTGGCTCGGCCTGGCGCGCGCCGGGATCACGGTGGCTCTTCTCAATACGAACCTCACGGGAGAGCCGCTCCAGCATGCCATCCGTATCGTCGCGCCGCGTGGCCTCATTGCCGGAGCGGCCTTCGGCGATCGCCTCCTCACGAGCCTTGCCTCAAGCCTCCCGTGTTGGACGCACGGCGACGGTGGGACAGCGGTGAAAGCACCGCTGTCGCATCTGGACGGCGCACTTGAGGCGTACTCGGGGGAGCCGCTGGTCGATAGCGAGTGCGAGGCCCCTTCCCTCGTAGACCGGGCCCTCTACATCTACACCTCGGGAACCACCGGGCTCCCGAAGGCGGCCTTGGTCAGCCACCAGCGCCTCATGCAGTGGAGCCACTGGTTCGCGGGGCTCATGGACATCACGGCCGCCGACCGCCTGTACGACTGTCTCCCGATGTACCACAGCGTGGGTGGGGTGGTCGCCACGGGTGCGGCGCTCGTGGGGGGCGGCACCGTGGTGGTGCGGGAACGCTTCTCGGCGAGCCGCTTCTGGCAGGACATCCGGGCGGAACGCTGCACGATTTTCCAGTACATCGGCGAGCTTTGCCGGTATCTCGCGAATAGCCCCGATGATGCCGACCGACAAGCCGCCGGCCATACCTTGAGACTCGCCTGCGGCAACGGTCTTCGGGCGGAGGTCTGGCGGGCCTTCCAGAGCCGATTCCGCATTCCGCAGATCCTCGAGTATTACGCGGCCACGGAGGGGACCTTCTCCCTCTATAACTGCGAGGGGCGGGTCGGCTCCATCGGGCGGATTCCGCCTTTTCTCTCCCACCGGTATCCCGTGGCCCTCATCCGCTGCGATGCCTCTACCGGCAACCCCGTTCGGGACGAGCAGGGGCGCTGTGTCCGCTGCGAGCCTGGGGAGCCAGGGGAGGCGATCGGGCGGATTCAGGCGGCCGGTAACCCCGCCGGGGCGCAATTCGAAGGTTATGCCGATCCGGAGGCTACCCGCCGCAAGGTGCTGCGCGATGTCTTCGAGCGGGGGGATGCGTGGTACCGCACCGGCGATCTGATGAGCCGCGACAAGGAGGGTTTCTACTACTTCGTCGACCGGATCGGGGACACCTTCCGCTGGAAGGGCGAGAATGTCTCGACTACCGAGGTCGCCTCGGTAATCGGGAGCTGTAAGGGGATTGCCGATGTCGCGGTATACGGAGTGAGCGTGCCGGGCACCGAGGGCCGGGCGGGAATGGCCGCCCTGGTCGTGGGCCCGGAATTCGACCTGACGGCGTTCCGGCGCCAGCTGGCCGAAAAGCTGCCGGATTATGCCCGTCCGATCTTTCTACGGATCGTGCCGACCCTCGAGGTCACAGGCACCTTCAAGCTGAGGAAGCAGGAGCTCGCAAGCGATGGCTTCGATCCCGCCCGGGTGAGCGATCCACTTTATTTCGGCAGCACCCAGGCGGACCGTTACGAGCGTTTGGACGCTCTATCACACCATCGGATCGTGGAGGGGCTGGAGAGGTTTTAGCCAAAACGAGAACTCACGCACACTACTGGTAACTTGCCAGTAAAATGGGTGGGGTATATTGTCTCTCTTCCGCGACGCATAATGTGTATGCTTCGCCACGCACGGTGAAGAACAATTCGGCCTGGGGTGGCCAGATGAGCTACAAAAAAAGAGAGGTGGAGCCGTTGGGCTATTCACCCGAGCAGACAATCCGACCCGCGCCCTTCCCAGGCAAGGCCAGCCAGCGCATGATCCCGCGAAGATTTTCCGGCTGGGATCCCTATGAAGTCTGGCGAACCCGCGTCAGGGCGCAACCTAATCTGGCGGACGAGATACTGGGTCTGGACAAGGCCGGTTAGTCATCGGGGCTTACCCGGATGAGCGATGATCAGGAGGGTCGCGCTCGCCGGTTTCGCAGCGCGCTGGGTGCATTCGCCACCGGGGTCACCATCGTGACCGCCCGGGACGGGGACGGCCACGACATCGGTCTCACGGCCAACAGCTTCAACTCCGTCTCCCTCGATCCGCCCATGGTCCTCTGGAGCCTCGCCAAGGACGCCCGGAGTCTGCCGGCATTTCTTGCGGCACCCCATTTTGCCGTCCATGTACTCGCGGCCGATCAGGAAGAGCTGTCCAAGCGGTTTGCCACGCGCGGCTCAGAGAAATTCGCGGGTCTCGACGTCGAGCGCGGCGCCTCGCAGGTCCCGCTGCTACGCGGCTGCTCGGCGAGGTTCCAGTGCCGCACGGCCTTCCGGCACGAGGGGGGCGACCATGTCATTTTCGTGGGTGCGGTGGAGGCCTTCGATCAATCCGACCGGCCACCTCTCGTTTTCCACGGCGGGCGCTACGCGCTTGCAGTGGAAAAGGAAGCCGCGCCGCAGACACCTCAGGACGGCAATGAGCCCGACAGCAGCTTCAGCCAGGATTTCCTCATCTTCCTCCTCAGCCGCGCGCGCTTTCAGCTCTTTCTGTCCTTGCGCCGCGAGCTCGAGCAGCATGGACTGAGTGAGGCGCAGTGGTTCGTGCTCAGCATCTTAGGTGTCTCGGACGATCGCACCGTAGCCGAGCTCGATCGCCTTCTCTGGTACACCGGTCACCGCGTCACCTATGAGCTCCTCGCCAGCCTCACGGCGGCCGGATTCGCGGACCTGCACGGGAGTTACGATCCCCATGCGAGGGTGACGCTGACCGACTATGGCCGGCGCGCCGTCATCGAGTTGGTCGCAGCGGCCAAGGCCGCGGAAGATCACGCGGAGCGCAACCTCGGAACCGCGGAAGTCAGGATTCTGAAGCGCGCGCTGCGGACCATCGTCCGCGAGACCGACCCCGGCGCGCCGCCCCTCGCCACTCCAACCTTCCTCGAGTGACCTCGCGGATGCCACGGACATCTCAGTCGGCCGAATTCCAACAGCTGCTCGCCCGGCTGGAAAGCGTTGCGCGCGACGTGGCGGCTTCTCAGGCGACGGACGTCGATACACGCTCCCGATTTCCGCAGGAGACGCTCGATGCGCTCAAAGAGGCAGGGCTCCTTGCCGCGCCGATCCCCAGGGATCTGGGCGGCGCCGGCTGCGGGGTGGTCGAGCTCGCCGAGCTCTGCTCGACTCTCGCCAGGGCGTGCGGCTCGAGCGCGATGGTGCTCGCCATGCACTACGTGCAGGTCGCCTGTGTGGTGCGGCATGCCGGCGATTCGGAGCGCTTCCAGAGCTATCTGCGTGAGCTCGCCGAGCGCCAATATCTCCTGGGATCCATGACCTCGGAGAATGGCACTTTCGGGGAGATGCGCACCAGCATCTGCGCCGTACGCCACGAGAACGGGCGCTTTGCCCTGGAGAAGGACGCCACGACGGGTTCTTATTGTGCTCAGGCGGACGCCATCCTCGTCACTGCGCGGCGCACGCCCGATGCAGCAGGGACCGATCAGGTGCTGGTTTGGGTGAACCGCGGCGACCGTCGCCTCACCCAGACCGGCACCTGGGATGCGATGGGCATGCGCGGCACCTGCAGCCCGGGCTTCCGGCTCGAAGCGCAGGGCCCGGAGGAGCAGATCATCCCTGCTTCCTTCGCGGACATCGCCGCCCAGACGATGGTGCCTTACTCGCATGTCCTCTGGTCGAGCCTTTGGTGGGGAATCGCGGCGGATGCGGTCGCGCGCGCCGCAGAACTCGTCCGCGGCAACGCACGCCGCAGTCCCGGCACGGTGCCCCCGAATGCGGTCCCCCTCGCCCAAGTCTCTTCTGAGCTGCAGGCGATGCGGCACAACTGGCTCGCCATCGCCGCTGACCTGGATGAGCTCGAAGCCCGCGGCGCCGCAGGGCGCAAGCAGCTCAACTCCATCGGCTGGTCGCTGAAGCTCAATCACCTGAAAATCGGCGCATCGGAGGCTGCCCCGCGCATCGTCCATCAGTCGCTGCAGGTCATCGGCATCCTCGGCTACAAGAACGACACGCCCTTTAGTGTGGGTCGGCACTACCGCGACGTGCTGTCAGCATCGCTCATGGTGTCGAACGCGCGGATCGCATCGAAGAACGCTTCCATGCTGCTCGTTTACAAGGAAACCTGATTCGACTGGGCACTTCCGCGTCGCGCCTGCAGTCGATGGAGCCAGGCGGTCAACCGTAATCCCCACGCGGCGAGGAGAATTATCAACGCCGTCAGATTGAAGGCATCCGCGCCCCAGCGAACGGATTCGGCGTAGATGTAAGTCGCCAGCAGCCAGATCGCATACACGCCGCTCTTGTGCAGGCGGCGCCAGCTTCTAGGACTGAGGCGGCGCGATACCCACCGAAACGACGTCACGGTGAGAGCGAGCAGAAATGTCAGGCCGATTAGATCGAGAGCTATGACGGTACGATTCAGATGAACCCCGAACGCCCAGAAAAAGTAGCCGACGAAAGCGAGGTGCCAGCCCATGCCGAAGGCGAATGCCAATCCGAAATAACGCCGATTCGAGAGCAGCCACCGAGCCGGCTCACCCGGCCACAGCAGCGCAACGGATGAAGCCGTAAAGGCCAGCAAAAAGAGCGGAAGGGCGCAACGTACAGCGAGCAGAATGACCGGAACGGTGCCGCGGGAGGTGTGCATATCCGCGCGCAACAGCTCTAAAGAGTCGATGGCGCTGATAAAGAGCGAAAGTGTCCAGAACAGCCGCCAGGAACTCAGCCACTTGCCCATTGTGCAGCCGCTACCAGCCCTCGGGCGGAGCGATCTGCCACACTACTTTCGCCGGATTCCCGGAGACGACGGTCAGGTCGGGGACGCTAAATTTAACGACCGATCCCATCGCCACTACCGCGCCGCGGCCGACGGTCACTCCTTTCATGATGATCGAGTGACTGCCAATCCAAGCGTAGTCCTTGACCTCAATTGGCCCCACTCCTTCCGGACCCGGCGGCTCACTGCGCGCCCGCGCGAAAGGGTCCAGCGGATGCCCATCATATCCGACGAGTGTCACGTGATTTGCGATCATGACATGCTGGCCGATCTTGATCGAATCACCCACGATGATCTCCGCGCCGAATCCTATTCCGGAATCGTCTCCGACCTCCAGTGTCCTCGGGCGGCCATCACCGGAGGCTATCCACACGTGTTCGCCATTGAGCTTCACCCGCGCTCCAAGTGTGACGCGAAGGTTGCCCATGATTTTTGGTATGCCCTCGAAAAGCACGAGTCCCTTGCCGACTTGCTCGCATTGGAGGCGAAGGAGCGGTTCTCGGTAGACCTTGTTCCACAGCAGATGCAGAGGCCCTCTGCGGAACCGACGCTCCGCAAGCAGCAGTCTGTGCAATCCCGGCACTGTCGGAAACCCGATGCGGGCTGCGGCCTTAATCAGCTCCCAAGCTCGCCGCTGGGCTGGTGTCTCCCTTCGGTGAGCCCATTCCAGGATGCCCATGCTACGGCATTCCTCCGCAACTCAGCGCGGAGTCGCATTGCGGAGCAATCTCCGTCAGCATCCCTTACCCAACAGCACCACCTCGACGGTCTGCAGAAGAATGGCCAGATCGAAAAGCAAGCTGTTGTTCTTTACGTAGAAAAGATCGTATTGAAGCTTCTCGAGCGCGTCCTGCTCCGACGCACCGTACGGATAGCAAAGCTGCGCCCAGCCGGTCACGCCGGGCTTTACGCAGTGGCGCTCAAGGTAATACGGAATGCGCTCGGCAAGATCTGCGACGAACTCCGGGCGCTCGGGCCGCGGTCCGACCAAGCTCATTTGCCCGCGCAGCACGTTGAGAAGCTGCGGCAACTCGTCTATTCGTACCTTCCTCATGAAGGCCCCGATCCGTGTGACTCGCGGATCGCCAAACCGTGCCCAACGCGCGCGCCCGTCGCTCTCCGCGTCAGTGCGCATGCTGCGAAATTTCAGCACGTCGAATGGCTTACCACGAAATCCCACGCGTCGCTGTCGATAAAGGACCGGGGCGCTCCAGCCGTCCTCCACCTTGATCGCAAGCACGGCAAGCAGCATGACGGGAAGCGTGATTGCTAGCACCGTGAGGCTGGCTACCAGATCCAGTGTTCTAGAGGTAATCAGCCGCAGCGGATCCCTGCGAAATCCCTGCCCGAATATCATCCAGCTGGGATTAAGCACATCGATCCTAACCCGGCCGGTCTCACGCTCGAGGAATGTGACGAGCTCCGTTACGTCTATACCAGAAAGCCTGCATTCCAACAGCTGTGCGATCGGAAACCCCTTGCGCCGATCGTCCATTGCGACGACGAGCTCTGCCGCACCCAGCCGTTGGCAGATCTGCACGAGACTCGATTTGGACTCAAGTATGCGGTCAAATTTGACGGCACGCTCGTCCGGGTGAGAGGGTATGAAGCCGAGCACGACGAACCCGCGCCGATCCGCCCGGCGGCGCAATCCATCGATCGCGGCAGCCGATTCGCCTGCGCCGTATACGACCACTCGCCGCTTGAAGACATTCTCGTCGACGACCCGCGTGAAAATCACTCGCGAGATCGTGACGCCGCACAGGCCGCCGATGCCCGCCACCAGAATCACGTCCGAGCCGATCCAGAGCGCAGGCACCATGTAGAAGAGAATCCCAGTGATCGCGAGGCCCGTGATGAGCGCCAGAGCTACTCGCAGGATCATGCCAATCAGCCTTGCCCTCTGACGCGAGCTGTATAGTCCGAAGGCGAACAAGGATGCGAACATCACCGCGGTGAAGAGCGCTGCGCGCGGCCACACGGCACCCGCCAGCGCGTGCAACTGCGAGAGCGCGCTGAGATCGACATGGAAGCACGCGAGTGCCGCGCCATACACCGCAACAAAGAACACGACCGCTTCTACGGCAGAGAGAACCGCGATCGAGACATGCACGTGTTGCCCGAGCACCCGGATACGCATCCGAGATCCTCAGCTGAAGGGAGCTCGTTCCGTCCTCATAGGCTCCTGCCCATGGTGGAGACGGAACTGATCGAATGGCGCGCGCATCCGCGCCGCACGCGGCCTGTGGTGGTATGGCCTTTATTCGTGATTATCATGGCAGCGGCACGTCTGACTGCGTGCCTCTCACTGTCTGAGCCCCGTTACGCGCGACTTTCGCATGATCCGCTTCCTACGGCAAGGGCAAGTCTCGTGGCTGAGTCGCGGGTGTGAACATATTCACATTTCATTACGCTGCCGTACGTCCGCTATCGTATCGGGTTGGTTACACTGCCAAAAGAAAGTAATTGGTGCCCGTTGGTCGCACGCTCAGCTGAAGCACAGACCCGGCAATACTGGAATGCGCGAGAAGTGGCGATTGTGTAGACAGGCATCGGGTCACAATAGCCTGCGTCGTTACAAGGCCGCCCCCCGTGCCGCGGCCCGCTCAGGCATCGGCGGCCGCAGCCACCGTCCCGCCCATTGCTGCAGCTGGAAGAGAATCCAAGCTGCTGCCGGTGAGACCCGAGGTGATGACGGCGTGAGAAATCCCTCGACCGCCTGTGCCGCGACCCTCGGATCGAGAAGGCCAAATTCCCGTACGCGGTGAGGCGAAAGCGCCTCAAGGAAGAGCTCGCGCAGCGGCCCGCGCAACCACTGCCCTACCGGCGCTGAGAATCCCTGCTTCGGGCGATCGAAGAGCCGCGAATCGAAATACCGCGCCAGCAACCGACGCAGCACGTACTTGTTCTGTCCGTTTCGAATCTTCCAGTGCATGGGCAGCACGGCAGCGAGTCGCGCCGCCTCGTGATCGAGAAACGGCTCCCTCGCCTCGAGCGAGACGAACATGGAGGCGCGGTCAACTTTCACCAGCAGATCGCCCGGAAGGTACCGCGTCAGATCGTGGTGCATGAAACAATCGCGAGAATCGGCTCCTCTGACGGAATCCAAAGCCTCTCGAGCGCCGACGGAATCCGCAGGCTGTTGGCGAAGAAGTCCCTGGGCCTCCCGTGCAGGCCACTCCGAAATCGCAGCGTCGTAAGCCTCGAACACATCGCGCGCACGTGACATGCGTACGAACTTGCGCAGCTTGTCATCGATGGCGGCAAAGCGCGGTCCTCCGCGGCGAGCCATCGCATAGGCGCGGGAGATGACGCGGGCCGGCAGCCGGTCGAGAATCTCGGCGGAGAGATGGTATAGCCGCCTTAGCAGCGCCGGGCTATCGACCATCCTCCCACAGTACGCATACCTTGCGTAGCCACCGAAGAGCTCATCTGCTCCGTCGGCTGAGAGAGCAACCTTAACATGCTCGCGCGCAAGGCGCGCCACCATGAGCGTCGGGACCAGAGAGCTGTCACCGATCGGTTCGTCGGCGATGTTAGGGATTTCCGAAACGAGCTCGAGAGCCGTTCGCGGTGAGACTCGAAACTCAGTGTGACGCGCCCCGAGCGCTTCCGCCACCTCTCGCGCGTAGCGCGTCTCGTCAAACTCAGACTCTCCGTAGCCGATCGTGAAGGTGTTTAGAGTTATGCCACATCGCCGCGCAAGCAGCGTCGCGACCAGCGACGAGTCGATTCCGCCGCTCAGAAAGAGGCCCACCGGTACGTCCGCCACCATCCGGTACTTAAAGGCCCGTGTGAGGCTCTCCTCGATCCGATCGAGCAGGGACTCTTCAGAGACTTTCCCGAGCTCCTCGCGCAGCGCCGCTGCCGGGGCGCCAACGAAAAGGTCCTTCGCGCTCCAGTAGACTGTCTCGCGCACTTGCAGCCGCTCATCGAACGTGCAAATCGTGCCCGGTCGCAGCGTGCTCACATCCGAGAAGATGCTGCGCGGCGCCGAGACGTAGCCGTATTGCACGAACTCCGCGACCGAAAGGGGCTCAACAATTCTCTCCGTGCAATCGGCGCAGTTCAACGCCTTGGACTCCGAGGCGAAGGCAAGTATCCCGTTGCGCACGGAATAATAAAGAGGCTTCACGCCGAAGCGATCTCGGCACAGGTGCAAAAGGCGGCGTGTCTCGTCCCAGAGCGCAAAGGCAAACATTCCGCGAAAGCGATCCAAGGCTCCCAGTCCCCACTGCTGATAGGATGCAAGGATCACCTCAGTGTCGCTGTCGCTGCGGAAATTCCATCCGTGCGAGAGTAGCTCTGCGCGAATCTCGCGAAAATTGTAGATTTCCCCGTTGAAGACTATCCAAGCCGACCCATCGGGGGTCGCCATTGGCTGGTGCCCGAGGGGCGAAAGATCGAGAATCGATAGCCTCAGGTGCCCCAGCACCAGTCGGCTGTCGGCAAGCATTTGCACGCCGCGGTCATCCGGCCCACGATGAGCCATCGAATCGAGCATGCGGCGGACCGCCTCATCGCCCTGCCGGCGACCCGGTGCATAAACTCCCGCAATTCCACACATGCGATGATTCCAATCGGTCGCGCGGTCGGCCACCCCGCCAGCGGCTATAATCGGTTAGCAGGTAATCCGCGGGGGCATTTGATATCCTGATAAAATTATTGTACGGCAATCTCGAGCCACTGACGATCCGATTCCCTCCGTGTTTCCACGCCACCAGCCCCCGTCACCCATGAAAGTGCTCTGGCTGGCTCACGCCATCCCCTATCCCCCCAAAGCAGGTTACCTATCGCGCTCGTACCATCTGCTGCGTGAGTTGACGCGCGAGCATCGGGTCGACCTCGTCGCCTTCGTTCAGGAGCAGTGGCTGACCACCCTCTTTGCCAACCGCGACGAAGGCCTCGAGGAGTCCCGGAGCGCCCTCGGAGAATTCTGTCAATCCGTCACATTTCTACCGATCGACAGCGTCGGACGCTTCTTAGGCAAGCAGCGTACCGCGCTTCGGGCGCTCATCGGCAGCTCGGCGTACAAGACGTACACGACATCCTGGCTCCAGAGTCACTCTGCGAACTCAGTCATTCGTCGCCTCGCACACACCGGGGGTTACGATCTCGTGCATGTCGATACGATTGGTCTGGCCCCTTATAGGGAGCTGTCGCCACGGCTGCCGGCCACACTGACTCACCATAATATCGAATCGCACATGATGCTCCGCCGAGCGGACAACTCCGGCAACTTCGTCGCGCGCAGCTACTTCCGCACCGAAGGGCGAAGGCTACGAAAGTATGAGCAGGAAGCGGCGACGCACTTCGGCGCACACATCACCTGCTCCGAGCTTGATGCGGATCGGTTCCGGGAGATCGTGCCCGATGCGAACATCGTCGTAGTCCCGAACGGGGTGGACTGTGAGTTCTTCGCGCCCCGGGGGCAGCAGACTCGCCCAAACTCGATCGTATTCGTCGGCACGATGAACTGGTACCCCAACGTGCAGGCAGTCTCGTACCTGCTGCGCGAGGTGTGGCCGGTATTGAAGTCCGTCGTACCGACGGCGACACTGGACGTCGCGGGCAGTAATCCACCGGATTCGATCGTGCGTATGGCGCGCGCGCTGCCGGATGTAACGATCCACGGATACTTGCCGGACGTGCGACCGCTCATAGATTCCGCAGCAGTCTTCGCTTGCCCCATTCAGGACGGCGGAGGAACCAAGCTCAAGATCCTCGATGCGTTCGCAATGGAGAAGTGCGTTGTCGCGCACCCGATCGCCTGCGAGGGCATTCAAATTGTTCCAGGTCACAACGTCGTACTGGCCTCCTCTCCTCAGCAATTTGTCGCCGAAATAAGCTCGCTGCTTGCCGATGATATCCGGCGGAAAGCACTCGGAAGGGCGGCGCGCGAGCTTGTGCAGACTCAGTATTCCTATCGCGAGATCGGGGCTCGATTCAGGGAAACGCTGGAAGACGCTGCCCGTCGGTACTCCACGCCGCACTGAGATGCGCAAACTCCGCAATATCGCTCTTTACGCCGCACGTGCCCTGGGAGGCTTTCGCATTGCGCAGCATCTCACTCGGGATCGACTGCGCATTCTGTGTTATCACGGGTTCTCCGTCGGCGATGAATACCAGGTTCAGCCGCACATGTTCATAAGAGGCTCTACCTTCGAGCGCCGTATGCAGATCCTCAAGAAGCGGCGCATCTCAGTAATTTCTCTCGGAGAGGCGGTCAGAAGGCTCGAGGCGGGCGAGATCCGCCTGGGCGAAGCCGTCATCACGATCGACGATGGCTGGGCGTCGACGCTCACAATCGGGGCACCGATTCTCGAGCGATACGGCTTTCCCGCTGCCATCTACGTCACTACCGAGCACTTCTCGGCCGGCACGGAAGTATTCAACGTTGCGCTCCGCTACATGATTCGCCGCTCGACTCGCGAGAGGTTCGAACTCAGCGGAGTGCATCCCCACCTCGACGGAATATATGACTTGCGCAGCGATCCCGATGCCCTTGCCTCTTCCCTTATCAGCGCTGCCGAGAGGGCTTTCCCCGTGCTCGCCGACCGACAGCACACACTGCCGGCGATTGCCGCTGCGCTCGCGATGGACCTCGGTAAGGTCCTACAGGGCGAACGCTTCCGCCTCCTGACGCGAGACCAGATCCGAGAGCTCGCCACGCGTGGTTTCGATATCGAGCTTCACACCCACAGACACCGCCTTCCCGCTGAGACGTTCCAACTGATGGCAGCCGAAGTCGAAGCGAATCGCGCGGAGCTTGAGGCGGTGCTTGGCAGGAGACCAAGTCATTTCTGTTTTCCAAGCGGGCAGTACAGTCAGGACCATTCGGAGTGGCTCAAACGCCTTGGAATAAGCTCGGCGACCACTTGTGACCGAGGTCTGAACCCGCCCGGTAGCTCCGTTATGCTCTTGAAGCGATATTTGGATAGCGACAGCGAGGCGGATATCGCGTTCGAGGCTGAGCTGACGGGCTTCAGCGAACTCGCGCGCAACACTCTTTCAGTTCTGACGCTCCGCCGAACGCGCGGCATCGCTGTCCCCGCGTATCGCTCATGAATGCCTCGATGAGAGCAGGAATAGACGCCTCTCCGGGCAGCGGCGTCCCCCCAAGACGGCCTCGAGTGCTCGAGGTGCTGTATTCGTTCAGGACCGGGGGCTCGGAGGTAGTCGGCCTCGAGCTCGCACATCAGCTGGCCGGCGCCGGTGTGGAAATCATGTGTACTGCCGTGGACGGCATGACCGGACCGCTGCGCGAAAGATGCGAGCGCCTCGGCATTACGGTGATTGACCTTGGATTTCCGGTGAGCGGTATCCTCCGCCGGAACGGATTCAACCGCTCGCTAGCGCAGGATCTGCGCGCACTGCGACTGGATGCGATACACCTGCAGCATTTCTTGACACTGCAAAAAATCGGCTTGGCCGCGCGCCTCGCCAGGGTACCTCGTATTGTCGTCACCGAGCACTCGGACGCGCCATATCGCAAAATTCTGGGCCAGAGGCTGCGACTCCACCTCGTCTGGCGTCTTGCGCACCACATCACCGTCATCCATCCCAAGATGGCAGAATATCTGAGTTTGCAATTTCGTGTACCTGCTTCCCGAATCAGCATGATCCCAAATGGCATCGAGACAGCACAGTGGCACCGCCGGGACCGCGAACAGCGCAGGGCTGAGCTCGGGCTCGGGCCCGAGTTAACATTCATGTTTGTCGGACGGCTCCAGCCAATCAAGAACGTTCCCGGTCTGATCCGCGCCTTTCTTTCCGCACAGTCGAGTTTCCCGAGACCCGCAAGACTGCTCATTGTGGGAGACGGCCCCGAGATGGCAGCTTGCAGAGCATCGCTCGAGGGTCATCCTGGTGCGAGAACCGTGACGTTTCTTGGTGCGCAGACGGATGTCCGGCGCTATCTGGCAGCGGCCGATGTCCTGGTGCTGAATTCGTCTTCCGAAGGCGTGCCTCGCGCGCTCCTCGAGGCCATGTGCATGGGACTCCCCGCCATTTCCACTGCCGTCGGCGGCATCCCCTTATTGCTCGAGGGTCGCGGGTGGCTCACCCGAATCGATGACCCGGAAAGTGTGCGGGCGGCCCTGCTTGAGGCGGCCGCTCAACCTGAGAAGGCTGCACAGTTCGGTGAGCAAGCCAGAACCTTTGTCACCTCGCACTATGACTATCGCGACGTGATCGCCCGCTATCGCGACGTTCTCCAGCTTCCGGACCCGGGGGCTCGCTGCGCCGACTTATCGGGCCGACACCACATAGTATAGGCTTCTTCCCCGACTTCACATGATTAAGCCGTCGACTGCGCCTTCTCGTGGAGCCAAACGAGCGTGAGCTCAAATTCACGCCGGCTCTACCTGCTTGGCGACAAGACACTCTCCGTGATCGCGAAAGGCCTGAATGGTCTACTCGCCGCGCACGGCCTCCCATGGGAAGTGGTTGACCTCGGATACGATACTTGGCTTAGGGAGATCATGGATCACAGCTCCCGCGCGTGTCGAGAGGGCGATGCCGCCCTCGGCTTCCTGCTCTCTCCCCGCATACTTGAGCGTCCGCACGCCGGTCGCGGCGACATGGCCAGGCTTCTCGACAGACTCTCTGAGCTTGCGCCTGCGCGCACAGTCTTGTGCTCCAACGTATTCGCAGACCCGCTACGAGTGCAGCCGCTCACACAACATCGAGAGCTCACGCGCGCAGTCGCACAGATCAACGAAGATCTTTACGCCTTCTCGGAAGTCAACTCCTGGTTTCATATCGTTGACCATCTCGGTATTGCCACTCGGGAAGGTCTGCGACACATTGCCGATCCGCGCTATGAAGCCGCGGCCCAAATGTACTTCTCTCCGGCTGGCGGACGTCTCGTGGCGCAGGGCTGGCTGCGGGTGCTGCGTGCCCTGAGTAGACCATCCGCAAAAGTGCTCGTGGTCGACTTAGACAACACGCTCTGGCGTGGGATCCTCGGCGAAGACGGCCTGAACGGCCTTGAGATGGGTCCGGCGGGCGCCGGGTGGCCTTACCATAGCCTGCAGAAGGCTCTCCTGCAGCTCAAGAGCAACGGCATCTTGTTGGCCGCATGCTCGAAAAACAATCCGGAGGATGCCCTTAAGGCTCTCGCGGAGCACCCCGACTGTCTGCTGCGTCCGGAAGATTTCGCCGCTCTCGAGATCGGCTGGGAGCCCAAATCGCAGGGAATCCGTAAGCTCGCCACCCGACTGCGCCTCGGGATCGATTCTTTCGTGTTTCTGGATGATTCTGCTTTCGAGCGCGCTGAGGTTCGGAGGGCTCTGCCTGAAGTCACAGTTATCGAGTTTCCTGATGATCCGGCACTACTGGTCACCTCCCTCTGCGACTGCCCGGCGTTCGATTCGCTTCGCGTGACCCTCGAGGACCGTGAGCGCTCGGCCAGTTACGCGGCAGAGGCTCGGCGCGACGAGCTACAGCGAGTTGCAACATCCCCTGAGGAGTTCTTTCGCTCGCTGAACATGAAACTGACTCTGTTCCGCGCGGACACGGCGCAATTCGAACGTCTACATCAGCTCATATTGAAGACCAATCAGTTCAACCTCACGACGGAGCGGCTGACACCTGATGAGTTTCGTGGAATGTTGGATTGCCAGGAAAAACTGGTAATCGGTATGCGCGTAGCGGATACGCTCGGGGATAGCGGAGTCGTGGGGCTGGCGATTGTGAACGGGGTGGGCTCGAAGTCCCTCACCGTTTCAACGTTCCTCCTCAGCTGCCGTGTCATTGGCCGCACGGTGGAGAACGCGTTCCTTTCCTGGCTTCTTTCCCGCGCCGACGCAACGGGAGCCACCGAGGTGCACCTAAAGTTTCACCCTACAGCCCGCAACGACGTGGCGCTCGAATTCCTGAAGCGCTCGGGCCTCCGGAGCAGCGAGGATGGGTTAACGTGGTCGACACCCGTGCCCCCCAGTTCTCCGGGTTTCGCGGTCCATTTCGTAAAGATCGATGATCAGGTGGTTTGAGAATTTGGGGGTTGGAAATGGCGTTTGATGAACAGCGTTTTCAAGCGGTCGTGATGCAGTCGCTGCAGATTACCGAGAAGCAATTTCGGCGGGATTTGCGTCTGGGAGACATCGACGAATGGGACTCCGTGGCCCACCTCGATCTCGTTGCATCGATCGAGCAGGCGTTTGCAGTACGCTTCAGGGCGGAGGATATCGTGGAGATCACGAGTCTGGAGGAACTGCGTACGCGCATTCTCGCGTCCCAGACGTCATGACGGCGAGCATTACTTGGCCCAACGGAAAGGCATTCGCCTTTTCTGTGTTCGATGATACTGACCTCGCGGTTCCCGGTAACTTCGAGAAGGTATACGAGCTCTTGGGCGACCTGGGAATCCGCACCACGAAGTCGGTCTGGCCCATTTCCGGTGAGGGGCAGCTGCCCCGCAGTCCGGAGGGTTCCACTTGCGAGGATGACGAGTATCTCGCCCACATCCTGAAGCTTCAGCGGGACGGGTTTGAGATCGGATATCACAATTCCTCCCATAGGGGGGTGACGCGAGAAGGGGTGCGGCGCGCTCTAGATCGCTTCCGGGAGCTCTTCGGAACGGACCCGGCGTGCATGTCCAACCACGAGAGGAACCCGGAAGGGATCTATTGGGGAGCAGACCGACTCTCGCAGCCACTCAGGACGCTGTATCGCCTTAACCAGAGACGCCACCGAGGCAAGCCGCAGCAGGGGCATATCCCGAGCTCGCCGTACTTCTGGGGCGATCTCTGCCGGGAACGGATCCGGTATGTCCGGAGCTTCGTCTTCGACGATATCAACACGCTAGCATCCTGCCCGTCCATGCCCTACTACGACCCGACGAGACCGTTCGTCCGCGGATGGTTCGCTTCCACCTATGGATCCTGGGGTCCCTATTTCCTCAGGTGTCTGTCAGAGAGCCGTCAGGATGAGCTGGAGGCTTCCGGCGGCGCGTGCATTGTCTACACCCACTTTGCTTCGGGCTTTCAGAGTGGCTCGCAGCTACAGCCGCGCTTTGTCCAGCTCATGCGCCGCCTTGCCTCGAAAAATGGCTGGTTCGTACCGGTCTCGCAGATTCTTGACCACATCGAGGCGCAGAGGGGCGTGGTGCGACTGACCGCTGCAGCCCGACACGGCATCGAATGGCGGTGGATCGCTAGGAAGATCACTGTGCGAGGCACCGAATGAGCCTTCGTATCGAGCGGGCGACCGCGAATGACGCGCCCGGCGTACAGGCGTTGAATCAACGTCTTAGAGACGGCCGCGGGGGATATCGGCTGCCCGAGGAACCCGAATTCTTCAGGCCTTCCCCGCCCAGGACTGTTCCCGTCTGGCACGAATTCTTTGTCGCACAGGATCAGGACGCAGTGCGGGGCGGCTATCTGCTCAAACGCGAGCCGCTCCGCATAGGCTGCTCCGCCCTAGAGCTCTGGAACTATCAGTTGCCCGTTTCCGAAGGCATCGTGAACAGAGCATACGCCACCGTCGGCATTCAGCTCCTGCAGGATGCGATGAAGCGATCTGAGCTCCTGTATTGTCTCGGCATGGGGAGTCTCAAGCGCCCTTTACCACGTCTGCTGAGCCGATTTCACTGGTCTGTCGAAAGTGTCCCGTTCTTTTTTCGCGTCATCCACTCGTCCGGATTCTTGAATAACCGCTACCTGCTGGAACGCAGGGGCGGTGCCATGCTGATTTCCCTGGCCCGCTATTCCGGGCTTGGAGCCCTCGCGACCTGCACATGGCGGCTGGCTTCCCGGGTCCGTCAGCCGGAGCTTCCACACGGACTCGTAATCGAAGAACCCCCGTCATTCGGAACGGGCTTGGACGTATTCTTCCTAGAGGTTCAACAGCGCTACGGCGCTCTCGTAGAGCGCACGGCTGCGGTTCTGAACGCGCGCTATCCTCATACCGACGCCCGACTGATCCGGCTCGTTGTCCGCCGCGCCGGTAAGATAATTGGCTGGCTGGTATTGACGCGCAACGACCTTCACGATCACAAGCAGTTCGGATCGATGAGACTCGGGTGCATAGTCGATGGCCTGTGCGACCCCGAGATGGCACCGGTAATGATCCGGCTCGGCACGGATCGGCTGATCGCCGAACGCGTCGATCTCATTGTCAGCAATCAAACGCACATGGCCTGGACGGCCGGTCTGCGACGCTGCGGTTTCGTGTCGGGTCCTTCGAATTTCATATTTGCCCGCTCTCCCGCCTTGACCGCCCGGACACCTCGGCTCGAGGAGTGGCACATGAATCGCGGCGACGGAGACGGCCCGATCAATCTGTAGATGAACAGTCGGTCCCATGAGGAAGCGCACGGACGCCAAGGCTGATTTTGTGGCATCATCCAAACTATTCCCAAGGCGTAGGTACCATAATCACGTCAGCTGCGGATGACCGGCTTCGGTATCGAAACCTGAGGTATGACATACAGGTCTTAGGGGATGCAGAGAGGCCTTCTGCTACACATTTGCCGGTTGCAGCCCGCATATCCACTGGTCTAAGGAGCAGCCGCACGCCCGCGACCAGCGACGAGCGGCGCGAATCTGACCCCAGGACGAAACATCGGTACGGACCGTAGTCCAACCAATGGCGGAAAGGAATGACAGCTAGTAAGCCCAAATTGGTTTCTTTATTGGCGAACTGGTATTCGGGTGCGACTCTGTTGACCATCTTGCTCGCAGGCCAGACGGAGATTGTCAGCAACGGGGAGTCAATGTTCTTCGATGACAAGGACGAGACCCGCTACGATTGCACTTGTAAACGATACATCGACGAATGCGACTTCTACAGAGTCGCTGCCGCCCATATGCGCCTAACAGACTCATCAGGTTGGGATAAGCGGCTGTTTGTGCATACCCCTACCTTCTCTCGGCTACCAATTCTTCGCTCGTTTCTCGGCTCGTGGCGATATGAGAGCGCTCTGCGGGAACGCCTAATACATATGGTTCCCAGGTTTCGCCTCACCCGAGATCGATTCATGGATGCCCAACTGCAGTTCTTCGCCAATGCCAAGAGGCTCTCCGGGGCCTCCATATATCTGGACGGGACAAAGTCGATACGGCGCGCCCAGCTCTTTGCGCGCGACGGCCGCGTTGAAATGAGAGCACTTCATCTTATCCGCGACGGCAGGGGATTTTGCAGCTCATACCTGGGGCACACGGCTTCTCAAAATCCGCCTGTAAGTGACTCCGCGAAGGCATGGTTGCGCTACATCGCTCAAGTTGATCGTTTCGCAAGCGCGTTTCCCTCGGTTCCCATCATGATGGTGAAGTATGAGGACCTCTGCCGCTCCACCGAACAGACGATCCGTCTAATCTGCAACTTTATGGAGATTCCTTACGAAAATAGGCGCCCAAGCACCATGGACGACGTTCACATACTCGGCAATAGGATGCGGAGGGACTTCCGCGGCACAATTGTCGAGGATACGTCATGGAAGGAGAAATTGGATCCGAGGACGCAGAGAGTGCTGACATCGTTGATGAAACGACAACTCGCTCGCTTTGGATACCTTTGAGGCTGACTCAGATCCACAGAACCGCCACGTGAGGAGACCACTTCGGTTTTTGCGATGATCGAGGTGTACTCAGCGCGTGCGAGTCGATGCCCGGGTGCCGTTGTCATAACTGGCAGCAGTAATCGACACAGAACATGAAGACCGAAGCTCCGGCTTCCAACCTAGCGAATCGCCTGAGCCCACTTCGCCTTGGCGCCGCCACAGCCCGCGCAAACAATCCCGGCTCATCTGCTAGCGCACAGCCTCCCTCGCCCGGTGCGCATCACATGTGGATGGCAATACTACTGATCGTAATGGTCGGGCAGGTGGAAAAATGGGTGCCAGGACTCGTTGGACTACCGCTCGCAAAAGCTACTTTTCTCCTCACTGCCTTTTATACATACCGAGCGCGTCAGACACTGGTCCCAGTGCGGGTGAGCTCGCTTCCTATTGCCAGGCCATTCCTCGCTTTCATCTGGCTTGCAATTCTCAGCATAATCTTCTCAATATACAAATCGAACACATTGAAGTGGAGTGAATCGGCCGCCATCTTACTCATCGCGTTCGTGGTGCTGGTAAAGATCACCCAAACGATGCGGGCTGTCGAAAGAATGACGGTAGCCCTCGCTGCCTCGGCGGCGTTGCTGTCCCTGGGTGTACTACTAAACTACAAAGGCGGTCGAGCTCATATCAACAACAATTTCGACCCGAACGATGTAGCGTACTGTCTCGACACGCTTCTGCCGATCGTCATAGCCGTCGGCGCAGCGGCGCAATCGAAGCGCATGAAGTGGATCGCTTACGGATTGGCACCCGTCGTCGGCTGCGCCGTTCTCCTCACCGGTTCTCTCGGAGGAGTCCTTGGCCTCGGCGTGGTCCTGGTCGCGGTTATCACCTATCCCATAGGTCTTTCCAAGGCAAGAGAGCTGAGGAAGTTCGCGCTAGCTCGCTTACTCGTGCAGGTCTCAATAATTGCCATATTAGGGGTTCCCATTTGGGCCCATTTGCCACAAGCGACTAGATCAAGACTCTTTGAATTGAGCGACCTACAGCACAACTACAATATGGGGGACTCGAAAACCTCCCGGCTGGTTATCTGGCGGACACAAGCCAAGCTGGCTATCGAGCGCCCGATCGGATATGGGCTCGGCTCAGCACCGACGGCTGATGGTCTTCTGGGAGGAGGGGCATACTTCACGTCCCACGACAGCTCCCTCCAGGCGTTCATCGAACTCGGAGCGCTTGGTTTATTCTTGTTTTTGTACGCTTATTATATCACCTGGAAAGAGCTAGGAGCGGTCTTGAAAAAGCCGCCGCAGCCCCTGCTCGAACCCGACAGCACAAAGATGCTTCTGTACGCCCGTGGCTTCCGCATTGCGCTGATGGGAAACATCGTAGCGGGCCTCTTCCTATCGGAAGCCTATTCCTCTTGTATGTGGATGACGGTGGCCGTCTGCACCGCATTTGTCAATGTCTCGACAGCCAAGTCCACAGAGGGCAATCGAACCGCGCGAACAACCGGTCCCGCCGAGACCCCAAGCAGCGTCAGCGCAGAAGGCCCAGCTGACTCCCCAACGCGCGGCGGGACACCTGGACGAAGTACCGACCGGACTCCGGTCGGTCGGGTATCCGGGACCAAACCGCACATACGTACACGTCGCACGTAACCGTCTGGTGACACTGGTGACACCTGCCGCACGTGAGAGAACCTTCCGATGCTAATTGCCGCACTTTTCTGGACGTCGGTATCTATCGTAACGTACACCTATGTCGGACATCCCGCATTGCTATACCTCTTGTCCCGGATTCGGCCAAGGCAATGGACGCGCGGCAACGTCGACCTGTCAGTGGCAGTGTTCGTATCCGCCTTTAATGAACAAGAGAGGATAGGAGCCAAAGTGCAGAACCTGCTGGAGCAGGTTTATTCTGGTCCGGTAACAATCATCGTAGCAAACGACGGATCGTCAGACCACACGGTGTCAATCGTACGCTCATTCCAGGATTCGCGGCTCGTGCTGTATGACTTCAAGACAAACCGCGGAAAGGCGGCGATGCAGAACGAGATAGTTCCAACACTCCATCATGACATCGTCGTCTTTTCCGATGCGACATCAGTTTGGCCAAAAGACTGCATAAGAAATATCGTTCGGAACTTCTACGATTCGGCGGTGGGATGCGTTGCTGTCGACTTGTGCTTCGTTAGCGAGCGCAATGGAATTGTCGAACGCGGACAGGGAGCGTACTGGCGATATGAGCGCTTTCTGCGAAAGTCCGGGGCGGTTGCGGGGACGAATATTGTCGCGAGTGGAACGACCTACGCAATTCGAACATCTCTTTTCCACCCCATAAGGCAAGACATCGGCGAGGATCTGTCCAATCCTCTGCACATAGCGATGTCAGGAAAACGGGTAGTCTTTGACCCTGATATCGTCGTGGAGGAGAGGTCAACCGCTACTCACGCGAGCGAAGTCAGAATGCGCACGCGCATTGCCGTGCGCAATGTTACGGGTCTCGCATCCTATTTCAGGTTTCTCAGGTTTAAGTACGGATTCGCGGCATACCAGCTGCTGATCCATAAGTACGCCAGAGTTCTCTGCTGGTTCCCGATGATCGTTGCGTTACTTACCAGCTACATGTTGCGCCACCAACCGCCCTATCGGGAGTTCCTCATCTTGCAGACCATTCTCTACCTCCTCGCGTTCGTCGGATACCTGAGCGCACGCAGGGGCCTCCAATCGCGCATTACATACATCCCTTATTATTTCGTCCTGCTGAATTACACCTGTATGGTGGGATTGATTCAATACCTGAAGGGCGTCCGGCGCGCGACGTGGGTTCCCGAGAGGTGATGTGTCTAACGCTTTGGCAGAGATGTGAGGAAGTGCACTATGCGGATCCTGGTCACGGGAAGTTCGGGGTTTATTGGCTGCTTCCTGGTTCCTGAGCTGCTCGCCAGAGGTCACGACATTATCGGGCTTGATGTCCGAGTAGGTCCTGAATTCGGCCCCTCTTTCCGCTTCAAGCGAGGCAACATACTGGATGCTGGAGTAGTGCGCGAATCAATGGAGGGGATTGATCTGGTTATACACCTAGCCGCGGAGCACAAGGACTTTGGTGTTGCGGAGCGCCTATATCACGAGGTAAATGTCGAGGGTACGAAGAATTTGCTGCGGTGTGCTACAGAGTGTGGCGTGGGGAAGTTCGTTTTCTTTAGTAGCGTGGCGGTTTACGGTAGCAGCCCGATCCCGACGCATGAGGGACTCGAGTGCTCACCCGAACTCCCCTACGGCAGAAGCAAGTTACTGGCGGAGCACGCCGTCGAGGAATGGGCGCAGACGGACCGATGTCGGAGCGTCGTCATAATACGACCAACCGTAGTGTTCGGTCCGTTTAATCGCGCAAATATGTTCCGGCTTATTGAGGCAGTGAGGGAGCGACGCTACTTAGGTGTCGGGGACGGGCAAAACGTCAAGTCCGTGGCCTATGTTGAGAATTTGACTTCCGCAACGGCGTTTTTGGTTGATCGGATGAGTGCGGGCGTGAATACGGTTAACTACTCGGATTCGCCGCACCTGACTACGCGCGAGCTCGTGCGATGCATCGCCGAGGCCTTGGGCGTTAGGGTACCAGGTATCCGAATTCCAAAGCGGCTGGCGCTGATCTGTGCCCTTCCCTTTGACGTTGTCGCGAGGGTTACCGGAAAAGACCTACCGCTGACTGCAAAACGTATCGGAAAGTTTACCGATGCGACACATCACCGTGCGGAAAGAATTCGTGAACAAGGTTACAAAGCCCCTTTTACGCTCGACGACGGGATTCGCAAAACGGTCGCGTGGTATCTGGAGCACCAACGAGCGGGGCCCCCGGGCAGGCCCGTTGCGCGGAAGCTGTAATTGGCTAAAGCGAAGAGGGGTCTACTGACCCTATTCGCTGCCCAGGCGTCTCCCCCAAATGCCTGCAATTCGACTCCTTTCCTTGGTAGAAGCCCTGACCGTTACCGGCCCGATCAAGCCGATAATTGCCTTTTCCCCACTGGCGTCCGCCGGTCTGCGGGGTCATCCGCCATTTCTTCAAAAGCTGCTCACCACCCGCCGCAGGTTTTTCGAGAATGATCCGTTGAAGCTCGCCACCGAGAAGGTCGGACTGGAATGCATACTCGTTCCCGAGCGACGACTCATGGATCCCTCCGTCCTGGGTCACATAGCAGGTGTCATCCGGCACTTTCAGCCGAATATCATCGAGAGTCACAACTGCAAAAGCCACTTTCTGCTGTACCTACTCAGGCTCCTTTATTCCGATATTCGCGCCAAAAGCTGGATTGCTTTTCACCACGGGTATACTAAGACTAGCTTGAGGGTCTCGGCCTACCAACAACTGGATCGACTTACGTTAAGGCACGCAGACCACGTAGTCACTGTTTGCCAACCTTTCGCACGGCAGCTTGCGACCCGCGGAGTGGCTCATACCAGCTTGACCGTCATCTCGAACCCGGTGGTTCCCAGACCTTTCCCCAAAAGCGCGGACACGAGTGCGTGCCGCGCAGCCTTGGGCATTCGGCCGAACGAGCTCGTTCTCCTGTCGGTAGGGCGCCTGTCCAGCGAAAAGGGACACATATATTTAATTAGGGCATTCGCTCAGCTGCTGCAAGAGCTACCAGAATATCCTCTTAAGCTCCTTATTGTCGGCGCTGGGCCCGAGGGCGAACACCTCAAGCGCGCCGCCGAACCCTTCCGCGACAGAGTCCTGTTCCTTGGACACGTCAGCGATCCTTGGAACATATATCACTCGTCCGATATCTTCGCTCTACCATCGCTATCCGAAGGCTCGCCACTCGTTCTGCTCGAGGCCATGTCAGCAAAACTGCCAATTGTCGCAACATCGGTGGGAGGCGTACCAGAATCAGTGACCGACCGTGTATCTGCACTTTTGGTTCCGCCCAAAGACCCTGTCACGTTCGCATCGGCCCTGCGAGAGCTCTTGACTGACGAATCGTTGCGCAGAACGTTGGCGCACGCAGCCCTGGAGAGAGCCAAACACCACGCCCCGGAATCCTACGCTCAAGAACTGATGTCTGTTTACGAGCGGCTGCTATAGCCCGCGCGATGCGCACACGGAATGCTGGTGCACGCGAGGGTATTCGTCGGGAGCGCCTGCCACTGAAAGCCTGAAGCCGCTGCTCTTCAATCACTGGCAGCTCGTCTGAACTCGATGAGACTCTCTGACCGAGGCCGCCTCGGCTACTCCACATTTGGGCTCAAGAAAGGAACCGCTGGAAGTATTCGATTGTTGGTGGCAATCCGTCCGCCAACTGCACCGTGGGCCTCCATCCGAGGCATTCCGTTGCTTTATTAATGTCCGGCTGCCGCTGCTTCGGGTCATCCGCCGGAAGGGGATTGAAGATGATCCTCGAGCCGGATCCGCATTGCCGCACAATCTTTTCGGCAAGCTCGCGTATCGTGAACTCGTGGGGATTGCCGAGATTGATAGGGCCCGTGACGTCGTCTCCCGAGTTCATCAACCGCATAAGTCCGTCAACCAGATCGGATACGTAGCAAAATGATCGCGTTTGCGACCCGTTGCCGTAGACCGTGATCGGTTCACCACGCAACGCCTGCATGATAAAGTTAGACACTACCCTGCCGTCGTTGGGGTGCATATAAGGACCGTAGGTGTTGAAGATTCGCGCGACCTTGACCCTTAGCCTGTGCTGGCGAAGATAGTCGAAAAACAACGTCTCCGCGCACCGCTTTCCTTCATCGTAGCAAGCCCTGAGGCCGATCGGATTGACATTCCCCCAGTACTCCTCTTTTTGGGGGTGCTCCGTGGGATCGCCATAGACCTCGCTGGTCGAGGCCTGCAGAATCTTTGCTCGAATCCGCTTCGCGAGACCCAACATATTGATGGCGCCGTGGACCGAGGTCTTCGTCGTCTGCACCGGATCGAGCTGGTAGTGAACAGGGGAGGCCGGGCAGGCCAGGTTGTAAATCTCGTCGACCTCGACGAAGAGTGGAAACGTGATGTCGTGGCGCATGAGCTCGAATCGCGGGTTGTTCAGGAGCTCTCCGATGTTGTCGCGAGTCCCCGTGTAAAAGTTGTCGATGCAGAGCACATCGCAACCCTCGGCCACCAGTCTTCGACACAGATGTGCCCCGATAAATCCGGCGCCGCCTGTAACGAGAACCCGCTTCCGCAGCGAATAGCGCTTACCCATTATGCTCACACCTCGCCAACAACCGTGAAATCGGTATTGTTCACTGCGTTCGATACGACGCAACTCTCATCGGAAGCCATGAGTTCAATCCAACTCGCGTTTTTCGACGCCTACCAGCGTTGAATCTGAGAGATATCGATCAGCTTCACTCAATCCAAGCAGGCCGCTCGAATTTCGCTGCATACTGTTCCACCGTTAGCTAGCCTTCGGGATCTCAGATTTATGAGGTCACCCGATGTCTCCACTCCCCGTCAGATATGGTACTCGTCCAACAGCACAGACTTGATTTTTCCGGCTACCGTATTCCAAGTAAATGTGGATTCGATCCGGCGGCGGCCTGCCAATCCCATTTTGGCAGCATCCACTGGATTCTTTGCCAGCTGGATCATCGCATCGCCCAGCGATCGGCTGTCCTCCGCGGGAACAAGGAATCCAGTTTGCCCGTGATGCACAATCTCCGGCATCGCACACCTGTCACTTGCGATGCAGGGCAGCCCAAATGCCATTCCTTCAAGAAGCGAGACGCCGAAAGGTTCGTATATGGACGGTAGCACTACAGCTGTCGCCGACCGGAAGAACTCCTTCAGTCGTTTCAGATCCTCGGGATTTGACTTGGCCAAATACCCAGGGCACTGCAGACCCGGCATCTTAATTTGAAGCTCCGGCCCCACCACTGTGAGTTGTGCCTCTGGAATTTCCCTTCTTACTATCTCAAAGGCCTCCAGGAGGTACTTGCCCCCTTTCCTTTGGAAATCTTTCCCCACCAAGAGGAATTTTGGAACCGCCCAAGAGCGTTCGGGAAGCGCTGGTAGACTGTCGATGTTGATTCCGGCGCCTACGACGTGAACCTTCGCGGCCGGCATACCAAAGTCGCGTATAAACGAGTCTGCCAGCCACTTGCTCATCACGAAAATACCGGTCAGGTTCGAATAAACGGAGCGCTCCCATGACAAGTGCTCCCGTTGCCGTGGTTCGGATACCAATCCGCGGCCATAATATCGATATTGCAGGGCAGCATTGCCGTCGTGGTAACTGAAACAGGGGAGTCGGGTTGCGCTACCGGAGGAAAACCAAGCTCCGACCTGTAACACGCCGTTTATGTCGGGATGCGCCGAAATCATCTTTGCGGCCACCTTCGTCATCGCGGCGAAGCGCGAGACGCTCGAGTGGTAGCGCTCCTTCCACCGTTGCAACGGCATGGACACGGCTAAGGTTTTTTCCACGGTCTCGCGAAACGCGCCAAGCGATACCTCTTCCGCGTTCAAGAGGACCGCTTGCTCTCGCAAAGCACGAAAAAAGTACGCCGACAAGCCCGACCAGCTGAGCGGATCGAAAGGCGGCTCGGGTATGAGACCAAGGAGATTCATTGCGGCCCAGAATTAGAGTGCAGACGATAATTTCGCTCGATCGTGCGCGGCTGCAGAAGCGGCGTCAGTGCGATACCGTCGGTACCCCCGCGCCCGACCCACCACGCGCAACATCCAACTTCAGGATATCAGTTCCCCGGATCGCTGGAAAGCTTCCACTATTCCTATTCATTCGGAAGCATATGCGAAATTCCGCTCCGCACCACTGCTGAGAGCGGAACCTTTAGTGATTGCGACCTCGCCCGCGCTTCTCTATCGCCGCAGACCGCGGGTACGTCGGACGCACCGATAAGATTCGGGCGGCGCCGTGGGAAGACAGACACAAGCCGGCTTGATGCCAGTTTGGCGAGAATGCCGACGCAGAAGTTCGGCATAGCGAGCTACTTTCAGATGTGCCAGGTGTCCTCGACCGGGTTGAGCTAGGGAGCGTACGAGGACGGATACTCAGAGCAATGACACCCTTGTCTCGGCCACCATCGAGAAGACGCTCGTAATCACCTGGGATCGCTTACCAGCACACCGCTCCGGGCTAGGGCGCAAGACCGCGACCCAGGTGTTTCACTGATTGCTTGAGACCACACCTTGCACCTGTCAGGAAAATCGTCGCCGTCCAAGTAGCTGGGCCAATAGTTCCGAAATTTCCGCATATAGCGCGCCTGATCTGGTTCGTACGACCAATATATAGCACAGGAGACCGGAAACCATCTGCAAAGGTAAAATCACGATCGCGGGCATCCTCCCTATTGTCATCCAACCTATCACCCCGGCGATCATAGCGGACGCAGCGCCGGCGGTAGCCGGGACGGCCATCGGCGCAAGCAGACTTTGCATGGTCATGTGCAATTCCTTTGACACAATGAGCACGTAACAGAGATAGACAACCGGGAAGCCGAATGCCCACGCGCAAGCGACGCCGATCATGCCATAGTGGACCCCAACGAACAGCAGAGGGGTCAGGATGCCCGCCCAAGCTGCGATGGTCTTGAAAGATACATCTGATCGCCCAAGCCCGAGGAGCGCCGTAGTGGACAGCGACCGAGCAGCGCGGAGAGGCAGTGGGATGCAAATCAATACGAACGGCACGACGGTTGACGCCCACTTCTGGCCCAGAATGATCGGTAACGCCACTGGACCGGTTGCCGCCATTCCCCAGAACACTGGAAAAGCGAGCGCCGAGATCAGCCGAATGAATTTCAGGTAGCCGTTTGACCATCTCTTCATGTCGCCTTGAACCGCAGCGAAGGATGGCAGAGAAACCTGGTTCACGAGCCCGCCGGTCTTATCCAATGGCATCTGGGCTAGATTCCTTGCCACTGAATATATGCCCAGCGGGGCAGCGCCGAGCCACTTCCCGATGAACAACTGGTCTGCCTCTTCGATCCAGAATTCGATCACCCGCTGCACCACCATGTACCAGGAAAATCGAGCGTAAGGACGCAATAGCGAAATCTTTAAACTGAGCCCGAGTGGAGACCGTGCATTTCGCACGAGAAGTATCACATTTATCCATCCGCCGACGAGAATACCTATGACTAACGACCAGACTCCAGCGCCGCAGATCGCGAGAACGAGAGTCGTTACACCCGCGGTGATTCCCGTAGCCGACTGAATGCCACCAAGTTCTCGGAACCGCATCTGTGCCGTCAGTATCGCACCGGGAACGACGCACAACGCGCTGGTGAAGAACTGAAGTGCGTAGAGACGAAGCACTTCCTCAAGTAAAGGCACCCGAAAGAAAACTGCGACTGGCCTTGCTGCAAGCTGTATCACCAGCACCGAGGCAGTCGCCCCTGCGATGAGCACGGTGTTCGCGGCGCGGTATTCTTCCTCCGTCGTGCACTGTCGTTGGACAAACGCAACTCGGAGCCCAGTTTCCAAGACCAACTGGAGAAATATCGTCACCAAGCCGGCCATGGACATGATGCCGTAGTCAGAAGATCGCAATAAGCGGATCACGATCAGGGTAAGGACCCACGAAATCGTCTGCGCCATCGTGCGCCACAGCACGAACCACCGAAGATTGATGACGGTTCGCGCGAATAGGCCTCTGTCGTTCATGGAGCGCTGGTCGGAGTCGCCGGTACGGCCTGCGGCTACGCAAACCAGGGTGGGATTGATGGCGGTTTCGACGGATGTACAATCCCGGCACCGCCTAGAAGGCCGCTTCCATCCCAATCGACCATACCAGACCCCTAGAAACGATTTACCGGGCTGCGGCGGCAGATCATCGTTATTTAGCCGCGAAACTGACCATAATCTGGACGTGCTCTCCTAGTCGTTGAAACCTATCACAAATCAGGCAAGCCGCACTACCCCTCTGTCTTGTGTGGCCACCATCCGTTTGCCTGGCAGCCTACAGCTTGATTGCGCCGAAGCAGGGACGGAGTTGCGCGTTAATGCATGCAGCCGGTGAAGTCACTCACACCGGAATTTTTAGCCGCTATGCTTAGGTGAACCTGAGACGGGGCTTTCCCAGCCCCGCAGCCGAGGTCACCAACATCACGCTTATTATTTGTGCCGCTGAGTTAGCTAATGCTGTCCAACACGGGCGCGGACGGCCCCTCGTAAGCGAAATTGCATCCAATCCAGGTCGCACCATTTCCCCACGCGCCCATATCGCAGGCAGAGCCACTCGATGTGCCCGTGGTACTTCCCGCACCCTTCCCTGCGGAGCCCGACGCAAGCTGGTAGCGCTGCGCGTACGTGCCCGTGTTCACAAACGTCGGAGCAGTCCCGATGATACTGTGCGCCTCGGCGTTCGATATGCCGCCGTTGCTAGCCAACGCGGCCGCGAACGAGGCCGCAGTGGTGTAACTACCAATGGGCGTTGTGAAGCTCGAGTTCTCATAAAGCGTCCATGAGAGTTGCACGTTCGGCGAATAATCGAGATTGTAGTCCCACACAGCAGGGACTGCAGGATTCGTAGCGTGGTTCCCGACTCCGAGATCGTTGCCACCGCTTGTGCTGCTGTTGACGTAGATGTTGTTGTAGTACTTGACGGCGCGTACCGCGCCTCCAGACCCCGTTAGCCACGGGACGGTGGCGACGCCACCTTTCGTAACGATAATCGTGTTGTTGTAAACCTCCACCGCCGTCGTAAGGCCGTAGGAGTTCGACAGAGTGGGTCCGCCGAATATGCCACCCTCCTGATTGGCAGCGTTGAAGACGACGATGTTGTTGTAGAAATATGTCGTTCCAGAAAGGCCAGTCGTCGGCGCGCCCGTGAAGTCCTGCATGCCGGCGGAGTTGGTGAGCGCAGACGTGTCTAGGTAGTTGTATCTGACCGTCGTCTGGTCGATGCAAACTTCCTTTCCATAGATGTTGCCTGCGTTAACGCAAGTGTTGTACTCGATAATTGTCCCGGTGGTGATGAAGTCATGGGTTGCATAGGCCCCCCAGATCTGAATCGCCGACAGGTGATCGCCAGTCCCCTTGGGGCCCACGCAGTCGTGTATCCAGTTGTTTCTGATGAGCGCGCCTGTCGTGCAGTCAATCCATATCGCAGTCGTGTTGTCGACATGGGGATAGAAAGCCGAGGTGTTTCCATCCGTGATCTCGCAATTTTGTATGATGATCCCGGTGATACCCGGGGGCCCGTCTTCCATACTGTGAGCGCCGATCTGAATTCCGTAGTACGAGTAACCTCTCAGCACGAGTCCACTCAAAGTCGCGTTGCCAACCGTGTAGGTCGACGGGTATTCGCCTATGTGAGCGATGATTGACATACTCTCTGTGTTGGAGCTCGTTGTCATGTACCCACCGTAGACCCCAGAACCTCCCTCCGCATCGAGCGTCGCGGTCCTCGCGCTCTCATTTCCACTCGAATCCGATGAACCCCAGTAGGTCGGACTGCTGGAATTGGTGGAACCAATGAGTTGGAGGGCCCCGATGGGGTCTTGCACCATGAAAGTTGCGACGATGGTGGCTCCCGATAGACCGGCCGACGCGTTCGTGTTGAGCGTGATAGTGCTGCCGGAGACGGCCGTTACCATCGGGCCCCAGCCATACTTGCCCGTGCTGAAAGCAGACCCCAGCCCGGAGACCAGATGCATGCCGGGGGTAATGGCCCCGGTAATACCCGAGACCGTCATCATGTTCGATCCGCTGGCGATCGTGCCCTTGAATGCGGTCGTCAGATAGTACGTCCCCGGTAGGAATCCAATACGCTTGCCGCTCGTCGCGTTGCAGTTCGCTACGTTGTAGGGGTTGCGCGCGATGAGCATGAGCGAGGTGATCGCCCACGGTTCGGCTACTGTTCCCGGATTCGAGTCCGACCCGGTCGGAGAGACGTAGAAATCGAATGGTGCTGCTGCGGTCTGAGCTCTTGCGCTGCGCCACGGCGGAAGCAGCATCGCGGCAGGTATAACGACTCCGCCGACTTTCAGCAGATCTCTCCGCGTCACTGACCCCTTGTGGGAAGACGAAGAGCGTGTTGCTTTGGCCATGATTACCTTCCAGTGGAATTCTGGGTTTTGGTTGAGCGCGGATGGACTAAATGAAGCAGCCGACAGTGCGTCAGCCAACCTTCACGTGATCGTCTTACTGCCGACGTTCGACTGCGGACTCACGAGTCCCGTATTCGTATAAGCGGAGATGGCGAAATACCAGGTGCCCGAGCTGAGGTTCGTAACCACGTAGCTCACCGTGGCCGGACTCGTCACGTTGACAGTGTGCGTGAATGCGCCGTCGCTCGAGCCGTAGTAGATGTAGTAGCCGGCAAGGTCGGTCAGAGGGGTACCGTCGCTGTTGGTCGTTGGCGCAGTCCACCTCAGTGTGGCGTTGCCTGTCGTCGGCGGGGTGCCCGAGCCGGAACCGGAAGCAACCGGCGTTGAAGGACTCGATGCAGACGCGCTTGAGCCGGAGGATCCTGCGCCTCCGCAGCCCGCAAGAATGAGCGCCATTACGGCGAGGCCAAGAACAGCCTTTAAGGATCTCATAACTAGAATCCCCCTCCGTCGGGACCGGGCACGCCCATGCGTGCGCGGTTGCCACCCCGGCAAGCGAACCAGAAGTGGCAATCAAAGGGTTAGCTGCAAAGCCTATGCCACCGGCGAAATTCCCTTTCGCTGTCAATAACTTATCTACTCAGCGAGCCGGATCCTACTCGCTCCTTGACCCGATCCGCGGGCCTTATTGTCGCGCGCTACCGACGCGATACGTCAAAATGATCCCAATATCGACGATAACACTCTAATTTTGAAAGAAAAATCGCCTGTCGCAGGCCACCGACGTGGGCACATCGATTTCGGTAATGTTATGTCAACCTTAAGTCGAAAGCACGGGTTAGGTTCCATTCCCCGCCCCAATGGCAGTCGCCAGGATGCTCCTCAACTGCTCCGATTCCCGCAGGTAAGCATCATGACCGTGAATCGAGGATATCTCGCGGACGTGTGCCACACCCATTCGTGCGACGAGCGCGCGCACGTCACCGAGCGGCACGAGTTGATCTTCCCGAGCCGCGACAGCAGTCGTCGGGACGAATATGCGAGTCGCATCTACCTCATGCAAATCGAGCGACTCTGAGAGGCAAAGGAAGGCCTCGGCGCGAAAGGCGGCGGTCGCATCGGCGGAATCTCCGAATAGATACCGCTCGACCGGGAAGATAAACTCTCCGCCTTCGAGCCGTGGAGTCACAGGAAAGCGTGCCGCGAATTCCTCGGAGCTTCGATAGAGTGAGAGGCCCACGGCCCGTGCCAGTCGCAAACCCTCCTGCGGACGGGCGCACTGGATGGCGAACTTCACGATCTGCCGCTGAATGCTGTGCCAAGCGATCGCCATCGGATGAGGACGATCGGCGGCCGAGATTATGCACAAAGCGCCGACGCGCTCCGGATACCTCTCGGCGAATGCAAGGGCGACCATTCCCCCATACGACCCCCCCAAGATCGCATGAAGGCACCGGAATTTCAGATGGTCGAGCAACCGTGCGAGCGCTTCCGCCTGATCATAGGTCGAAATGCTGGGAAACCGGCTGCCGGCCTCGGGTCCGGTCGAATCGCCGCTGCCCCCCAGGTAGTCAAAGCTCAGAATCCGATAACGGCTCGCATCCAGGGGGCGTCGCGGCCCCACGACCTCATGCCAACAGCCGCGGCGCGCGTCGGCAGGGTCGAACAACCGCCTGTCGCACCAGATCCCTCCCATGGCGCATACCAGTGGCGCCTCAGAAGGCCCCGTCACCCGCCATGCTATGCGGGCACTTGGAAGCTCCCCTCGGTGGTGAAGCAGCCAGGCGACCGGGATTTCCAGGACCCCTTCCAGCAGAGGCGTATCGGGCGAGGATGCGAAGTTCGGTTTCGGCATTACGGCGGTGGGCTCGCGCGAGTCATCCACGGGAAGGTCTCCGATGAGCGCTATCTGAAGAGCATCTTGGGCCGAACGGTTCGAGACCGCAAATGGCGGGACATAAGGTCATTGGATTTCCGCGACTTCTAGGAGGGTATCGCGTTGACCGTTTGTACTTAGCGCAGGCCAATCAAGGAGGCCCCCTACCGCGGGGCCGCAACGCGAGTCCGCCCGAATCGAAAGATAACGAAGGGGCTCGTCCGCAGCTGCCAGGACATCTAACTCGATCGACAGCACAACATTGAATCTCGGCCTCCTTGTTGACGAGCAGCGTGTGCCCAAACTGAAGTATCAGGTGGTCGACTCGGCCAGTTTCGGTATCGGGCTACCACGAGCACAAGGGATGCCCGAGACCCCTGCAGCCAAAAAGGTCCCTGGCTGCCCATTAGGTCCGGCGGAGCGCCGCCTCATAGATCATCTCCGTACTAGCGACATTCTTCTCGATTGAAAATGAATCAACAAGCCGTCGCTGCCCCGCCTCCCCCATTGACGCCCGCAAGACGCCGTCTCGCAAGAGAACACGCAGATGCTCGGCGAGTTCCTCACTATCGCCCGGGGGATAGGTAAACCCGGTCACGCCGTGTGACACTATCTCGACTGGTCCGCCCGCTCTGCTCGCAACGATAGGCTTGCGCAGCGCCATACCTTCGAGGAGCACTCTCCCGAACGGTTCGGGCTCGATGGAGGCATGTATCAGCAGCTCGCAGGCGTTCACGAAGTCGGCAACATCCGATCTGTGGCCTGTGAAATGCACGCAATCCCGAAGGTTGTACTTCTCGATCAGACTCTGCAGCTCCTCGGAGAATTCCCGGTCAGCTGCGTCGTTGGGCACTTCGCCAAGGAAGATGCATACCAGCTGTGGGAACTCCTCTCGAAGCGACCCGACAGCCCGAATGACGACGTCCTGTCCCTTCCACCGCTGAATATGTCCGACCATTCCGATCAACCTGACATCATCGGGGAGCGTCAGTTCCTCGCGAACAGCGGCCGGGCTCTTCGTTATTCTGAAGTCATTCGGGTCCAGACCCTCATGGACAGTCACCAGCGGGAGGCGTCCGAATCCGCAATCGATAAGATGCTGTCGCACCGCATCTGAGACGCACATCACAGCGGCAAGTCGTCGCCCCAGGATCCTTGCTGTGAGAGTGTAGCGATGCCGCCAGCCGCGCTCGTGTACGACACAAGGCACGCCAGCCAGAATCGCAGCCCACTGCCACGCGTGGGCGCTATCGATCGAATTATTCAGGCTAAGAAGCCCGATCCGCTCCGTCCGCAAGAGCTTCGCATTGCGCAGGACTGATAAAATTGCCGCGATTCTGTATTTGATAGCGTTTGCCAACCGCCCGAAGAACTTCGGGAGTCCTGTCTTCGAACCCGTGGGTGTAGGCATCGCGGGCTGCACCACTCGGACTTCAACTCCCATGCTTTGAAATGACGGAATCAGGCCATTTTCCGAGGCGAAAACCACCATCGGCGCGTATTTGGCTCGGTTTAGTCCACCTGCCAAAAAGAGGAGACTGAAGTAGGAGCCGCCTATGGTGCCGTAACGATTGGCCTCAACCATCAAGACCTTCGCCGGCGCCGCGCACATGCCCGCAGCATCGCCGGGCGTAATCGGCCTCTGTTGTGCGCCGAGACCTGCGTGCGGCGAGTGCGCCAGCAGACGGGGAAACGGCGAGATAAAGGACCGGAAAAACGCGCCAACCCCGAGCAAAGGACGCACTTCAATCCCCTAAGAGTATTATCCGTCGCGCGCATTATCAGTCGTGCACATTGATTGGAGCAAGTCGCACCTAGCATTCATTCGCATCGGCTGATCATCATTCGTCGATTTCGTTTACCATCAGCTCACCGGCGATACGCTGCCGCATCCGCGCACGTCGGACGTTCGGGAGGTCCAGCCATGGATCCGGACGCCTTAACGTTGTCGCATGTCACATTTGCATAATAATCAATGAGCCCAGCGAGGCCCACGGAGGCGAGATGGAGACAGGCCCGCGGTTCGTTTCTGCAATTACCTGGCCTTGACCCATTGCCTGGCCTGCTCAAGAATTAGATGCGGTCCTTGCCGCAGAGCGAGAATACGAGTCGACCCCAATCCAAGAACAATGAGGGTCTCGTATACTTGCTGCCGCCCGATCTAGTGCATCGATGAGTACAACATTGAATATCGGCCTCCTCGTTGACGAGGAGCGCCTATCCAAGTACGAGCACGATTTGGTCGGCTGGGCCAATTCGAGCGGTACGGTCCGAATATCGCATCTCATCGTGCAACAGAGGGACCCTCCGCCTCGCAAGCGTGCGCTTCTCATTCGGCTGCTGCGGTTGCCTCCGGGTAAGCTGCTCGGAGCGCTCCTTTGGAGAATCAAAGCACGGATGGAGGCGCGGCACCTCGCGGCAGTTGACGCATACCGGGATTTCGGCCGCAGCTTCGAAGTCGGCGATCGCATCCCCGGCCGGATTTATGTGAAACCCCGGGTCTCCAAATCCGGGCTCGTGTATCGCTTCAGCGAGGAGGACCTCGAGAAGATCAGGCGGGAGCGGTTCGATATCCTGATTCGCTGCGGCTCGGGAATCCTGCGCGGCGGGATCCTCCAGAGCGCGCGGCTCGGTGTCCTCTCGTTCCATCACGGTGACAACCGGGTCAATCGCGGCGGACCGCCCGGATTCTGGGAGGTTTACCACGGCTCGAGCAGGACGGGCTTCGTCGTACAGAGACTGACGGAGGAACTCGACGGAGGGGACGTCCTGCTGCGCGGCTTCGTGCCGACCCAGGCCAATCACCTGTTGAACTGCGCTCTCCTCTTCGGAAAATCGTACTTTTATCTTAGGATCCTGCTCGAGCGCATCGCGGCGACCGGCGAGCTTCCCCCCGCAGAACCGCACGTGCCGTACTCGGGCAGACTTTTCGTCGCACCGCGCGCACGCGAGGTTGCCGCCTATCTGTCGAAACGGGCCGGGCGCACGATTGTCGGCCACATCCGCCATTCACTCAGTCGGACGGAGCGCTGGGGCGTGTGTTTTCTAAAGAGCGACTGGCCGAGCGCCGCCTTCTGGCGGGGGACCCGGATCAACACTCCGAAAGGCCGATTCCTCGCCGATCCATTTGTTGCCACCTGCAATGGGCAGTCTTGCGTGTTTGTGGAGGACTACGTCTACAGTACCGCCACAGGACATATTACCGCCTTCGAAATCGGCCAGTCCGGTGCGCACGAGCTCGGTATTGCCCTTAAAGAGAAATTCCATCTCTCCTTCCCGTTCCTGTTCGAGCACCGTGGCGCTCTCTTCATGTGTCCCGAATCGATCGGCGCCAGACAGATTCGTATCTACCGCTGCTCGAGATTCCCGCTCGAGTGGACGCTGGAGTGCGTCGCAATGAATAGGGTATGCGCAGCCGACACCATGCTCTTTCCCCATGGCGGCCGCTGGTGGTTATTCACCAACCTGAGCCAGACGGAGCCGCTAGAGGCCAGTTCCGAGCTGCATATTTTCTACGCGCCAGATCCTATCTCGAACTCATGGGCGCCTCATCCAAGAAACCCGGTCCTCATCGATCCGACATGCGCGCGTAACGCGGGGTTACTACGTGATCCGAACGGCGTCGTCCGCGTGTGCCAGTCTCAGGGTTTCGGCTCATACGGCGCCTCGGCCAGCCTCATGCGGATCACCCGTCTCGACACTGAGGGTTATGCCGAAGAACGGATCTGCCAGCTCACGCCCGAATTCCTGCCCGGAGCACACGGTACACATCACCTTCACTCTAATGGCATCTACTCCGTCTGGGATTACAAACGTTGGGAGCGCATCACGTCTACACCGGGTCGGGAGTCTGCGGGCCAACGCCGGTCGAACGCGACGTACGCCGCATCCGTCGACGCGACCCGACCCACTGGCTGAACTCGCGTGATAGCTGACCACCTGCTTGAACTCCGCACTGAACACCAACGGACACCATCCTTGACCTGAGTGCATGCAATGCGTACCCCAGAGGAGCTGAAGGAGCATTATCTGATCGAGCGAGAACTTGCGGACCGCCTGCGTCGCGCCGACCGGACCGAGAGAGCAGCGCTATACGGGGTGCTATACGACGAACTGTTCCGCCGAGTGCCACGACATCCGCAACTCACACGAAAGCAAGACGCAGAGGCGCGTGCCAAAGCGGTCGCGGTACGTTTGCCGCTCGTTGGGCGCTTCCTGCGCCCCGAGACCGTCTTCCTCGAAATCGGGGCGGGAGATGCTAGTCTTTGCCGCGCGGTCGCCAAACACGTCCGCAAGTGCTATGCGCTTGATGTGTCCCGAGAGATACTGGATCTTACCGGTGCACAGAACCTCGAACCGATCCTCTCCGATGGCTGCAGCGTGCCCGTGCCCAAGGGCTCCATTACGCTCGCGTACAGCTACCAGCTAATGGAGCACATTCATCCGGACGACGCGGTCGAACAACTGCGGAACATCTTCGCCGCACTTGGCCCGGGCGGCACGTATCTATGCGTGACACCCAACCGGCTGAATGGTCCCCATGACATTTCTCGGTTCTTCGATGACGCTGCCACGGGCCTCCATCTTAAGGAGTACACCGTCACTGAGCTGGCGAAGCTGTTTCGGGCGGTCGGCTTTTCGCGCATCGTGCCGTACGTCGGCTTGAGCCACCACTACTTCCGTGTATCGCTCACCGCCCTGGTCGCGCTTGAGGCGCTGATCGCTCTCTTTCCAGCGCAGTTAAGGCGCCGGATCTGGAGTTTGCGCGGCCTGCAGAACTTACTATTTATTAGCATCGCCGCCGTCAAGTAAGGTTGCGTTCAGTCAAACGCTGGAGGGTCAATTTTCAAGCTGAGGTTGCGGGGGCGTGGTTGACGGGGCTCTTCGACTTCACTTTCATGCAGCGGCAATGCCCGCAGCGCTGCCTCACTGGCCTGCGGGCCGGGGAGAAGCGATTGAGTTGCCGAAGAGCTTTTTCCCGTTTGTGGTTCTCCATAAAACCAGCCTCACAATCAACCATATTTCACGTCGAGCGTCCGGACGAGCATTTGCATGTACGACACAGAGCGAATCCCTGTCAAGTCTGTGGAAGTTATAGTGTCCTCCGCGAGCATTCCGGTTCCTGACTTGTCCCGCGACGATCGAGTGCGGGTTTTGGATCACTCTGCTCGTCTGTACGCCGAGATCGAGCCGGCACCTTGGAGCCTGCATTGTCAGGATAAGCTAAAACAGGCAGCGACAAGCGGCGTTCTCCGTCTGGTTGTCGGCGATTATACTGAGCCTGGCGTTTCCACAGCGGGTAGTTTGTGCGCAAATGCCGTACTTGTTGACATCGACACTCTCACCGCTCGGGTTCAAGCCATTTCATCCGTTGTCGGGCTGCCGCCGATCGCAGTATACGAGCACCGGGTCATCGCCTTCCTTAGTTCTCCCGGTTTGCCCCTCCAAGCGCCACGGAATGAAGTGGACATTGACGGTGTAGCAGACACTTTGAGATGGGGACACCCGCTGGATGGTCGAACCCTGTTCAGTCACTTACGGATCATCCCTCCACGCACACGGGTCAGTTTGGAAGCCGACCGCGGAGCGCACCTTGACCGTATACAACTTACGAGCACCCTTCCTTTATACCTGCGCTCATGCAGGTTTATCGAGGCACAGGCTGGGGCACTGCTCCGCGCGGCGTCGCGATTGCCGACGACAGATGCCTTTCTAAGCCTGAGTGGCGGCCTTGATTCTCGCACGGCGCTGGTGGCCTTGCTTCAAGGCGGGCGCACCGTCCACTGCGTTTCCATGGCTGGATCACCTTGTACCCTCGATTTCCGCTTAGCTCGTCGATTCTGTGAAGCTCATGGTCTCACGCACCAGGGAATTGAATTCGGCGCTGATTACGCTCGGCGTCTGCCTGATCTGGTGATGCAATCAGCGGCGCTGACGGGAGGTGTTGCTTGCTTGAGCCAGACAATTGATCTCTACCTGTACTCGCAGGTCGAAGGGAGACGACATACAAGAATCTCAGGCCATCTTGGCAATCAGGTTGGACGCGGCGGAGTAGAGAGCATCACCGCCGTAACACTGGCCGACCAGATCTTTTCGGAAGATCTTCGCGTGGCGCTTGGCGAACGGCCGCTGGCGCCCTGGTTTGTGGACAGAATGGCGCAGACGGGGTTCGCGTCCATCCTCTTCGAGCAAGAAGTCCACTATTGGTCGGTCGCAAATTGTATGTTAGGCAGCTCATGTGCGTTGCAGCTCAGTCCATACGCGGACTTCACCCTGATCGAAATGGCAAAAGCCGCGATTTCTGGTGATCCGAGATTCCAGAATTCTACAAAAAACTCGATCAGAAGCCGTGATATTCGGCACCGCTTGTGCGGCACGCCGTTATCGCATTCCTTTCAGAGAGCCATCCTCGTCCGGTACGATCGGGCGGGTCGCAACATACCGATGAACTGGGGTTGGCGCGCTCGAGGCGGTTGGTCGCTGCGTTGGGCCCCCGCCGCGTTCCGTACTGCGGTCGACGCAGTTGCGTGCAAACTCGGCAGACAAGGAAACTCCCCGAAGATTATGACGCAACTGTCGCGGGCGCTTGGGAGTCCTTCGACGCTGGTTCTCTGGCCTGAACTCATCCGCGACCGGCTACGAGATGTCACTTACGACACTCTCCTTTCGAGGAAAATCGCGGATTCCGGGCTTTTCGATGTAACTGCGTTGCGTCGAGCCTTGGACGATCATTTTAGCTACCGCGCTAATCACCATTCGACGATATCCAGGGCGCTTGAAATCGCGTTAGGGATTGCGACCGCGCAGACAGCGACGCGGGGCTTGAGCTTGGGCGGATCGGCTGTCGAGATGTGCGACAAGGATGAGACATGGGTGACATCAGCCCGGCACCTAGAGCGCCACAGGTGCCCACGGGACACCGGTTGACCCCCGCGGGGCTCGGATCAGCAGGCTCGAGCTGCGAAACTTCGATACTTACCGGGTGCTTCGCATGGCGACACCCGACCCGTCGAGGTTCACATTCTCGAGACGCCCGAGGCTCCCATCGGGGGCATGCGAGAGGTTCGGGATTCCGCCGCTCGCCCCCACTCTCGCCAATGCGCTCTTCGCTGGAACCGGAAACCGCGTGCGACGCCTGCCGCTCGCTCATTCCGAGATCCGCTGGACCTGATACTAGCAAGGGGCACTCTTGAGTGGGCGGGCGCGCCCGCCAGGAGGTGCGTTGCGCTAACCCTTGATGTTCGTGTTCGGAGGAGACGCGAAGAGTGCCGGGCCATTGGCACGCAGAAAATCGGTGAGCACGGCGCGGGCGGCATCGCAGGAGCTGTCGCATTCGGTTCTCATTGCGAAAAGCGCAGAGTACGACGTGCCGATGAGCGACCGTACGCCATACCACAACTGAGATGACACCGGCTCGGCAAAGAGGCGCCCGCCGATGTCAATGACCGACCAGATGAGCGATCGTCGGTGCTGAGGATCGCGGACCACAACCTCTGCGTGCGGAATCCCCGTGTCTTCGACCAGACTGACGCCTTCGATGGCGAGGCCGTGATTCCCGAGCAGAGAGTTTCCCTCATTGAGGATCTGGACACCTTGGCTTTGCCGCGGGAAGCGGATGGCGACGATCTCTACGACACGACCGTCCTCGCTCTGATAGCGCCCCCGATGTTCCGTATGCGCACCGACGTATCGAGGCTGCCAGAGCAGGTCCGCCGAGTGCGTGGGACCGTGCCAAGGTGCACGCGCCTGCGGAAGGTCCCATGGCGGAGCAGCTGCGCGCGGCTCACTTGCAATCAGACTGCCATACGCCAGCACCGGGACGACGAGCAATGTCGTGGCAATCAGGCCATAGCGCCACGCGTCGTGATGTCGCGGCGCCGGAATCCCCGATGCAGCGCGACCGGGTCCGGCGACGACTGGCACATCCGGTGTGGAGCGCCCTCCTCGACTGGCCAACCAGACGAACAGTAGCAACGCGGCAGCGAAAATGTCTCTTCCGAACGCCAGGTGGTCACGGGTAGCAAGAGCGCTGCGCATGTGTGAGCGATAGCCGATTTCGATGATGAGAATGACGCGCACCCAATTGCTGACGATCGCGAACAGGAGCATGCCGCCGAGCAAGCGGACGCGGCGACGAAAGCTGGCCTGCTCGAGCTCTCCATACAGGGCCGCGACGGCGAGCCCAACCGTGAGGAAATCAACTCCGGCGCACCCGCGCTCGATCACGAAGGTCATCCCTCCTGGAAGGAGAACCATCGTTCCCGACATGGCGACGGGCAGCCCCACAGCCGGCCCAATGACTCCAACGGCCCACTCTGTCAGCCGCTGCAGTGCAGGCGCGAGCACTCCCCATCCCGGCAGGCCGAAATAGAGAAATCCGACCGCGAATCCCGCTGCGCGAGCGGCCTGCCAGCCGAACACGGCGAGCACCGCAAGCCAGAGAATGAGCGGCAGAAAGAAAAACTGCAGGGTCAGAATGCCGGCGCGCCAGCAAATCAGACTCGCCGCGGCGCAGGCGATGAGCGGCATGCAGGCGGCGGTTGTCGGGGAGATGGAGATCTGCTCGAAGCGCTCTCGCGCGCGAAACAGCAGGAATCCCGACAGCAGCGCGATCAGTATGCCGGAGCGCTCATTCACGTCCAGGTCGAGCCAATAGCGGCCCAGCCCCACCGTGTCGGGCCAGTAGAGTGCCGCGACCAGCAGCAGCACGGAGCCAACCCAAATTGCATTGCGAGGCATTTCGCGTGAGTTAGGCGACTGAACAGACCGATTGAATGACTGATGATATTCGCACGGGGCCGGCTCGATGGGATCCATCGAAGGCGTGTGACGGAGCTCACGTCGGCAGACTTAACAGTCGCTGCTTGGAGTAAAATGTGCCGAGCCTCTTCCCGACATACTGGCCCGACGCGGCTTTCTGCTCATTTAGCCGAGGGCGGCTCACAATACGTCAGATTACTTGGCACTAATCCGTCGAATTCCTTTACAATGGTTCCTGACGGCAGATCGCACCGCACCCGAGAACTCGAAGATCGGCGGGCACTTAACGTACATGGCGCGATCCTTGCATTGGATTCACTAACCAAGTGGGGGCAACCGTGCGTAAGATAGCATTCAGTCTGCTGGCTTCAGCCATAGTCGCCCTAGGCACGCCTATCGCCCAGGCGGGCGTCACTTGCCACCTTATTCCAGGCATGTGTCCGGCACCCGGCGGTTCTGGCTCGGGGAGCGGCGGGGGTAGCTCGGTTCCTGAGCCCGGCACACTCGGCCTACTCGCCCTTGGCGCTGCCGCCTCAGTTGGTATGCTTCGCCGAAAGAAGAAGCCGTAACTTCCATCACCGCGCGATATCGCCGGCGCGTGAGGCGCCCGGTGAAGTCCTAACGCGACGGTCAGCTGATCGTTTTGCTTCCGACGTTCGACGGGGCACTCTCGAGCCCGGTATTCGTGTATGCCGTGATAGCGAAATACCACGTGCCCGCGCTGAGATTCGTTACCGTGTAAGTCACGGTACTCGGGCTCGCGATGTTGACCTCTTTGCTCAGCGAGCTGGCGCTCGTTCCGTAGTAGATGTGATAGCCGGCTAGATCAGTGAGCGCGGTGCCATTGCTGTTGGTGGTCGGTGCGGTCCATCTGAGCGTCGCATTGCCCGTCGTAGACCCCGAGCCGCTCCCGCTACCACTCCCCGAACCGCTGCCGCTTCCCGAACCGCCGCCACTCCCCGAACCGCTGCCACTCCCCGAGCCGCTACCACTCCCCGAGCCGCTACCACTCCCCGAGCCGGTGCCACCGCTGCCAGTCCCGGAGGAGCCACCACTCCCTGAGGTGCCGCCGGTCGTGCCACCGGTTGAAGAGCCACTCGAGGAGCTGCCCGATGAGCTGGACGACGAGCCGCTCGTCGAGCCCGAAGTCGATCCGGAGCTTCCCGTCGTGCTCGGGGGGGTGCTCGTGGCACTGGCGGAAGGTGAGGCCGATCCTGAGCCACTGTTGCAGCCCGACAGGATCAGCATGGCGGCGGCAAGACCGCACAGCGTCTTCAATAGCCGCATGCGCATCTCCTCCCCGGTCTGGGCCTGCGGAATGTTTCGGCCGCGGCGGCAAGCGACTGACGCAGCGGCAGCGCACTCTAGGCAGCAAGACGCATGCCAGAGCGTCGCAATTCCTATACATTCAATGTGTTGTATCGTTCGGCAGCAGCGCACAGAAGGGCGCACAAGACTTGGAGGAATCTTTCTGTCTCCGATTGGAGACTCGTTCTGTCAACTCGCCTGAATGGGGTCGACTAAGTGCTTGAAATTGTTTGAATAAATCGATGTCGGCGCCCGCAGACGATGCGGGCGGCAACTGACATTAGGGCGAGACCACGCCAGAACCAACATCGACGGGGGGCGAGCCGCTCTTTCACCGCCGATCCAGAAGGCCTTCCATCCAGTCCGCCACTTCAGCGGAGTCGGCGGAGCTTTGTGACCGCAGGCCTGCAACAGCTCCGCGGACGTTGCCCTCGACGTGATTCTGGTTGAGCTTCAATTTGACCTGGATCTCTTCCGCGGTTAGCTCGAACCCCACGATCGCCTTGAGCCGCGCTCTTCCCGACTCTCCCGTATCCTCGAACCGCCACGGCTTCTCGGCTCCCGCCTCGTACTGCCTGGCGAGTGCGGTCACGATCCGCTCGAGCTCTTGGGTGTCGTGAATCACGCGGACTCGGCCATAGACATGCGCCACCGCGTAGTTCCACGTGGGTACGTTCTTCTCGGGCTCCAGGTACCAGCGCGGGGAGATATAGGCATGCGGGCCGTGGAAGATGAAGAGCACCCGCTGCCCTTCGATGCTCCGCCACTGCGGATTGGCCCGCGCCCAATGGCCGGTGAGCCTCACCCGCGCTTCGGCTCGGGCGTAGAGCACCGGAAGGTGTGAGGCGAAAGGTGCGCCATCGAGCTGTGAGACCAGGGTGCCGAAGGCGTTGTGGGCGGCCAGCCGATCGAGGTCGGCAAGATCCGCGGAACGGAACGCGTCAGGAATGTACATAGCGAACGATCGATAGCGAGCTCGGCTCAGGCGATGAAACGGATCCGCGCGCCATATCGCTCGTAGATGGGCGCGGCGCGCCGGTCACACGTGAGGAGCTCCGCGGCATTCGCGACCGCGATCGCCGCGACCAGTGCATCGTACGCGTTGCCGCCGCTGATGCCCTGCTCGGGCATGGCATGGATGAAGTCTTTATAGGGCTCATCCTCCAGGCACAGGTACGGCTCGGTGAACCGCAACCGCAGAAAATCGCGGACCACGGTACCCGCACAGCGGTGCGGCGCCGGCAGCCGGGTGAGGACCGAATAAATCTCGAGCGCGCAGTGATCGATGAGGCGGACACCCACGGCTAGCGCCTTGCGCGCCCGCTGGTGATGCTCGTGCCAGGAGGCAAACGCCGCCACCACGACACTGGTATCCGCGGCCCTCACCGGCGCACGCGCTCCAGCGTATCGCGCACCTCGTTCGCGGTCAGCGTCGGCAGCTCGACTTCAGAGACTGCAACGAGATCCCCGCCTTCCTTCTGCAGGGTCATCGGAGTCGCGGCGATCTCGATCTCGAGCCGGCCATCGCCCGCGCGGATCTCCAAGGCCTGACCCGCCTTGAGATGGAGCGCTTCCCGCAGCGGCTTCGGCACGACGATGCGGCCGGCGGCGTCGATGGTCGTTTTCATGGTATGGAAGATGGCAGAATTATGCCATTCTCGCAACCATTCCCGGGAACTCGTGACGCCAGTAACAAATTTCGAGAAATCCAAAGAAAGGTGAACCCGTACAACTTTCCGGCCGCTTCGTGCGTCCTACGTACTGAGGTTGAGGCACACACGATTGCGTTGTGTTCCCGGTGTGCCGGCCGCGCTTGGGACTTCCCCTCCCTGAGACCCGAGCAGCGCCGGTAGCTCTCGCAGGCCTTTGGCCGCGAGCACCGTCGGAAGCCTGCCGCCCTGGAGTTCCCAGGGCGGTTTTTTTTGTCCGAAACTAGGCTGCCTCGGCTGCCGGCGCATTCTCGCTAGCGCGCCGCTCGAGCGCCGGCAGGCGCATCGCGACTTCAAGACCCCCTTCGGGGATGTTGCGCGCCTCGATGCTGCCGCCATGGACCTCGATGGCGCGTGCCGCGATCGCAAGTCCCAGCCCCTCCCCGCCGCCCGCGCGGTCGCGCGCGGCATCGACCCGGTAGAAGGGCTCGAAGATGAGCTTGAGATCCTTCTCCGGAACGCCCGGGCCATGGTCGCGCACCGTGATCTCGATCCGAGAGTCCGCGCCTCGCGAGCCTCTCACCTCCACCGCCGACCCCGAGGCGCTGTAGCGCACGGCGTTGCGGATGACGTTCTCGAAGGCGCTGCGCAGGAGCTCGGAGTCCCCCGCGACCTGCAACCCGGCGTCGGACTTCAGCGTCACCGAGCAGCCGCGTGCGTCCGCCTCGATCGCGACGTCCTGGGCGATGGTTTCGAGGAGCTTGCCGATATCAACCGGAACGCCTTGAAAGGCGCTTTCCGGGCGCTCGAGGCGCACGAGCTTTAAGATGCGCGCGATGAGCTGCTCGAGCCGATCCGCCTCGGCCGCGATCCGCGTGAGCTGCCGCTCGACGCCTCCGTCCTGACGGCGCGCGAGCGAGAGTGCAAGCTGCAGCCGGGTAAGCGGCGAGCGCAGCTCGTGTGAGACATCCCGCAGGAGTTGCTGCTTGGACTCGAGCAGGCGCTCCACGCGCTCCGCCATGGTGTCGAAGTCTGCGGCGAGCAGCGTCAGGTCATCCTGACGGCCCTTGAGATTGGGCAGCATGCGCACGCTCAAGTCCCCCGCCGCCATCTGCCGCGTGGCCTGACGCAGCCGATCGATGGGCCCCACGAGATGGCGTGTCAGAAAAAAGCAGATGACCGTGCTCACGAGGAGCGCGATGGCGAGGGTCGCGGCGGCGACCGCAGGCAGCTGCAGCTCGCCGAAAAGGAGCGGATGCTCGTGCAGGGGCCCGACGATGACGTGATAGGTGCTGCCATCCGGTGCCACCAACACCAGCGCGCCACCGACCGGAGCGATGGCGCCGGTGCGGACTGACTTCTGGCCGTGCTTCGTGCGGCCGACGAGCGGCGCCTCGATGTAGTCCGGCAGCTTGCGGTTCAGCATGTCCTTGCCGTCGGGGCCCACGACGTAGGTGCGCGCGAACGCCGGATCGTCGGTGATGTCGTCCAGCCAGTCGCGCAGTCCATCGGGTCCACCGTTCTCGAACGCCACATCGGCCTGCGCGAAGAGCTCACCGCGCTGTACCCAGGGCTGCTGGTCGCGCCGCTGGATGGCGGCGCTCACGGCGACGATCACCGTCCCCACCAGGATGAGGACGATGGCGAGCCAGAACGATCGAAAGATTCGCCAGTAGAGGGAGTGCATAGGTTTTGAAAGCCTACTCCGTTCGAAAGCAAGTGAGTAAGCGGCCGTGGCGGCGGCAGACACCCGGCATAAGACGTGCTAAACTACGCGTGTAGTAACTAATCTACACGTACCAGCCATGGCACTCAACATTCGGAGCGAGGAAACGGAAGAGCTCGCGAGCGCGCTCGCCAAGCTCACCGGAGAAACAAAAACCGAGGCGGTTACCCAAGCGCTGCGGGAGCGACTGCAGCGGATTCGTCGGGCCCGCGCGCGAACACGGCTTGCGGACGAGCTCGATGAAATCGCCCTGCACTGCTCTGCCCTGCCGGTACGCGATGCGCGCGCTGCCGACGAGATCATGGGCTACGACGAGAGCGGACTTCCGCGCTGATGGTGCTCGATACCTCGGCCATACTGGCGATCCTTCAGGATGAGCCGGAGCGGCGGAAATTCAATGAGGCGATCGAAGCAGCCGAGACGCGTTTGTTGTCGACGGCCTCGTATGTTGAATGTTCGATGATTCTCGAGTCTCGCTATGGCGCCGATGGCATTCGAGATCTCGACCTCCTTATCGCCAAGGCACAAGTCTCTCTGGTCGCCGTAGACGAAGAGCAAGCCAATCTCGCGCGACGGGCTTTTCGCAAGTACGGCAAAGGTCGACATCCGGCCGGTCTCAACTTCGGCGACTGCTTCTCGTACGCATTGGCTCAATCGCTGAACGAGCCGCTCCTCTTCAAGGGGAATGACTTCCCGCAGAGTGACGTAACATGCCACCCGGCTAGTGCCTGAATCCGCTCACAGTACACAGTGGGCGAGTGACTGGATTTCGGATCATGGCTTCTGCGTCAGGGCGTAACCCGAGCCGCGCACGCTCAACACCGTGATCCGGTCCGTTAATTTCGAAAGCTTACGCCGCAAATTGCTGACATGGGTATCGAGGCTTCGATCGGTCGGCAGGAGCCGCCGGCCGAGCGCCTGCTGCATCAGGTCCTCGCGGCTCACGGTGCGGGTATCGGCCCGTACCAGAAGCTCGAGGATCCTAAGCTCCGCGGCCGTGAGCTCGAGGTCGGTGCCGTCGACCTCGGCGCGCCGCGCCCGTAGATCGAGCTTGAGCGGCCCCCAGCTCACCACCCCGCTGGCGAGCGCTTGCGGGTCGGTCGCGATGCGCCTAAGCACCGCCCTCACCCGCGCGACGAGCTCCCGGGGACTGAACGGCTTGGCCAGATAGTCATCGGCCCCGAGCTCGAGCCCGATGACCCGATCGACCTCCTCGCCGCGGGCCGTGAGCATGATGACCGGGACCCGGCTCACCGCGCGCAGGCGCCTTAAGACTTCGAACCCCGAGAGCTCGGGCAACATCACATCGAGCACGATGAGGTCGAGCCCGCCTCGCCCGACCCGCTCGAGCGCCGCCGGCCCCGTGCCGACCGTCTCGGCGGCGAAACCCTCGGGGCTCAAGTACTCCACCAGCATCGAGCAGAGCTCCTGATCGTCATCGACGATGAGAAGATGGGTGCGGGCGTCGGCGGCTTCCGGGTGGGCGCTCAAGTTGGATTCTCGAGGCTGAAGACCTGCCGCTGATCGTCGTAGGCGAAGACCTCCGCATAGCGGCCCCAGCTGATGATGGTGCGCAGCGTCTCTTCGGCCGCCGACTCCGCCATGTAGTCCTCGAGCTCATCGAAGAAGCGGCTCTTGGGCGCGGTGTGACTGCTCCTCTCATCGAGCACCCGGCGGATGTGCGCCGCGAGGGACACGTAGGTGAGCAGGTGTCGCGCGAAAAGGTGCTTGCGCTCATCGGCCTCCGAGCGCGCGAAGGCGAGTCCCGCCTCGGTGAGCCGGATATCGCCCCCCTCGACCTCGGCGAAGCGCAGCATCTGTAGCGCCTCGCCGACCCGGAAGAGGTCATCGAGCTCCATGTGAAGGTCCTCGGCGATCACCGGCAGGTCCGCCTTGCCGCTGTAGGGCGGCTCGCTCACCGCCTCGATGAGGCCCTGCAGGAGGTTCGAGGAGACATGGATCAAGGCGGTGCCGATGCCGGTGCCGGCGAAGCGCTCGGTCTTGGGACCTATGCGCGCCTCGCCCCGGGGCTTCGCCGTCATCTCGACATACACGCGCTCGACGAGCGCCCGAAAGCGCGGGTCCGGGGGCGAGCGCGGCTGCGGCAGATCCACCGGGATCTCACTCACCACCCGCCCGGGATGAGTCGAGAAGACGAGCAGGCGATCGCACATCTGCACCGCCTCCTCGATGTTGTGAGTGACCAAGAGCACCGAGCGGATGGGCAGCTGCCCCTCGCCCCAAAGATCGAGAAAGTCGCTGCGCAGCGTCTCGGCGGTGAGCACATCGAGCGCCGAGAAAGGCTCGTCCATGAGGAGGATGCTCGGGTGCACCACCAGCGCGCGCGCGAACCCCACCCGCTGGCGCATGCCGCCCGAGAGCTCGCGCGGATAGGCGGACTCGAAGCCATCGAGACCGATGAGATCGATCGCCTGCAGCGAGCGCTTCCTGATCTCCGCCTCGGGCAATCGCAGCGCCTCGAGCCCCAACTGCACGTTCTCGAGCACGGTGAGCCAGGGGAAGAGCGCGAAGCTCTGGAACACCATGGCGATGCCCTGGGCGGGACCTGCCACCGGCGCGCCCTGGTAATCGACCACCCCGCTGGTGGGGACATCGAGACCCGCGATGAGCCGAAGGAGCGTCGATTTGCCCGATCCCGAGCGCCCGAGGAGACCCACGATCTCTCCCGGCCGAAGGGTGAGATTGACGTTCTCGAGAACGACGAGCTCATCGCCATCGGGCTTGCGAAAGGACTTGCACACGCCGCGCACCGCAAGGAGCGGGGCGAGATTGAGCGTAACGGCGTTGGCATTCATGGCGGGCTCTCTCGCTGGCAGTCTAACTCACCCGGAACTTGCGCTCGGCACGGGCATAGAGCGGCCTCCAGAAGAGGCGGTTCAACACCACGACGAAAAGCGCCATGATCGCGATGCCGAGCACCGTGCGCGGGAAGTCCCCGGCGCTCGTGGCATTGGCGATGTAGGCGCCCAATCCTTTGGCGGTGAGGTGTTTCGTGCCCCAGTCCGCGACCTCCGCCACGATGCTCGCGTTCCACGAGCCGCCCGAGGCGGTGATCGCCCCCGTCACGTAGAACGGAAACACCGCCGGCAGCGCAATCCGCCGCCACCAGAGCCACCCCCGGACCCTGAGATTCTCGCTCGCGTACTTCAGGTCCACGGAGAGCGAGGAGGCCCCGACGATGACGTTGAAGAGAATGTACCACTGGGTGCCGAGGATCATGAGCGGACTCAGCCAGATATTCGGGTTGAGCTTGAGCAGCACGATGGCGGACACGACGATGGGAAAAAGAAGGTTGACCGGGAACGCGGCCAGAAACTGCGCGATCGGCTGCGCCGTGCGCGCAAGGCGCGGGCGCATGCCGATATAGACACCGATCGGCACCCAGACCGCGCTCGCGAGCGCGATGAGCACCGCGACCCGAAGGAGCGTCAAGCCCCCGAGACCTACCACATGGCCGACCTCGGCAAGCGGAATGTGCTCGAGCACGAAGCGACCGATGCGCCAGGCGGCAAGCGCCACGATGGCGGCGAAGGCTCCATAGAAGACCACATCGCCCAAGAGCGCGCTCACGGGGGAGCCGCCGGCGCGAAGCGCTCTCGGCTTTCGGGCCGGGCCGCGGTTGAATCCGAGCTCGACCACCGAGCCGAACATTCGCCGGCCGAAGGCGATGAGACGCGAGCGTCTCATCATGGTGAGCGCCCAGGAGCGAGACGGGGTGAGGCCCGCCTCCTGCTCGAGTCGGAACCAGTCGGCGCTCGCAACGAGCGGCCGGAAGAGGATCTGATCGTAGATGAGGATGACCACAAACATGGCCGCGATCGCCCAGCCGATGGCGGTGAGGCTTCGCTCCTGGATGGCGCGCGCGATGTAGGAGCCGACGCCGGGCAGAGTGACGGTGGTGTGCCCGACGCTGATCGCCTCCGCCGCGACCACGAAGAACCAGCCGCCCGACATCGACATCATCATGTTCCAGATGAGCGCCGGCATGGCGAACGGGACTTCCAACCGCCAGAACCGCATCCAGGGACCCAAGTGAAAGGCGCGCGAGGCCTCATCGAGCTCATCCGGAATGCTGCGCAGCGAATGGTAGAAGCTGAACGCCATGTTCCACGCCTGGCTGGTGAAGACGAGGAAGATGGCGGCGAGCTCCGCGCCCGCGACCCGGCCGGGGGTGAGCGAGAGGAAGAAGACGACGGTGATGGAAAAGCCGAGGATCGGCACCGACTGCAGGATATCGAGCAGGGGAATGAGCACGCTCGCGGCGCGCCGGCTCTTGGCGGCGAGCGTGGCGTAGGTGAAGGTGAAAAGAAGGGACGCCGCCATGGCGAGGAGCATCCGCAGCGCCGTCTGCGCGGCATACCCCGGCAGGTAGCGCGGATCAAGCGAGATGGGCTGCGCCTCGAGATGAGCCAGCGAACCGGTGAGCCCATGGGCCGCATCGCCCAGATAAGCGAAGAACGCGAAGACCAGGACGAACGCGATCACGTCCCAGCGCCCGGGAACGTACCGGGTCTTCAGGACCGAGATCGGGAGCTCGAGGCGCATCCGGTCAAGTCTGCCCGAACGAAGTGACATTTGCAGGTCGTCCGCCCGCAACCGGCGGTGGGCCGGGAAGCGATCGGATAAGAGACCGCCCGTGTATGTTGGAACGACTTGGACGGTTTAACACTGCGTGGTGGATTATCCACCACGCTAAAATCTTCGTATGACGCACGTCACCGCCAAGCCCGCGAGCTTCGCTCGCCGCGTTTTCCTCGGCCTCTCCCTTGCCCTTCTCACCGCGCCCGCGGCGCTCGCCTGGAACGACTTCGGCCACGAAGTGGCGGCCGCGGCGGCCTGGCCGCGCCTGACGCCCGCCGTGCGCGCCCGAGTCGGGCGGCTCCTCGAATTAAATCCCGACTACGAGCTCTGGACCCAAGGGGTGCCGGCGGCGAAACGCGAGGAGGTTGCCTTCATCGAGGCGGCGGTCTGGGCCGATGACATCAAGAACGATGGCATGCACGTCTTCGATGGCGATCGCCCGCAAGGGCCCGACGCCGACCGCAATCTGGGCTACTCGGATCCGCTCGAGCATCGCTACTGGCACTTCATCGACCAGCCGTTCTCGAGCGATCACACCCGCCTCGTGCCCCCCGCCCGACCCAACATCGAGACCGAGCTCGTGGCACTCGAGAGGTCGCTCCACTCAGGGAGCGCCAGTGCGGGGTTGAAATCCTACGACCTCGTCTGGATCGAGCATCTGGTGGGCGATGCGCATCAGCCGCTCCATGCGGTGTCGCGTTTCACCCGAGCGCAGCCGCAAGGCGATGCCGGCGGCAACCGGGTCGCCCTCTGCCGCCCTCCCTGCCGCAGGAATCTGCACAGCTTCTGGGACGATGTGCTCGGCAAGAGCCGAAACCCCACGGCGGCAATCCGCTATGCCGAGCGCCTGCCCGCGCCTGATCCGCAGCTCGCTGCGATCGCCTCCCCCCGCCGCTGGCTCACCGAGAGCGAGCGCCTCGCCGAGCGGTATGCCTACGCGTCGCCGGTGGGAGATGGGACCGGGCCGTATCGGCTCGATGCCGGCTATCGCCGGGAGGCGCTCGAAGTCGCGCGGCGGCAGATCGCGCTCGCCGGGGCTCGCCTCGCGCGGGTTCTCAACCGGGATCTCGCGCCGGGGCCCCACCCGCTGTCGATGCGGTACCATCCGCCTCAGGCACCCTAGCTACTTTTCTGCCATGAAAGTCACGACCCTCACCCTGATTCTCGCGGCCGCAGCCACCGCGGTCGCCCTCTCCCCACTCGGCACCTCACCCGCCCACGCCGATACGCCGGTGAAGAAGGATTTCAAGGACTTCGGCCACGGCGTCGCCCAGGGGGCGAAGGATGTCGGCCACGTGGTAGCGCGGGACTCGCGCCAGCTCGGCAGTACGATGGCCCGCGATACCCGCCCGCAGCGGATGACGATCAAGCGCAAGTCCAAGATGGCAGGGCATGCGATCGCCCGCGATTCGAAGCACGTGGGTCACGTCATTGCGCGTAGCTCGAAGCAGGTGGGCCACGCCATTGCGCATGGGGCGCACAACGTCAAAGCAGCGCTCGAGCACCACGACTAGAGGCGCCCGTTGAATCTCGCCCCCTCGGCCGACGTCATCATCATCGGCGGCGGCCCCGCAGGCGCCTCCGCCGCGGCGGTGCTCGCCGAGCGCGGCCGTCGGGTCACCCTGCTCGAGAAGTCGCGCCACCCGCGCTTTCACATTGGCGAGTCGCTCCTGCCGGCCAACCTGCCTGTCTTTCAGCGTCTCGGGATCGCGGCAGAAGTGCGCGCGGTGGGCCTGCCCAAATGGGGCGTCGAGTTTCACTCACCGAGCCACGATCACACGCAGTCGTTTCGGTTCGCGGACAGCTGGCGCAAGGACCAGCCCCACGCCTATGAGGTGCGCCGCTCCGAGCTCGATGCGGCCCTCATCCGCCGGGCGGGGCAACTCGGCGCGCAAGTGCTCGAGGGCTGCCGCGCGCGCGAGGTCGAGCTCCTTGCCGACGGCGTGCGGGTCGAGGCCGAGCACGAGAGTGGCGAGCGCACCGCGTACCACGCGAGCTATCTCATCGATGCCTCGGGACGGGACACCTTCCTCGCCAACAGGCTCGGCACCAAAAGACGCAACCGACGGCACAACAGCTCGGCGATCTACGCTCACTTCTCGGGAGCCTGGCGTCACGAGGATCCGCAGCGGGCCGGGGACATCTCGATCTTCTGGTTCGAGCACGGCTGGTTCTGGTACATCCCGCTCGCCGACGGGGTGACGAGCGTCGGCGCCGTGGTGTGGCCCTACTACATGAAGCGCCGCTCGCGGCCCGTGGCCGAGTACTTCCTCGAGACCATCGCGCTCTGCCCGCCGCTCGCCGAGCGGCTCAAGGATGCGAAGCTCGTGACCGACGTCGAGGCGACCGGCAACTACGCCTACCGGTGCACGCGCGCCTCCGGCGAGCGCTTTCTCCTCATTGGCGATGCCTACACGTTCATCGATCCGGTGTTCTCCTCGGGCGTGTATTTCGCCACCGTGACCGGCTGCGCCGCCGCCGAAGCCCTCGACGAATGCCTGCTCGCGGGCAAGCGCCGCGCGCGCGCGTTCCGCCGCTTCGAGCGCATCTCGCGCCATGGCCCGAAGTCCTTCTCCTGGTTCATCTATCGCATGACGAGCCCAGCGATGCGGGATCTTTTCATGGCGCCGCGGAACGTGCTCAGGATCAAGGAAGCGCTGCTCTCGCTCCTGGCGGGCGACATCTACGGCACGACGCCCATCTGGGCGGCGCTGCGCGCGTTCAAGCTCATTTACTACATCCACACGCTGGCGCATCCCCGACGCTCGCTCGCGGCGCTGCGCGCGCGGGTGAGCAACATTCGCCCTATCGATCGCCCGGGCGAGGCCGGGCGGGCGGCGGCCGGCGGATGAGCGGCGCTCGCACTCTGCGCCTCGAGTACCTCACTCCGGCCGAGTCGCACGCGGACGGGTGGCAGGATGTGCTCGGGGTCGCGGCCTTCGACGGTTGCGCTCGCGCCCTTGCCGGCAACGGCACCGACTTCCCGCTGGCACAAGTGCATGCGCCGGTGCTCGAAGGCTCACGCGAGGTGCTCGAGGTCTGGCGCGCCGGCAACCGCGCGCGCACCGAATCGCACGGCCGGGTGCGTTATGCGGTGAGCGGCGAGCTCCTCTTCGGCAGCGTCTGCGTGCACGAGTCGGAATTCCCGGCGCCGCAGCAGCCGCGCGCGCGCACGCCGCTCGCCATCGCCACCGAGGTCGCCTATCGGGAGATGTACGCCGCACTCGCGGCGGCGGGCGATCCCAAGCTCGTGCGCGTCTGGAACTACATCCCGGAAATCAACCTCGAGACCCACGGCCTCGAGCGCTACCGCCAATTCAACACCGCGCGCCACGATGCCGCGCTCGCCTGCGGCCGCGCGGTCGCGGGCAGCGTCCCGGCGGCGAGCGCCTTAGGTAGCGCGCCCGGAAGCCCGGTCACGGTGTACTTTCTCGCGAGCCAGCGCGCACCGGCCTTCATCGAAAATCCGCGCCAGGTGAGCGCCTACCGCTATCCGACCGAGTACGGGCCGCGAAGTCCCTCCTTCTCCCGCGCCACGACACTCGGTGAGGGCGAGGAGGCGACGCTCTTCATCTCGGGAACGGCGAGCATCGTCGGCCACCGGACGCTCCACGCCGGCGACCCGGCCGCCCAGACCCGCGAGGCGCTCGCCAACATCGAGGCGCTGCTTAAGCAGGCCGGTGGCCGCTCGCGCATGCCGCCGCTCCGGCTCGAGAGTCTCGCGTACAAGGTCTACGTGCGCGACCCGCGCGAGCTCCCCCTGATCCGCGCGGAGCTCGAGGCGGCGGTCGGCAGCAAAACCGCTCTCCTTTATCTGCAGGCCGACATCTGCCGGCGGGACCTCGCCGTTGAGATCGAGGCCGTGGGTGGGAACGGCTGGCAGGCGCCGTGCTGAGACGCGCCTACGAATACCTCACCGCCTACGCCCTGCTCGCGTTCTTAGGGGTCGAGATCCTCACCTGGACGGTCCTGGCGCTCGTTCTGCTCTCGCCGCTCCCTAAGCACTGGCGCCGAGGGGTGGCGCGCACCACCATGATGTGGGGCTTTCGGTACTTCTCGTGGCTGCTCACCGCGAGCGGCGCCTACGAGCTCGACTTGAGCGCCATCGATGCGCTCACAAGAGGACCGCCGCTCATCCTCGCGCCCAACCACCCGACCGCCATCGACGCCATCTTCTTTCTCACCCGTCACCCGGATCTCGCCTGCATCTTGAAGCCCGAGCTCATGACCAACTTCTTCCTCGGCGCGGGAGCGAGGCTCGCGGGCTTCATCCGTAGCGATCCCCCGCGCCGCATGATCCGGGAGGCCGTCGCGGAGCTGCACCGCGGAGGCTCGGTGCTCCTTTTTCCCGAGGGCACCCGCACCACCCGCGCGCCCTTGAACCGCCTCACCGGCAGCGCCGGGGTGATCGCCCGCCACGCCCAGGTGCCCGTGCAGCTCCTCATCATCGAGACCGACTCGCCCTATCTCGGCAAGGGCTGGCCGGTCTTCAAGGTGCCGCGGCTGCCGATCCGCTTCCGCGTGCGTCTGGGACGGCGGCTCGAGCCCACCCAGGATGCCGCCGGCTGCACCGCGATGATCGAGCGCGAGCTCACCCGCGAGCTCGCCGAGGCGCCGCAGAATGGCTGGCTGGGCGGCGAGCCGCCCGGCCGCAAAGCGCTCCTCGATGGCCGATGAGCGCCTCTTCCAGCACGCATCTGGTGCTGATTCCGAGCTACAACCCCGGCCCCAAGGTCTTCGAGACCGTGCGCGCCGCGCGCGGCGAGTGGCAGCCCGTCTGGGTCGTGGTGGACGGCAGCACCGATGGCACCGCCGCCGCACTCGCAGCGATGGCAGCAAGCGATCCCGGCCTTACGGTGTTGGTCCGTGCCCGCAACGGCGGCAAGGGGACTGCCGTGCTCCACGGGCTCGAAGCGGCAGGGCGCCAGGGATTTACCCATGCGCTCGTCATAGACTCGGACGGCCAGCACCCGGCGGCGAGGATCCCCGCCTTCATGGAGGCCTCGATGGCGCATCCCGAGGCGATGGTGCTCGGCGAGCCGGTGTTCGATGCCAGCGCGCCGGCGCTTAGGGTCAACGGGCGGCGCATTTCCAACGGCTGGGCGAACCTCGAGACGCTCTGGGCGGGCATCCACGACTCGCTCTGCGGCTTCAGGGTCTACCCCATCGCCCCTCTCGTACGCGAGATGCACGCGAGCTTCGGCATGCGGCATTTCGACTTCGACGTCGAGGCGGCGGTGCGACTTTCCTGGCGAGGGGTGCCGGCGGTGAATTTGAGCGCCCCGATCCGCTATTTCAGCGCTGCGGAAGGCGGCGTATCACACTTCAACTACTGGCGCGACAACCTGCTCCTCACCTCGATGCATGCGCGGCTCTTCCTGGGCTTCCTCATCCGCCTGCCGTACCCCCTGCTGCCGAGGCTCGTATCCCGGCTCGCGCGCAGGCTGGCCGGCCGCCAGCGCCGTGTATAATTCCTGCGCCCAAAAGGGGGGTCGAGACGTTCTAATATAAGCTCAATGTCCAATCACGCCTCAACGATGCGCCAGCCGGTGCCCGCCGACACGGAAGCCCTCACGCGCGAGCTCGCCCAGCTCATCGTCCAAGCGCTCAATCTCGAGCTGAGCGCGGCCGACATCGAGCCGGATGTGCCGCTTTACGGCGAGGGCCTGGGCCTCGATTCGATCGACATCCTGGAGATCGCCCTCGTGGTCTCCAAGCGCTATGGTGTGCAGCTGCGCGCCGACAACGCCGAGAACGAGCAGATCTTCCGCTCGCTGCGCCGGCTCGCCGAGTACATCACCGCGCATAGGATGACTTGACTGCTGACGACTTATCCGCTGCTCTCGCACGCGACGGCTGAGGCGATAGTCGCCTACCGCGGCGGCCGTCCCGTCCGCGCGGCCGAGTTTCTCCTCGATGCCACGCATCTCGCCGCGGGGCTCCCGGCAGGTGAGCACCTCATCAACCTGTGCGCGGACCGTTACGTCTTCGCGGTCGGCCTCGCGGCATGCCTCCTCACGCGCAAGGTGTGTCTTCTGCCTCCGACCCGCACGCCCGAGGTCATGCGGCAGCTTGCGGCCTTCGCTCCCGATGTGTTCTGCCTGACGGACGAGGAGGACTGCGACATTGCGCTGCCGCTGGTGCGCTTTGCCAAAGTCCCGACGCCGGGCGCGCAACCACGCGGACCCTGGCGCGTGCCCGAGATCGAGGCCACGCAGCCCGCCGCTGTCGTCTTTACCTCAGGCTCCACCGGGGTGCCGGTGCCCTATCCCAAGACCTGGGGGAAGCTCGTGCGCTGCGTTCGCGACGGCGCCGCGAGGCTCGGGCTCGAGGACGGGAGCTCGCATGCCGTGCTCGCCACGGTTCCGCCCCAACACATGTACGGCTTCGAGTCGAGCGTTCTCTTGGGACTCCAAAGTGGCAGCGCGCTCTGCGCCGAGCGGCCCTTTTATCCGGCCGACATCTGTAGCGCGCTCGAAGCGCTCCCGAGGCCCCGCGCGCTCGTCTCCACACCCATTCACCTGCGCGCGCTCCTCGCCTCGCAGATGGAGCTCCCGCCCCTCGACCTCATTCTCTCGGCCACCGCTCCACTGCCGCAGGAGCTCGCGCGCGAGAGCGAGCAGCGCTTTGACGCGCCGCTCCTCGAGATCTACGGCTCCACCGAGACCGGGCAGCTCGCCACACGGCGCACGGCGCGCGATCGCGAATGGCGGTTGTGGCCGGGGGTCTGCCTGACGCTCGAGGACGGACGCGCGTGGGCGCGCGGCGGGCATCTCGAGCAGCCGACACCGATGTGCGATGAGTTGGAGCTCCTCGATGGCGAGCGGTTTCTCCTCCATGGGCGGCTCGGCGATCTGGTCAACATTGCCGGCAAGCGCAGCTCGCTCTCGTACCTGACCCACCAACTCAACTCCATCCCGGGGGTCGAGGACGGTGTGTTCTTCTTCCCGGAGGAGCCGCACCCCTCCGCGGCGGGCGTGGCACGCGTCGCGGCCGCCGTGGTCGCTCCGCGGCTCGATGCCGCGCAGCTCACCCACGCGCTGCGAGAGCGGATCGACCCGGTGTTCCTGCCGCGGCCGCTGCTCTTTCTCGAGCGCCTGCCGCGCAACAGCACCGGCAAGCTCCCGCGTGAGGCGCTGCGCTCGCTCGCCGCGGCGTCCGCCGCGAGCCAGGGCGGGGAAGCGTGCGCCGCCGGGGATGCTCGCGCCTTGGGACGGCGGGCGCGGCCGTGACGGCGATCGACCTTGCCATCGCCGCCGACCACCCGGCGTTCGACGGGCACTTTCCGGGCGCGCCGGTGCTGCCCGGAGTCGTCATTCTCGATGAGGCCCTGCGCGCGATCGAGCTCACCCAAGGTGGCGAGCCGCGATGTTGGCGCATCGCATCGGTGAAGTTCCTGAAGACGGTCGGGCCCGGTGAGCCGCTTCTCATCGAGCAGCAGCGGCTCGCCAGCGGCACCATCCGCTTCACGATCCTAAGCGCCGGGCAGGCGGTCGCGAGCGGGCAGGCCGGTGTCTTGAGCGAGGACACTTGACGGCCCCGCATGGTCGCTGAGTGGGTGACCCGGCGGGAGCGCGGGAGCCTCTGGCTCCTGCGCCTCATGGCGGCGTTCTCATTGCGCTTGGGCCGGCGGGCCGCGCGTCCCGTGCTCTACCTCATTGCCGCCTATTTCTTCCTCTTTGCGCCGCGGGCGCGGCGGGCCTCGAGAGCCTATCTGCGGCGCGTTCTCGGACGGCGGCCCACCGCGAGCGACCGCTTTCGCCACATCATGGCCTTTGCCACTACGATTCTCGATCGGGTGTATCTGCTCAATGACCGCTACGAGCTCTTCGATTTCAGGGTCGAGGGCGAGGAGGCGATGCGGGAGCGGATGCGCCGGCGAGCCGGGGGCTTTCTCGTGGGAGCGCATATTGGGAGCTTCGAGGTGATTCGGGCCATCGGGCGGCGCCAGCCCGGACTCGAGGTGGCGATGACCATGTACGAGGAGAATGCCCGCAAAATCAATACGCTCTCGGCTGCGGTCAACCCGAGGCTCGCCTCGGGCATCGTGCCCCTGGGGAGCCTCGAGTCGATGCTCAAGGTGCGCGCCTTGCTCGCCCAAGGGGTGTTCGTCGGCATGCTGGGCGATCGGACGCCGGGCGGGGAAGCCACCCAGGTGGTGCAGTTTCTGGGTGCGCCGGCCCGATTTCCGATCGGGCCCATGCGGGTGGCGGCGCTCCTCGGGAGCGAGGCTTTCTTGATGCTGGGTGTTTATCTTGGAGGGAACCGTTATCGGGTCGTATTCGAGCCGCTCGCCGATTTCTCGACCGTCTCGCGAGAAGGGCGAGAAGATGCGATTCGGGCGGCGGTGGTGCGCTATGCGAAGCGGCTCGAGGCGTACTGCCGCGAGCATCCTTACAACTGGTTCAACTTCTATGACTTCTGGGCGAATGACTAGCGCTCACACACGAGAGCCGCGGCGGCTCGATCAGCGGGTCGCCTCCCGGTTCGCCGGCGGGATGCTCGCATTGGCTCTGCTGTCGGCATCGGCGAGCGGCTTCGCCGCGAATGCTACCTTGGATCAGGTGATGGCGCTCCTCGCCCAGCGCAAGCACGGCGAAGTGAGATATGTGGAGGAGGACTACCTCCAGATTCTCGATCAGCCGGTGAAGTCCTCCGGCGTGTTGGTTTACGATGCGCCGGATCATCTGGAAAAAAGGGCGCTTAAGCCCAAACCGGAGTCGCTGATTCTCGATGGCGAGCGCCTCACGGTCGAGCGCGGACATCGAACCTACCGCATGGACCTCGGCGAGGATCCGCAGGTCGCGCCCTTCGTCGATTCCATTCGCGACACGCTCGCCGGCAACGAGCAGGCGCTCGAGCGGGTTTTCAAGGTGACCTTCACCGGCACGCTCGAGGAGTGGCAGCTTGAGTTGGTGCCGCTCGATGAGAAGGTCGCGCGCAAGGTGAGCCAGGTGCAGATCGCGGGCGCGCGCGATGAGATTCACTCGGTGAAGATCCTGCAGACCGACGGCGATCGCTCGGTGAT